>CAZFLE010000132.1:4349-20742 GCA_964519895.1 uncultured Enterobacterales bacterium | reverse complement strand
GGCCGGTCTCGTGGAGCTCGCGGAACCCGCGAGCCTCGATGGTTCAGCCCTTGGTGAAGTCCTTGGGGTAGAACCACAAGACCACCGGCCGACCGGCGTAGTCGGCCAATCGGTGCCGATTGCCGTGCTGGTCGGGCAGGTCGAAGGCCGGTGCGGCCTGTCCGGGGGACGGAGGATCGTGACGTCGCGCCATGGCACGCCCCTATCCCGGGAGGGCCCCGGGTCTCCCCGGCGGTTAGGAGGGGCTCCCCTCAACGGGAGGCACGCACAGTGGGTCGCAAGCCCCCCTGGATCAAGGTCAGGCTCCCGTCGGGCGAGCGCCAGGCACGCTACGCGCGGATCAAGGCCCGGGCTCGCGAGCTGAACCTGCACACCGTCTGTGAAGAGGCGAAGTGCCCCAACATCGGCGAGTGCTGGGGCGGCGGCACGGCGACCTTCATGGTCATGGGCGACATCTGCACCCGCGGCTGCCGCTTCTGCGCCGTGAACACCCGCCGGGCCGGCGCCCCCCTGGACCCCCAGGAGCCGGCCAATGTCGCCCGAAGCATCCGCGAGCTCGAGCTGGACTACGTGGTCATCACCAGCGTCGACCGCGACGACCTGGAGCTCCAGGGCGCCGATCACTACGCCGACTGCATCCGCGAGATCAAGGCCGCGAGTCCCGGCACCCTGGTCGAGGTCCTGATCCCCGACTTCCAGGGTCGCACCGACCTGCTCGAGCACATCGTGGCCGCCGATCCGGCGGTCATCGCCCACAACATCGAGACCGTCGAGCGGCTGACCCCTACGGTCCGGGACCCCCGGGCTGGCTATCGCCAGAGCCTGGACGTGCTGGCGTGGCTCAAGCAGCGCAGCCCCGAGCACCACACCAAGTCCAGCATCATGGTCGGCTGCGGCGAGACCGACGCCGAGGTCCACCAGTGCATGGTCGACCTCCGCACCGCCGGGGTGAGCTTCCTGACCATCGGCCAGTACCTGCAGCCCACGGCGCGACACCTCAAGGTCGACAGCTATGTGCACCCCGACCGCTTCGCCGCCTGGGAACACCAGGGCCGCGCCCTGGGCTTCGCCGTGGTGGCGTCGGGCCCCTTGGTCCGGTCGAGCTACAAGGCCGGCGAGTTCTACATCAAGCAGTACCTGCAGCAACAGCCCGGATCGGGACAGGAGCTGACCCTGTGAGCACCACCACCCTGGCCCGGGCGATCCGCGACACCCTGGACGAGCTGCTCCTGACCGACCCCAGCGTGCTCGTCCTGGGCGAAGCCGTCGGCTCCCTGGGCGGCGTCGCCGGCACCTGCGAAGGCCTCCTCGCCGCCCACGGCCCCGAGCGCGTGGTCCAGACCCCCTTGTCCGAGTCCGGCCTGCTGGGCATCGCCGCCGGACTGGCCATGGGTGGACGCATCCCGGTGGTGGAGCTGCCCAGCGCCGGTCGGGTCACGGGCGCCTTGGATCAGCTCCTGGGCGAGATCGGCACCATGGCCGGGCGGACCGGCGGCGAGGTCGTCGCCCCGGTGGTTCTGCGGCTTCCCTGCGGCCCCGCCGGCACCCTGGCTGAGCCGTCGGTGGCCGGCTTGTTGGCCACCTCCCCGGGCCTGGCTGTGGCCAGCCCAGCCACCCCGGCCGACGCAGCCGGCCTGCTCCGAAGCGCCGTGCGACACCGGGGCCCGGTCGTCCTGCTCGAGCCCATGACCCTCTACACCCGCCGCGGCCCCGTGCCCGACGCCCTGGTCCCACTGGGCAGCGCCTATGTGGTCCGGCCGGGCCACCACGTCACCTTGCTGGCGTGGGGTGCCGGCGTCGCGACGGCCACCGCCGCTGCCGACGCCTGTGCCCACCAAGGCTACGAGGCCGAGGTGATCGACCTCCGCAGCCTGGCGCCACTGGATCTGGGCACCATCGCCGAGTCCGTGCGCCGGACCGGACGCGTCCTGGTGGTCGAGAGCGCCGGCGCCGACCAGGCCCTGGCAGACCGTCTGCTCCGGGCCGCGACCGACGCGGCCTTCCTCTACCTGGAGTCGCCGCCCGCCCTGGTGGCCGGCGGCTCGGACCAGGTGGCCACAGCGCTGGTCGACAGCGTCAATTTCTAGGAGTCCCCCATGTTCCAGTTCGAGCTGCCCGAGATCGGCGAAGGCGTCATCGAGGGCGAAGTCGTGCGCTGGCTCGTCGCCGAGGGCGACCTGATCGCTGAAGACCAGCCGGTCTGCGAGATCATGACCGACAAGGCCACCGTCGAGATCAGCACCCCGAAGTCCGGCAAGGTGGTCAAGCTCCACCACGCCGAGGGCGACGTGGTCGCGGTCCACACCCCTCTGGTCGACATCGCCACCACCGCGTCAGCGGCTGTGGGAGGTAGCACGACGGCCACGGCTTCCCCTGCCAGGCCCGCCCCAGCCGCGCCCACCAACGGCGTGAGCGCCGCGCCCAAGCCGCCCCTGCAGGCTCCGGCGCCTGCCGCAGCGCCCCGGCCCCCGCCGGCCGCCGTCGCTCCGGTCGCTCCAGCTGCCCGTGCCGCCGGCGCCAAGGCCCTGGCCACCCCAGCCGTGCGCCGCCACGCCCGCGAGCTCGGCGTCGACCTCCAACAGGTCCCCGGCAGCGGCAAGGCCGGCCGGGTGACCCGCGCCGATCTGGACGCCTACGGCACCGCCCCCGCCGCCCCGGCAGCCAAGGCCGCCCCGGCGGTGCCCCAGTCCCAGGCCGTGCCCAGCGGCGCCGAAGAGCGCATCAAGATCATCGGCCTGCGCCGCAAGATCGCCGAGCAGATGCTCCGGTCCAAGCAGACCGCCCCCCACTTCACCTACGTCGACGAGATCGACGTCACCGAGCTGGTCGCCATGCGCACCAAGCTCAAGGCCCAGGCCGCCGCCCGGGGGGTCAAGCTCACCTACCTGCCCTTCGTGATGAAGGCGTGTGCCGTGGTGTTCCGCCAGTTCCCCAACGTGAACGCAGTGGTCGAGCCTGACCCGTTCACGCTGGTGGTCAAGGGCGACGTGAACATCGGCGTCGCCACCGACACGCCTCAGGGCCTGTTCGTGCCGGTGGTCAAGAACGTCGAGCAGAAGAGCGTGCTCCAGATCGCCGCCGAGATGGCGGACCTGGTCCACCGCACCCGCGAGGGCAAGGTCCGCATGGACGAGCTCCAGGGCGGCACCTTTACCGTCACCAGCGTCGGCAACATCGGCGGGGTCTTCGCCACCCCCATCCTGAACGTGCCCGAGGTCGCCATCCTGGGCGTCAACCGCATCGTGAAGCGGCCGATGGTCGTCGACGGCGAGATCGCCATCCGCGACATGATGTACCTGAGTCCGTCCTTCGACCACCGCATCATCGACGGGGCCGTGGGGGCCCGCTTCGTGGCCGCCCTCAAGCTCGTCTTGGAGAACCCGGCCAGCCTGATCCTGGACCTGGCATGAAGCTCTCGATGCGCGAGGCCCTGTCCCAGGTTCGCGCCGCGGACCAGGACCTCCAGGCCAGCAGCCCCACCCCCTTCGCGGTGCCAGCTCGCGGCCTCGAGGCGATCATCGCCGGGGGCTACATGGGCATCGAGAAGACCGACTGGGTCCTCCCGGGCCTGCGGGAGCGGGTCGGCGCCGTGCTCCGTGGCTGTCCGGCCGACCGCCTGGTCGACGGCCACGCCGGCTGCCGCCCCTGGCGCGTGGCCCCAGTGACCACCTCTCCAGCGGCCCGGATGCTGCACGCCTGCGGGCTTGCGATGGCCTACCCCGACGACGCCGTGCTGTGCTTCCTGGGCGAGGGCTCGGCGAGCTGCGGCGCCTTCCACGAAGCGCTCAACTTCGCAGCCCTGCATCACCTGCGGGTGCTGTTCCTGGCCCACGCCTGGCAGCGCGGCGACGACGCCCCCTATGCCGAGCAGCTCGCGGGCAGCCTGAGCCACCACGCGATGGCGTTCGGCATCAAGGCCCGCAACGTGGACGGCGGCCTGATCAACCAAGTGCTGAGCGCCGTGTCCGAGGCCCGCGCCGCGGGCGGACCGCGCTTCATCGAAGCCCACCTCACCCCGGGCGAGGACCCCCTCGCCCGTGCCCACGACGAGCTCACCGAGACCGACCCCAGCGGCGACGTCGAGCTGAGCGTGGGATAGCGATTCAAGAGCAGGAGCAGCAAGACATGGAGACCCAGCGCTACCAGGCCGTCGTCGTCGGCGCCGGCCCCGGGGGCTACCCCTGCGCCATCCGCCTGGCCCAGCTCGGCGTGAAGACCCTGTGCATCGAGCGCGAGTACTGGGGCGGCGTGTGCCTGAACGTGGGCTGCATCCCCAGCAAGGCGCTGATCACGGCTGGCAAGCGGCTCCACGAGATCCGCAACGCCGGGGCCATGGGCATTGTTGTCAGCGGCGACGCCACCCTGGACCTCCCCGCGCTTCAGGCCTGGAAGGGCTCGGTGGTCAAGAAGCTCACCAGCGGCGTGCAGACCCTGCTCAAGGGCAACGGCGCCGACCGCATGACCGGCACCGCCAAGCTGGTGGCCCCGGGGGCACTCGAGGTCGAGACCGCAGAAGGCACCGTGCGGGTCGAAGCCGAGCACATCGTGCTGGCCACCGGCTCCCGACCCGTCGAGATCCCCGGCTTCAGCTTCTCGGACCCCCGAATCATGGACTCCACCAAGGCCCTGGACATCCAGGCGCTGCCCGAGCGCGTGGTGGTGATCGGTGGGGGCTACATCGGCCTGGAGCTTGGCAGCGTGCTGGCCAAATTCGGCAGCCAGGTCACGGTCGTCGAGTTCATGGATCAGCTCATGCCGGGCTTCGACCCCGACGTGGTCAAGATCATCTCCCGCAAGCTCAAGAAGTCCAAGGTCAAGGTCAAGCTGAAGAGCAAGGCGCTGGGCTGGGAAGAGGGCGACGACGGAGCGGTCGTGACGGTCGAGACCCCAAAGGGCACCGAGCAGCTGGCCGCCGACGCCATCCTGGTGATGGTCGGTCGTCGGCCCAACACCGAGGACCTGGGCCTCGAGGCCCTGGGGGTCGAGCTCGACGGCCGCTTCATCAAGATCGACAAGCAGTGCAAGACCAACGTGCCCGGCCTGTACGCCATCGGCGACGTGGCCGGTCAGCCCATGCTGGCCCACAAGGCCACCCACGAAGGCGAGGTGGTCGCCGAGGTCATCGCTGGCCACAATGTCGAGAACCAGGCCCGCACGGTGCCAGCCGTGGTGTTCACGGACCCCGAGATCGCCACCGCAGGCCTGATGGAGCACGAGGCCCGAGACCGGGGCCACGAGATCAAGGTCGGCAAGGTGCCTTTTGCGGCCGTCGGACGGTCGCTGACCACCAACGAGACCGACGGCTTCGTCAAGGTCGTGCTCGACGCGGACAACGACCGGGTCCTTGGCATCACCATCGTCGGTGCCCACGCCAGCGACCTGATCAGCGAGTGCGCCCTGGCCATCGAGATGGACGCCGAGGCCCTGGACATCGGGCTGACCATCCACCCTCACCCCACCTTGGCCGAGGGCGTGATGGAGGCCGCCAAGGCCGCGCTCGGCGAGGCGGTCCACGTCCTGAACAAGTAGGCGCTGCCTTCACTCCGTCGGCGCGTCCCCCTGGCCCTCGTCGTTGCGTCCCCAGCAGACCACGTAGCCATCGGGCTTGTGGCCACAGGTGTGCTCCTGGCCCAGAGTCAGGGCCGAGAATGCCAGCGGGGGCACGTCGCTCACCTGGCCGTGGTCGTCCTGGCCCCAGCAGACCGCGGAGCCGTCGGTCCGGAGCCCACAGGTGTGGAAGCCCCCGGCGATCAGCTCGCTCAGATCGCCGAGCTCCGCTGGCGGTGTCGCCTGGCCGTGGTCATCGGCGCCCCAGCAGACCGGGGTGCCCAGGTCCAGCGCACAGGCGTGTTCCCAGCCCGCCGTGACCTGGTGGGTCAGGTTGCTGAGGGTGGCGGGCGGCGACGCCTGGCCCTGGTCGTCGGCGCCCCAGCAGGTCACGTCGCCGGCGTAGGCCAGGGCGCAGCTGTGGGCGCTCCCAGCCGCGACGGCCCGGACCTCGCCCTCGAGGCCCGCAGGCACGGTGGCCTGGCCCCGGTCGTCCAGGCCCCAGCACACGGCGTCCCTGCCCGGCGTCACCCCGCAGCCATGGTGCAGGCCCAGGTCCAGGCTGGTCAACAGCGTTCCTGGGGGCGAGGCCTGGCCCTGGTCGTCGCGCCCGCCGCACCAGGGCACACCCAGGGCGTCGAGGCCGCACACGTGGCCGTCGCCGGTCTGCACGCCGACCACGAAGTCGTTGGGGTCGGGCACCGTAGTCTTGGCGAACTCCGCCGAGCCCCAACAGGTGACCGAGCCGTCGGCCCTCAAGGCGCAGCTCGCCTTGGCCCCGGCAAAGACCTGGACGGCGTCGGCCAGACCTGCGGGCACGTCGGCGACCTCGCCCCGCTCGTCAGCGCCCCAGCACTGGACCGTGCCCAGACCGTGCACGGCGCAGCTGTGGGCCCAGCCGGTGGACACGCCGACCCAGCCGTCCCCCGCCGGCGCATCGCTCACGCCCCCGCTGCCATCGTCCCCCCAGCAAGCCAGCTCGCCCGCCGTGCTCAGCACACAGGCCTGGCTACCCCCGATGCTGACCTGGACCGCATCGGGCGCGGCCTGTGCGTCGGCGACCAGCCCGTGCCCATTCCAGCCCCAGCACCGGACCGAGGCATCGCTGCGCAGCCCGCAGTTGGTGTAGTTGCCGGCGTCGAGCTGCACGAAGTCGTCCAGATCCGCGGGCGTGTTGGTGACCTCGCCGTAGCCGTCCCAGCCCCAGCAGGTCGCCCGGCCATCGGCCGAGAGGGCGCACGCGTGCTCGGCGGCTGCGTCGAGCTGCACCCAGTCCGAGCCCGACGGGGCGTCGTCGACCGAGCCATCGTTGTCGTAGCCCCAACAGGCGACGGCACCATCGGTCGTGAGGCCACAGGAGTGGTAGTACCCGGGCGCCAAGCTCTCCCAGGCGAAGTCCCCGACGCTGGGATCCGCCTGGCCGTCCAGGTTGCGCCCCCAGCAGAAGCCCTCGCCCAGGGTCGTGACGCCACAATTGTGGGCGTCGCCAGCCGCGAACTGCCGCCACGTCAGCCCGTCCAGGACCAAGCCACCCGCCTCCCGGGCCCAGCAGCTCAGTGCATCACCGACGCCACAGGTGTGGTCGGGCCCGGCATCGACCGCCAGGAAGCCGTCGACCGGCGGCGTGGCCTGACCCGCCTCGTCGTAGCCCCAACAGTGCATCGCGCCGGTGCCCAGGACCGCGCAGGCGTGGAAGTCCCCCGACGCCAAGGACACCGTGTCCGGCACCGGATCCCGAAAGCTGTCGTCGGTCCAGTCCCAGCCCCAGCACTGGGACTCGCCGCCCAGGTGGCGGGCGCAGGTGTGGTAGTAGCCGCCGGCCAGCGCGACGAAGCCGGTCTTCGACGGCGTGTCGCTCACGGCACCGCCGTAGTCCCAGCCCCAACAGGAGGCTTCCCCAGCCCCGTCCAGGGCACAGGTATGGAACGCTCCGGCTTCGACGTCGACGAAGCCCACGCCAGACGGGGCCCCGCTCACCTGGCCTTCGGCATCGCGGCCCCAGCAGGTCAGGGCTCCCGCGCCCGTGACCGCACAGGCGTGCTCGTGCCCAGAGGACAGGTCCAGGTGACCGTCGCCGAGGGGCACGTTGCTGACCTGGCGCTGGTTGTCCCGACCCCAGCAGGTGATCTCTCCGGTGTCGGCCAGGGCACAGGCGTGCAGGTCCCCCGAGACGACGACGGTCCAGGTCCCGGTGGTCGGCGCATCGCTCACCCCCCCCGACGAGTCGTCGCCGGCACAGGACAAGGCCCCATCCACGCTCAGAGCGCATGCCAGCTGAACCCCCACACCGACCTGGGCCACCCCTTCGAGGGCCTCGACCGCACTGCCTTGACCGCTCGCATCGCCCCCCCAGCAGCGCACGGCGCCGTCGGTCCGCTGGCCACAGCTGTCCTCGCCCCCTGCCCAGACCCGGGCCCAGGCGCAGTGCAGGCTCCAGAGGGGGTCGGTGTCGTCGCAGTCCCCGACCAGGAAGGCGCCGTAGCCATCGGGCGGTTCACAGGCGAGCTGGGCGTCCCCCTCGAGGCCGTACCCGTCCAGGTCCTCGTCCCGGTACCAGGTCACGGGGTCGACCGGGTCCTCGTCGATGGATCCGTCACAGTCGTCGTCGGCGCCGTCGCACGCCTCGACTGCACCGGGGTGCCGGTCGGCCGCGTCGTCGTCGCAGTCGTCGGCGTTGGCCACGTAGCCGTCCGGGCCCAGGCAGCTGGCGAACGGGTCCTCGAGCACCCCGAAGCCGTCGCTGTCGGCGTCTCGGAACCAGCTCTGGTCGGGAAAGCGCTCCGGGTCGCTGTCGTCGCAGTCGCCGGAGAGCTCGGAGTAGCCCTCGGGGATGTCACAGCCCCACACGGCGCCGTCGTCGACCCCGTACCCATCGCCGTCGGCGTCCGGGTAGCGGGCCGGCGGGTCGGCCACGTCGTCGTCGTCGTCGACCCGCCCGTCACAGTCGTTGTCCACGCCATCGCAGATCTCGACCGCCAGGGGATTCACGTCGGGCGCGGCGTCGTCACAGTCGGTGGCCAGCTCCGCAGGCACGCCGACGTCCAGGGGCCTGCAGCCCAGGTCGATGGCTGGGTCCCCAAACCCGTCTCCGTCAGCATCCAGGTGGTAGTGAGTCCGGGCGATCGCCCCCTCGCACAGGTCGTCGTCGTCCAGCCAGAACCCCTCACAAGCCGCCGTCAATGCGAGGATCCAGGCCACCGCCACTCCTTGCGAGCCCGCAGCCTACCCCGGGCCGGGCTCTCGCCGCCCCCCGGCTGGCTCAGCCCCCGGGCACCGCGTAGAAGGTCGGCGCACCAGGACCGAGCGGGATGCCCGCCAGCATCCAGATCATCAACAGGATCGACCAGCCGATGGCAAAGGCGATCGAGTAGGGCAGCATCGCGCTGATGATCGACCCCATGCCCGCCTTGTGGTCGTAGCGCTGGGCGAACACGATGATGATCGGCAGGTACGGCATCAGCGGCGTGATGATGTTCGGGATGCTGTCGCCGACCCGGTAGGCCGCCTGGGTGAGCTCCGGCCGGCGCCCTTGACCGCGCTGACCGCGCCCGTGTGGGTCCAGTTGAAGTAGGCCACGAACTGCCCAGCGATGAAGGCCAGCACGATGTAGACGCCCATGGTCGCCATGTTGTCCGACGCCATCTTGGCCACGTCCTTGTCGTTCTTGATCGCGCCGGTCAGCCAGCCGTAGACCTGGGGGGAGGTGCGGCGGATCCTACTTCGCCAGGGTCTCGGCCCCCACCTCTTCCAGCAGGCGGCGATACCAGCCCGCCGCTTCTTCGGCCCGGCCCGGCAGCGCCTTGGTGCCCCAGATCACGCACGCCACCCGGGTCGTGCCCTCGTGGGTCTTGGTGCGCTGGCTGTCCTTGACCGCGTTGGCGCAGGGGCCCTGGGCGTCGTGCAGGCCCAGCAGCCCGTCGACCCGGATCTCTTGTCCGCTGGCGTTGAAGACGTAGCGGGTCTCCGGCGGGCAGATGGACACGCTCAGATCGCCGTCGGTGCGGTCCAGGTCGACCACGCTGACCGGCAGCCCCGAGTGCAGCGACACCACATTGCAGGCGTCGACCACCGGGTTGATCGGCCCCAGGAAGCCCCCGGCCGCGGCCTTGATCAGGTACTCGCTGGCCGGCTTGGAGCGGCCCGAAGGCTTGAAGCCGCCGTGCCGCAACAGGTTGCGCACCGCCAGCTTGACGCCGTCGTCGGTGGCCATGGGGCCCACGGCGCCGGGGGCGAGCAGGTCCAGCCAGTGCTGCGGTGAGGCGAGCCGACCCAGAGGCCGAGGGAATCGGGCCTCGAAGGCGTGCAGGTCCAGGAGCGGGTGGTCGTCGATGGGGATCATCGACGCCCCGTATCCTTCAGCGCGGTCGGCGGACCAGCAGTCCGGCCAGCCCCAGGACCGCGAGCCAGCCGGAGGCGGTGCCTGCCGGCGTCGTGCTGCAGGAGCCGAAGATCGCTGCCTCGCCGTCGTCGCTCTCGACGGGAACCTCCTCTTCGATCTCGGGCTCGGGGGCCGGCTCGGCCCACAGATCAAAGGCGTAGGAGTAGGCGTCGTCGTAGCCCTGGACCGTCGGAGACATCACGACCCAGACATCGGCGTGCTCGCCCCAGTCCGGCATGAAGGCCTCCAGCGTCTCCTCGTTCTCTTCGCCGTCGACCACCTCGGCCTCGACGATACGCTGGACCGTGTCCCCGCTGGTCCCGACCAGCAGGACCTTCCACTCGGCGCCCAGCCCGCCCTCGAAGTGCAGGTACAAGTCCGGCTCGTCGCTCTCGTAGGCGTTGCCGTCGATGCGCCAGTAGTTCTGGCCCAGGTTCTCGGGCTTGGTGTCCCGCTCGCTGAAGCCGGTCAGCGGCAGCACGTCGACCCAGTCGAGCTTGTCGATCCGGCCCATCAGGTGGCCTTCGCGGTAGTCCATGACCGAATTGGCCGCCATGAAGCCGGTGTAGATCTCGTCCCAGTCGTAGCCCAGGTCCTCGAGCACGTCGGGCAGGTAGAGCTCGTAGACCGTGCGCGGGAAGTCCTTGGCGTACTCCCACAGCTGGCGGCTCATGTCCTCGCCCCCCCAGTACTCGTCCAGGTGGAAGTTGAGGATGGCCATCGCGTACATGTGGCTGAAGATCTCCGTGCTGCTCTGGCTCGACGCGTTCAGGGCGATCCACGGGTTGTCGGTGTAGCCGGCGATGTAGGGGGCCCAGGCGTCGTGGTCCGGGAAACTCTGCTCCTCGATGTAGGTGGCCGTCGCCTCCCAGAAGTAGAACTCGTGGCCGTAGCCATAGGCGAACTGCGACGCGTGGTTGAATTCGTGGGCCGCCAGGTCCTGGTACCAGTCCCCCCAGAAGATGCCGTTGCCGGTGACGATGTAGGCCACGTAGACGCCGTTGCAGTTGTCCACGGTGGTGTAGGCGCCGGCGTAGTTGGAGCCGTCGACGTAGACGAGCAGCTTGTACTGGTCGGTCTTGTAGGGGGCCTCCCAGCCGCGCTCTTCGACCTGGACCTGCCAGGACTCCTCCAGCGCCTCGCCAAAGTCCTCGATGTCGTCCCAGTCGATGTTGCTGTCGTCCCACTCGATGCCGAAGTGCTCGGTGTTGTGGCGGTTCTTGGCGAACTGGCCGAAGCAGGTGTCCGACGGGCCGGCCCCCGGGGGCGGCGCTGGGGTCCCGGGGAGCTCTTCGAGCAGGTCCTGCTTCCACGGGGCAACCAGGTCTGTGAGCTCGGCGCGTTCGGCCGGGTCGAACCAGTCCCAGTGGTCCTTGAGCTGCTGGACCGCACCGGTGCCGCAGGCGAAGCGGTCGGTGAGCGACGGCGACGCGATGGCCGGGTCGAAGTGCGCGATCACGCTGTCGTAGAGCGCCTGCTTGGTCAGCGTCTCTGCCGGTGTGTGGTGGTGGCCAGTGGCGGCCAGGGCGGTACCCAGGAGCAGCAGGGAGGTCATCGGTGGCGTCTCGGTGCTTGACGTCGGATGGAGGGGGGCACTTCCTGTGCCCGCAGCGTTGCAAAGCTAAACGCCTCGATGACAACCGACTGTGAAACGTTACGGCCGGGGGCATGCGCGGCGCCTTCATCGCCATCGAGGGGCTGGACGGATCCGGGGGCACGACCCAGGTCCAGATGCTGGTCGACGCGGTCGACCGGGCCCATGCCACCGCCGAGCCGTCGACCGGCCCCGTGGGGATTCTGATCCGAGAGGCCCTGGCCGACCGGGCGCCGCTCTCGGACCGGGTGCTGCCCTACCTCTTCGCGGCAGACCGCCGGGACCACCTGGACCGCGAGATCCTGCCCCGGGTGGCCGACGGCCAGGTTGTGGTGACCGACCGCTACTACCACTCGTCGCTGGCGTACCAGTCCCTGGCGGCCCCCTTGGACTTCGTGGCCAGCCTGAACGGCCACTTTCGCGCCCCCGACGTGACCCTGTTCCTGGACCTGTCCATCGACGCTTGCCTGGCCCGGATCGAGGCCCGAGGCCTGGCCCGGGACCGCTTCGAGACCCGGTCCACCCTCGAGGCCGTGTCCGCAGCCTATGGCGCCGCCCTGGCGCTCTTGGCCGGGCGCGGCGAGCGCATCGTGCCCGTCGACGCTTCGGGCACCCCGGACCAGGTGCACGCCCGGGTCAAGGCCGCCGTCGCCGACGTGCTGTGATCCTGCGAGACCTGGGCCGGCTGGGCTACGCCGAGTCCCACGCCCTCCAGCAACAGGTGCTCGCCCAGCGCATCGCCGGTGAGTGCCCGGACACGGTGCTGCTGGTGGAGCACGACCCGGTGTTCACCTTGGGTCGCCGGCGCACCTCGGCGAGCAACGTGCTGGCGGCGGGCGAGGTGCCGGTGGTCGAGGTCGAGCGCGGCGGCGACGTGACCTTTCACGGGCCGGGTCAGCTTGTGGCCTACCCCATCGTGTCCCTGGAGGGTGATCGCCGGGATCTACACGACCACCTGCACCGGCTCGAGGAAGCCGCCATCCTCACCTGTGCCGACTTCGGCCTCTCCGCGACCCGGGATCCCCGCAACACCGGCGCCTGGGTCGGGGGTCGCAAGATCTGCAGCGTGGGCATCGCCTGTCGCCGCTGGGTGACCTGGCACGGCCTGGCGCTCAACATCGACGTGGACCTGGCCTGGTTCCAGCGCATCAACCCCTGCGGGCTCGACAGCGGCCTGCTCACGTCGATGGCGGCCGAGACCAGCGAGCCCATCGATCCGCACCGGGTCAAGGCGGCCCTGGGGGAACACCTGGTCGCCGTGCTGCGTTGACTGCGGGTTAGACGCCGGGTCCCCGGAGGAGCCATGCTCGACCCCCGCTACGTCGCAGAGCACGCCGACGACGTGCGCGCCCACCTGGTGCGCCGCGGCGCCGACGAAGAGACCCTGGCCATGCCCGCCCAGGTCGCCGACCTGACCACCCAGCGCAACGCTCTGGTCCAGGAGAGCGAGGCCTGCCGCGCCACGCGGAACCAGCTCTCCCCCCAGATCGGCCAGCTCATGAAGGCCGGTCAGCGGGACCAGGCCGACACGCTCAAGGTCCAGGTTCGGGAAGCCAGCGCCCGCGCCAAGGACATCGAGGGCGAGCTGCGCACGGTCGACGAAGCCCGTCGAGATCTGGTCCTCAAGATCCCCAACCTGCTGGAAGACGAGGTCCCGGACGGCAAGTCCGAGCACGACAACGTCACCGTGCGCAGCTGGGGCACCCCTCGCGAGCTCGACTTCGAGCCCCAGGCCCACGACGACCTGGCCCACGCTCTGGGCATCCTGGACACCGACGCCTCGGCCCGCATGTCCGGCGCCCGCTTCGCCGTGCTCCGGGGGCTGGGGGCCCGGCTCGACCGCGCCCTCACCAGCCTGTTCCTGGACCTGCACACCGGCGACCACGGCTACCTCGAGGTCGCGGTGCCCTACATCGTCTGGCGCTCGACCATGGAGGGCACCGGTCAGCTGCCGAAGTTCGAAGAGGACCTGTTCAAGCTCGCCCAGCCGCTAAATGGCCAGGACGCCTTCCTGATCCCCACCGCCGAGGTCCCGGTCACGAACCTGCACCGGGCATCGATCCTGGACCAGGCCCAGCTGCCCCTGTCCTATGCGTCGTTCACCCCGTGCTTCCGGGCCGAGGCCGGCAGCTATGGCAAGGACACCCGGGGTCTGATCCGCCAGCACCAGTTCCACAAGGTGGAGATGGTCAAGATCACCACCGCCGAGACCGCCCGGGCCGAGCACGAGGCCCTGACCGGCCACGCCGAGGCCTGTCTCCAGGCCCTGGAGCTGCCCTACCGGGTGCAGCGGTTGTGCGCGGGCGACATCAGCGCCAACGCCCGGCTCTGCTACGACCTCGAGGTCTGGCTGCCCGGCCAGCAGGCCTTCCGGGAGATCAGCTCCTGCAGCTGGTTCGGGGACTTCCAGGCCCGTCGCATGGACCTGCGCTACCGCCCGGCGCCGGCCGAGGGCCAGAAAAAGGCCGGCAAGCCCCGGTTCTGCCACACCATCAACGGCTCGGGGCTGGCGGTCGGACGCGCCCTGGTGGCGGTCCTGGAGAATGGCCAGCAGGCCGATGGCTCCGTGGTGCTGCCCGCGGCCCTGCGTCCATACATGGGCGGCCTTGACCGCATCGAGGCCCCCGAATAGTTGCCGGTGCGGCTTCCCGGAGGGGTGGCCGAGTGGACGAAGGCAGCGGTCTTGAAAACCGCCGACCCGAGAGGGTCCGTGGGTTCGAATCCCACCCCCTCCGCCTTTTGCCACTGCTCTTTGTCATTGCTGGAGACGTGACCGAGTGGCTGAAGGTGCACGATTGCTAATCGTGTGTACGGTCAAAAGCTGTACCGAGGGTTCGAATCCCTCCGTCTCCGCCACCTCTTGCTCGTCTGGCAGACACCTTCTGCACCCATAGCTCAATTGGATAGAGCGTCGGACTACGGATCCGAAGGTTGGGGGTTCGACTCCTCCTGGGTGTACCATCTCGACAACCCCGTGAAATTCACGGGGTTGTCGTCGTTTTGGACGTGCGAGGATGCCACGGTGAAGACCGGGGCACAGCTCGATCGCGTCGTGTTCCCACTCGGGGGCCTGGGCGCCGGCATGATCGGGCTGGAGGGCACCGGGGGCTTCGCCCAGGTCTCCCTGCGCCACCGGCCCGAGCTCGAGCACGCGCCGATCCTGTTCGCAGCGATCCAGGTCGACGGCCAGGCCCGGGTCCTGGAGGGCCCCGTGCCCCGCTGGAAGGCCCAGGGAGGACCGGGGGTGAGCCGCAGCATCGGCCTGCCGAGGTTCGCCGAAGCCAGCTTTCTGGGGCGCTTTCCCGCCGCCCGGATCGAGCTCCGCGACCCCGAGCTCCCGGTCCGCTGCACCCTCGACGCCTGGAGCCCCTTCGTGCCCGGCGACGCCGACGCCAGCAGCCTGCCGCTGGCGTTGCTGGCCTACACCGTCGAGAACACGTCGGACCGGCCGCACCAGGTGACCTTGAGCCTGCACAGCGAGCACTTCCTGGCTGCCGAGACGCCGGGCCGCACCGTGCGACCGGTGCGCGGGGGGGTGGTGCTCGCCCAGCCCGGCTGCGACGAGCGGCCCTGGGACCGCGCCGAGCTGGCCCTGGCCACCGACCCGGCGCTCTCCCCGACCGCGGACTGTGCCTGGTTCCGGGGCGGCTGGTGGGACGCGCTGACCATGACCTGGGCCCGGATCCAGGCGGGCCCCAGCAAGACCCGGCCCCCCCACGCCGACGGTGAACCCCCGCCGGGCGCGAGCCTGTACGTGACCTTGGCCCTGAGCCCAGGGGAGCAGCGCACCGTGCCCTTCCAGCTCGCGTGGCACGTGCCCGTGAGCGATCTGTGGACCCTGCCCTTCGGGCCTGGCGGGATCGCCGAACGGGGTCCGCTGGACGCCGGCGACCACCGCCCGACCTACCGCCCCTGGTACGCGGACCGCTTCGCCGACGTCGCGGCGCTGCTGACCTGGTGGCAGAGCCAGGGTCCGGCGCTGACGGCCCGGACCCGGGCCTTCCAGGACGCCCTCTGGCGGAGCACCCTGCCCCCTGCCCTGCTCGACGCGGTCACCGCCAACCTGTCGATCCTGCGCTCGCCGACCGTGCTCCGACAGGCCGACGGCCGCCTGTGGTGCTGGGAGGGCTGCAACGTGGCCCAGGGCTGCTGCCCCGGGAGCTGCACCCACGTGTGGAACTACGCCCAGGCGGTGCCCCACCTGTTCCCGACCCTGGCCCGGGGCCAGCGGGAAGCCGAGCTCGACGAGGGCCTGGACGACGCGGGCCACCAGTCCTTTCGCCTGCCCCTTCCGCTCGACAGCGGCCGCCACAACTACTTCGCCGCCGCGGACGGCCAGCTCGGCGCGGTGATGGCCGTGCACCGGGAGTGGCGCATCTGCGGAGACCTCGACTGGCTCCGGGCCCGCTGGCCGGCGCTCCGCCGCAGCCTGGACTTCGCCATCCGGACCTGGGACCCGGATCGCTCCGGCCTGCTGACCGAGCCCCACCACAACACCTACGACGTCCGGTTCTGGGGCCCCAACGGCATGTGTGGCACCGTCTACGCCGGTGCGCTGGCCGCCATGGTGGCGATGGGCGCCGCTCTCGGCGAGCCGAACGACGGCGACCGGGCGCTGCTGGCCGCCGCTGTGCACGGCCTGGAGACCCGCCTCTTCGACGGCGCGACCTTTGTCCAGACCGTGGCCTGGCGCGAGACGAGAGCCGGTTCACCGGTGACCTTCGACACCTGGGAGTCCCACTGGTCCACCGAGGCCATCGCCCTGCTCGAGTCCGAGGGGCCCCGGTACCAGTACGGCGACGGGGTGCTGGCCGACGGGGTCTTCGGCGCCTGGCTGGCCCAGGTCTGTGGCATCGCCCCGTTCCTGGACCCCG
>CAZFLE010000132.1:0-4249 GCA_964519895.1 uncultured Enterobacterales bacterium | reverse complement strand
GCCGCTGCAAGGGGCCGCTACGACGGCCACCACCGAAACCCCTACGATGAGATCGAGTGCGGCCACTACTACGGCCGGGCCCTGAGCAGCTACGGCCTGCTGCAGGCCTGGACCGGCGCCCGCTACGACGCCGTGACGCGCACCCTGACCCTGGACCCGGTCCGACCCGGCGACTTCGAGGTCTTCCTGGCCACCGACGCCGGCTGGGGGGTCGTGGGGCTGCGCGACAACACCCCCTTCGTGGACGTGGTCGAAGGCACCATCGCCGTCGACCGGATCCTCAGGAAGGCCTGAGCTCGCGTTCTTCAGCGGCCTGCTAGCAGGCGGAAGTAGCGCTTCCAGGCGATCACCCCGGCCAGGGCGACCACCGCCGCCAGCGAGAAGGACTCCGGCCGGGTCCACATGACGCTCGCCAGGTAGGCGACGCCGACCAGCAGAAAGACCGCGGGCGTGATGGGGTAGCCCCAGGTGCGGTAGGGCCGCTCGGCATCGGGGAGCTTGCGGCGCAGGATGTAGATGCTGCCGATGGTGAGCATGGTGAACACGAAGCCCGCCGGGGCCGAGTACCGCAGCATGGCCGAGAAGTCCTCGAGCACCAGCAGGACCAACACCGCGCCGCCCACGTGGCAGATGACCGCGACCCAGGGCGTCCGGTAGTTCGCGTGCACGGTCTCCGCGGCCGGGAAGAACAGGCCCTCCCGGGCCATGGCGAAGTAGGTCCGCGGGGTGAGGGTGACCCCGTTCTGCATCACGCCAAAGGTACTGATGAGCACCGCCCCCGAGATGAACATCAGCCCCAGGTTGCCCGCCAGCGCCTCCATGGTGTCGGCGGCGACGAGCGCGTCCGGGTCGGCGATGCGCTCGAAGGGCAGCACATACAGGAAGGTGCCGTTGATGAGCAGGTAGAGCGCGATCACCAGGCCGGTGCCCAGAAAGATGGACCGCGGCACGTTCTTGCGGGGCTCCCGGATCTCCTCGGCCAGCTTGGTCGACGCCGACCAGCCCCCGTAGCTGTAGGTGCACGCGATCATCGCGGTTCCGAAGCCGGCGATGGGCGTCGCCCAGTCGTCGGGCCACAGCGGCGTCAGGTTGTCGACCGTGCCGACGTCCAGGGTCAGCCCCACGCCGATGATCACCAGGATGCCCAGCACCTTGAGCACGGTGGCCACCGTCTGCACGATGCCGCTCAGCTTGACCCCCCGCACGGTGATGAGTCCCAGGGCGACCAGCATCGTGATGGCCAGGGCCCGCACGAACCAGTCCGGCGTCACGACCACCGTGTCCAGGCTGGCCTGGGCGTACTCGGCGAACACGGTGGCGATGGCCGCGGCGCTGGCCGGTCGCAGCACGAAGAACATCAGCCAGACGTTCAGGAAGGGCACCCAGGGCGGAAAGGCCTCGCGCAGGTAGATCACGTCGCCACCGGCTTTGGGCATCATGCCGCCCAGCTCGGCGATGGTCAGGGCCCCGCACAGCGCGACGACGCCGCCCAGCAGCCACAGGAGCATGGTGGGCCCCGGACTGCCCATCTCCGCCGCCACCAGGCTGGGCGTGCGAAAGATGCCGGCGCCCACGATGCCGCCGATCACGAAGCTCGTGGCCTCGGTCAGGCCCAGGTTGCGGGCCAGGTCCGGCTGGGACCTCCTCACCAGGGCTGCCCGTCGACCTGGGGCCGCCCAGCCGCGCGCAGCCGGTCGTTCCACTCGTCCAGGCCCACGTGCTTGAAGGGACCGTCCTCGATCACCCACTGCAGCGGGTCCTCACACCCCGAGGCGGCCAGGTGCTCGGCGACGAAGGCGTCGAGCAGCCCCTGGAGCCGGGCCACCACGTCTGGGTGTTCCGCCGACAGATCCCGGGTCTCGTGGGGGTCCGCCGCCAGTTCGAACAGCCGCAGCGGCGGCACGCCGAACAGCCCCGGGTGGTAGGTCCGCACCAGCTTCCAGCGGCCGTCGCTCACCGCCCGCTGGGCCGTGTACAGCCCGTGGGTCAGCACGACGTGGTCCCGGGTCGGCCGCGCCGGGTCCTCGAGCTGGGGCACCAGGGACTGCCCCTGCCAGCCCGGTGGAACCTCCAGCCCCGCCAGCTCGGCCACGGTGGGGGCGATGTCGAGCCCCAGGACCAGACCCTCGCAGCGGGAGCCCGGGGTCAGCGACGGCACCTGCCCCTCGAACCCGTCGGGCACCCGGACGATCAGCGGCACCCGCTGGGTCTGCTCGTGGGTCGACGTGTGGTCGCCGTACACCCCGTCGCCGCCCTGTTGCTCACCGTGGTCCGACGTGAGCACGACCGCGACCTGGTCCCACACCCCGGCGTCCCGCAAGACATCGAACAGGGACCCAATGTGCGCGTCGCAGAATCGGATGGACGCGTCGTAGCCGTCGATGAAGCGGTCGAAGTCCGCCCGATCCCGGAGCTCTTCGGGCATCAGCGGGGTGCGGCTCCAGGGGTAGAGGCCGAAGGGCGTGAAGGGGCCGGAGTGGTCCCGGTGGTGGGCCGCGATGGTGGCCTGGTCCGGCCAGGCGGGTCGATCGCCTTGCTGGACCACGTCCACCCACTCCGGCGGGCAACGGTAGTTGCGGTGTGGATCCCAGTAGTGGACGTGGAGGAACCAGTCTTCGTGGGCGTGCTCCCGCAGCCACGGCAGGACCACGCCGTTGACCTGGTCGGCCCGCTCCTGGCCGCAGCTCCCGGGGAGCCGGTTGTGCACCTCGGCCCACCCGGCGGTGAACCACCAGAAGCGGTGGCGCTCGGCGAAGGAGCTGAAGGTGACCGGACGGTGGCCGTGGCGGTTGAGCAGCTCGGCGAGCATCGGGTGCGAGGCCCGGGCAGCGTGGCCAGTGTCGAAGGGGGCCGAGTCCCGCAGGCGGGTCCCGCGCCCCAGGTGGGTCACCACCCCGTTGTCGATGCCGTGGCGGCCGCTGAACAAGGCCGCCCGAGACGGGCCGCACGGGGTGTCCGAAGCGTAGGCTCGCTCGAAGAGCACACCTTTGGCAGCCAGGGCGTCCAGGTTCGGCGTGGTCGGTCGCCCATACCCATAGCAACCCAGGTGGTCCGCGTTCAGCGTGTCCACGTCGACCAGCAGGATCTTCATGGTCCGCAAGCTACCTCTGGGCCACGCGTTAGCCGTGCATCTCCCCCTTCCTCCCCCACGGAACCCCCATGAACAAGGTCCGCTCTTCGGCTGCCCAGGCCATCACCGACGTGCCCGACGGGGCCACCCTGCTGGTCGGCGGCTTCGGCCTGTCCGGGAATCCCGAGAACCTCATCGCCGCCCTGCACGACCGCGGCACCACCGGCCTGACCCTGGTCAGCAACAACGCCGGCACCGACCACTGCGGCCTGGGCGTGCTGCTCCAGGCTCGCCAGGTGAAGCGCATGGTCGGCTCTTACGTGGGCGAGAACAAGGAATTCGAGCGCCAGTTCCTGTCGGGCGAGCTCGACGTGGAGCTGTGTCCCCAGGGCACCCTGGCCGAGCGGATGCGGGCCGCGGGCGCGGGCATCCCGGCCTTCTACACCCCCACCGGGGTCGGCACCCTGCGGGCCGAAGGCAAGGAGACCCGCGAGTTCAGCGGGCGCACCTACCTGCTCGAAGAGGCGCTCCACGGGGACTTCGCCTTTGTCAAGGCGTGGAAGGGCGACACCCACGGGAACCTGGTGTTCCGCAAGACGGCTCGGAACTTCAACCCCCTGGTGGCCAAGGCCGCGACGGTCACCATCGCCGAGGTCGAAGAGCTGGTTCCCGCCGGAGAGCTCGACCCGGACAGCATCCACCTGCCCGGCATCTACGTGCAGCGCATCGTGCGCGGCGAGCACTACGAGAAGTGGATCGAGCAGCGCACCGTCCGTCCCCTGCCCAAGGCCTGAACATGTCCCTCTCCCGTGACCAGATCGCCGCCCGCGTCGCCCGCGAACTCCAGGACGGAAACTACGTCAACCTGGGCATCGGCATGCCCACGCTGGTGGCCAACCACGTGCCCGACGGCGTCGAGGTCGTGCTCCAGAGCGAGAACGGCCTGCTCGGCATCGGCCCCTTCCCCTTCGAGGGCGACGAGGACGCGGACCTGATCAACGCCGGCAAGCAGACCGTGACCACCATCCCGGGCTCGGTCTTCTTCGACAGCGCCGAGAGCTTCGCCATGATCCGCGGGGGCCACATCGATCTGGCCATCCTCGGGGCGATGCAGGTGGCCGACAACGGCGACCTGGCCAACTGGATGATCCCCGGCAAGATGGTCAAGGGCATGGGCGG
>CAZFLE010000131.1:0-20809 GCA_964519895.1 uncultured Enterobacterales bacterium | reverse complement strand
ACGCCGGCGATGGCCCCCCATCCGGCCCGGAAGTGCGTCCCAGCGACACCTACGCTGGCGATGGCCTCCCACCCTGCCGGCAAGTGCGCCGGTAGAACACGCGCTGGAACCCAATCTTCGGCGGCGGAGATGCCAAGGCCTCCGCAGTTCACGACCCCTCTGGGCGCCCCGCTCGGGCGGATTCCCTCAACCCGAGCAGCGGAAGTCGTCGCCGGTCAGGTCGAGCAGCCAGGCCAACGGTTCCAGGTAGACGGGGAACTCCGTGCGGGAGGTGAAGCGCACGCCGTCGAGCTCCCGGCATCCGGCTCCGGTGCGGCGCAGTCTCGCGTGGCTGAGGTCTGCCCCCGTCAGCTTGGCACCTCGCAGGTTCGCTCGCCAGAGGTTGGCATTCACGAGGTTCGCACCGCGCAGGTCCGCGCCCCGCAGGTCTGCGTAGCGCAGTTGCGCTTCCTCGAGATTCGCGTGGCGCAGGTCCGTCTCCCGCAGGTCTGCGCCCTCCAGATCTCCCCGCGACAGATCGACCTCCCGAAGATCCCGGTGTGCCAGGACTGCTCGCTCCAGGCGTGCGCGGGGCACCAGGACAATGCCGCCCTCCCCGACCGCTTGCGTAAGCAGCGCACCCACCACGCTGGCCTGGTAGAAGTTGCCGTCCAGGTCGGCCCAGCGCAGGTCCGCGAGGGAGAAGTCCGCGCCTTCCACTCGGGTGCCTCGCAGAATGGCCCGGGAGAGATCAGCGCCTCCGAGCAAGGCCCCCCGAAGATCCGCGTCGGTCAGGTCCGCGCCCGAGAGGTCTGCCCCCTGGAGCCGGGCCTCCTGCAGCCTCGCGCCGCTCAGATCCTGGCCGGCCAGATCGGCGCCCCGGAGGTCGGCCTGTGGGCGTAGCTCGTAGGCGCCGCGAGGCGGGGTGGACCCGCCAGGCCAGCGGGTGGCCGCATCGTATACGGCCCCGGTGACGGTGGAGCTGGAGAGGGTGGCCAGTCCCAGGAAGCAACCCCGAAGGTTCGCTCGCTCCAGGCTGACCCGGTCCAGGTGTGCGCGGTCCAGGCGTGCGCCCCTGAGGTCTGCACCCTCCAGTGCGACCCGTTCCAGCTGGATCTCGGGCGCGAACGCGGCCCGAAGAACCGCGCCATTCAGCTCTGAGTCCCGGAGCGCTGTCCGCTCCAGCCGAGCGTTGGTCAGGTCCGCCCCGGTGAGGTCGACGTGCCTCAGGTCCGCACCGCTGAGATCGACACCGGCGAGGGACAGGTCCCGCAGGTCCAGGGGGCGATCGGCTGTGCCAGCCAGGTCGACGCCTGCGAGCTGTGCACCCTCGCCAAGCTGCAGCACGCCGGTGGGGACCGAGAACCCGCTGGGCCACCGCGTGTCCTGGTGAACCAGAGCACCGGTCAGGTTCGCTCCCAACAGATCTGCGCCTTGCAGGTCGGCGCCGATGAGGTTTGCCCCGCGCAGGTCGGCACCGCTCAGGTCCTGGTAGGCCAGCGATGTGTCCCTGAAGTCTCGGCCACGCAGGTCCTGGCCGGCCCACTCGCCCGACGGTCCCGGCTGAGCGGGCGTTGCTGCCGGCGCCTCGTCGGGCAGGCCTTCTCGAAGCAGCCGCCGCGCCTCGGCCAGCACACTCGGCTCCAGCAGGACCCGCTCCTCTCCGACCAGCTCGACGTGGTCCGTCCACCGGTCCACGAAGCGGGCGACCTCGTCGAGCGCCGAGGCTGCTCCGCTGTGGGCGATCTCCTGGACCAAGCGCCACTCCCGCCTCGCCCGGTCTTCGACCCCCTGGCGGGCTCCGGCGATCTTGGCCTCGTGGTCGGCCAGGCGGGCCCGGTGTTCCTCGGCTTCCCTGGCCACCGCCCGTAGCCGCGCGAGCTCGGCCTCCTCGGTGCCCAGCACCTTCAGGCCACTGAGGTCGGGCCCTTCCTCCAGGCGGCCCTGGGCCAGGACCTGGTCCCGGCCCGCGGTCCCGGCCAGGATCGGATTCTGTTGGGTCAGGCCCACCATCTCCAACGCCCTGGAGACATAGTGCGCGGTCTCCCCGAGCGTGACTCGGTCGTCCGCAGCGCCTCCCCCGGAACCGTCCGCCCAACCCCGCAAGGCGCCGGCCAGGAAATAGGTGAAGGCGCCGTGGCCGACCTTGTGCAAGGGGACCGCTTGCTCCCCTCGGCTGGCGGCGGTCAAGGCCACGCCACCGCCTTCTCCGAAGCCGACGAGGAAGTCGTCCCGCAGTGCGTGGTCCGGCACCACGCTGCGGGCCGCACCTGGCCACGCGCCGACCCGAGGGGCCCCGTCGTAGCAGGCATCGGCCAGGAACACGACCCGATCCGTCGGCAACGCCTCGACCGCCAGTAGCTCCGCCATGCTGACCGAGGCCGACGCCAGGTTCGACCAGTCCGCCTTGACGGTGTCGCCCACCAGCAGCAGCGAGCCGGAGTCCGGGTCCACGCGCCCGTGGCCCGCGTAGTAGATCCAGATCCGGCCCCCCGGGTCGAGCGCCGCTGCGCCCCGCGCCAACGCGGCCAGGATCTGTTCCTCGGACACATCGTAGAGCGTGTGCACCCTCGACGACGGCAGCCCGACGGTGGCGACCAGCAGGTCTGCCACCAGACGAGCGTCCGCGGCCGCATACGGCACGTCTGGGAGATCGTCGTAGCGCTCATTGCCGATCACCACCGCCACATCGCCAGGTCGGCTGGCGTCCGTGTCGTGGGGGCTGTCGATCGCCGGCCAGGTCGGGTCTCGCGCGTCGGCGGCCCCAGCGGCGAGCATTCCGGTGATGGCGGCACCCAGCGCTGCGTGCCCGAGGAGAGGCCGTGGTCCCTGCATCCGGCCAGAATACCGTCCGGCGGCCGCACGCTCACGTGAGGAGCTGACCAGGACCTGCCTGCCCCTATACTCCCCCCGTGGCACGCCTCCTCGTCCCGCTCCATGTCTCGTTCCTCGCGCTCTCTGGCCTGCTCGGCTGCGCCGGTGGAGACGACCCTCCCCACCACGACGACGACGGCGACGGCTTCAGCGTGCTGGAAGGGGACTGTGACGACCAGAACCCCAGAGCCAACCCCGCGACCGTCGAGCTCTGCGATGGCTGGGACAACGACTGCGACGACCAGATCGACGAGGCCGGCGCGCTGGACGCGCCGACCTGGTACGGCGACGACGACGGCGACGGCTACGGCGGCGAGCTGACCACCACGGCCGCGTGTGGCGCCCCCGACGGTGCCCAGGCCGAGGCCCTGGACTGCGACGACACGGATCCGGCCATCAACCTGGACGCCATCGAGCTCTGCGACGGTGCCGACAACGACTGCGACGGCGAGATCGACGAGGCCGAGCCCCAATTCGGCCCCGAGCTCGGCCCGGCCGACACCGGCGACCCCGGCGACCCCGGCTACACCCCGACCTGGTACATCGACCACGACGGCGATGGCTACGGCGTCACCGACTACACCGCCTTTGCCTGCACGGCCCCGGACGGCTTCTCCGACAACGCCGACGACTGCGACGACAGCAACCCCCTGGCGAGTCCGGCCGGCGTCGAGGTCTGCGGCGACGGCGCCGACAACGACTGCGACGGCTACGGGGGGCTGTGCCTGGAGGGCGAGCTCCTCCTGGACGAGACCGCGGACGCCACCTGGCTGGGCAGCGAGCCCGACGCCTTTGCCGGCGACGTCGTGGCCGGCGCCGGAGACCTCAACGGCGACGGCTACGACGACGCCCTCGTCGGAGCCCCCCGAGCCAACGCCACGGGGACCGACAAGGGCGCCACCTTCGTGATCTTCGGCCGGCCCTCCGGCGAGTCCGACCTGGCCAGCGCCGACGGCATCCTGGTCGGCGAGTCCAACCTGGACAACGCCGGTGCCTCGGCAGCCGGCGTGGGAGACGTCGACGGGGACGGCTTCGATGACCTCCTCATCGGGGCCCCCCACTACGACGGCATCAACGTCGACAGTGGCGCCGCCTACCTGGTCCTCGGCGAGCCGAGCGGCACCGCGTCGCTGGGCACCGCCAGCGCACGCCTGGTCGGCCTCCAGTACAAGGACTTCACGGGGGCGGCGGTCGCAGCGCCGGGCGACCACGACGGCAATGGCCACGCCGACCTGTTCATCGGCGCCTATGGCATGGACCCCAGCGGGCCGTCGTCCGGCGGCGCCTACCTGGTTCACGGCCCGATCACCGGGGTGCTGAACCTGGCCGAAGCGGCCCTGGTCCTCGAGGGCAGCGCCTCGGACGAGCGGGCCGGGCAGGCCCTCGATGGGGCCGGCGACCTGAACGGTGACGGCGACCCGGACCTGATCCTGGGCGCCCCGGGCAGCAGCTCCACCGGCGACGAGGCCGGCGCCGCCTTTGTCTTCCAGGGACCACTCCTGGGCCGCATCGGGACCCAGGAGGCCGACGCCGTCCTGGTGGGTGAGCGCGACGGCGACCTGGCGGGCACCGCCGTGGCGGGCGTCGGCGACGTGGACGGCGACGGCTACGACGACCTGTTCGTCGGCGCACCAGGGCAACAGGCCGAGCCCGTGGGGGTCGGCCTGGCCTACCTGGTGCTCGGCCCGGTGTCGGACCGACTGGACCTGGCCACCGCCGACGCGATCCTGCTGGGCGAGGAGATCGGCGACCAGGCCGGCTACACCCTCGACGGGGCGGGCGACGTGGACGGCGACGGCTCGGTGGACCTGGTCGTCGGGGCCCCCGGGAGCGACGCGTCGGGGGTTCACTCAGGCAGCGTCTACCTGGTGCTGGGTCCGGTGACCGGCAGCTTCGGGCTGGGCAGCAGCCACGCCCGCATCCGGGGCCACGCGGCGGACATCTACGCCGGCACGTCGGTGGCCGGCGCCGGAGACCTCGACGGCGACGGGTTCGGCGACCTGTTGATCGGAGCGCCCGAGGACTCCCGCGGCGCCTTGCGGGGGGGCTCGGCCACGGCGCTGATGGCCCGAGGACTCGGAGGTCGGCTGTGACGGGACCCTTGGCCTTCACCACGCTCCTGGTCCTGGCCTGTGGTGGCGACGACCCCGACCTGGCCGACCAGGACGGCGACGGCTTCAGCCCCGCGGCCGGAGACTGCGACGACCTGGACGGGCTGTCCAATCCAGTGGCGCCCGAGCTCTGCGACGGGGTCGACAACGACTGCGACGCCCGCGTCGACGAGGGCCGCGACGCGGTCGGGGTGGTCGCCTGGTTCAAGGACAGCGACGAGGACGGCTTCGGCGCCAGCGGCGACCAGGTCTTTCGCTGCGCGCCCCCCGATGGCTACGTGGTCAACGGCGCCGACTGCAACGACGACGATCCGGCGATCCACCCCGACGCGGCGGAGCTCTGCGACGGCCGCGACGAGGACTGCGACGGTGTGCCCGACAACGACGCCGTGGACGCCCCGACCTGGTACATCGACGACGACGAGGACGGCTACGGGTCCGACGACTACACCTTTGCGGCCTGCCTGCAGCCCGACGGGTACCTGGCCGACGACACCGACTGCGACGACCTGCACGGCAACGTCTACCCCGGCGCCGACGAGCTCTGCGACGGCCTGGACAACGACTGCGACGGGGTCACGGATCCAGACGACAGCCTGGACGCCGAGCGGCACTACGAGGACCTGGATCTGGACGGCTACGGCGACGAGACCACCGAGGTGATCCAGTGCACCGCCCCCGCTGGCACGACCACCGACGCCCGGGACTGCGACGACACCGACGCCGCGGTGAACCCGGCGGCCGAGGAGGTCTGCGACGGCATCGACAACGACTGCAACGGCCTGGCCGATCTGGACGACCCGGACGTCACCGACAGTGCCCAGTGGCACGCCGACCTGGACGGCGACTCCTATGGCGACCCGGTGCTCAGCACGGTCTCCTGCTCCCAGCCCACCGACTACGTCTCCGACAACACCGACTGCGACGACAGCAATTCCGCCGTGCACCCCGACGCGGTCGAGGTCTGCGGCGACGGGGTGGACAACGACTGCCTGGCCGAGGCCGAAGGCTGCCTGTCGGGCACCGTGGACCTGTCCGACGCCGACGCCAAGGCGTGGGGCGGCAGCGCCAATGGCTCGGCCGGCTTCGCCCTGGACAACGCCGGCGACGTAGACGGCGACGGCGTGGACGACGTGATCATCGGCGCCTGGGAGACCGACACGCTCTCGTCGTCCCAAGTGGGCAAGGCCTACGTGCTCTACGGCCCCCTCACCAGCGGATCGCTGGCGTCGGCCGATCGGACCCTCGAGGGTGCGTCCCAGAACAACTACGCCGGGCGCAGCGTCGCCGGGCTCGGGGACCTGGACGGCGACGGCTACGACGACGTGGCCATCGGCGCTGATGGCAAGGACGAAGATCTGGTCGATCAGGACCTGGGCATCGTCTACGTGCTGTACGGGCCCATCACGGCGGACATGGCGCTGAACGACGCGGCCGTCTCGTTCATGGGAGACGCCCCAGGCGACTTCGCCGGCTATGCCCTCGATGCCGCCGGCGACGTCAACGCCGACGGCTTCCCCGATCTGGTCGTGGGCGCCTATGGCTCGGACGGCTCCGGATCGTCGGCCGGCGCGGTGACCCTGCTCTATGGCCCCCTGACCGGGAACCAGGCCCTGTCCGAGGCCGGCTACACCCTCAACGGCGAGTCCAGCGGCGACGACGCCGGCATCGCGGTCGCCGGCGTCGGCGACGTCGACGGTGACGGCTACGACGACGTACTCGTCGGTGCCCCGGACAACGACGCCGCCGGCGGCGACTCCGGCGCCGTCTACGTGGTGCTGGGCCCCGTCGACGGCCCGGGAGACCTGGTCGACGCGGCGGTCACCCTGACCGGTGTGAGCAGCAGCGACGACGCGGGGACCTCGGTCGACGGGGCTGGTGACACCAACGCCGACGGCTACGCCGACTTCCTGGTCGGGGTCCCGGACAACGACGTGCGGGCCTCGAACTCCGGGGCGGCCTTTCTGGTGCTCGGCCCCGTGACCACCTCTGGAGACCTGACCATCGCCAACGCGGCCATGCTCGGCGAGAACGGCAGCGACGACCTGGGCACGATGGTCGACGGCGCTGGAGACGTGAACAACGACGGCTTCGACGACCTGTCCGTGTCCGCCCCCAACCACGACGCCGGCGGCACCACGTCTGGGGCCGCCTACCTCTTCTTCGGGCCCCTGAGCGGCACCATCGGCGCCGAGGACGCGCCCTTGAAGCTCGTCGGCGAGAGCGCCAGTGACGGAGCCGGCGGCGCCGCCGGCCTGGGCGACCAGGACGGCGACGGCTACCCCGAGCTCCTGGTCGGATCCCCCGGCGACGACGACGGCGGGACCGACGCCGGGGCGGTCTACCTGATCCTCGGAGGAGAAGGCCTGTGATGCGCAGCCTGGTCTGGCTCGGACTCCTGGTGCCCCTGGGCGCCTGCGACGGGGACCGCGACAGCCCCTGGGGTCCCGTGGACGAGCTCGAGGAGGAGTGCTTCCTCGAGGTCCTCAACTGCGACGACCAGGTCTACCTGGTCTACCTGGACGGCGAGAACATCGGCACCCTGCCGCCGGGCGACGGGATCGAGACCGTGCCCGGCCTGGAGCGGCTGGAGGCCTGCGACACGCTGACATGGAGTGGCGCGACCCACAACCTGGACATCCGCACCAAGTCCAGTCAGCCCCTCACGGCCGCGTCCTTTGCCTACGACGACTGCTCGTCCATGGTGGTCATCGACGGCCAGGTGATCGTGGACTGCGAGCACGTCTACTGCTCTTACTGGAGCCACTGACGAGTGACCGACGCTGCGCGCGTCAGAACAGCCGCTGACTCTTGAGGTAGTCGGCCACCGGCTTGTAGGTCTTGTCGACGCCGCCAAACTTGACCAGGTTGGCGGCGGTCTTGAGCCAGTCCGCACAGGTGGGCGCGTGGTCGGCACATGCGCCGACCAGGTCGGCCTGGGTCAGCAGCTGGTCCTCGTCGCCGGTCTCCAGGATGCGGTCCAGCACGCGCTCCTTGGCGTCCTCGACCACCCCGTCCACGTCGGCACCGCTGAACAGCTCGGTGGCCCGCCCGATGGCGTCGAGGTCCAGCTCGGCGGTGGGCAGGGGCGCCAGGCGCACCCGGAACATCTCCACCCGCGCTTCGGCGTCCGGCGGCGGCACGAAGAAGGACTTGGAGAAGCGGCCCGGTCGCTTGGCCGCCGCGTCGACGTCCCAGGGCATGTTCGTCGCGCCCAGCACCAGGACCTGTTCGTTGGCCCCCTCGAAGCCGTCCAGCTGGGAGAGCAGCTCGTTGACCAGAGTGCGGCTGTGGGTGGAGGTGGTCTTGCCCCGGGCGATGGCCAGGGCGTCGAGCTCGTCGAAGAAGAGCACCGAAGGGGCGTTGTGCCGGGCCTCGTCGAACACGGCTCGCAGGTTGTGCTCGGACTCCCCGATGTACATGTTGAGCACGTCCGAGATGCCCACGTGCACGAACGTCGCCGAGCACTCGCTGGCGATGGCCCGCGCGAGCATGGTCTTGCCGCAACCCGGGGGGCCGTACAGCAGGATGCCTCCCCCGCCGCGCTTGCCGAAGCGCTGGAACAACCCGGGCTTCAGGAAGGGATCGACGATCTTCAGTCGGACCGCTCGCTTGAGCTTCTCCATGCCCACGATCTGGTCGAAGGACACACGAGTCGGGGCCGGCAGCGTGTGCACCGGCGCCGGATCCGGCAGGGGGTAGGTGACGGGGTCCGGCCCCCTGGACACCAACTTCAGGGCGGGCCCCTCGGGGGCGTCCGCAGGCTCGGGAGCGGACTCTGGTGCGGGCTCCGGCACGGGCTCCGGCCCCTGCAGGCCCTCGACCCGCGCCAGCCACTCGGCCCACCTGGGTTCCGCCGGCTCCTGTCGGACCAGCAGCGCCAGGTGCTTGGCCGCCCCGGCCAGATCGCCTTCGGCCAGCAAGGTCCGGGCCAGCTGGAACCGCAGCTCGCTGTCGAAGGGGTCCTCGATCAGGGCATCCATCAGCTCTCGGGCCGTGCGCATCAGAGCCTCATACCCCGTGGCGTCGGTACCAGCGGCGGGCCACCGACGGCACGGTCCAGCTGGCCAGCGCCCAGCCCAGGTACACCATGGACGCGGGGAAGACCCAGTCGTCCCGGTCCAGAGCGGGCAACACGATCAACAGGGCCACGAAGCCCCCCCAGATCCCCGCCGAGCCCGCCCAACCCCAGCGGGTCGTCGGCGCGAAGAGCCAGCCCACCCAGCCGGTCGCGAGACGCAGCTCCACGACCACGGCAGCCAGGGCTTCGTCGCCGGGCCGGGCCCGCATCAGCTGTTGGGCGAGCGGCCAGGCGTCCTTGTAGCGGCGCTCCACCAGCAGCCGCTGCAGCAGCACCCTGCCAGCCACGAAGCTCTCGGGATCGTCGGCGAAGTGCCGCGCCGCCAGGGCTTGGGACTCGGGATCGTCGCGGGTGACCGAGAACACGATCGCGGACACTGCTCGGACCCGCGACAGGCCAGGGGCGAGCCTGACCGCCTCGGCCGCCAGACCGTCCGCTTTCTCCAGCTGCAGGTGGTCCAGGCACATCTCGGCGTATTCGGCGTAGAACAGGGCGTGTTCGGGCAGGTCGTGGAGCAGCCCCAGGATCAGCAGCTCGGCGCGGGCCACCTGGTCCAGGTTGCAGGCCACCTTGAACAGGAAGTACCGGGCATCGATGTCGTCGGGCAGCTGGGACAGCGCCGTCTCGAGCGCTGCTTCGGCTGCCCTCTGATCGCCCTGGGCCAGCCGCAGCCGGCCCAGGACCACCTGGGCCTGAGGTGCGTCCGGGTAGTCCCGGAGCAGCTGGGACAGCGCCTGTTCGGCCACGTCCAGGCGCCGCAGGTCGATCAGGCCGTCGATCCGCTCCAGGGATTCGTGAAGGCTCACTCCAGCAACCCGGTCGTGGAGACCACCACCATGGCGACGAGGAAGTCCACGACGAAGCCCCCCAGGATCGCCAACAGGGCGGGCTTCCACGCCGGTCGGTTCTCCCGACCGGAGACCTGGTCGGCTCGGTAGATGTCTCGATTCAGCAGCCAGTAGACGCCGAGCATGGCCAGGCCCCAGCCCTCGTCCAGCCACTTGGTGGCCCGCCCCAGAGCGCCGCCGTCTTCGAGCTGGTCCCAGTAGGTCACCAGGATGAAGCCGGAGAGCCCCATGTACGCGCAGGCCATCACCGCGCCCAGGACCAGGTCGCGCTGACCGCGCCCGAAGAACCGGCTGTTCCAAGCCGCCAGCCCGCCGATGGCCACCGGCCCCCCGAAGAACGCGGTCAGGAACAGGGCCTGGAACGAGAGGATGGGCTCGCTGACGCTGGCGCCCTGGAGTGTCGGGGTCAACAGATGGCGTGGGGGACCGGGGTCCAAGGGCTTGCCTGGCGCTGGAAGTGAAGCGAGCGGCCTCTAACCAAGCTTCGCAGCGGCGGGACTGTGACACGCTGGCGGGACCCATGGACCCCACCTCGCTGCTCCCCGCCGTGCTCGCCGCCACGGCCACCATCGGCGTCGGGAGTGCCGTGGTGTGGGCCGCCCTGCGCTACTCGGCCGCCCGCTGGCGGGTCTGGGAGTCCGTCGGTGCCCGGTTCGGCCTGACCCGCACCAAGCGCGGCTTCTGGAAGTCCGACGCGCTGACCGGCACCGATGGCGGGGTCGCGCTGGTCGCGGACACCTATACCCAGAGCTACGGCAACTCCGCCCAGACCTTCACCCGGGTCACCGGCGACCATGCCCACCTGCCCCCGACGCTCCAGGTCGCCGACGAAGGCCTGCTCGCCGGGCTGGCCAAGCGGGTCTGGACGGGGGACGACGTCCAGATCGGCGACGCCGCCTTTGACGGCGCGATGCTGCTCAGGGGGCCCGAGGACCACCTGCTGGCCGTGCTGGACGCCCCGACCCGGAGCCGGATCAGAGCCCGGGTCTCCGAGCCCGCCGTCAAGATCAAGGAGGGCCAGGCCAAGGTCGTGGTGTCGGGCCACGTGCGGGACGGTCCCCGCCTGGCGGGCTTCCTCCAAGGTGTGCGGGACCAGGTCAGCGATCTGGCGCTTCCAGCGGCCGAGATCCCGGCCCGACTCGCAGCCAACGCCCGTACGGAACCGCTGGCGTCGGTCCGGGTGCGCACCCTGACCGTGCTGGCGACCACGCACCCAGACCACCCCGACACGGCGCCGGCTCTGGCCGCCGCGCTGGCTGACGCCGCCGCCGAGGTGCGGCTTGTGGCCGCCTACCACCAGCCTGCCCGCGCCGCCGACTGGCCCCATCGGGTCGGGGACGAGGCCGCGCTGATCGGCTTGCTCGCCGACCCCCACAGGACCTCTCACGTGCTGGCCTGCGAGGCGCTGACGGTGGCGGGCAGCCTGGCGGCCGTCATGCCCCTGCAGGCGTTGGCGAGCCGAAGCAAGGAGCCCCGCGTGCGCCAGGCCGCGACCGCCGCCGTGCGTTCTCTCCAGGCACGGCTGGCCCGGGGTCAAGCGGGCGGGCTGGCGGTCCAGGAGGACCCCGCCGGGTCCCAGGGCGGCCTGGCGGTGGCCCCGGCGCGGGTGCAGGGGCAGCTCTCCGTGAGCACCGACGACGAAGGGTCGGAACAGGTCCGGCAGGCGCCCGACCGGCAGACGGAGGGCTGATCTGAGCCGCGCACCGTCCCTCGGGGACGGGGGCCGTCGAGCCGTGACGGCAGGTCTGAGAAGACCCTTGTGATTTCAAGAGGTTGCCGCTCGGCACGGCCATTGCTCAGGACCCGGGCGACGCGCAGCCTGGAGTCCGTCGTGATCCTGTCCCTGCTGGTGGCCTGTGGCCCCAACGCCCTCGAGCTGACCGACACGGCCAACCCCTGGCAGGCCTGTGAGGCGCCGGCAGCGCCCGTGGCGGGGGCCTTGGAGCGCATCGGAGAGGTCAAGTACGAGGCCGAGGGCGAGGCCTGGGAAGACGTGATCGTGAACCTGGTCGACGTCGAGGTCGACTGGGAGCGGGACCGGATCGTCGGCGCGGGGCAGGGCGGCGTGGTCGTGGCCCAGGGCCTCGCCGGCGAGCCCGAGACGCTGGCCATGTTCACCGATGGCGAGATCTCGCGGTTCCACACCGTCACCTTGATGGGCGACGATCTGGTCGTGGCGACCAACCGGGACGCGGGTCTCTGGATCCTGCGCATCCTCGACGACGACAGCCTGGAGCCGGTGCACATCCGACGGGGCATGGGCTTCTCCGGGACCGCGGTCCAGGGCCACTGGCTGTATGTCGCCGGGCACGACGGCCAGGTCACGGTGCTCGACGTGCGCGAACCGTCAGCCCCCGTGGCCTACCCGGGCGTCAGCGGCCTGGGCAATGCCTGGCGGGTCGTGCTCGACGGGGACCGCGCCTATGTCGCGGACAATGTGTTGGGCGTGGTCGTGCTGGACCTGACCGACCCGGCCTGGCCCGAGTGGATCGCCACGGTGCCCCTGGCCGGTGGCGTCCAGGACCTGGTCTTGGACGGCGACCACCTCTACGCCGCCATCGGAGCCGCCGGCCTCGAGGTGCTCTCGCTGCAGGACCGGGACCTGCCGGAGTCGGTGGCAGTGGTCGATCAAGGCGGGGTGGTGGTGTCGGTCGCGGCGGACGACGACCTGCTCTGGGCCGCGGATCACGACGGGGTTCGGGTGCTGGACGTCTCTTCCCCCGACGCGCCCGTGCCGCTGGGCTCCATGGCCACCGACGAGTGGGCCTTGCACGTCGACGCCGACGGGGACCGTGCTGTGGTGGCGGACTGGGGGGACTTCGACCTGTTCCAGGTGGACCGCGACCGTCGGGTCGCCGAGGTCTCCCTGTCTCCCGACGAGCTCATCTTCTACGACGACGCCTCGACCTTGAGCCTGTCGCTGACCAACCGTGGCGGCGGGCCGCTGTCCCTGGATGGCCTCTGTGCCGAAGACCCACGGCTCACGGCCCGGGCCGATCGCAGCGAGCTTGCCCCGGGGGAGACGGCCACGATCCAGGTGACCCTCGAAGATCGCGAGGCCGCCTTTGACGGGGTGCTCGGCCTGGCCACCTCGGACCCCCGCCGGCCGGTGGTCGAGGTCCCCGTGTCCACGTCGTCGACCCGCCCCTCGGCCATCGCGGTCGGCGAAGACGCCATCGACTTCGTGCTCCAGGACCTGGACGGAAACTCGCGGCGGCTCTCCGAGCAGAAGGACAAGCCCGTGTTCCTGATGTTCTTCGCCACCTGGTGACCCATCTGTGCGTCCGAGGTCTCGGACGTCGAAGTGGCCCTGTGGCAGCGGTACCAGGACCAGGGCGTCGAGGTGTGGGGCATCTCTGAGGAAGGCAGCGACGCCCTCAACCTGTTCCGCAACCAGCTGGACCTGAGCTTCCCGATCCTGATCGACGAGGGCGGCGCGGTGCTGGACCAGTACAGCCAGCAGCTGGCGTTCCTGTGGACCGCCTACCCCCAGGACTGGGTCATCGGGGCCGACGGTCGCGTGGCCTATGTCAACAACGCCTACCAGCCCGACGAGCTGATCTCGACCATCGAGCGGGAGCTTCCATGAGCCGCCAGACCACCCGACGCGCCTTCCTCGCCAGCAGCGCTGGCGTCGCCCTGGTCGGCTGCGGCCCAGAGCCCAGCACCGCTACGACCGCCACCCCTCAGGGCGTGAGCCACGCTGGCTTCGCCCTGCTCGAGGCCCACCCGCCCCTGCCCTTGGGCGCCGGCGCCTGCGAGGTGACGCCGCTGGGCTCCCTGGGGCCGAACTACCTCAGCGGCATGGCCCGGCGCAGCGTGCTGGTTGACGCCGCCGAGCCCGGCGAGCCGATGCGCCTGGTGGTCCAGATCCTGGATGCGCACTGTCGGCCGGTGCGCGGCGCCTCCCTCGAGGTCTGGCACGCGGTGGCGGCAGGCGGGTACTCCACCGAAGAGCCCTTTGCCTGCCGCGGCATCGCCGATGGCTCCGACCAGGGGGTGTGCGCCCTGGAGACCATCGACCCGGGCTACGAGGTCGAGGAAGAGGGCGCCAAGCCGCTGCCCCAGCACATCCACATGCGGGCCTGGGCGCCGGGCCACGCCGAGACGATCACCGGGTTCTTCCTGAGCGACGACCCGATCCTGGCGTTCACCGACCTGGCGGTCCCGCCCGAGGCCGTCGCCCGCGTCTTCGTGGATGCGGACGGCGTGCGCACGGCCGAGGCCGTCATTGTGTTGCTGCCCGCGCTGGCCTGATCCCCGGCGGGCGTGCTCAGAGGCTGTCCAGGATCGCTTCGCCGACCGTGCCCAGGGTGGACCCACGGCCCTCGCCGTTCATCGCGATCACGAAGCCATCTCCGCTCCCGTCGAAGCCCACCTCGGCCGCGACCCCGACCTCGCCCCCGTTGTGCCCCCACAGGGTCTCTCCGCCCTGGGTCCAGCGGTACCAGACGAAGCCCTGGTCGGGGTCCAGGTCTGGGGCCTGAGGTTCGAACAGAGCGTCCGGTCCCGTGGCCTGGGTCTCCGCCACGTACCGGGCCAGGTCCTCGGCGCTCGTGCGCAGCTGGCCGGACGGGTAGTCGGGGAAGCCGTAGTGGCCCTCGCTCACGTAGCGGCCCAGGCTCCACGAGGTGGGCATCGCCGGCTCCGCGGCCAGGTCGGCCAGGTGCCAGGCGGTGTCGTGCATGCCCAGGGGCTCGAAGAAGCGATCGCGGCAGTAGTCCTGGAACGGCTGGCCCACGGCCACCTCGACCGCATAGGCGAGCAAGGCCACGGCCACGTTGGAGTAGTCCAGGTCTCTCCCCGGCGCGGCGCCCCAGGAACCTGTGGTCTGCCGGCTGCCACCAGGGACCAGGTAGCTCTCCAAGAACTCCCCCAGCGGGATGTCCGAGTCCCCGTCGCTGTAGCTCGCGTCCAGCGTGTCCCAGTCATCGGCGATGCCCGACGTGTGGCTGGCGAGCATGCGCGGGGTGATGGGGGTGTTCTGGGCGTCCGGGTGTCGCACCTCGAAGCCCACCGCGACCGGTTCGTCCAGGTCCAACAGGCCCTCCTGGGCTGCCAACAGCGCCGCGGAGCCGACCACGGTCTTGGAGACAGAGGCCACCAGGAAGGGGGTCGCGCTGGTGGCCGGACGCAGGCTGTCCACGTCGGCCCAGCCGTAGCCCTGGCACCAGCGCACCTGGGCCCCAGAGAAGGCGCATGCGGCCAGTCCCGGCACATGGCCCTGCTCGAGCTCTTCCAGGATGGCCGCGTCCAGCTCGGGCTGGTCGGGCCAGGCGCCGTCGTCGGCGTTGGCCACGCGGTCCTCGAGGGTGTCCTGACAGGCGATCAAGGAGAAGATGAGAGGTGTCATGGCCGCTGGGTCTGGTGCCGCTGCGAAGCCATCGGCTGGGTGACTTGTCGTGACCGGCGATGACTGGATCGGCCTGTGAGGCCAGCGCGTCATCTTTCTTGAAAAAGATGGGGGGTACCTGTCGATCCGACGCCGCCCCTTCGACTACTTCACGACATCCCGCTGCGGGAACGTCTCTCAACACACCAGGAGTCTCCTCATGGCCTACGACAACAACCGCTTCTGCTGGCACGGCGTCATCTCCACCGATCCCGAAAAGGCCGCCGCCTTCTACACCAGCGTGCTCGGCTGGGGCGTCCTGAAGCAGCCCATGGGCGACACCGAAGGCACCATGTTCACCGCGGGCGGCGTGCCCCGCGCCCACGTCATGGCCCCGCCGATGGAGGGCGTGCCCAGCCACTGGGACAACTACCTGCGCGTCGACGACGTCGACGCCCGCACCCAGGCCTGTGTCGCCGCCGGCGGCGCGGTGATGGTCCCCCCCACCGACATCCCGGTGGGCCGCTTCTCGGTCGTCACCAGCCCCAGCGGCGCAGCGATCAGCCTGTTCCACGAGAGCGACGAGGCCGGTGCGACCCACGCGCCGGACGGCGACGGCTCGATCTGCTGGACCGAGCTCCACAGCAAGGACGTCGACGCGGACCTGGCCTGGCTCAAGACCGCGCTGGGCTTCGAGACCCAGGAGATGCCGATGCCCGAGGGCCCCTACCACCTGCTGGTCCAGGGCGAGTCCCAGCGCGGGGGCGTCATGGTGAGCCAGCACGACCAGGCCCCGTCCATGTGGCTGAGCTGGGTCCAGGTGGCCAACGTCGACGAGACCCTCGAGCTGGCCACTGCGAACGGCGGCAACGTGCTGGCACCGGCCTTTGAAGTGCCCGTGGTCGGCCGGCTCGGCATCATCGCCGACAGCACCGGCGGCGTGTTCGGCGTCATGACCCCGCCCGCACAGGGCTGAGGGGCCGTTAGGGGGCGGGGGTGCGCTGGTTCACCCCCGTCCTGTTCCTCGGCGGCGCTGCCGCCCTCCACGTCTACAACACGGGCGGTCACGGCCAGGTGATCGCCTTCTTCTTCCTGGGTGACCTGTTGGGCATCCAGGGGGACCTGGCGGCCCAGGGCCGAGCGACCGTCTACCTGATGGCTGCGCTCGGCGCGGTGCTGGGCATCTGGCACGGCGCCCGGGCGATCAAGGAGCGCCAGCACCTGGCCGACCAGGACTGACGTTCACTCCACCAGGAGACCCGGCAGCTGGCGGAAGGCGCGGCCCCGGTGGCTGATGGCGTCCTTTTCGTCCGCCGTCAGCTCCGCCATCGAGCGCCCGGGCGTCTCTGCGGGCCAGAAGAGCGGGTCGTAGCCGAAGCCGCCCTCGCCCTGGAGCGCGTGGCCGATGGTGCCCTCGACGGTGCCCCGGGTCACCTGTTCCCGGGCCCCCCGGACCAGGGCCAGGGCGCACACGAAGCGGCCGCTGCGGTCGCGCACCCCGTCGAGCGCCCGGAGCAGCTTGGCGTTGTTTGTCTGAGCCTCGGCTTCGGGGGTGTAGCGCTTGGAGTGCACTCCGGGGGCGCCGTCCAGCGCGTCGACTTCGAGGCCCGAGTCGTCGGCGACCACGGCCAGCCCAGTGCGCTCGGCGACGAAGCGGGCCTTCTGCAGCGCGTTGCCTTCGAAGGTGTCCTGGTCTTCGGGGGGGTCCGGGATCTCGGGAAACTCCCGCAGCGGCCGCACCTGGATGCCCAGCGGTCCCAGGATGCGGATGACCTCTTCGAGCTTGTGGGCGTTGTTGGACGCGAGCACCAGGTCCATCAGGGCAGGTCCTGGAGCCCGGGCACCCGCCGCATCGCCGCGGCGATCGTCGCGGTGCCGGCCGAGGCCTGGTCCAGCAGGGCGTTGAGTCCAGCGCGGGGGAAGGGCTCGCCTTCGGCGGTGCCTTGAACCTCGACCAGGGCGCCCGAGGCCGTCATGACCACGTTCATGTCCACGTCGGCCGCCACGTCCTCGAGGTAGTCCAGGTCCAGGGTCGCGGCGCCGTCGACCAGGCCCAGGGACACCGCCACGATGGTGTGCTTGAGCGGGTTGACCGCCAGGGTCCCGTCGGCCAACAGCTTCTGGAGCGCCAGGGCCAGGGCCACCATGCCGCCGTTGATAGACGCGGTCCGCGTGCCGCCGTCGGCCTGGAGCACGTCGCAGTCGACCTCGATCTGGATGGGTCCCAGGGCACCGAGATCCACACCGGCCCGCAGGGAACGCCCGATGAGCCGCTGGATCTCGGAGGTCCGGCCCTTCAACCGGTCGCCCTCGCGTCGGGTCCGGGTGTGGGTGGACCGCGGCAGCATGCGGTACTCGGCCGTCACCCAGCCTTCTCCCGAGTCCGCCAGCCAGCGGGGCACCTTGGTGCTGACGCTGGCTGTGCAGTGCACGCGGGTGTGGCCCATCTCGAAGATGCAGCTGCCCTCGGCATAGGCATTCACGCCTGTGGTGATGGCCAGGGGCCTGAGGTCGTCCAGGGTGCGCTCAGGGGGGCGTCGTTCGCGGGCCATGGCTCCTCCTTCGGCGCCGCCTAACCCATGGGCGGTGCCAACCGTTGCTCGGTCCAGGCCCGCGCGGTAGTGGGCGCGTGAGACGCGCCACTGCAGGGAGCCTGAAGGTGAACATCAAGGTCGGAATCACAAGCCTCGCCGTCGTCGGAACCCTGGTCCTGGGCGCCTGCGAGGAAAAGAAGTCCAACAAGCTGCAGCTCGGCTCCAAGTCCGTCGCCTGTGACCTGACCCTGGACAACCTCGCCGGCACCGAGTGGGTGATCGAGAAGATCAACGCCGACAAGTCCGTCGAGCCGGACATCCAGACCCGCCTCAAGGTCTACGCCAAGGACGGCGCCACCCGGGTCAAGTACAACGTCGGCTCCCTGTCCGACATGTACGACTTCGAGTGCCAGCCCAAGGCCGGCGAGCTCGCCTGCTGGGAAGACCCACCCAAGGTCCGCGACTTCTGCCAGTCGCTGCTGGCCAGTGACAACGAGTGCACCGCAGAGATCCTCAAGAAGCTCGCCCCCACCGCGACAGACGACGACATCGCCAAGGGCGTCAAGGACGCCCACGAGAACGTCGCCAAGTACAAGGGCACCGAGAAGTGGAAGGCCTTTGTCTTCCAGAACAACAACCTGGGCAACAAGCTCGGTGGCTTGCTCTACCTCAAGGTCGACGAGAAGCGCTGCAAGCTGCGCATCACCGACAACTACATGACCATCTACGACGGCAAGAAGATCGAGGACTCCAACCCGGTCGGCACGAACTACTTCCTCAAGAACAGCGAGACCCTGTTCTGGGAGCACTGCACCGACTCCGGCGACCTGATCGCCAGCAAGTCCGCCGACTTCCCCAAGACCGCCGAAGAGGCCGTCACCTGTGCGCCGCCCCGCTGCACCGTGGCCGCCGGCGAGGCCGTGACCTACCACTACATCGGCCAGGACGGCCGCACGGCCAAGAAGGACTGCACCTACACCTTCGACACCTGGCTCAACTGGAAGCCGCTCCAGAGCGGCATCGCAGCCACCACCGTCGACTGGAAGCAGGGCCGCAAGACCGTGCCCGAGCTGCGCTACCCGATCACCCAGACCTACAGCACCACCGGCAAGCAGGTCCTGGAGATCGTGCGCTACGAGCAGTGCGAGGGCAAGGCCAAGGAACAGGTCGAGGTCGCCTGCAACCTCGTGATGGTGAAGTGATCTGGTTCGGGGGGTGAGCACCCCGACGGGTCGGATCGGTCGAGCCGTGGGCTTCAGAGATCCTGGGCCTTGACCCACAGTGCGATGTCGTTGATCAGCACGTCCTCGCCGTCGACGCCGTCGTCGCAGACCTCCCACACGAGGCCCTGGCCGCTGCCCCAGGAGTGATCTTCCCAGCGGCTCTCCGCCAGGTCGTCTCGGGAGGCGACCTGCCAGGGCGCTGACTTGTCCGCCAGGTCCTGGCCCCACTCTCCGCCGAGCTTGTGGGCCACATAGGCGTCCGCGTAGAGCCACAGCCCGAAGCGGATGTGGCCGGCGCCGTAGTAGGTCTGCATGCAGTCCGGAGACCACGCGTCCTGGAGGTCGTGGTCGTCGGGCTGCTCGGTGGACGTGAAGGCGCCAGCGTCCCAGCTCCCCCTCACGTCGGTGATCTGCCAGGGCAAGGTGACGTGGGCGACGACGCACATGCACTCCCCGTTGTGGCCGCTGGCGGTGTTGCGCTGGGTCTGGATGAAGAACCCGCTCTCGTACCAGCCGGTGTTGATGCTCAGGTTGAAGCTCGAGCCGTTGCTGCGGGTCTCCACGAATTCCGTGTGGTCCGAACCAAACTGTGCCCAGTACTCGGGGCCGAGTCGCGCCCAGCCCTCTTCGCACTCGATCGCCACCTCTGCGTCGCCGAACGCCGCGAGGGTGAGGGTGTGCACGCCGTCTTCGAGTCCCGCGTCCGCCACATCCCAACAGTCGCCGGGGGTCGAGCAGTTCTCGTTGACCGTGCCGTTGCAGTTGTCGTCGTCCGACGTCGCGCAGTCCTCGGTCTTCTCGGGATTGGTCAGCGCGTTGTCATCGTCGCAGTCATTGCTGTCGGCGACGTACTTCTTGTCATCGGTCGAGGGGTCGACGCAGGACGAGATGACGTCGGTCGACTTGGCGTCGCCCCAGCCGTCGCCGTCGCTGTCCGGGTACCAGAGCTTGGTGCCCTCCAGGCCCTCGTCGACCGTGACGTCACAGTCCTGGTCCAGGCCGTCGCAGAGCTCGTCTGCCAAGGGGTGCACGGTGTCGTCGGAGTCGTTGCAGTCCGAGTAGCCGTCATCGACCCCCGAGTGGAAGACCCAGTTGAGGGGCTCTTTGTTGTCGCAGTAGTAGGTGCAGGTCTCGTAGGTGGGCCAGTCGTCTGCGTCGTAGTCGAGGCAGTAGTAGGCGCTGTTCTCCCGGGGCTCGATGGCGCCGGTCTCGGGGTTGATGGTGAAGCCGGTGACGCCGTTGTCGTACTGCCCGTCGCAGTTGTCGTCGATGTTGTTGCAGCCGAATTCCTCTTCGACGGCTGCGGGATTGACGGCTGGATCGGAATCGTCGCAGTCCACGCGCTCGTCGTAGCCGTCACCGTCGGCGTCCGGTCGGGGCATGCAGTCGTTGATGCTGCCGATTCCGAAGAGGACGAGGGCGGGTCCGAGTGTACGCATGACGTGTCCCTGGGCAGGGGCCGGATTCTACCTCCGGGCTGAGCCTGCTTAGACTCTGACACACCGGCGCCTTGGTCGGCTGAGCGGCCTTGCGGCCGCAGCCTCTCTCGGCGCCGGCCGCCCTCCAGCCGGAAGCGGCCTGGCGGCCGGCCGGCCTCCGGGCTGAGCCTGCTTAGTACCTCGTCAAGGGGGAAATGACCGGTTGATCGCGCCGCCATCGGAGCCCCTGGTGGTGGCGGCCGACAAACGGGCATCGCGAATGCGGTGCGGAGGCCGCCGCCGCCAGGGGATTCGAGGGCAAGCGAGGACCGGTCAGAGCCCCCTTGACGAGGTACTAGACTCTGACTCGCCAGGTCACGCCCTCTGCCCGATCCATCACGACAACCCC
>CAZFLE010000130.1:0-20966 GCA_964519895.1 uncultured Enterobacterales bacterium | reverse complement strand
TGTTCGGCCGGAGCGAGGCCGAGGGCTCGCTCTCGCCCGAGGACGAACCGACGATCCTGGCGGAGGATCCTGCGTTCGACAACTTTGCCTCATTGCGCTCTGCCGGTGACCTAGACGGAGATGGACTGGATGAAATATTGATTGCCCAGATGGTCAACCCGGACTCCCTATACGTGGTTCGTGGCATGGACCTTCCACTTTCGGATCGTGTCACCGTTTCAGACATCGCTTCGGAGATCTGGAGATTCTCTGACGGCGCCAAAGACTGCATGGGAGGCATGGGGGACGTCGACCATGACGGACTTGATGACTGGTTTGCGGGCACGGCCTGGTTTCCGGAGGGTTACGACAAGTACGGGGCCATCTACCTGATGGTTGAGGAGCTTGGCGGAGACTCAGGCTCAACATTGTCAGTTGCTGACGCCACCACCCGGTCCTCAAACTACATTGTTGGTGAGCATGAAGGCCAGGGGCTCGGGCACGAATGCACTGCCCTCGACCTCAATGGGGACCGCATGACGGATGTCATGACCCTCTCGGTCTCTGTGGATGGGCGCGCTGAGTATGAAATACTCTCGGGTCATACGCTGCTGAACGGTCCAGCATCGGCCAGCCAGGCGGGCCTGACCCTCGCCGACCGCTCATACCTCAACGCAGGCGACTACGACGGCGACGGCGACGACGACCTGCTCGTCCAGTACTGGGACGAGGAGCTCTATCCAGCAGGCTTCAGCGGCGTCGGCATCCTCCCCGGCTGGGACGTCCCGTGGGATGATCCAGACCTCTGGTAGGGTGACCCATGAGACCCCGGGTGGTCGCATTGCTCGGGGCCTGCCAGGGCACCGTGACCCCCGGCAGCGGACCGGCCCGATCCAGGACGTAGACCCCCTGGACGAGTTCCGTGCGCCGACCGGGCAAGTCGGTCAGCCGTGATCACTTCGCGGATCACACGTCGATCCCCTGGTCGAACCTGTCCGTCGCCCCCCATCCTGGGTGATGTGGCCGCCAGTTCTCGCCGACGCCTACGGCGCCACGATCTCCACCCTGCCCTTGCCGCTCACCGTCACGGTCGGCCCCCCGGTGCCGATCGTGCCGCTCGCGCTGGTCGGCGTCTCATTTCCGCTCACCACGTGGTCCAGCTTCAGCTCGCCACCCCGAGCGCTCAGCTTCACGTTCACGCTCAGGGGCATGGCCAGGGTGATGTCCCCGCTGGCGGTGATCTTGGACGTGCTCTTCACGTCGCTGTCGCTCTTGAGCTTGACCGTGGCCGAGCCGCCGGGGGCCGAGACCGAGAAGCGGCTCAGGTCGCCTTCGACCCACACGTCGCCCTTCTTGTTGGCGACGCTCACCTGGCCGTCGCACTTGAGCACTTCGACCCAGTAGCTGCCCGCGTTCACCGTCAGGCGCACGTTCTTGGGGGCCGAGACGACCAGGGGGACCTGGGTCGAGGTCACGCCCGAGCCCTTGGACGGCGTGATGGTCTTCACGCCGCCGCTGTTGCTGTCGCCCCACAGCTTCAGGCGGACCCCGTTGCCGTAGCGCTCCATGTTGGTCTCGTTGGTGCCCTCGACCACGTAGTCGATGCGGGCGGAGAGCGTGTCCCCCTCCTGGCAGCGGATGGAGATCGGCCCGCCGTAGTGGCTGACGGTGACCGGCTTGCCCTGGCCCAGGCCGCTCTTGCGCTCCTGCACGGAGCCTGTGTAGGTGCTGGTCTGGGCGGTTGAATTCGAGGAGCCATCCCCGAGATCGATGTCGTCGATGTCCAAGAGTCCCAGGTCATCGTCGGCCGAGAGCGGAGAGAGCGCCACCAGGGCGAAGAGCGCGAGCACAGGGACCTCCAGCGAAGACGGGCAGTGTATGCGGGAGACTCCTCTCCCTTCAATGTCAGTCCCACCGGTCGGAACCGGCTCTTGACAGGCCACCGTGCGCCGCCTACCCGTCGTGATGACTCCAGACAAGCCCTACTGCGACCTCCACATCCACGTGGGCGCGAGCGTCGCGCCCCACATCATGTGGTCCATCGCCCACAACGCGGGGTTCAAGCTGCCGGTCAAGTCGTACTTCGACTTCGTCGACATGGTCACCGTCAACCCGCGCAAGGTGAAGAGCCTCGAGGACTACCTGCGCATCCTGCACGAGTGGACGGAGCGCATCCAGTCCAGCCCGACCGCCATGGAACGGTCCGTCTACGAGATCATCGGCAAGGAGTACCGCGGGTCTCGCTGCGAGCGCATCGAGCTCCGCTTCAACCCGATGAAGCGCAACCTGGGGGGCGAGCGGGACCTGGACCACATCATCCACGCCTGCCTGCGCGGCATGGACCGGGCGTGCCTGGAGTACGGGGTCGAGGCGGGCCTGATCTTCTGCCTGGGGCGGGAGTTCACGGCCGACGTGAACGAGAAGATCATGGCCAAGGCCCTCAAGTACCAGGACCGCGGCGTGGTCGGCATCGACCTGGCCGGCACCGAGCGCGAGGCGGTGGAGCTGACCGAGTCGGTCGAGAAGTACGCTCGCATCTTCGCGACGGCCCGAGACGCAGGCCTGGGGACCACGGTGCACACCGGCGAGACCACGGCCACGTCGGGGGAGGGGGTGATCGCCTGCCTGGAGCACCTGAAGCCCGATCGCATCGGTCACGGGGTCCGTGCGGCCTACAGCGACGAGGCCACCCAGCGCCTGGCCGACACGGGCACGGTCCTGGAGATCTGCCCCACGTCCAACCTGAACACGCGGGCGGTCCGCCACCTCGAAGAGTTCCGCTACATCCTGGGCACGTTCCTGGAGGCCGGCGTCCGGCTGACCATCAACACCGACGGCACCTACCTGTGCGAGACGAACATCCACAACGAGCACCGGCTCCTGGCCGAAGCCGAGGTGCTGTCCACCGACGAGCTGGAGCAAGCCCGGAAGCTGGCGTTCGAGGTCAGCTTCATCTAAGAGGTGGTGGTCACTTGACGCCCGGGTCGTGGACCCGGGCCAGGGTGTCTCAGCTGCCGTCGCCGGAGCCCTTGCGCCGACGCCGCCGGCGCCGCTTGGTGGGGGCGCTCGTTGCGCCACCGCCTCCGCCACCGCCCGATGAGCTCGGCCGGCTGTCCCGGTTGTCGCCGCCGTCGCGCCGCGAGCGCCGGGGGCGATCGCCATCGTCCCGCCGCTTGCGGTCACGGTCACGGCCTCCGCCACCGCCGCGCCCACCGCGGCCGCCACGGCCGCCATCCCGGTCACCCCGGTCCCTGCGGCCCTCGCGCTTCTCGGCCTTGGCCTCGCTCAGAGCGCCCAGGGAATCGACGCCGGCCTGGGCCGCCCGGAGCTGCCGGTCGAAGTCGAAGCAGACCCGCATGGCCGTCGCCAGCAGGACCTCGCCGCCGGGCTTGTCCTTGAGGGCCCTGACCAGCGGCAGGTAGCCCTCGAACGCCGTGGTGCCGGCGATCTCCTTGAGCTTCTGGACCTGCTGGGTCATGCGCAGCTCGGCCGCTTCCTGGGGGGTGGGCAGCGGCTTGATCTCGAACTGCACGTTGAACTGCTTCTCGAGCACCATGCGGGTCGCCAGATCCTGGCCTCCGGACAGGCTGATGGCCCAGCCTTCCTTGCCGATCCGGCCCGTGCGGCCGATGCGGTGCATGTAGACCGCCGGGTCCTGGGGCAGGTTGTAGTTGAAGACATGGGTCAGGTTCGAGATGTCGATGCCGCGGGCGGCGACGTCGGTGGCGGCCAGCACGCGGATGGCCCCGGCCTTCATCTTGGCCATCACCTGCTCGCGCTTCTTCTGGGGGAGCTCCCCGCTGAGCAGCTGGCAAGGCACGCCCTGCTTGTCCAGGTAGGTGGCGATGGTCGCGGTGTCCTCGCGCGTGTTGCAGAACACGATGGCGTTGTCCGGTTTCTCGGCGTCGATGACCGCCATCAGGGCCTTGACCCGGTGGTAGTCGGGCCCGGTCTCGTAGAGGATGTGGGTGATGCCGTCGACGTGGTCGGTGTCCGTCGACAGGTAGATGTCGATCGGATCGTTCAGGAAGCGGGCGATCAGCTTCTTGACCTCGGCGTTGACCGTGGCCGAGAACATCAGGAGCTGGCTGCCCTTGGCGAGCTTGCTCAGGATCTTGGTCACGTCCTGGAAGAAGCCCATCGAGAGCATCTCGTCGGCCTCGTCCAGGCAGGCGATCTTGGACTCGGACAGGTCCAGGTTGCCCCGGCGCAGGTGGTCGAGCACGCGCCCGGGGGTGCCGACGACCAGCTCGACGCCCTCTTCCAGGGCCTGTTCCTGGGGACCCATGGCGACGCCGCCGTAGATGGTCAGGATGCGCACGTCCTTGAACTTGGCGATGCCGGCGAGCTCTCTGGCGATCTGGTTGGCCAGCTCGCGGGTGGGGGAGAGCACCAGGCCCTGCACCTTGCGGGCGCCGGGCTCCAGGGCCTCGATGATCGGCACGCCAAAGGCGCAGGTCTTGCCCGTGCCGGTCTTGGCCCGGACCAGCAGGTCCTTGCCGGCCAGGCCGGGTTCGATGGCCTCGGCCTGGACCTGGGTCGCCTCTTCGTAGCCGATGCCCTTGAGGCCCTCGAGGACTTCGGGGCTCAGGGGAAAGTCCGCGAATGCGCGGCCGGACTTGTAGTCGCTGACTCGGCCCTCGTCCTCGACCGCCTCGTCGCCTGGGTCGGCAACGTCCTGCGGGGCGGCGTCCGGAGACGCGTCGTCTGCCGCGGCGGCGCCGGTGTCGGCGGCGTCTGGGGCCGTGTCGATCGCGGGGGCGTCGTCGACGACGGCATCGGGGGTGGGGGTGTCGGTGGATGTCACCTTTGGGGGCTCCTCGGCTGGACCGTCTCGTGGGTCGAGCCGGAATCCAGCCCCGACTATCCAAACCGGGGTGCTGCGGCCAACGACACAAGGGCTCAGGCCGCGTCTTCAGCTCGCCCAGCCGGCGAGCGAGCGTTAGACTGGGGGCCTTTCTCGGGCCCTGCGCCAGAGGACTCGCCCATGCCCACCCCCTACGAGGCGGCGCAGCTCACTGCGCTGCTCGCCAACGCCCGCGCGGTGTTGCTGACCGGTCCCGAGGACCCCGACGGGGACTCCCTGGGGGCCTGCTTGGCGCTCGCGGTCGCGATCCGCAAGGCCACCCGGGCACGGGTCGACGTGGCTGGACAGGCCAATTTCCGGTACGCGTGGATGCCCGGCGCGGCGGACATGCTCGACGACGAGTCCGTGCCCTCCGACTACGACGTGGCCATCGTGCTCGACGGGGACCGACACCGGCTGAGCCCCCGGGTCACCCAGGTCTTCCAGGCCGCGGGCCGCAAGGGCCTGATCGATCACCACGGCACCACGTCCGCTGACGGCTACGACCTGCCGATCATCGAGCGCGACGCGGCGAGCACCTGCGAGATGGTCTTGGAGCTGATGGACGCCTGGCAGGTCCCCCTGGACCGGGACACCGCGTCTCTGCTCTACGCCGGCATGCTCTTCGACACCGGCGGCTTCCGCTACTCCAACACCAAGTCGTCGACCCTACGGGCGGCAGCGCGGTTGCTGGACCAGGGCATCGATCACGCCACCATCGCCATCCACGTCCTGATGGAGCGCCGCCCCGCCGGCATGAAGCTCAAGGCCCGGGTCATGGACGGCGCGAGCTTTCACAGCCGCGGCACCGTGGTGCTGGGCGAAGCCAGCCAGGCCCTCCACCAGGAGCTCGGCACCAGCGAAGCCGACGTCGAAGGCATCGTGGATGCGCTGGTCTACGTCGAAGGGGTCGAGGTCGCGGTGCTGTTGGTCGAGCGGGCCCCGAACAAGGTCAAGCTCAGCCTGCGCAGTCGGGGCCTGGTCGACGTCTCTCGGGTGGCCCGAGCCCTGCACGCGTCCGGCGGCGGCCACGCCAAGGCCGCGGGGGTCGTGCTGACGGACTCCCTGCCCCAGGTCGCCCGCACCGTCGCCGGCGTGCTGGCCCAGGCGGTCGCCCAGGCCCGTGCCGACGCAGCCTGAGCCCTTGCCGACGGGGCTCTCCGCCCGAGCCGCCCAGGAAACCCTGGACCTGCTCGTCGGGGACTGGCGCATCTACCAGCTCCGTCGGGGCCACCGGTTCAGCTCCGACGACCTGCTCACCGCCTGGACCGCGCTGCGGGCTCACCCGGACGCCCGCAGGCTCCTGGACCTGGGAAGCGGCATCGGCTCCGTGGGGCTGACCACCCTGTGGCACCTGGCCCCGGGCGCGACCCTCCGCTCCGTCGAGGCCCAGGCCCTCAGCTGGGGCTTGGCCCAACGCTCGGTGGCGCACAACGGACTCCAGGATCGGGTGACCCTGGTCCACGGGGATCTGAGGGACCCGGAGGCCGTGCCCGGGACCCACGCCCACGACCTGATCACCGGCAGTCCGCCCTACATCCCCCTGGGCAAGGGTGTGGTCTCGCCCCATCCCCAGCGCGCGGGCGCCAGGATGGAGCTGCGGGGCAGCGTGTTCGACTACGCCGCGGCGGCTGCACGCAGCCTCGAGCGGGACGAGCGGTCCCGGTTCTGCTTCTGCCACATGGCCACCGATCCCCGCCCGGAACAGGCGCTCAGGGCCGCTGGGCTGACCTTGCTGGCCCGCCAGGAGGTCCGCTTCCGGGACGGCAAGGCGCCGCTCATCGCCCTGTTCACCAGCGGCTGGGAGGGCGAGCGGACCGACCCGCCAGACCTGGTCATCCGCCGGGCGGACGGTCGGTGGAGCGAGACCTACCTGGGGCTGCGGCGAGATCTGGGCGCTCCGGAGTGGGCCGACCCTCAGCCCGCCTCGCAGATGTAGCGCAGGTCCTCCTCGCAGGAGACGTCGTTCCAGCGCTCGTTGTCGGCGCTCAACAGGGGTGCACAGTCTTCGCCCCGGCCGTAGTCATTGGGCTCGCCCGAGGCCCAGTTGGTGTAGCTGACCGGGGCCCCCGAGACCCAGCTGAAGGTGCCTTCGTCGTCCCGGTCGTTGAAGCCGCTCCACCACTCCCGGCTGGAGAGGATGGCCGCGGTCTCGTGCAGCCACGCGTTCTCGTCGGCGCTGTCGACCGTCACCAGCGCGTAGCCCGAGTCGCCGCAAGCGGCGCTGGCGTCCTGCCAGGTCGCGCGGGACTCGCAGAACAGGTAGGCGTTCGCACCGAAGTGGTTGATGGGGCAGGGACAGTCCGTGGCGTCGTCGATCAGGTCGTTGCAGTCGTCGTCGATCCCGTCGCAGTCGTCGTACGCCAGGGGGTGGATGTCGGGATCGTCGTCGTTGCAGTCCACATCGGACGCGTGGCCGTCGCCGTCGGCGTCCTGGGGGCCGTCGTCGGTGGGCTCGGTGGTCTCGCCGTCTGTGGTGCCACCGCTGTCGCTGTCGGTCTCGCCCGGTTCGGTGTCCGTCACGGGCGGTGCGGTGTCCGGGGTGCCGGTCGCTGCCGAGTCGCCCCCGACCACCGAGAGCTCGGTGGGGGACAGACAGGCGAGGAGCAGCAGCGAGGCGAGCACGAGCGCAGCCTACCCGAGTCTGTTCGGCGCGAAGACACTCGGCTGGTCGAAGGGCACGGTGTCGTGGAATCGGCGGTGGTCGATCTGCGGATAGCCGTCTTCGTCGCGGCTGAGCATGTCGGCCAGCCGGTGATCGAAGCGCAGGTCCGACGGCAGGTAGCTGTGGCGAGCATGCAAGGTGTCGGTGGTGAGCTCGTCGGTGCCGACCAGGGCCACGTAGATCTCCAGCTCCTGGTCCACCATCGCCGCGAGACCGAGCTCATGGAGCGGACTGTCGGGTGTGATGCGGTGCATGGCAGTCCACGACAACGCGAACAGCGGCGTCTCGTCTCGGACCAGGGGCAGGTCCAGGAGCTGGCGGAAGACCTCGCGCTCAGACGTGATCTGGCGTCGGGCGACGATGACCCTCAGGCGGGCCTCGAGGATCTGGTTGCCCCGCTCGTTGGCCATGCGGAACATCAAGCAACGCTCACCGTCGTGGTTCGCGATCACCGCGCAGCGGGAGAACACGATGCGGGTGACGGGCACCGAGAACTTGGCGTAGGTCAGACCCGTGATGACTGCAAAGGTCATCAAGCCGACCAGGGACTCGATCGCGACCAGGACCTGGGCATAGGGCGTCTGGGGCAACAGGGCGCCATAGCCGATGGTGCTGAGCGTCTGGACCGAGAAGCTGAAGGTGTCGAGCACGTTGCCCGCCCTGGCGCCCTGGATGCAGTCCCCGCCCAGCAGGTAGAGCGCGGTGAACAGGCAGTTGACGATGAAGTAGCCCAGGAGCATCCAGGCCCCGAGCTTCCACCAGGGTGAGCGCAGGAGCGCGTGGTAGGCGTCCGAGAAGAGCGGTGGGCTGACGCCCAGTCGACGCACGATCAACCGGCCGGAGCGGTCCAGGTTGCGCATCGCCTCCCGCGGTTCGCTCATGGTCCCTCGCCGCCTGGCTCCAGAGGCGGCAGGCTCCAGGCCTCGAGGCCCAGGGCCCGCAGGAGCGACGCCAGGGCCGACGCGTGGGCGGCGTCCTCTGCCAGAGCCACGACGGAGCCGTCTCCCCCCGCTCCGCTGAACTTGGCCCCCAGGGCATCGGCGTCTCGCAAGGTCGAACACGCCGCGAGCAGCCGCGGAGCCCGGAGCTCGCGAATCCTGCCGGCGAGCTCCTCTTCGTAGGTCTTCTGGGCCCGGTTCATCCAGCGTCCCAGGGTGTGGAGCTTGCCGGCCGCCAGCGCGTGGGCGCCGGCGTGGGCGCCCTGGCCCCAGCTCTCCAGGGCCCGCTGCACTGCGGCGGTCTCGCTGGCCCGGCCCTTGCCCCGGTGCAGCTCGTTGAGCCGCTTGAGGATGGCCGCTGTGTCCCTGGGCTCGGGAAAGGCCCCGACGACCAGGTGCAGGGTGTCGCCCACCCGGACCCCGTGGACCTTGGGCGAGCGGCCCCGCCACTCGATCAGCAGGGGCCGGGCGTGGGCGCATGCCAGCTGATCGAGCAGGCCGCACTGGACCCCGACCCGCTCCCGCTCGGCCTCGTAGGCGACCTGGGCGAGGCGACGGGGGGTGAGCTCGGCGCCCTGGCTGGCCAGCATGGCCCTTGCGGTCGCCACACAGAGGGCTGCGGAGCTGGAGAAACCGCGGCCCTCGGCCAGGTCGGACATGATGTCGACCTCGCCCCCTGGGCAGGGATGTCCAGCGGCGCCCACGCTCATGCACACCGCCGCGACATAGCGCAGCGGATCCTGGCGATTGCGGGGCCCGGTCGCCGGGATCGGCACCGGCCACGACGAGCGCCGATCGCCGGAGCGGGCCCGCAGGACAGGGCCTCCGTCGGGCCGGAAGCGCACTCGAACCCGCATCGGTAGCGGCACGGTGAGCGACGCCCCGCCGGCCCAGTCACAGTGCTCGCCGAGCAGACAGACGCGCCCAGGAGCGCTCGCAGAGAAGGTCGCCACCGACCGAGAGCCTAACGCCGCTCCAGCCGCTCGCGTCCCCTTCGGCGGTCCCCTGCGATGGCCCAGCGACCGCGAAGCTCGTCGCCGCGGGGCGTGTAGGCCACCAGCCCCCCCGCCGCATCGTAGGCCCAGCCCACCACCAGCGTGTCGCCCCGTCGAAACCCCACCCCCTGGTACACGCTCTCGCCTGTGTCCCACGTGAGCACGGTGGTGCGACCCACGCGCTCGACGGTGAGCAGCGCCAGGTAGCGCACGCCGTCCGCTCCCGGTGCTCGCCCGTCGACCTCCCAGGTGCCGTACCAGCCCCGTCGGATGCGGCCCTGGGGGGTGGCCCACTCGGTGCCCGGGTCGCTCCGGTCCCGCCACAGCACCCACCGCCCGTCCAGCCGGTCCTGACCGCGGGTGTAGACGGCCAGCCCGAAGCCTGGCCCCGCGCCCCAAGAGGCGTAGAGGCGCTCGTCGACCACCAGCGCGACGCCCTGGTAGTCCCCGATGGACGTGTGCCAGGTCACGTCCAGAGCCGGGCCCCAGGGTTGGAAGAGCACCGAGCCGTCATAGCTCTCGCCGTCGGTGTCCTGGCCGGTGAGGGACCACACGCCGCTCGGGTCCAGTGGCTCTGCCTGGGCCAGGCCGACCAGCAGCAGGAGGCCGATCACGCCAGCTCACCGTCGTGACGGGCGTCTTCGGTCCGGCGGTCGCCCGGTGCCCGCCAGCGGAACCGCCAGGCCCAGGGGCCAGGGGTGCCCTCCACGGCGTCCGCGGTCAGGTCGCCGAGCACCGGGGCGAATTTGAAGCCATGGCCCGAGCCGCCGGTCGCGACCACCAGACCCGGACGCTCGGGGTCGGCTGCGATCCAGAAGTCGCCGTCGAAGGTGTCGCAGTAGAGACACAGCCGCTCGCCCACGACGGGCGCGTCGGCCAGGCCGGGCAGCGCGTCCACGAGGAAGGCCCGGAAGTGGTCGTGGGTGCCTGGCGGCAGGTCCCTGGGACCGTCGGGCGAGACCCGGACGCCGACCCCGTGGTTGGCGATCTTGACCAGCCCGTCGGCGTTTGCTGGAAAGCCGTAGAACCCGGTCCGGGCGATGTCGGCCGCCCAGGGCAGGAAGTGGGGGGCTCGCCAGGGGGCTGGGTCCGCCGGACGGAAGTGGAGGACCGGATGACCCGTGGCGTGCAGCCGATCGGCCAGCCACGGCAGCAGGCCCGGTGTCCAAGCCCCCGCGGCGACCACCACCGCATCGGCGGGCATGGGGCCGGCGGGACCGGTCGCCCCCACCACCCGGTCCCCCTGCATCATCAGGCCGTCGACGCGGGCGCCCTGGTTCAGCACCACCCCCTGGGCCCGGGCGAGGGAGAGCAGGTGCGCGACAACGGCGCCACTCTCGGCCCAGCCACCCCGGGGGTTCAGGTAGCCGTCGGCGTGGGGCCCCAGGCGCCAGGCCGGGTGGCGTCGCGCCAGGGCTTCGGCGTCGAGCCGCTCCAGGTCCCAGCCGCGGTCCTCGAGGGTGCGCAGGCTGTCGCCCTCGAAGCCACCGGCCACCAGGGCCTGCCGACTCAACATCAACACGCCGTCCGGGTGGTACAGGGGCGCGTCCCAGCCGGCGGACCAAGCGTCCCACCCGGCCAGCGCTTCGCGGCCCAGATCGGCGAAGAACCCATCGGTGCCGTAGTCGGCCCGGATCAGCTTGCTGATGTCGGTCGAAGCCGCCAGGGGGTGGGGCAGGGGACCCGGATCGACCAGCTGCACCTGGTGTCCCCGGGCTTGTAGGGTCAAGGCAGCGGTGACGCCGAAGATCCCGCCTCCGACGACCAGGACCTCGCCGCTCAGCGCAGCACCAGCAGGACGTAGGCCGTGGCGAGCAGCACGTGCACCAGCGCAAAGGGCAAGGCGGCCCGCACGAAGCGCAGGAAGCTCATGTCCAGCCCCTGGCGGTGGATCACGGACACGGCGACCACGGTGCTGGCGCTGCCGATCGGCGTGAAGTTGCCGCCCAGGTTGGTCCCGAAGATGGTCGCCCACCACAGGTGGCTGTCGGTGGGCAGCCCCTGGTCGCTCAGGATCGTGCCCATCACCGCAGCCAAGGGCACGTTGTCCGTGACCGAGCTGGCCAGGGCCGAGGACCACAGCAGACCGGCCGCACCGGTCACGTCCCCGGACGCCACCAGGGCGCCGATGGCCCCGCCCAGCAGGTGGAGCACCTGGGCGTGCTCCATGACGTTGATGACCACGAACAGGAAGATGAAGAAGAAGAGCAGGTCCCAGTCCAGGGCCGCGTAGTTGCGATCGACCTCGTGCTTGTACCGGAGCATCGCCACGACCGCGAAGGCCATGGCCACGAAGCCCATGCCGAGCTCCCGCACCCCCGGCAGCACCGTGGTGGTCGCGATGGTCAGGATGAACGCGGCCAGCAGACCCCAGGAGAGTCGAAAGAAGGCGCGGCTCTCGATGCCGTCGTCAGGGTCGAAGCTCGCCACCCGGGCCGCCGCCGCGAAGCGGGCCTCGTTGTTCTCCAGGGGCTTGATGTCGAACAGCACCACGGCCATGGCGAGGGTCACCAGGGTGGCGACCAGGGCATAGGGCGCCGCCACGATGAAGAAGTCCACGAAGGGGATGCCGGCCTTGTTGCCCAGGATGATGTTGGGCACGGACGAGATGAGGGTGAGCAGGCCACCGATGTTGGTCAGCAGGCCCTCGGTGAGCAGGAAGCCCAGCAGCAGGTCCTTGCGCTCGAGCTTGCCCAGGGAGACCACGGTGAGCGAGCCGACGATGATCATCGCCGTGACGTTGTTCAAGACCGCCGAGAACAGCACGGTCAGGGCGGCGTAGAAGCCCAGCAGGCGCAGGGGATCGCCCCCGCTGACCCGGGTCAGCGTGATGGCCATCCAGCTGAAGATGCCCGAGCGAGAGATGACGTCGATGAACAAGCTGGCGCCCAGGATGATCGCGATGACCTCCCAGTCCACCGCTGGGATGTAGACCGGCAGGCCCACGTGGTGTCCATTGGGCAGGGTCACGTCGCCAAAGGGCAGCACGCCCAGGGCTGCGCCCAGCCCCAGGCTGAGCACGGCGAAGACCCCGGTGATCATCGACTTCTTGGCGTGGAGGCGCTCCTCGAGAGCCAAGGCCACGATCATGCCGACCAGGACGGCGACGAAGATCCATGTGGTGGAGGCGGCGACGGCAGGCGCGTGATGCATGGGACTCAGAGCAGCAGGAGCGGGAGGTCGTGGAGCTCGACGGCCAGGGCATGGGCCAGGGCGTCCATGGCCCTCTGGCCCGGGTCCTTGGTGTTGCAGATGAGCAGATCGATCCGGTGCTCGGCCACCAGGTCCGGGTAGCGAGCGATGGGATCCCCCAGCTCGACCAGGTCCACGATCTGCTCGTCGACGTGTTGGTCGGCCAGGACCTGCTTGAGGCTGGCGCAGTAGGCCCGGGGCAGGCCCAGGAGCTTGTCCCGGAGCTGGACTCGGGCCCGGTCGGTGTCGATGTCGGGCAGCCGACTGATCACGTCGACGTAGTGGTCGAAGGTGGTCTGGTCCTCGATGTGGGCCAGGTGCAGGTGCCCGTGGTTGGGCGTCAACGCGACCCCCCAGTTGGCCAGACGGTCATCGCCGGTCAGGTGGTCCGTCACGACGAGCACCCGCCGCGGGGTGGCCACGCGCTCGCCGAAGTCCGCACGGTGGGGGTCTGGGAGCAACAACACCGGCCGCTCGCTGCCCTGGGTGAGGGCGTGCACCACCGGGCCCAGATCCCAGCGCAGGGCCCCTGGCGCCCCCGCCAGGTTGCGCCAGGTGACCACCAGGTCCGGGGCCTGCTCCTGGACCAGGTCCAGCAGGCCGGCCGGCGTGACCCAGTCCGCCAGGCCGACGGTCAGGAGCTCCAGGCTGGGGGGCCCGTCGAGCGACGCCAGCAGCCGCTTGACGGCGGGCTCCACCGCACGGGTGGCCGCGTCTTCGCCGTGGGTCACGAGCATCACCCGGCCCAGGGTGGGCGGGGCGTAGGCAAAGGTCGGCTTGACCGCCGAGCGGAAGACGGACTCGAACTCGTCCAGGCGCACTTGGTGGGTTCCTTGGAAGGGTCGGGTGCCCCTATCGTGAATCCCTCAAGGCCAGGGCCGATGGACCCGATCCGTGCATCGTGGGCTTGCGCACCCGGGTGACGATGTGGGTCGTGGGCATCGTCTGGTCGGCGGTGCTCATGCTGGGCATCTGGGGTGCCCAGTCCCAGGCTCGGCAGCTGCGGGAGGCGTCGGCCCAACAGGCCCTCCAGGTGCTCGAGGCCGTGGCCTTGCCCACTGGGGTCGCGCTTGCGAATCGGGAATTCGAGCGCCTGGACACCATGGTAGGCACGCTCGAGGGGGACGCCGCCGCGGGCTTCAACCTCATGTGGATGGCAGTCCTGGACTCCGAGGGCAGGGTGGTCGCCCACAGCGACCCGAGTCACTACGGCAGCCGGCTGGAGGGCCCCTTCGTGGCCCAGGCGCTGAACGCCGAGTCTTCGATCTCGCTGTTGAGTGACGACGACGGCACCCCGGTGCTGCTGGCTGCGGTCCCGCTCCAGTCGGGCCTCCGGTGGGGAACCGCCCTGGGCCAGGTCAACCTGTCCGCCGTCGAGGGCCAGGTCAGAGGCCAGGTCATCCAGGCGCTGTTGGCTTCCTCGATGGTGGCCCTGCTCATCGGACTGGTGCTGACACAACTCCTGAACCGGCTGCTGCTCAAGCCCCTCGATCGGGTGCGCGGCATGGCCCAGGACATCGCGGATGGGCGGACGGAGACTCGGCTGGCCCCGGCCGGTCAGCAGGAGATGGACCAGCTGGGCCACGCCCTCAACGAGATGGCGGACCGGATCGTGCGTCAGCGGGAGCACATGGAGGCCCGGGTCGCCAACAGGACCCAGGAGCTCAAGCGGGCAAACCGCGCCTTGACAGGCCTGAACAAGCAGCTCAACGAGGCCGTCGAGCAGCTCGAGCAGCTCGCTCGGACCGATGAACTCACCGGCCTGCTGAACCGTCGGGCCTTCCTGGAGACCCTGGACTTCGAGCTGCGGCGGTCCAACCGCACGGGCAGTCCCTTGTCGCTGCTGTTGCTCGACGTAGACCACTTCAAGTTCTACAACGACACCCACGGCCATCCTGCGGGGGACCGGCTGTTGTCCCGAGTCTCCAACGTGTTCCAGGGACGCCTGCGCACCATCGACCGGGTCGCCCGCTACGGCGGAGAGGAATTCGCGGTGGTGCTCCTGGACACCGGCCCCGGAGAGGCGGTCTGTGTCGGCGAGTCGCTGGCGGCCGAGGTGCGCTGCACGGACTTCGTCGGTGCGGAAGAGAGCCAGCCCGGCGGTCGGATCACCGTCTCGGTCGGCGTGGCGACCCGTCCGAGCCGCGGCTGCACGGCGGGGGAGCTGCTGGAAGAGGCGGACCGGGCGCTCTACCTGGCCAAGGCCCGAGGACGCAATCGGGTCCACCTGCTCCCGGGAGAGGCCGCGTGATCACCGCGTTGCTGCTGGGTGTCCTGGGTTGTGCAGCCCCGACGGCGCCTCCCGCGCCCTTGGAGCCGGTCGTGCTCCGCCCCGACGCCGTGCCCGCGGCCCGCGCCGCCGTGTCCGACGCCGGTCTGGACGAGCTCCGCTGGGGCTACACCCCGTACCTGGGCATCGACGGCGAGACCGAGGGGTGGCGGCCGGTGTTCGAGCACCTGGGGGAGCGCCTGGGGGTTCCGATCCGCCTGGTGCCGCTGGCCGGCTATGCCCAGGCCGAGCAGGCCATCGTCGATCGCCGTGTGGACGCCGCGATCATGAGCCCCTACGGCTACGTCCAGGCCAGGAAGCTGGCCCCCGGGCTCCGGGTCTTCGCCAGCCACGTGGCCCGCGGCTACCCCACCTACGGCGTCTACGTCATCGCCCTCGAGCACAGCCCGGTCCAGAGCCTGACAGACGTCAAGGGACGGCCCTTCGGCTACGTCGACAAGCGCTCCACGTCGGGCTGGCTGTTCCCGGCGGCGCGGATGCTGTCCGAGGGCATCGACCCCCTCGACGACGTGCAGGCCTCGTTCCTGGGCAGCCACGGGGCGGTGTTCGATGCCGTGGCCACCGGCCAGGTCGACGCCGGTGCCATCTACGACCATGCGCTCACCACCCAGAGGCTGAGCCACCCCCAGGGCCACCTGGTGCGGGTTGTGGCCAAGGCACCGCGCATCCCCTTCGACGCCTATGTGCTGCGAGAGGGTCTGGATCCCGTGGTGGGTCGGGCCCTGGGGCTCTTGCTCTCCGAGCTGTCGACCCAGACCACCGAGGGCCGCGCCATCTTGCGAGGGACCCCGTCCGTCAACGGCTTCTTCGCGGTGGATGATGCCCACTACGACATCCTGCGGGACGTCGAGCACACGGTCGAGGCCCGCCTCGCGCCCGACGCCGCCGGGGCACGGAACCCTCGGTAGAGGACCCCGGATGGGCCGACTAAGGTAGGCCCATGCTCCTGCTCTTGACGACCCCTCTGCTGGCCGCTGACGTGGTCGGCGACGTGGTCGGCGACGACCCCGCCGTGGCGCTCCTGGTCGAGGCCATCGACGCCAGCCGGCGCACCGTCGGCGAGGCCTCGGTGGAACCGGACGGCTCCTTCCGAGTGGCCGGCGTGGCCGCTCTGCCCGTCCGGCTCCGGGTGTCCCCGGTCGACGATCGCGGGGTCCCGGACGCCTACTACCCAGCCGGCGACACCTGGTGTGAGGGGGTGTTGATCGACCTGGAGCATGGGTTGGACACCGAGCCCCACGCCATCACGCTGTCTACCGGCGGAACCCTCACCGGCCGGGTCGAGACCGCCACCGGCGAGCCCGCCGAGGGCGCGGTCGTGGTGGCCTGGCCCGTCGTCGATGAACCGATCCCCTGGCAGCGGGTGGCGACGGCTGGGGCAGACGGCAGCTTCGCCCTCTCCGGCCTGCCCACCGTCGCAGCGGGGGTCTACCTGGAGCTGGTGCATCCGGACCACCCGGACACCCTGGTGGGGGGCTACGACCTGGTCGACGCCCAGGTCTTCAACGTGGCCGAGGGCGAGGAGCGCTCCCTGGGCACGCTGGCCCTGGGCCAGGGGGTCACCCTGAGCGGCCGGATCCTGGACAGCGACGACCAGCCGGTCCCCGACGCGGTCGTGCGGGTGCGCATCGGCCGCGTGACCGAGCGCGTGCGAGCCGACGACGACGGCGTCTGGACCCTGGCGGGCATCCGGCCGGGCCGAGCCGAGATCTGGGTCTCCGACGACGACTGGGCCGTGACCTGGTGGCCCGGAGACGATCGCCCCAAGCAGAAGCTCGACGTGCCCGACGACGGCGACGTGGTGGACGACCTCAACCTGAACGTCTCCCCGGGGGCTTCGCTGTCCGGTGCGATCACCGGGGCCCCCCGGGACCTCTCCGACCTCTCGGCCTGGGCCGTCAACGACGACGGCACGGTGGAGATCCCGGTCCAGGTCGACAGCGACGGCCACTTCCAGGCCTTGCGACTGTCTGCGGGGACCTGGTCCCTGGTGATCGGCGGCCAGGACCACGACGGCGTGCACGACACCCTGCGCGACGACCAGGGCCGGGTGCGCACCTGGCGGGTCGACGCCGGTGAGCAGCTGGAGATCGGCAACTTTCCCTGGATCCCTGGCGCCGTCGTGAGCGGACGCGTCCTGGACCCCAGCGGGGACCCGATCCAAGGTGCCCGGGTCACAGCGACCCCAGACGATCCCGACCTGCTCGTGGTCGAGACCACCACCGACGACCACGGACGCTATCGCCTGCCCTCGCTGGTCGAGTCGGCCTACCGGATTGGCGCGAGCGTCGACGCGCCCTGTCTGGAGGACCCGGACTTCGTTGACGCCTGGTGGCCAGACGCCCGCCTCGAGGCGCGAGCCCACACGGTGCATCCGCTGGCTGCGGACGACGTGGGGGAGCTGGACTGGGTGCTGCCTTACGACCGCGACCACGACGGCATGGACGACACCTGGGAGGAGGCCAGGGGTCTGGATCCGACCCGCGACGACGGCGGCGAAGACCCCGACGGAGACGGCTACTCCAACCTGGAGGAATACCAGCTCGGCACCAACCCGACCGCAGACACGGGGGCGGGACCGCTCGGGGGCTGCAACAACCCCCTGAGCCTCAGCCTGGCCTTCCTGCCCTTGTTCGGGTGGCGACGGCGGGACTGATCGGCGCCGACCTACATTCCGCTGGCCAGGACCAACCACGCTGCCCCGGCGTCCGAGCCGCCCGCGTCGTCGCCCGGGGCACCGACGAGGAGATCCCGACGGCCGTCCCAGTCGGGATCGCCGACGCCCGCGACCGATGCACCCGCATAGTCGTAGGAACCCTCGCCCTGGAGGCGGGCGTGGGCGTCGACCAGCTCGACCACGCCGCTCACCGGCCCCAACACCACGTAGGCCGCGCCGCCGTACGCAGCGACCATGCCCTGTCGGTCGGCTCCGATGACCAGGTCAGTGGTGCCGTCCCCGTCGAAGTCTCCCGGCGTCGCCAGTGCCGATCCAGCCTCGTCGGAGCTGTCCTCGCCGACCAGGCGGGCGTGGGCATCGTCGGGGGTCAGCTGGCCGCTGGCCCCGCCCAGCCAGATCAGCGCCATGCCGTTGTTCGTGGACCCCTCGTCGGCGCCGGGCATGCCCACGACCACGTCGGCCAGCCCGTCCCCGTCCAGATCCCCCGGACCGGCGACGGCGGCCCCCAGGTAGCCCGTGGTCGCAGTGCCCCGAAATGAGGTCTCTGCGTCGGCGAGATCTCGGATGGGCGAGCCGGTCAGGACCAGGTAGGCGGCGCCACCGTCCGTGGCACCGGCGTCGTCCTGGGGGGCCCCCACCACCAGGTCGGAGAGCCCGTCGCCGTCCACGTCGCCCAGCGTGGCGATGGCGGCGCCGGCGCGATCGTAGGAGCTCTCGCCCACCAGGACACCCGGGGTGTCGGTCTCCAGGTCCAGGTCCCCGGTCACCGGGCCTTCGACCAGGAACACACCGCCCACGGGCTTGCCCCCGTGGGTGCGCACGGGCGCACCGACCCAGAGATCCGCCACGCCGTCGCCGGTGTGGTCGTCGCCGCCCGCCAGGGCCATGCCGGCCTCGGACCCCGCCGGCCCGACCAGCATCGTGGCGCCGTCGGCACCCAGCAGGGTGTTGCCCCCGGCAAAGGCCACCAGCCAGGCAAGGTCGGCGCCGGGCCCTCCGATCAGCAGGTCCGGCTGCCCGTCCCCGTCGTGGTCGCCGGCGCCGGACAAGGCGGCCCCGGCCTGGGCCGACGCCGTGTCTCCCAGCCACAGCGCATCCGCTGCGTCCAGGGCCTGAACGCCGGAGACCGGGGGCAAGAAGACCGCCACGGCGCCTCCGCCGGCCGCGCCATCGCTGGCCCCGGGCGCACCGATGACGAGGTCTTGTCGTCCGTCGCCGTCCAGGTCCCCCGGCCCGCAGACCGTCGTGCCCGCGGCACTGCCGGCGGCGGTGCCCTGGACGGTGGCGGGGGCCGACGACAGCGGGAAGTCCCCCTCCAGCGCACAGCTCGCCGCGCCGCCGTCGCAGTCGTTGTCCAGGCCATCGCCGCAGATCTCGTCGACGCCGGGAGACAGGCTGGCGTCCAGGTCGTCACAGTCCAAGGAGACGTCGTAGCCGTCCTGGTCGGCGTCGTAGTCGTCGGCGCCGTCGCAGTCGCTGTCCACCCCGTCGTACCAGATCTCGGCCTGGCCGGGATTGCGAGCGGGGTCGTCGTCGTCGCAGTCCCCGCCCTGGTCGACCGCGTCGTCGGGGGGGTCGCACAGAGGCTCGCCGGTGCCCGTGGGGCCGTAGCCGTCGCCGTCCTGATCCGCGTACCAGAGCTCCCCGTCCAGCCCCCCTTCCTCGTCGACCTGACCGTCGCAGTCGTCGTCGGCGCCGTTGCAGAGCTCGTCGGCGTCCGGGTGGATGGCGGCGTTGCCGTCATTGCAGTCCCCGGTGCGGTCCGTCGTGCCTGTGGGGGTCTCGCAGCCGACCCAGGGATCCCCGTTGCTGCCCCAGCCGTCGCCGTCGATGTCGGGCCAGGCCTGGTGCTGCACGCCCTCGTCGATCGCCGTGTCGCAGTCCTGGTCCACGTGGTCGCAGATCTCGGCGGCGCCCGGGTGGACCGCCGGATCCCCGTCGTCGCAGTCGTCGTCGGCGACGTGGCCGTCCCGGTCGACGTCGGCGGGCTCGGTGCCATCGTTGCCCCAGCCCTCGGGCAGCAGCTCGGGGGTACACGCGACAAAGCTCAGCCACAGCCACGTCATGGCCCTCTCACCGGTCCCTCAGCCCACAGGGGGCCACCGTACCACCGGCATCACGGCGCCAGGTCGAGCCGGACGGGGCCACGCACCAGGCCCGCGGCCGCCGCTCGCTCGAACAGCACCGCCATGCCCTCGATGGCGGCTGGCGAATACTGCAGGGTCTCGTGGTTCGCGTACATGTCGAGGTACTCGGACACGGCCTGGGCGGACTTCAGAGCGCTGCCCCTGGCCAGGATCCAGTCGATGCCCGCGGCCTTGTGCTGTTGGGCGTGGCGGATGCTCTCGCGCAGCACCGGGGACGCGGCTGCGATGAGCTCAGGGCCCAGGTCCCGGCGGATCGCGTTGGCGCCCAGCGGCAGGGGCAGTCCGGTCTCGTGCTTCCACCAGGCCCCGATGTCGAGGACCTGGTGGCAGCCGTGATCCCGGAAGTTGAGGCGGCCCTCGTGGATGACCAGCCCCGCGTCGACCTCGCCGCTGTCCAAGGCGTCGAAGATGCGGTGGTACGGGGTGATCGGGGTGACCAGGGGGCGAAAGGCCTCGCCCAGGATCAGGCACAGCACCAGGTAGGCGGTGGTCGTGAGACCCGGGACTGCGATGCGCAGGCCGGGCAGGTCCTCGGGGCGCAGAGGCTCCCGGGCCACCACGACGGGGCCATAGCCGTCCCCCACGGAGCCGCCGTGGGGAAGGAGCTGCCAGTCGTCCTGGAGGGCGGGGTAGTGGCCGACCGAGATGGCCGTGACGTCCGGGGGCTTGGCCACCGCGTCCCGGTTGAGGGCGTCGGTGTCCAGCGTGGTGATCTGCCAGGCGAAGGGGCCGGGATCGATCAGGCCCTCCATCAGGGCGCGGAACATGTACAGATCGTCGGCGTCGGGGGAACAGCGGAGGACCAGGGACCGGGGCTGCGTCATGGCCCCGAGCTATCCGACGTCGGGCTCGACCACCACGGTGCTGGAGGCGTGGGGCCCCGAGGCATCGATCAACAGCTCCGTCACGTCGTCGCCCGCCGTGACGCGCTCGTTCGTGACCCGCATCCGCCCGGAGAGACAGCCGAGCAAGGCCCACAGGACCCGGTTGCCCAGGTCGGGCTCGCGCAGGCAGAAGCGGACCAGGTCCTGGCGGTCGATGGCGATGAGGGATGTCTTGGCCAGCGCACGCACCCGGGCCGAGCGCGGCCGGGAGTCGACCAGGGACAGCTCGCCGAAGTGCTCTCCAGGGCCCAAGCGGGCCAGCTCGACGCCGTCCTTTTCCACCACCAGATCGCCGTTCACGACCGCGTACAGGGTGCGGCCCGGGGCGCCCTGGTCCACCACGATGGTCCCGG
>CAZFLE010000129.1:0-21548 GCA_964519895.1 uncultured Enterobacterales bacterium | reverse complement strand
TCGACGTCGACGGCGGTGGCTGGACCCCGCCGGGCCTGCCGGACTGGCTCGTGACGCCGGAGGATCCGAGCGCCGAGGACTAGGCTCGCGAGACCCCGACGACGTTGGTGCGCTCCACCACGGGCACCCCGTCCCAGTAGCGCAGCTCGACGTAGTTGAGCGTCCCGCAGCGCAGCCTGCCGACGCCGTGGCCAGAGGCGCCCAGGACCCAGGCGACCATGCTGCGGATGCACCCGCCGTGGGTGACCACGGCGACCACCCCGTCGGGGGAGAGCAGTCTGGCCCGCTCGACCGCCGCCACGACGCGGGTGCGCACGTCGGCAAAGGTCTCGCCGCCGCCGAAGCGGAAGTCGTCCGGCTCGGCCAGCCAGCGGTCCCAGAGCGTGGGTTGTTCCCGGTGGAGGTCGAGCAGATTCCGGCCGTCCAGGTCCCCGTAGTCGGTCTCTCGCAGGGCGGGGTCGGTCGTCAGGGGCACCGCCGGAAACAGCTGCGTCGCCGTGCGCAAGGCCCGGCTCAGGTCCGAGCTGACCACCCGGTCCACGGGTGGTCCGATCCAGGCCACGTCGTCCAGGGGCTCGGGCTCCGCGTCGGAGTGTCCGTAGAGGGTTCCCCGCCAGGCTGCGGTCACGGGTCCGTGCCGCACCAGCAGGACCCGACCGTTGCCGACACCCTGTGGCGGGACCTGGTGGCGCGGGCTCATGCCGGACTCAGGAGGCGTGTTCCTTGTGGGTCAGCCAGCGCTCGGCTTCGAGTGCCGCCATGCAGCCGCTGCCGGCGGCGGTGACGGCCTGTCGGTAGACGTGGTCCTGGACGTCGCCGGCGGCGAACACGCCGTCGACCTGGGTCGCGGTGCTGTCCGGCGCCGTGATCAGATACCCGTCGCTGTCGGTCTCGAGCCAGTCGGTGAAGGGCTGGCTGTTGGGCACGTGGCCGATGGCCAGGAAGAAGCCGGTGCAGGCCAGGTCGAATTGCTCGCCGGACTTGTTGTTCTTCAGGCGCACCCCCTCGACCGCGTCCTTGCCCAGCACGTCGACGGTCTCGGTGTTCCAGAGCACCTCGACCTTGTCGTTCTTCTCGACCCGGTGCTGCATGATCTTGGAGGCTCGGAACTCGTCTCGGCGCACGATCATGTAGACCTTGCTCGCGAACTTGGTCAAGAAGGTCGCCTCCTCGCAGGCGCTGTCGCCGCCGCCCACCACCACCACGACCTGGTCCCGGTAGAAGAAGCCGTCGCAGGTCGCACAGGCGCTCACGCCGTAGCCCTGGAGACGGATCTCGTTGGGCAGGCCCAGGTACCGGGCACTCGCCCCGGTCGCGATGATCAGGGTCTGGGCCCAGCCCTCGCCCTGGTCGGTGACGTAGCGGTAGGGCCACTCGCTCAGGTCGACGTTCTCGACGCTGGCGTAGACAGCACGGGTGCCGAAGCGCACGGCCTGGGCCTTGAACTGCTCCATCATGTCGGGGCCCATGACGCCGTCGGGGAAGCCCGGGTAGTTGTCCACGTCGGTGGTGATCGTGAGCTGGCCGCCGGGCTGCAGGCCCTCGTAGACGATCGGCTCCAGATCGGCGCGGGAGGCGTAGATGGCGGCGGTCCAGCCGGACGGACCAGAGCCGAAGATGACGACCTTCTCGGGGTTCTCGCGGGTGCTCACTGAGGCTCTCCTGTGGTAGTCCCGCGGTAACCCGCCTGGAGGACGCGGTGGACGCGCGAAGCCTGATCCTGGGCAAGGCCGCTGACTGTGGCTTTGCCCACCAGCGGGTGGCGGCCCTCACGGCCACGCCCTGGCTGGACCGCTTCGATGCCTGGCTGGCCCGGGGGTCGCACGGATCCCTGCACTGGCTGGCCGAGCGTCGGGCCGAACGGGCGGATCCGCGCCTTCGCCTGGCCCAGGCCCGGAGCGTCCTGGTGCTGGGCATCGAGCACCACCACCGCCGGCCACCGGACCCCGGCGGGCTGACCGGTCAGGTGGCCCGGTACGCCTGGGGTCGGGACTACCACAACCTGGTCGGCAAGCGGCTGCGCAAGCTGCAGCGGTCCCTGCGGGACGAGGGCATCTCCTGCTGGGGCGGCGTCGACACGGCGCCCATCCTGGAGCGGTCCTGGGCCGGGGCCGCCGGGCTGGGCTTCGGGGGCAAGAACAGCGTGCAGATCCTGCCTGCTCGCGGCTCATGGCTCTTCCTGGCGGTGTTGTTCGTGGACGTGCCGCTGAGCCCGGACTTGCCCCTCGGCGATCACTGCGGGACCTGCACCCGTTGCCTGGACGCCTGCCCCACCGATGCCTTCCGGGGCCCGCGGGACCTGCACGCCCCCCTCTGCATCGCCTACTGGACCATCGAGGAACGGGGCCCCATCCCGCTGGAATTGCGCCCGAAGTTCGGCCGATGGGTCTTTGGCTGCGACGTGTGTCAGGAGGTCTGCCCCCACAACGCCAGCCCCCCGGATCCGGACGAGCAGGACCTGCTGCCGCGCCACGCCTGGCTCGACCTGCCGGAGCTGCTGACGGCGAGCGATCAGGCGCTGGAGGCCCGCTTCACGGGCACGCCGCTGCGACGCCCCGGACCCGACGGCCTGCGCCGCAACGCTGCGGTGGTCCTGGGCAACCTGGGCCTGCCCCAGGCCATCCCGGTGCTGGAGGAGGCGGTGCGCACCTGCTCTCCACTTGTCGCCGAGCATGCCCGCTGGGCCCTGGGTCAGCTCTCCGACGTGTAGCGCAGGACCCCCAGAGCCACCGAGCTGCCGGGAACCTCGCCCATGTCCCGGGCGTCTCCGAACACCACAGACGGATGCACGCCCTACTCCCCCAGCCCAGGCAGGATCCAGACCGCGCCGTCGGGATCGGTGGTGGGCGCGCCCACCAACAGGTCGTCCAGGCCGTCGCCGGTGAGGTCCCGGCCGAGCCCGATGGCCGTGCCCAGGGACGTGCCGTCCGAGGCGATCCGCAGGGGGGCGTCGTCCACGCTGAGCGAGCCCTCGAGCGGCCCGTAGAACACGTTGACCGTGTCCTGGCCGGACTGGTGGGCGCCCTGGATCGCCAGCTCCGGCGCGCCGTCGCCGTTGAGGTCCCCGCCCCCTGCCATCGCCAGTCCCACCAGCGCCTGGTCCCCAGCCGCGATCCTTTGCGCGGGATCGACGGCCAGGTCCACCGTGCCGCCGTTCACGGGCACCGGAACCAGGAACACGATGCCCGACGTGCTGCCGGTGTCGTCTGCCAGGGGCGCGGAGACCACCAGCTCGGGCCCGTCGCCGGCCAGGGCGTGGGTCAAGAGCACCTGGGTGCCCAGCAGTGCGTCGGCGCCAGCCCCGATGACGTGGACCTGGGCGTCTCCGGTGCCCAGGAGCTCCGCGGCCTCGAGCCGGCCCTGGAACAGGAGAGCCCGGCCTTGTTCGCCGTCGTGGGAGGGGTCCCCCAGGAACAGGTCGTCGTAGCCGTCGCCGTTTGTGTCCTGGCCCGGCGTGAGGGCCTCGCCCAGACCATAGCCCTCGGCCAGACCCCCGTCGTCGTCGCCGTCGATGCGCGGGCCCAGGTCGTCGAGGGCGTAGGCGTTGTCCGGCAGGACCTGGTCCAGGACCAGGTAGACCGCGCCGCCGCTGCCTCCGAGGCGCCGCCCCGGGGCGGCCACGGCGAAGTCCGTCAGGCCGTCGCCGTCGAAGTCTCCCAGAGGCTGCAGGTCCCGCCCGGCCCGGTCCCCCGTGGCCTCTGCGGTGAGCAGGGTCTGGCGGGCCGAGATCGCGAGCTCGGCGTCCAGAGCCCCGGCGCCGCCGAAGAGCACCGTGACCTCGCCGGCGCCAGTGGCCGCGCCGGGTGCCCCAATCAGCAGCTCCGCCAGGCCGTCCCCGTCCAGGTCCGGGCACGCCGCCAGGGCGCTGCCGGCCCGTGCCCCCGCCTCGGCCCCCAGGAGGGTCACCAGGGCCTGGCTGGCGCTGCCGTCGGGGATCGGGGGCGACGAGAACACGAAGATCGCCCCGTTCTCCCGGATGGTGAGCGTCGCATCGACGCTGCTCGCCCCGACGGCGAAGTCGTCCAGGCCGTCGCCGTCGAAGTCGTCCAGGGCCGCGGCGGCCGTGCCAAAGGCGCCGCTGGTCACGCCTGGATCGTCGAGGCTCACCCCGATGCCCCCGTCGACGGTGGCCACCAGGTAGTCGCCCTCCAGGCGGCAGGACGGCGTGGGCAGACAGTCCTGGTCGATCCCGTCCCCGCAGAGCTCATCCATGCCCGGGTGGACCTGGTCGTTGGCGTCGTCGCAGTCCCCGTCGCGTTGGGACCAGCCCTCGCCCGCCTCGCACAGCGAGACCGCGTCGTCGTCGGTGCCCCACGTGTCCAGGTCCTGGTCGCGGTACCAGGTCGTGAGCAGTGCGTCGTCGTCGTCGTCGTCGGTCAGGCCGTCGCAGTCCTCGTCCCGCTGCTGGCCGTCGCAGAGCTCCGGCGCTCCGGGAAAGACGGTCGCGTCGGCGTCGTCGCAGTCCTCGCCCGTCGCCAGGTGACGGTCCGTGGGCGCGGTGCACGACACCGTCTCCTCGCCCGGATCCCCGAAGCCGTCGCCGTCGCCGTCCAGGTACCAGGACCGGGCTTCCCCGGTGGCGGGGTCTGCGTCGTCGCAGTCCATTGCGGCCGTGACGCCGTCGTCGTCACCGTCCAGGCGCCGCCCCAGGTCGTCTGGGCTCAGCCACAAGCAGCCGCCAAGGGTGAGCAGGGCCGAGCCGAGCATTCGAGGTCTCCCGGAAGGAAGGTACTATTCGATCGGGCCATGTCCTCCACGTTCCGCCGGATCCATGGCTGGCTGGCCCAGCTCACAGGCGCGTCCGCTCTGGTCGCAGCTGCCGGATTCCACGTGACCATCGCGCTGGCAGGGCCCGAGCTGGCGACGGGGCTGCTGTTCTATGGGGGCGAGACAGAGGCCGTGCCCACACCGCTCCCGCACCCCTGGATCGCGGTGCTGCCGGTCCTGGTCCTGGGCGGGACGGCCACGATCGTGAGCTGGGTCCGCAAGAGCCCTCCGTGGGGGTGGGCCGGTCTGGTGGCGGCTGGTCTGGCGGTGGCCCAGGGCGTCCTGCAGATCCTGGCTCTGATGGACGCGGCCAGACCATGACCATCGAAGTGCTGGGACCCGACGGCAAGCGCCACCTGGCCTACGAGGACTTCGAGCTCGAGGTGCGGGACGGCTTGATCTCCGCCGAGACCCCGATCCGCTTCGAGGTCGTCACCGGCTCCCGCTTCGTGCCCGCCGGGGAGCTGGAGCTGTTCCACGCCTTGGCCGACGCCGAGCTACGGCGCTTCCGGCTGGGTCTGCGCAGCCTGGGCATGCCGCTCATGACTGCGGCGCTGGTGGGCCTGCAGCTTCGGATCTACCTGTTCTCCAAGGGGCCGGGCGTGTCCGAGGTCCTGATCGATGCCTTCACGAACTGGGCGCCCGCCATTCTCGAGCACGGCGAAGTCCACCGCCTCTTCTCCTATGGCCTGCTCCACCTGAGTCTGCCTCACCTGGCGTTCAACCTGCTCTTCCTGGCGTACGTGGGCTGGAACCTGGAGCGAGGACTGGGCCGCAAGAACATGGCGGCGGTGTTCTTCTTCTCCGTGTTCGGCGGCGGTCTGCTGTCCCTGGTCATGTCCCCCGGCCGGCCGTCGCTGGGCGCCAGCGGCGGGGACTTCGGCCTGCTGGCCGCCGCGGTCGTGTTCGGCTGGAAGCACGGCGAGCTGATCCCCGACGTGGCCCAGAAGTTCTTTGGCTGGGCCGTGGTCTGGTACCTGGGCGTGTCGCTCGTCATGGGCTTCTTCAGCCCCAACGTGGACAACTGGGGCCACATCGGGGGCCTGCTGGCCGGCGCGACCCTGGGCACGGTCTTGGAGCCCGAGGTCTACTCCCGGCACCAGGGCCCCAACCGGCGGCACCGGCGGACCGCGCTCCTGGCGACGCTGATCGCGATGGTCGCCCTGATGCGCTGGGGCCCTGGGCTGGTCCAGCTGACGCCCTTCAGCGCACCAGGCCTCCAGGCGGCCACGCCGAGCTACTGGAAAGAGACCTGGGCCTTCACCGGGGACCGCGGCTGGGTGTCCCCGGTCCGCGGGGCGACGCTGGTGGTGCACACCGGGGTCTTCTCCCACCCCCAGACCCCCGACGAAGCGGTGGCCCGCCTGCTCGACCAGGTCGACACCCACGGCACCCAAGCGACCATCGCCAGCGACGAGACGATGACGCTCGGGGGCTGGCCGGGTCGCCGCCTGCGGCTGGCGTTCCAGCTGCGCGGGGAGCCCCAGGTGATGGAGGCGCTGGTCGTGACCCGGGGCGCCTATGTCTACCGGCTCCACCTCCACGCCCCCACGTCGCGGGCCCGCCAGTACCACCAGCTGGCGAGCCGGGTGCTGGACGCGGTCGCCCTCCAGGATCCGGCAGACCTGGTCCAGGCCCGCCGCAAGAGCCTGGAGCACCCCCGGTCGTGGCCGGTGTGGATGGAGGTGGGACGGGCGGCGGCCCGGGCAGGCCACCCGACCGAAGCGGCCGAGGCCTTCGCCCGGGCCTACCAGCTCACCAAGCGCCGCAAGGACACGGCGGCTGTCGGACGCCTGGACGTCTACGCCGACTACGGCGAGGGCCTGGACGCCGACACCATCGCGGCGCTCGTGGCCGACCACGGAAGCTCGGCCCGCGTGCTGGTCGCCGCGGCCGGGGCCTGGGCGCGGGCAGGTCGGGAAGACCAGGCGGTGGCCGTGCTCGACCGCGCCGCACTGGATCACCCCGACGACTTCGCCGTGCGCAGGGCCCGGGACAGGCGCGGCCTGCCCGAGGTCCTGGTCGAGATCCCGGCGCCCCGGTAGCGCTACCGGCGCGGGCGGGGAAAACTCTTGCGGCCGCGCATCTGACCCTGCTGGGCAGCCATGAGCTGCTTCTTGGGGATCTGCTCCGGCCAGAAGCTGTACCAGGCCTGACCAAAGGTCTTGCCCCACTTGAACTTCTTCATGCGGTTGTTGGCGATCGCCGACTTGAGGTCCTTGAGCGCCCCGTTGCCGTCGATGACCTTGAGGCCCTCAGTGGTCACGGACAGCGCCCGGTCCCGGTCCCCGGTCTCGAGCAGGGTGTAGGCATAGAGGCCCCACATGACCGGGTCCTTGCGGCCGTAACGGGCGGCCTTTTCCATGTGGGTGACGGCCTGGTCCTTGTTCTTGGACCGCAGCTCCAGCGCGGCCAGCATTCCCACCGCCTGCCAGTTGCGGGCCCAGGCGCCCTGGAGGAGCGGCCGCGCCGCCTTGTAGTCCCGGGAGAAGTATTCGATCGCCCCCAGCTGAGCGTTGATCTGCTGGTTGATCAGGAACTGCCACCGGCTCAGGCTGCGCGCGGCCTGGAGCTTGTCCCGGGCGGGCTTGGCCTTGCCGTTCTGGAGGTCTTCGCCCACCTCTTCCATCACCGCCTGGAGCCTTCGACCGATGCGCCGGGCCAGCAGGAAGTAGGCCAGCGGGAACACCAGCACCGCCGGCACGATGCCGTAGGTCGGGTTGCCAGCCAGGGCGCCGAGGCCAAAGGCAAGGGTGCCAGCGAGCAGTGCCAGGAGCAGGTTGATCAAGGCTGGACCTCGCGAGCCGGGAGCGCAGCCCCTAACCGTGCTTGACCGGGTGTGCGGCCCCCGGTAGAACCCCGACACCATGGCGATCGATCTCCGCACCTGGACCTACATCGACATCCTCCAGCCCCAGACCGCGGGCTTCGTGGGCACCATCGCCAAGGGCTACCTGCCCTTGGAGGGCCAGGCGAGCCTCTATGTCGAGGTCTCGCCCGGCATGGACGTCAACAAGGTCACCGACGTGGTGCTCAAGCGCACCGCCTGCACGCCGGGCATGCAGATCGTGGAGCGCCGCTACGGCGTGCTCGAAGTACACCACTTCGACCAGGGCCAGGTCCGCGCCGCCGGCGCCGAGATCTCCCAGGTCCTGGGCATCAGCGAGTCGGACCGCCTCAAGCCGCGCATCGTCTCGGCCCAGACCATCACCGGCATCACCGGCTACCACAGCCAGATCGTGAACCGCTTCCGGCACGGGAACTACATCCACGAGGGCACCACCCTCTACGTCCTGGAGACCCACCCCGCCGGCTATGCGCTGCTCGCCACCAACGAAGCCGAAAAGGCCGCCAACATCGACGTGCTGGAGTTTCTCTCCTTTGGCGCCTTCGGACGGGTCTACCTGGGCGGCGACGAGGAGAACATCAAGGAGGCCGCCAAGGCCGCCATCGCTGCGCTCGAGGCCGTCGACGGCCGCCCGAACGAGGGCGGTCCCACGATGGTCTACTGAGCGACGCCCGCCGGCAGCCCGCCCTTTCGGGGGTCGCTGGCGCCGACCAGGCCGTCCCCTGAGCGATGCACCGCCTGCACCGCGGAACGGAAGGCGAATTGCTTGAGCTCGTGGCCTCGGGCCAACAGTGAGAGCTGGACGTCGACCGGGATGCCCTGGTCCAGGAACAGCAGGTGGGGGACCCACTGGTGGTGGATCCGGGGCACGCTCACCGCTTCGCCGACGTCCATGCCGAAGTCCAGCACGTTGCTGATGACCTGGAGGGTGTTGGAGATGATGAAGGGGCCGCCCGAGCCTCCGACCGCGAGCACGACCTGGCCCTCGGCGTCCAGGACCAGGGTCGGGGTCATGCTGGAGAGGGGCTTCTTGCCCGGCTCGACGGCGTTGGCCTCCCGGCCCACCAGGCCGTAGGTGTTGGGCACCCCGGGCTTGGAGACGAAGTCGTCCATCTCGTTGTTCAGCACCACGCCCGTGCGCGGGGCCACGACCCGGCTGCCATAGGAGGTGTTGATGGTGCTGGTGAGTGCCAGCGCCACCCCGTCGGCGTCGATGACGGAGACATGGGATGTGCCGGCGTCGACGGGGGGGGCGATGAGCACCCCGTAGTGGTCCAGATCGAAGGTCCGGTCCGGGTCGATGGCGGCGCGGACCTGGGCCACCCGTTCCGGGGTCATGAAACGCGCCACCGGCACGGTGGTGAAGTCCGGGTCCCCCATGTAGGCCGCGCGGTCGGCGTAGGCGTGCTGGAAGGCCTCGGCCAGCAGGTGGATGTGCTCGCTGCTGTTGTGGCCCAGGCTCTCCAGGTCCCAGTGCTCGAGCACGCTCAGCACCTGGAGCAGGACCGCGCCGCCCGACGACGGGGGCGGCATGGTCAGGACGGTGTGGCCTCTGTACTGGCCGACCAGGACCGCCCGGTCCTGGGGGACGTAGCCGGCGAGGTCCTGGACCGTCAGCACACCGCCGGACTGCTGGGCAGCGGTGGCCAGGTCCTGGGCACCGGCGCCGGTGTGGAGGTCTTCCCCCGCCGAACGGGCCCAGGCCTTGAGCGTCTTGGCCAGCCGCGGCCGCTCGATGACGAGGCCGGGCACGGGCGTGCGGCCGAGACCGGGGAGCAGCGCCGCGGTCAGGTCGGGCTTGGAGGCCAGGCTGTCCGCGGCGAAGTCGTTGAGCGCGAAGCCCCCGCTGGCCAGCCGGATGGCGGGGGCCGCGACCTGCTTGGGGGACAGGGTGCCGTGGCGGGTCAGGAGCTGGGCCAGCCCTCGGGACTCGCCGGGCACGGCCACGGCCAGCCCGCCCCGGGTGGACAGGCCCTCGATCACGTTGCCGTCGCCGTCCAGGTACATGTCCGGATGGCCGGCCGAGGGGGCGACCTCGCGGAAGTCCAGGACGTGGGTCTCCCCTGCCCTGCGGACCACGGCGAAGCCGCCGCCTCCCATGCCCGCTGCGGACGCTTGCACGACGCCTTCTGCCAGGGACGCCGCCACCCCGGCGTCCACCGCGTTGCCGCCGGCCGCCAGGATCTCGGCCCCCGCCGCGGCGCTCAGCGGATGGTCCGCGGCCACCACGCCCCCGGGTCCGCGGACCGGAGGTGGCGCTGCCGCGAGGGAGACGGTCAGGCCGGCCAGGGCCAGCAGGCTCAACAGGGTCGTGCGCATGCCCCGATCCTAAGGCAGGACCCAGCCTGCCCAGAGTGCGGCGACCAGCACCCCCAGGGCCCACCTGGCCAGGCTCGCCCGCAGCGCGCCGGCCAGGAGGAGTGGGCCGATCCCGCCGACCGCGAGACCCGCCGCCAGCGCCCGGGCCACCGCGGGGGGCGACGCCGCGATCGAGGCGTCCAGGGCGCTGGTCGCCACCAACGCGCCGGCCAGCTCGCTGCCCAGGCCCGCTGCGACGGCCGCCAGGACGGTGAGGCCACCCAGGCCCGGGCCACCCCCGAGCCGGGCGAGCTGATCGAAGCCCCAGCCCAGATCGAAGAGCAGGCCCGCGTGGCGCGTCAGCCACACCAGTCCCACGAGGAGAGCCAGTCCCACGAGTGCCGACGGGAGGGGTGGGCTGGGCAAGCGACGGCGCACGACGGCCAGCGAGACGGCGGCGGCCAGCAGAGTCGGCATCAGGCCGGCCGGCCAGCACCACGCGACGGCGATGACGACGCCGAGCACCCCCGTGACCCCGAGGGAGCCCTGGACCGCCAGTCGGCCGGGCGGCGCGGCCAGCGCCACCAGGACCAGCGGCAGCAGGCCCAGGCCCGCCTGAGGGGCCAGCAGGGCCAGCGCCGGTGTGCCGTGGGGCACGATCATGGCGCCGGCCATCGCGGCCAGCACCCAGCGGCCGGCGATGACTGGCGTGGGCGCCAGAGGCGCCAGCAGGAGCGCCGCCCCCCAGTCGCCGGCGGCCGCGCCCAGCAGCGGCGCGACGAGCCAGGCAGGCCCCGAGAGCCGGGGGCCGCCGGCGGCCGCCGCGCCGTGGGCGAAGAGCACCCAGGCGGCCAGGAGCGCGCCGGGGCGGAGCGGGACCCCCACCCCCAGGCTGCCGGCCAGCGCCCCGAGGTGCCACGCCAGGGGCAAGCCGAGCAGCAGGGCCAGACCCAGAGCTGGCGCCCGCCAACGGGTCCGCCACGCCAGCAGCCCAAGCCCGAGCAGGCCTCCGAAGAGCACCCCGTTCCGGATCAGGTCTTCCACGTGACCTCAGGCCCGGGCGACGACCGGATTGCGCAGCACGCCGATGCCCTGGACCTGGACCTCGACCGTGTCCCCTGGCCGCAGGGGCCCCACACCGCTCGGGGTTCCCGTGGCGATCACGTCGCCTGGCTGCAGGGTCATCACGTCGCTCACGAAGGCCACCAGGGCGGCGATGTCGAAGATCAGGTCGTCGGTGCGGCCGTCCTGGCGCAGCTCGCCGTTGACCCGGCACTGGACCCGCAGATCCCTGGGATCCAGCCCCAGGGCAACGCAGGGACCGATGGGACAGAAGCCGTCGCGGGACTTGCCCCGGCTGAAGGTCCCATCGGCCCGCTGGTGGTCCCTGCACGTGACGTCGTTGACGGTGGTGTAGCCGCCGATCACGGTGTGGGCGCGGTCCGCCGGCACCTGCCGCGCGGTGGCGCCGATGACCACGCCGAGCTCGGCCTCGTGGTCGATGCGCAGCGCACCGGGGGGAAGCGGGATCGGGTCGTCGGGGCCGATCACCGCCGACGGCGCCATGAGGAAGATCTTGGGGACCGGGGGGAGCGGCTTGCCCATCTCCCGGGCGTGGGCCAGGTAGTTGCTGGCGATGCCGACCACCTTGGACGGGGTCACGGGACAGAGCAACCGGACCTGATCCAGGGGCCAGCTGGCACCCGTGGCCCGGGCTGGACCCCACACGAGGCCGTCGAGGGCTTGGACCTGGCCGCCGACGAGCCGGCCCACGTGGGTCGTCCCGTCAGAGGTCTGGACGCGGACCCTGCGCTCGGGCTCAGCCATCGACCTGGCGCTCCAGCTCCTCCATGGCTTCGATGGGGTCCGCCAGGAACAACAGGAGGCCGCGCCAGACCCACTTCTGCCAGATCACGTCGCTGATCCGGCCCTGAGCGACCGCCAGGTGGCAGCGGGGCAGCTCGCCGCCGTAGCTCTCCGAGATGTCCTGCCAGACCGCCTCGAACTCGGCCTCGTCGGGCCGGTAGCCCACGAAGAACAGCACGTGGTCCTTGAGCAGTCCCCGCCAGCGCTTCTTGTGGTCGGCGGGGTGGGTCAGCTCTCGACGCTCGCCCTGGCTGAGCGCCAGGGTCTCCGGCCGCTCAAAACCGCCCCAGTACTTGTAGACGACCCGCTTCATGGGGTCCGGCCGGGGGATGGACTGGCCCCGGTAGAGCACCTCGGCCGGCGCACCCAGCTGGGTGGCCGCTCGCTCCAGCAGGTCGTCGGGAGCGCTGGTGAAGATCAGCGGAAAGCGCTTGATGGCCGTGCGGTGGAAGTCCGTCGGCGCGATGTCGTCGACCCCCAGCCAGTCCTGGAGGGCCTTGGCGATGGCCGGTCGGCCGCCCTGGGCTCGGGCACCGCTGAGCGCCTCTTCGATGGTGGCGCGCTTGCCCGCGATCTTGCGGGCGAGCTGCTTCTCGCCCGGGTACTTGACCCCGGCCTCGGCGGCGGCTTCCAGGGAAGCGCGGCGACCCACGAAGAGCACGCACTTGCCCTGGTTGACGGCTTCGACGACTTCGACTGGCAGGTTCACGCGGGACTCCGGGGGTCAGCGGCAGCGATGCAGTCCTGGAGCACGGGCACGTCTCGGCAGACCGCACCCATCTGCCGGACGGTGTGGCTGGCGACTCGGGACCCCAGGTCGCCTGCGTGGCCCAGGGGCCACTCGTGCAGCCAGCCGTACAGGAACCCGGCGGCGTAGGCGTCGCCGGCGCCCGTGGTGTCGACCGCGTCGACCAGGTGGGGCGCGATCCGGATGGTCTGGCCCTGGTGGCGGATCAGCGAGCCCTTGGCGCCCAGCTTGACCACGGTCAGGTCGACGGTCTCGGAGACGGTGTCCAGAGCCTGTTCCGGGTCCAGCCCGGTCAGGGCCACCGCTTCCTCGGCGTTGAGGAAGGCCATCGACGCGTACTCGCGCAGGACCTTCCACAGGGCGTCCTTGACGATGCCCACCACGAAGGGGTCCGCGACGTCGAGGGCGATGGGCACACCGGCCGCCCGGGCGACGTCCATCGCCTCCCAGGTGGCCGCGACCATGGGGCCACCCAACAGCAGGTAGCCGGTGACGTAGAGCAGCCGGCTGCCGCGAATGGTCTCGGCGAAGTCGCCCACGTGGGGCAGCTCCACCGCCGCGCCCAGGTCGGTGAGCATGGTGCGCTCGGCGTCGGGGGTCACGATGGACAGGCACTTGCCGGTGTTGCGCTGGGTGGTGACGTGCAGGGCGTGGCCCCCGCAGGCCGACGCCAGCCGGGTGGCGTAGACCCGACCCATCTCGTCGTCGCCGACCTGGCCACAGAACACGCTGCGGGCGCCCATCAGAGCCAGGGCGGTGATCGTGTTTGCGCACGAACCCCCGGGGTGGAGCTCGATGCCTCGCTCCTCCAGGTGGGCATAGATCTCGCTCCAGCGGCCGTGGTCGACCGGGTGCATCTGCCCCTTGGTGAGCGCGAGCGCCGTCAGCACATCGTCGTCCTCGACCCTCACCAGGGCGTCGACCAGGGCGTTGCCGAGACCCGCGACGTCGTTGTCCATGGATCCTCCAGGGCGCCGGACCTATCGCGTCGCCGGAGGCCATGCGAGCGGCCTCCGCTACACTTCGAACCATGGACCGACCCCGCCGCCGCCTGGGTCTGCGGACCTGGGTGGGCCTGGGCCTCTCCGCGGTCCTGACCGTCTGGTTCCTGCGGCGCATCGAGTGGGCCGATCTGATCGCCGCCCTGGGCCAGGTCGCCCTGTTGCCCGTGGCTGGCGCCGCGGTGCTGCTGTTGCTGGAGTGGATGCTGCGGTCCCTGCGCTGGAAGGTGCTGCTGCGCCCCGTGGCCCCCGACGCCCCCGTGACGGCGCTGTTCTCGGCGTCGGTCATCGGGGCCGCCACCAACACTCTGCTGCCGGCCCGCGCTGGCGAGGTGGCCAAGCCCCTGGTGGCCCACCGCAAGCTGGGCATCGGGCTGGGGCCGCTGATCGCGTCGAATGTGATGGAGCGGGTCTTCGATCTGGTCGGGCTGGTGGCCGTGTTGATCGTGACCATCCTCACGATGCCGGACCAGGTCGGCGCCAGCGCCGAGGACCTGGTGCTGGTGCAGAAGCTCAAGATCTACGGGGGCGCACTGGGCGCGATCGCGGCCACGAGCCTGGGCATCTTCTTCGTCCTGGTGGACCGGGGCCCGGCCGCTCGCGGCACCTTTGCCCGCATCCTGAGCCCCGCACCACCGCCGGTCCAGAGGGTCTTCTTGCGGCTCTTCGACGGCTTCCTGGAGGGGCTGGGCAGCACCCGCGACCGCAAGGGCATGGTCCAGGCGGCCCTGCTGTCCCTGGCCATCTGGTTCAACGGGGCGGCGGCGATCGCCTGCCTCTTCGTGGCCTTCGAGCTGCCGCTGCCGCTGTCGGCGGCGTGCTTCACGTCGGTGGCCATCGCCATCGCGGTGGTCGTGCCCCAGGCCCCGGGCTTCCTGGGCACCTTCCACGTCGTGATCGAGAAGACCCTGGTCCTGTGGGCCGTCGCCGCGACCCCGGCCGCGGCCTACGCCATCGTCTTCTGGGCGGTGTCCTTTGTGCCGGTGACCGCGACGGGGCTGGTGGCCCTGTGGCGGGAAGGCCTGACCCTGGGTGGGCTGTGGCAGGCCGAGCCGACCCCAGAGGGCTGAAGGCCGCATGGTGCCTGGCGCTGGCCTGGGCCGTGCTGCCGGCGCTGGGGCCCTTGTGGCGCGGGGAGCTGATCGGTCACCCCTACACCGACCTCTACCCCGCCGTCTGGGGGCTGGACTGGTTCGTCGGCCAGCAGCCGGGACTGCCCTCGTGGTGTCACGCCCTGGCCGCGCCAGAAGGCATGGCCTTTGCCTACAGCAGCCCGCTCCACGGGTGGGTGGCGTGGCCGCTGCGGGCGGTGTTGGACCTGACGGCGACCTGGAACCTGACGATCCTGCTGGCCCGAGGGGCCACGGTGCTCGCGGCGTGGTGGGCGGGTCGGGCGTGGGGGCTCGGTCGCACCGGCGCGCTCGTGGCCGCTGCGGTCTATGGGGCGTCTCCCTACTTCCACGGCTTCGCGGTCGAGGGCATCGTGGAGGGCACGGATGGCTGGGCCCTCCCGCTGTACCTGGGCGCCGTGGCCCTGCGGCGGCCGGTGCTGGCGGTGGTCGGTTTCGCGGCGGCGGTCGCTTCGAGCTGGTACACCGCGGCGGTGGCCTGCGTGCTGGCGCTCTTCCTGGGCCCCTGGGCCTGGGCGGCCGCTGGGCTGGGGCTCGTGCTCGCGTCTCCGCTCCTGGCGGTGTTCCTGGGGGCCTTCTCCGGCGGCGCAGGCGTGACCGCCGAGGTCCGGTCCGCGATGGGCGCCAGCCTGAGCCTGGCCCGGCCCGGCTCGTTGCCCGGCCTGTCCCCCTTTGCCATGACCACCTGGCTCGGTCTGCTCGCGCCGGTGCTCGCGCTGTGGGGCCTGCGAGGCCACGCCCGAGCCCTCCGCATCGCCGGCGTCGGCGTCGTGTGCGCAGGGGTCTCTCTGGGGGTGGGGCCCCTGTTCGAGCTCCCCGGCTGGTCGTCCCTGCGCTTTCCCTACCGCTTCCACGCCGGCACGCTGGCCTGCGTCGCCCTGCTGGCCGGCTGCGGTGCTGAGCGGCTGCGCTGGGGGGTCTGGCTGGCGCCCCTGGTGGTGCTGGAGGGACTCCTGCTGAGTCCGGTCGAGCCGCTGTTGCCGGGGGCCCCGGCCCAGGTGCCGGCGCTCTACCAGGGCCTGGATGGGCAGGTGCTGTTGGACATCCCGGGTCCCGTGGCGCTACCGCCGGGCCAGCTGAATCCGTCCAGGCCACGGGCCCGCTGGTTCCTCTACGCCCAGACCGCCCACGGCCTGGCGACCCCCTGGGCCCCGGACTTCAACAGCGTGGGCGCCACCGGCCGCGAGGTCGGGCTCGAGCCGGTCAGGGCGCTCGATCCCCTCTCTCGCCGCCCGCTTCCCAGCGCGCTGGCGCTGCCCGAGACCATCGATCACGTCGTGGTCCACCGCAGCGAGCTCCGCGGCCGGGCCGACGACGTGGACCGCCTGCTTCGCCACGACGGGTGGCAGCTTGTGGCCGAAGACGACGCCCGCTGGCGCTACGGCCGCGCCGAGTGACTCGGGCAGGGGCTCAGGCCCACAGCGGCGCCAGCGCGTCGAGCAGCGCCTGGGGGTGGGAGCACCAGGGCCGGTGGCCACCGGGCACTCGGATCACGGGCCCGGACACCGCGTCGTCGGACCAACGGGCCTGGGGGTCGTCGTCGCCGAGCACGGTCACGAAGGGGGTGGCGGGAGGCGGCGCGACGTCCCAGCGCAGCACGCCCTCGAGGCGATCCCGCAGCACGTCCGGATCCAGTCCTCGGCGGGTGATGCGTGCCACCACGGGCGGTGGCACGCCATCGGCCGCCAGCGCACGCCGCAGGTGGGCCCGGTAGGAGACCGCGACCAGGGGTGGGGGCAGCGCTGCGAGGGCGCTGGCCTGGACCCGGGTCCGCCGCCGGATGAGCTCTGGGCCTGGCAGCGACGCCACCACCGCTGCGGAGCGGACGCAGCTCTCGGGCAAGGTGCGCAGGACGAGCCCCCCAAAGGAGCCGGTCAGCCAGTCCGCGCTGCCCTCCAGCCACGTGGGAACCCGGGTGGCCAGCAGGAATCCCGCCCGCCGAGGCGAGCCGGCCGGCAGGTCGAACAGCAGCGTGCGACGGCCGGAGGCCCGAGCGAAGTCCTCGAACACCCGGGCGTCGCCCTGGAGCCCGGGCAGGCACGCCAGCACCGGGCCCGGACCGGGGACCTCGCGCACACCCGGGGCGAGCTCCCGGGTGGCGGTCAGCGGATCTCCTGATCGAGCACCAGAGCCAGGTGGTCCGTGGTGTAGGGCGCTTCGGCCTCGACCAGTGTCCAGTTCATGTGCTGGGCGGTGCGCTGGTCCAGCCCCAGGCGCAGCCGTTGGTCCAGGGCACCGGTGGCCAGGGTCATGCCCATGACCACGTCGACCCGGCTGACGTCGTTGTGCACGAACAGGAGCGGGCGGGCTGTCCCGAACAGCACGGTCAGGGCGTCCACGACAGCAGCATCGGTCAGCGGGACCGAGGGTCCGAACAGGCTGATCTCCACGCGCATGACGCCGTCCTGGACCCGGATGATCAGCTCGGCGTCCTTGTCGTCGCGCAGGGTGACCCGGTACACCGCGTGGCGCCGGGCCTCTTGGGTCTCGGCGGCGAACACGGCCCACTGGGTCAGCGTGATCGGCAGGATCTCCAGGCCGATGAACCGCGACGCCAAGAGCCCTGGTTGGCGCCAGGCCAGGTCCTGGAGGGTCTCGACGTGGGCCAGCGCAAAGCCCGTCAGCTGGGCTCTGTAGAGGGGGTCCAGGGCCTGGTCCTGGGGATCGGCACCGGCCTTGGCCCGGGCTCTCAGCTCGGCCGGGCTGTCGGGGGTGACAGCGGGGAGCGGGACCCCGACCTGGCGCCCGAACTGCACCAGGGCCAGGCTGGCGCGGACGGCGCCTTCGTAGGCCCGGATCAGCGCCAGGGCGTCGCTCCGGGCCAGACCGCCTTCCTTGGACCAGAGCGAGGTGGGCTCCAGCAGGGCGCGGTGGCGCGTCGTGTCGCTCAACAGGGCGCTCACCTGGGCCCCGGTCTCGGACAGTGCCCGGGTGACCAGGGCGTCGAGCCAGTCTCCCGCGGGCTTGCCCACCAGCGGTGCGCTGGCTGCCTGGACCAGGGCCTCCAGCGCCTGGGGACTGCCGGCCACCAGCTGCTCCCAGACCAGTGCCTGGACGTCGGCCTGGAGGTCTGGGCCGGCCATGGCCAAGGCCTCGATGCCCACGGGGGTGGGCACGTCGCCCCCGCGCAGGGACTTCAGGACCCTGCGTCCCTGGCGGGTGCGCTCGGTCGCTGCGGGCAGCGCCAAGGGCCCGAAGGCGGCTTCGGCCCGCAGCAGATCCATCATGCCGCCCACCGGGTCGTCGGCGTTGAAGCGGGCGGTCGCCCGGGTCATGTAGTGGTCGCCCAGCAGCGCCGGGTTTCCGCCCCCCAACGTCGCCGCCAGCTCGAGCTGCTCGATGGCGCCGTCCCACGATCCGTCGGCCGCCAGAGACGTGGCCCACGACTCTCGGGCCGAGGCCTCGACCGGGTCGGCGTCGGCTTCGGGGTTCCACTCTCGGGCTTCTTCGACGTAGCGCAGGGCCTGGCGGGGGCGGCCTCGGGTGATCTCTTCGCGCGCATCGACCAGGGCCCGCTCGGCCAGCATCAGTCGGGCCCGGGCACCCGCCGGCGTGTCGCCGTAGCGGCGGTGGTAGGAGACCAGGGCCCCGTAGCGGGGATCGGGCCCCAGGGCGGCCAGGGCGTCTTCGGCCTCGAGCTCTCGGCGCAGGTCGCGCACCGCCTGCTGGTGGGCCCCGGTGGGGAACCAGTCCAGGTAGGCGTCGCACAGGGGCAGCGCGGGTTCCGTGGCGATGCGCTGCCACAGCGCCTTGGATCCCTCGCGCAGCGCGTCCTGGGCCCAGGGCCCGAGGGTCGGATCCCCCAGGTGCTGTTCGATCAGCGTGAAGTGCGCGGGATCGCCCATCTTGCCCAGCACCAACAACGCCGGCCCCGCTTCGGGTCGCTTGCGCAGGATGACGTCCCGCAGCTCGGGCACGGCGGCCGGGCCCAGCGCCACGAGCGCGTCTTGGGCCGCAGCGCGCACGTCGTCGTGCTTGCTGCGCAGCGCGGTGACGAGCTTGCCGACCCGACGCGGGTCCTCTGCGGCCTCGGCTGCGAGGGTCTGCACCTGTTCCGGGTGGCGCAGGCCACAGCCGGAGACCAGCAAGCAGAGCCCGATGAGCAGGGCCTTGGCACGCAGGTGACGCATGGATCGCGCTCCTCCCTCCACTCTAACCAGACCGCCCGGTTCGTGAACACTCCAGGAGTGGGGTGTAAGGAACCCCGACCGTCCATCGTTGTCCGCTCAGGTGAACGCCATCCCCGGAGCCTCCATGCAGCGCTGGCACTTGACCCTCCTCCTCGCGGCCCAGGCCGCGCTCGCCGCGGCCTTCCTCCCGGACTGGACCCGGATCGAGCCCGTTATGGTCCCCCCGCCGGCGCCGCCGCCGACGCCACTCTCCGAGATCTCGACGGCCGGCACACTAGGCGTCCGAGCAGGCCTGGCCCAAGGGCTGGTGCCCGCCGGCCAGGCCAGCGAGCAGTACCTGGTGCTGACGCTGGACGGCCAGGCCCGGGCGGCCGACGAGAGCCGGGACTTCAACATCGCGGTGGTGCTGGACCGCTCGGGCTCGATGGCCTCGGCGGGCAAGCTCGACTACGCCCGGCTGGCCACGGACACGCTCATGGGCGCGCTGGACGAGCGGGATCGGCTGGCGGTCGTGGCCTTCTCGGATGAAGCCCGTGTGCTCTCCCCGAGCGAGCTCGTCGTGGACCGCGCCCAGCTCGCCGGTCGGCTGGCCGGGCTGCAGGCGGCCGGTGGCACGAACCTGGGCGCAGGACTGCTGGAGGGACTCCGACAGGTCCAGCCCCACGTCGACCCCTCGAGCCTGGACCGGGTCATCGTGCTGTCGGATGGGCGGGTCAACCAGGGCGAGACGTCGACGGACAGGCTCGCCAGCTGGGCGGGCGCTGCCAGTGCCGACGGCGTCACCGTCTCGGCCATCGGGCTGGGCCTGGACTACAACGAGGATCTGCTGGCCCGGCTGGCGGACTGGGGCGGCGGGACGTACCACTTTGTCGATCAGCCCGACGCCCTCGCCGGGATCTTCGCGTCCGAGCTGGAGCGCATGGCCGCCGTCGCTGCCGAAGGCGTCGCGGTCCAGGTGTCGCCCGCACCGGGCGTCGAGATCCTCGACGTGTTGGGCTATGGCCACACCGCCCTGGCAGGCGGCGTGCGGATCCCAGTGGGAGAGGTCGTGGCCGGCGAGCCTCGCAAGGTCGTGTTGAAGGTGCGGGTCCCAGCAGCCCTGGCCGACAGCACGGTGCCTGTGGCCCAGGTGAGCGTTTCTCGGACGGACGCGCCGGCACCCGCGGCCCTCCAGGTCCGGGCCATGGCGTCGTCGGATCGGGGTCTATTGGCGGCATCGGTCGACCAGGAGCTCGCGGTGCTGGGGTCCCAGGCCGAGGCCTCGGACCTGGCCGACAAGGCCGTGCGGGAGTGGGAGCGGGGCAACGTGACTGGCATGCGGGATCTCTTCGCCAGCTCGGCCCTGGTCGCCGGCGAAGCCGCGTCCCGGTACGGCTCGGAGTCCCTGGCCCGCCAGGCCCAGGACATGGAAGAGGACGAAGCGCAGCTGGAGGCGGTCCGGCCCGGATCCACCGAGGGGCGCTACCAGGCCATCCTCCAGAAGGAGAGCAACCGTGCGCTCGCCCACTGATCCCCAGGCCGTGGCCCTCCCCATGGTGCCCGAGCTGTTGCAGCCGGACCGCGAGGCGCTCCCCCAGGAGTGGGGCGCGTGGACCGCCTGGTCGGCTCTGGTCTTTGCCGCGGGCAGCTGGTGGGGCTTGCCCCAAGACGCCCCGGCCCTCGCCGTCGGCTTGGCTGTCGGGCTGGGCCTCTGGGCGGCCCATCCCCGGAGCCGCTGGGGACTCTTCGCCGCGGGCTTCGTGGTGGCGACCACGGTGTCCGGTGCGGCCTGGCTGGAGACCAACCCGGTCTGGATCGCTGGCGGCGTCGCCGGCGGACTGGCAGGCCAGCTCCGGGGCGCGTCGCTGCACGAGCGGCTCCAGGCCGTCCTGGCCGGGCTGGCCGGTGCCGGGGTGGCCGCACTGGCCGCCCAGTCCGCCGGCTTCGCATCCGACAGCGCCGCGCTGGCAGCCCTGGTCGGTGCTGGAGCCGCCTGCGCCCTGGTGCCCCTCCACCTGAGCTGGCGCGCCATCCCCCCCCGGGAGCGGCAGATCCGCCGGACCCTCTCCCCCGCGTTGCGGGAGCCCGCCCTGCGCGGCACGCGGCTCTACAGGCAGCTGGCGAGCCAGGACCCGCCCCCTGAGGCCCACCGGGGCCTGAGCGAGGTGGCTTGCTGGGTCTACCGGCTGGGGCTGAGCCTCCAGCAGCTGGACCATGAGCTGACCGCCTTGCCGGCGCGCGAGGTTCGCCAGCGCCTCGAGGCGCTCCTGGATCGGATCGACGCCAGCGAGGACCCGCTCTTGCGGGACCGTCGGCTGGCGACGGTGGCCCACTACCAGCAGGTGCTGGCCCAGGTGGACCAGGTGCGGCGGGAGCGGGAGCGGCTGCGGTCGCTCCAGGAATACGCCCTGGCCTACCTCGAAGAAGCCCGGCTGGGCCTGTTGCTGGCCCGGACCCTGCCCGGGCAGGTGGTGCCCGATCGCCTCGGCGAGGTGCTCGGTCGGCTGCGCAGCGATGCGACCGAAGCCACCGCCTTGCGGCGCACCGCCCAGGAGCTCCAGGCCGGCTAGTCCCCTGACGCGGAAGTTCGTGAGGTGATCGCGCAGCCATCGCCGCGGCTGGTGGTCTGCTTGAGCGGCCGGTGTGGCCGAGTCACAGCAACGCGAGAGCGGGCCGCCAGCCGCGGCGAGGGCAAGTGAGCGCCCACGAACTTCTGCGACAGGGGACTAGGCGTCTCCGCCGTGAGCACGGCCCAGCACGGCCTCGGCCTGGTCCGCGAGC
>CAZFLE010000128.1:0-21652 GCA_964519895.1 uncultured Enterobacterales bacterium | reverse complement strand
CGGTTGATGGCCCGGACCAGCTCGAACAGCGTGCCGATGGCCTGGCCGCTGTTGAAGTCGTGGTCCATGGCGGCGTTGAAGCGACCCTCGAAGGACCCGATGAGCGCCATGAGCTGCAGAGCCGGCTTGCCGACCTCTTGGGCGAGCTTCTCGGGCGGGTAGTCGATCTCGCTGACCGCCAGGGTCTCCACGAGCTCCTTGGCCTCGTAGAGGCGGGCCAGGCTGGCCATGGCTTCGGCCATGCGCCCGTTCGAGTACGGCAGCGGCGAGCGGTAGTGGCTCTCCAGGTAGACCAACCGCAGGACCTCGGCCGGGACCTGGGCCAGGACGTCCCGGATCCGGACCACATTGCCCAGGCTCTTGGACATCTTGATGTCCGCGCCGTCGTCGTCGACCAGGGTCAGGTGGCCGTTGTGCATCCAGATGCGGGAGAAGGGGGCCGCGCCCGTGCCGGCCTCGGACTGGGCGATCTCGTTCTCGTGGTGCGGGAACACCAGGTCGATGCCGCCACCGTGCACGTCGAAGGTCGGCCCCAGGTGGTGCATGGACATCACGGAGCACTCGATGTGCCAGCCCGGTCGACCTGGACCCCAGGGGCTGGGCCAGGCGATCTCGCCGTCTTTGGCGCCCTTCCACAACACGAAGTCCGCCGGGTCCCGCTTGTCCGGGTTGACCTGGACTCGCTCACCCGCGCGCAGATCCTCGAGCTTGCGGCCCGAGAGCTTGCCGTAGCCGTCAAAAGTGCCGACCGCGAAGAACACGTCGCCGCTTCCCGCATAGGCGTGCCCCCGATCCACCAGGTCGCCGATCAGCGACACGATGCCGTCGACGTGGTCCGAGACCTTGGGCTCGTGGTCTGGCCGAGCAAGTCCCAGAGCGTCCAGGTCCTGCTCCAGCGCCTCGATGTACTGCGCGGAGAGGTCCAACGGGGCCACACCGAGCTCGGCCGCGCGGGCCAGGATCTTGTCGTCCACGTCGGTGTGGTTGCGCACATAGCTGACCCGGTAGCCGCGGTGCACCAGGTGACGGTAGACCACGTCGAACGCCATCATCGCCCGGGCGTGGCCGATGTGGCAGAAGTCGTAGACCGTCATGCCGCACACGTACATGCGCACGTGGCCGGGCTCCGCGGTCTCCAGGAGATCCACGCTGCGTGTGAGTGTGTTGTAGACGTGGATCGGCGGCAGGGACATCTTGTCGTCTTCCTTGGGGCCGCGCTGTAACGCAGGCGTCCGCTACTTCTTCTTCTTCTTGTTCGCCTTGGCGCGGGCGGCCTCGGCCTCGGCGATCTTGCGATCTTCTTCGAAGAGATCCTCGAGCTCCTGCTCGATGGTCGGCTCGTCGGTGGTCTTGGCCACCGAGAGCTCCTGGACGAGCAGGGTCCGGGCCTGGTCGTACATCTTCTTCTCGCCGAAGCTCAGGCTCTTCTCGAGCTTCATGAGGGCGAGATCGCGCAGGACCTTGGCGACCTCGAGGGGGTCTCCGGTCTTGATCTTGTTCATGTACTCGCGGTACCGCCGGTTCCAGGTCTGGTTGTCCGGCGGCGTCGAGCGGTCCCGCAGGATGTCGTAGACCCGCTCGGCCTGCTCGATGCTGATGATGGCCCGCATGCCGATGGCGTCGGCATTGCCCGTGGGCACGAACAGCGTCATGCCGTTCTCCAGGATCTTGCAGATGTACACGTCCTGCAGGTTGCCATCGCCCAGGTCCACCCTCTCGATGCCCTTGATGATGCCGACCCCATGGGCCGGGTAGACGGCCCTGTCGCCAACCTTGAACTGCACACGATCCCCTGGGAACACTGGAAAATTTCGGCCGATAATATAGGAGCCGAGGGCCCCGAGGTCAAACGCCCGTGCGGACCGCCAGCATCCACTTGTGCCGCCAGTGGATCGGCCCGACCTGTGCGGCCGCGGCCGTCTTCTCCGTGGTCGGAGGAGTTGGGCTGATCGCCGCGCAGCTGCTGCGGGCCCCCGCGCTGCCCGGGTTGCAGGGGTTGGCCGTGGTGATCGGGGCCTCTGCACCGGTCCTGGGAGAGTGGGTCGTGCCCCTCGGAGGCCTCGCGGGTCTGGCCCTGCTGCTGGCTCGCTGGCGGGCCGAAGGGGACTGGACCGCGCTGCAGGCGGCGGGTCTGTCCGGCCGCACCCTGGTGCCTGGGATCCTGGCCGGTGGGCTGGTCCTGGCCCTGGCGACCGGCGCCTTGGCCCACCTGGGGGCGCCCTGGGGCCGGGCCACGCTGGTCGACACGCTGGTCCACCAGGTGGTGCCGCTGCCCGGTCGGGCCACCTCGATCGGGGACCTGACGCTGCTCCCCGGGCGGGTCGACGACGACGGCCTGGGTGACCTCTTCCTCGCGTGGGGCGACGGCGAGCACGGTCTCGTGGCCCACGCGGCGTCAGGGCAGCTGGGAGAGTCCGGCCAGCTGGTGCTGCTGGACGGCCAGGTCCTGGGACCGGCCGGGCACCTGGCCTTCGGCCGCCTGGCGCTCCCGCTGCCCACCGCCTTTGGCCGCCCGCCCCCTTCGGCCTGGCCCGATCGTGCCCTCGCCGAGTCCGGCGAGCCGTACCACCTGGCCCTGCGCTACAAGCGCACCATCTGGCCCCTGGCTTCGCTGCTGTTGCTGCTGCTCGCTGTGCCCGGCGTGCTGTCGGGTCGGTCGTGGACCGTGCCGCTGTCGGTGGTCGGCTGGTGGGCCGCGGTCCGGGTCTGTGACGGTCTGGCCGCTTCTCTGGGCGGCCTGGGCAGCGCGGTCCTGCCCCTCGTGCTGCTGGCCGTGTCCACCGGTTGGTGTTGGTCGCGCTGGGAGGGCCGATGACCGCTGCCTGGTGGCTGGCTCGGGCGACGGCCCTCGTGTTGACCGGGACCGCGGCGGTGCTGCTCCTGCTCGTGGTCGGCGTCGACGCGATCGAGCGCTCTCGGCTGGTCTCCGATCCATCCCAGACGGCCGATCTGGCGCGGCTCGTCGCCTGGCGCCTGCCGGCCCTCGTGCGGGAGCTGGTGCCGTTGTGGATCGCTGTGGGGACTGCGCTGATCGTCGGCTGGCAGGTCCGCTCGGGCGCCTGGGAAGCGCTCCAGGGGGCGGGCGTGCCAGAGCACCGGGCCGCCGCTGTCGTGGTGGGGGTTGGGCTGGTGCTGGGGGGCGCCACGGCGCTGACCCTCGAGGCCCTGGTGCCCGTCTCCACCCGACAGGCCGCCGTGGCCGAGGGAATGCTCCGAGGCCAGGCCGCCCAGGCCGCGGGACAGTGGGTCCGCCTGGGGGACCGTGCCTTCCGGGTCCAGGGGGTCGACGGCGATGCCCTGGTGGGGGTGAGTGCGGTGACCCTGCACGAAGGCGAGTTGGTGCGTTGGGACGCGAGCCGGGTGACGTGGCAGGGGCAGGCGTGGGTCGGACAGGTCCGTCGTCTGGGCGCCCGGGGTGGGTCCCTGGCTTCCACGACAACGCTGCCACTCCCGCCCCCACGGCAGGCCCAGGCCCTGGTGCGGCCCCGGGCGACGGCCGAGGCGGGGTTGTGGATCCTGGGCTCGATCCCGCTGGCCGGCGCCTCTGGCTGGTGGCACCGCCGTGCCGCTGGGCTGCTGGCGCCGGGCATCGTTGCCCTGGGGGCGCTGGGGCTGGCCCGCCGTCGCCGCCTGGGCGTGGCGGCAGGGGCCGGGCTGAGCGCGGTCGGCGCCGGGGCGCTGCACCTGGGTGTCGCGGTCCTGGCCGAATCGGTCGGCGGCGTGGGGGTCTGGGCTGCGTGGGGGACAGCGGCCGCTGGGGGCGCCTACTTGACCGCGTCGACCACGTACCCCAGGTAGCCCTTCTGACCGTCGGGCAGCGTGCCCTTGGTGAAGAAGCCCCTGCCCCAGTCCGCGATGAAGTACCGGCCGGGCGGGAGCTCCATGATGACGATGTCCTTGCCCTCTTCGAGCTGGCGGGTCTCCCACTTGGGGCGGTCTGCGTAGTCGACCTTCCACTTGCCCTTGCGAGCGGGGTCGGGGGACATGCGGTAAGCGCAGCCCTCTTCGTCGACCCGGAAGACCTTCCAACCCTCGGACTCGTAGTCGAAGAACGGGCTCATGCCCGCGGCCAGCCGGTTGGCCGGTGCGGCGGGATCCACGCAGTAGTTGCGGTAGCCCGTGGGTCCACCTGCGGTGTCCCGGGTCAGCCAGCCCCGCTCCATGCTCACGTACTCGTTGCCCTTGAAGCGGGTCAGGCCGCGGGTGGCAGGGATCTTGATCAGGGTTCGCTTGCCCATCTCGTAGCGCTTGCGCTCCGACGCATCGAAGTTCTCGAGCACCTCGGGGATGTAGCCGTGCTTGCCGATGTGGATCTCGTAGTGAAGAGGCTTGCAGACCAGCTCGAAGGCCCCGGTCTCGTCGGTCTGGGTCTGGCACTGGGCGCCGCCGACCGCGGTCACCATGGCCCCCACGATGGGCTCGCCGGCGACGTCGGTCACCTGGCCGTCGATGGCCATCCGTGCGCAGCCGACCGTCATCAAGGAGGTGGCCACAGCGAGCGGCAGGACGGTGCGCATCAGCTCTCCTGGATGTCGACGTGGTCGACCTTGGACATGGGGACGAACAGCTTGCGGCTCGGCGCTTCCAGCACGCGACCGCGCTCGTCCTTCCAGGTCTCTACCTGGACCGTGACGCCGCCGTTTCCGATGAGCTCGAGCTCGCCTTCGACCGCTGACACGCCGCTCGGAACGTGGCGCTCGCCCGCGGCAAAGGTGAACAAGGAGGTCCGAAGATAGACGGTCGCTCTCGTCAAGGCACCCTCCAGGGCGCCGGACGTTACCATGCGCCGCCCCGACGCTTGGAGGTGGGCGATGCGCGTGTCCATGGCGGTCCTGACCCTGGCCCTGACCGGCTGTACAGCGGAGCTCGAGGCAGAGCTGGCCCAGGCTCAGGATCAGGCTGCGGAGCTCCAGCGAGAGGTCGACCAGACCGCGGCCGAGAGGGCCGTGCTCGAGGCCCGACTCGAGCGTCTCCAGGGCAAGCTGGCCCAGCTCGAGCAGGCCGATCTGCTCCGCCGGCTGGGCCTTGGCCCCGGACAACAGCTGCGGGCGACGCTGGCCACATCGGCTGGCACGCTCGACTGCGAGCTGTGGCCAGACAAGGCACCGGACACCGTGCTCAACTTCGTCGAGCTGGCCGAAGGCACCCGGGAGTGGACCGATCCGATGAGCGGCCGCAAGGTCCGCCGCGCCCTCTACGACGGCACGGTCTTCCACCGCGTCATCCCGGGCTTCATGATCCAGGGCGGGGATCCGCTCGGCAATGGCACCGGTGGACCGGGCTACAAGTTCCCCGACGAGAAGCAGGATCTGAAGTTCACCGACCCCGGGCTGATGGCCATGGCCAATGCCGGCCCCGACACCAACGGTTCCCAGTTCTTCGTGACCCTCGAGGCCGTGCCGCACCTGAACGGCAAGCACACCATCTTCGGGTCTTGTGGCCCTCTGGAACAAGCGGTGGCCATCGCCAGCGTCGAGCGGGACGATCGGGACCGGCCGCTGCGGGATGTGGTGCTTCGCTCGGTCCGGATCAAGCGGGTCGACTGACCCGGCCGGCTTGATCTGCCTGCTACACTCGGCCGCCTCTGGCGCCCCTGTCTTCCCCCTGCCCCTGGAACCCAATGGACCATCTCGGACCCGCCTGGAATGCCGTCAAGGACAACCTCGTCCCCTACGCCGTGTATGTGCTGGTGTTCACGCTCGTGACCGCCTTCACTGCGGGTCTCGCCGGCATCGCACTCATGCCGAACTACATGCGCGGCTTCCAGAAGGCCCTGGCGGGCAACGCCGGGCCGGACATCGGCGATCTGTTCGTCTTCGACAACATCGCCGACGACATCGTGACCATGCTGCTGATGATCGTGGCCATCATGGTGGGCCTCATGCTCTGCGTGCTCCCGGGCATCGCGCTTGGCATCCTGTTCTTCTGGGTCCCGCTGCTCGCCGCGAGCCGCTCCTATGAGCCGGTCGACGCCCTCAAGGCGTCCCTGCACGCGGTCAAGGCCGATCCCGTCCCGGCCGTCATCTTCCTGTTGGTGATGACCGTGGCGAACTCGATCGCCGCGAACATCCTGTTCCTGCCCTACCTGATCAGCGCGCCGGTGTTCCTGGCCGCCCAGGTCCTGTGGTTCAACGCGCACCACGGCGAGATCAAGCAGATCGCGTCTGCCGAGGGCGTGAGCGCCCGGGCGTGATCCTTCGCTGAGCCCTGGAGCCCCCTTGACGAGGTACTAGCGCTGGTAGCCGACCCCGACCGTGGCGAGGCTGCTGCGGTCGGACAGGGTGCCGACTTCGGTCGTGGCCGTCGAGAGCACGGGGATGCTCTGGGTCGTCAGGCCGTAGCCCAGGTGCACGAACACGCCGTCGATGACCTGGTAGCTGACCTCGAGGTCGACGTTCATCGAGTAGGGCAGGGTGCCGCGCAGGCCCTGGAGCAAGCCGGCCTGGAAGTGCAGGTCGCCTTCCATCAGGTCTGCGCCGATCTCGGCGCCTAGGCCCAGTCCGGACAGCCCCAGGGGGCCGAATTCGATGGTCGCCTCGTCGTCGCCCTTGAGGTAGGTGACGAAGTCCCCGTACAGGTAGCCGACCTTGGCGGCGACGTAGAAGTCACCGGCGCCGGCGGTGAACGGGTAGCGGGCCATGAAGTTGACCCGGGCCTGGGGGACCCAGTCGGTGATGACGGTGGTCGAACCCGGCCAGGTGACCCGGTAGGCGGCGAGCCGGAATTCCGCCTCGGCGCCCACGTACTTGCCCAAGCTGTGGAGCTCATTGCCCCACGCGGACACGTCGACGGCGAAGCCGTTCTGCCAGGTCAGGGTGTCGCTGCCCAGGCTGACCGGCTTGTTCCACAGGGGGTTGTCGGTGACGTCCACTGGGATCTGCTCATAGGCGTAGCTGCCGCCTGTCCAGCCCAGCTTGACCCGCATCCAGGGTGCGGCGGAGCTGCGCTTGCTGACCGTGCCTTCGCTGGAGGGACCCGAGTCCCTTTCTTCGGCCTGGCTGACGGGCTCCTCGGCGGGTGCTTCCGCTGCGGGCTCCTCGGCAGGCGGCTCTTCGGCGGGAGAGTCCTCGGCCGGGGCCGTCTCGGTCGGAGCCGGGGTGGTCGACGTGGACTCGCTGGCGCCCCAGGCGTTGCCTGTGGGCTCGGCGCCGGTCCAGACCGCCCCTGCATCTGCGGCGGTGGGCAGCACGGTCACCTGGGTCACCGCGCCGGTGGCGTTGGTCACCACGATCTTGGTGTCTGCGGTGGCCGTCGACGGCAGGGTCAGGGCGACCTGCCAGGAGCCACTGCCCAGGTCCTGGACCGGACCCAGCGTGCCCTGGGTCACGAGCACGTCGGGCTTGCCCCCGGCGACGCCGCGTCCGGCGGCGTCGCGGGCGTCGATCCGCACGACCACGGTGCCGCCCGCTGCTGCGGTGGCCGGCTGGCTGGTCAAGACGTAGCTGGCGATCGGGCCGGCGTCGGCGGACTCGGCGGCAGCCGACGCAGAGGACAGGGCTGCGCCCTGACGGGGCAGGGTGATCTCGGAGACGACTCCGGCCCAGTCCTCGGCCATCGAGCGGGCCGCGACGCTGCCGGAGCGCGGCAGGGTCAGCAGAGGCGCCACCGTGCCCGGGGCCTGGATCAGCGCCGTGCCGCCTGCGATGTCGCCGGACTGGGCCAGCAGGGACACGATGCCCGACTTGCGCCCAGCGGTGTAGCGGACCTGGGCCAGGCCACCGGCGTCTGTCGTGACCTGGGACGGCACGCTGCCGTCTCCGGCGACCAGCCGCAGAGTGACCGGCACGTTGGCGACCGGGTGGCCGAATTCGTCGACGGACGCAACGGTCAGAGTGGTCGTGGCCGTGCCACTGGGGGAGAGCCGGTCGGACTCTGCGAACACCACCAGGTGCCGCAGGGCGTTCCCGGCCGGGGCCACCGCCACCGCGGCGCCCACGTCGACGCTGCCGTCGGTGGAGGTCTTGAAGGTGGCCTCGTAGTCGCCGCCCTTCAGATCCCGCACCTCTCCGGAGACGCTGGCGCCTGGGGACGTGAGCAGGAGCTGTTGTCCCGCGATGCCCTGGCCGCCGGCGTCCTCGACCCGGACGAAGACCTTGAACGCCCGGGCTTCGGGGCTCAGCTCCGATGGGTCGGTCTGCAGGCTGACCTTGGCCGCCCGAGGGGGCACCAGGTGGACCTCGGTCGTGGACGCCTGCCCGTCCTGGTTGGTGAGGGCGGCGGAGATGGTCGCCGTGCTCGAGCTGCCCGCTGCGGCTGGGGTGAAGAGGGCGCGGTAGACCCCGCCGCCTTCGTGGGCCGCAGCGCTCACGGTCCCCGCAGACGTGCTGAAGGTCACGCTGGCGTTGGCGTCGGGCTTGCCGTCCGGGGTGGTCACGAGCGCCCGCACAGGGACCTGGGAGCGGCCATCGGCCGGCAGGCCCGCGTGGAGCGGGAACATGGCGATGCGGGGGGTCTCTGGGACCTGGAGGTCGATCTCGCGCTCGGTGGACTTGCCGGCCATCGCGGTGACCAGTGTGGCGGTGCTCACCCCCGGCGAGACGGTGATGGGAATGCTCGCGCGACCGGATGCGTCGGCGGTCACCGGGCCGTAGTCCTGGCCGGCGATCCGCAGGAGCACAGTTGCGCCGGGGTCGGTCTTGACCGGAAAGTCCGCCTTGCCGACCAGGGGCACGACGGTGTGGCCGTGGACCCGAGACGGGTCGCGGGCGTCGACGTAGGTCAAGACGGCCAGCTGGGGGAAGTTCACGGCCGGGGCTTCGTACCGTGCCGTGAATTGGCCATTGCCCAGGTAGGTCACGTTGGTGACCTCGCCGGCGCTGGCGAACACGCGGACCGCCGCCGCCGACTCCTGGGCGCCCAGGGGCCCCGAGAACTTGATCGACAGGCTGGCAGAGGTGTCCTGGCCCAAGGCGATCTGAGCTGGGTTGGCGGTGCCCGTGATGCCCGAGGGGCCCTGGCCGACCACATTGAGTCCCCAAGCCCGCTCCACGGTGCCCGAGGCCGCGCGGCCCTTCAGGCGGAATTCCACCACCTTGGAGGCATCGAGCGCCGGCGGTGTGAACTGGAATTCCAGGACGCCATTGCCCAGGTCGGTGGGGCCGTCCAGGCTGCCCTCCGACGCGGACATCTTCCACTTGGAAGCAGTCTGGATCGGGGTGCCGTCGGCGGCCAGGGCGGTCACGTGCAGCGCGACCGTGGTCTGACCGTCGCCAAGCACGGTGCCCGCGGGCAGCATCTCGACCACGGGTCCCGCGGCAAGCGCCACGGCCGGAACGTCCTGGGCCAGGGCGGGGGTGGTGAGGACCGGTCCGGCCGCCAGGGCGACGAGGATCAGGGCGGAAGGGGTCAGGGGATTGCGCATGGCCAGCGTGCTCTGGTGGGAGGGGCCGGGAAGGGAGGCCGGGGAGCATACTCCGGGGCCTGTCTAGGACATGTCGAGGCGGGGTGTGACGCGACTCAGTAGGGAAACGAGGACTGTCGCAAGACGGCGTCGCGGGTCTCGGCGACGTCCTGTCGGCGGGGATTGGCTTCGACGGCGACGTCGAGGATCTCCAGGGCCTGCTTGGGCTCCCGCCGCTGCATGAACAGGTCGGCCAGCAGCAGCGCGATCTCCGGGTTCCCGGTGTCGTGTTGCCACGCCTGGAGGCCGTAGCGGATGGCCACGTCGACGCGTTTGGCCGCCGCGTAGCCCTGGGCGACCCGGAAGTGTGCCGCAGCGTGGGTGGGATCGGCCTCGGCTGCCGCGACTGCGGCCTGGGCGGACTCGCTGAAGCGCCCGGCTCGCTCATAGGCGACGCTGAGCTTGAACAGCGCCTCGGACGACGGGGTGTCCACCGCGTCGATGGCCAGCTGGAGAGCATCGGCTTCGGCGCGCGGATCGCCCAGCACCTCGTGACACAGGGCCAGGCTGAGGGCGATCTGTTCCCGGGCCTTCGCCTTCTTGCGCTTGTCCAGCGTCTCCGCGGTCATCACGACCACGCCCTGTCCGGCACCGGAGAGCGAGTAGGGGGGAAGGGAGAGGGCGCGATGCAGGTAGCTGGCCGCGTGCAGGTGCTCGTCGCTCTGTAGCCACCAGGTTCCGAGCACCCAGGACAGGTGACCGTCCTCCGGGGTCAGAGACGCCGCAGGCAGGCCGAGCCACAGGGCGCCCTCCAGGTCCCCGCGGGCGTGGCGCTTGGCGGCCCGGTCGAGCCAGCCCTGGGAGAGGGCCAGCGCGCCGCCGTGCTCGTGGCTGGCGAGCTGGGCCTGCTCGCTCCCGGCCTGGGCCGCCGGCAGGTCGCCGATGAGGTTGTAGACCACCGTCACACCCGCCAGCACCATCGGGTCGTCGGCGTGGCGGAGCTGCAGTCCGCTGGCCTCGATGCGGGCCCGCTCGACCTGGCCGGCCCTGGCCAGGGCATAGGCCAGGGCCACGTGCGCCCGCAACAGCCCTGCCTCGCTCGCCGCCTCCAGCTGCACGATGGCTGTGGCGAACTTCTTCATCGACAGGTTCGCCTCGCCCAGGATCAAGGACAGGTCCGGGTCGGCCCCGGTCTCGAGTGCCTGGCGGGCGATCGCAGCGGCCTCTTGGGGAGCGCCTGTCTCGAGCAGAGCCCGGGCGAGCACGCCCTCGGCGCCGGGTTCTCCCGCGGCCCGCGCGACGCGGCCCGGGGCCAGTGCGTTCTGGGGGTTGCCAGCGGCGAGCTGGAGCCGGGCGATGCGCAGGTGCACCATGCTGTTGTCGGGTTCGTCGTCCAGTGCACGCTCATAGGCCCGGAGCGCCGCGCCATGGCGGCCGTCGGCGAGCGCACGGTCGCCTTCCTTGATGTCCTTCTTGACCCCAGCAAACGCAGTGGTGCTCAGGATCAAGCCCAGGAGCATCCACCTCATGGGCTCGCCGCCGGCCCCTTGATCCAGTAGGGCGAGCCCAGCAGCTGGCTCTTCACCTGGTCGATCTCATTGGGGTGCAGCTCAAAGGTCTGGGGCTGCCCCGTCCGGGGGTCTCCCTGGGTCGCGAACCACCGCTTGCCGTCGTTGGTGCGGTGGAGGATCAGCGCGCCGGGCTGGTCGTAGACCTTGACCAGATCGGCGGCCGTCAGCTGTCGGTCCGGCGCGGGCGGCTCGGGCTCGGGCTCGGGCTCGGGCTCGGGGGTCGGCTCGGGCGCCGGCGTGGTGCGCTCGACGATCTCTTCGAGCTCCCACTGCACCTCGAGGACCTCGCCGCGGGCCGCGCTCTCGATGTGGCTCCGGGCGTCCGCGCCAGCGGCCCCGGTACACAGCACGGCCAGCTCGGCCGTGATCCGCGCCACCTCTTCGTCGTCGCTCGCCTTGCGCAGGGCGCCGATGAGCGCGTCGATGGCCTCCATGCCAGTCCTCCGGTGGCGGAGGAGGCTAACATCGGCCCCGCCCATGCACCTCTTCGACCAACTCGATCCGGCCACCCGGGCCAAGCTGGAGGCCCTCGCCCAGGAGCGTCGCATCCCGGCAGGCGAGACGATCATCCGTCGGGGAGAGCGCTCGGGAGATGTGTTTCGACTCGAGGAGGGCTCTCTGGAGGTCGTGGACGGCCGGAGCAAGCCCGAGCTCATCCTGGGGGTGTTCGGACCCGGGACCGTGGTGGGAGAGGTCGCCTTCGTCGACGACTCTCCCCGGTCCGCCAACGTGCGCACCGGCGAGGCCTGTGTGCTGAGCATCTGGGAGGAGGAGCACCTGAGGTCCGCCCTGGCGTCCGATCCGGACTTCGCCGCTCGCTTCTATCAGTCCGTGGCTCGGCTCATGGCCGAGCGCTTGCGGAACCTGACCCGGATGGCCACGTCGGGTGCGCCCCGCAAGGACAGCGTCGAGGCCCTGTCCGGCGACGCGGGCAGCCGAGCCAGGGATCTGTGCGAGCCCCTCAAGCAGCAGCTGGTGGATCTGGAGGCGCCCCTCCGGCGACCGGATCCGGGCCCGGCCCGGCAGACCCTCCGGGAGGCCTTCGACGCTTTCGTCGAGCGCGGCGAGCGCTTCTTCGCCGGTCTGAGCCACCCCGAGACCCAGGCCGCCGGCAAGGTCCTGTCCCGGGAGCTCCACCCGTACCTGATTCGGGCCCGCCTGGCCGAGCTGGCCCTGGCCGGGGGCACCCACCGCACCGCGGCCCCGACCGTGCTGGCCCACGTCCTGATCGGTCGCGCCGAAGGCGGCGATCCCTTGGGCGAGGCCCTGGATCGCATCCTCTTGGACCTGCCCACCAGCCGGGGCCTGCGGGTCCTGGGAGACGCGATGCGCGGGCGGGTCAACGCCGTCCTGCCCGGGGACCGTCCGGCCCGGGTGCTGGTCGTGCCCTGTGGTGCTGGCACCGTGACGGCCTCGGTCGAGCAGCGCCTGGGCCACCAAGGCGGAGAGCTCACCTGCGTCGACGGCGATCGGGAGACCCTGGCCTTTGTGGATGCCGGCGTGGCCGCTCGCCCCGGGCGGGTGCGACTGCGGCTGGTCCAGGAGGACCTGGCGAGCCTGGCGATGGGCAATTCCTCGGTCTTCCTGGGCGAGCAGGACGTGGTCGTGCTGGATGGATTCGTGGACTACCTGCCGGATCGCATCGTGGGCTCTCTCAGCCGAGTTGTGGCCGGCATGTTGCGCCCGGGAGGGGAAGCTCTCTGCGCCTTCCTGGGTCCGAGCGCCGATGCCTTCGTCTTCGATCACCTGCTCGGCTGGCGCACGGTGCGCAGGACATCGGCTTCACTCTCGGTCCTGATGACCGAAACAGGTCTGGAGGAGATCACGGTCATGGAGACGCCAGGTGCAGGGAGGTTGCTACACCTCCGCCGACCCCGGACGGAGCCTTGACCTGCGTGTCCTTGCGCGACCTCACCTGGAGACAGTAGGCTTGCTCCCCGTTCTGCGAGGCCCCGTGACCGAGGGTCACCAAGAGGCTGTTCGCTGGAGGACTTCGATGCGGATCCCGACCCTCATGACCGCCCTGGTCATGGTCGCTTGTAGCGGTAGCGAGCCCGAGGCTCCCCCTGCCGAGACCCCCCCTGCTGCCATGCCGGCAGCACCGGCTGTGCCCACCCTGGACGAGCTGCGCCGTGCCGCCGAGAACATCGCGCTGGTGCCGAGCCCGGCCGAGATGCAGAAGGCGCTGAGCAGCGCTGGCATCGAAGCCCAGCTCAGCGAGATGGTCGCCGATCGCGACCTCAAGATGGACGTGCCCAACAAGGACCAGGTCGCCGTGCGGACCGGCGTGGTGCTGGCCGACCTGTTGCTCACCGTGCGCAAGGCCGACAAGGACAAGCTCGTGGCGCAGTTCGGCCAGATCAAGATCGGCATGGCCGAACTCGGCGCCGGCGGCGACATCGCCGCCACGATCGACGACATCGTCGGCCGGGTCCAGAACGACGCCGTCTCGCGCGACGAGCTGGTCAAGGAGCTCGACGAGCTCTCCGGCGCGATCATCCCCGAGGTCGAGTACGAAGCCGGAGACTGGGCCGTGCCCCTGATCCAGGCCGGCTCCTGGCTCGAGGGCTCGAACCTGGTGGCCGGCGCCCTGCGCGCGGCCAACTCCTACGACAACGCGACGGACCTGCTCAAGCAGCCCGCGGTGGTGGACTACTTCCTCAAGTACGTCCGCACCGAGGGCTCGGACAAGGCCCCCAGCCAGGTCGTGGCCCAGCTGGAGACCACGCTGACCACGCTCAAGGGCATCTGCGCGAAGCCCACCATCGGCGAGGACGATGTGCTGACGATCCAGTCCGCCACGACCTCAGTCCTCGACCTGCTGTAGGAGCGAACCATGAAGCGCCTTGCAACCGCCTTGTTCGCTGGGATCCTGTTGGCCGGGGGGTTCTTGGCCACCCCGCTGGCCACCGCCGGTGAGCGCGAGGCCGAGTCGTGCCTGCGCGCTCGGATCTGGGACGGCTACAACGAGGACTGGGCCGTCCGGACCGCGACCTCGACCACGCTGGCCCAAGAGGAGTACCGGATCTACCTGGTGACCCTGTACGCCGGCAACGAGTACAAGGTCATGGCCTGCGCCGACGACAAGGCCACGAACATCGACCTGGTCCTGCACGATGCCGACGGCAACGTGCTCAAGCAGGACGCGTCGGAGAACCGCCAGCCCGAGCTGCTCTTCAAGCCGGACGCCACCAGCACGTACTTCGTGGTCGTCCACGCGACGGCGCTGGCCGAGGGCGGCAGCAAGAGCGGTGTGGGCATGGCGGTCACCTACCGCTGAGCTTCCGCAGCCCGTGAGCCGCCTGGAAGAACACTTCCGGGATGCGCTCGACGCGCGTGGCCTGGAGATCGACGAGCCCACCCGTCGGCTGGCGGTGGACCTGGCCCGGCTGTTGATCCGGGCATCGGGTGCGTCGGTGCGCGAGCGTGAGCGGCACACCCTGGACGGGGCCCTGGCCGCACGGACCGCCCTGCCTCCGGGCGCCCGGGATGCTCTGCTCGACCTGGCCCTCTCGCCGCGCTTTCGCGCCGCCGTGAGCCCCGGCGAACTCCTGGCCTTTGGTGGCCGCTTTGGCGCCGAGGCCCAGGACCGGCTGGCCGACGAGCAGGCCGAGGAGCTCGACCTGACCGGGTTCGCCGAGCGCTACGGCACCGAGGCCTCCCTGCTCCTGCTCGACGCCCTGTTCCAGGTCGCGTCGGCGGATGGGCGGATCGAGCCCCGAGAGGCCCGAGTGCTCGAGGCGTCGGCCGCGTCCCTGGGCATCGACGGCGTGCTGGTGAGCGCCCTGTTCCAGAAGTACGACCCGCGGCACGCCGCCGGCGACCTGAACTGGGACCTGACCAAGGAGCGCATCAGCGTCGGCCGCGCCGGCGGCAACGACGTGGTGCTCCCGGACCCCCAGGTGGCTCGTCACCACTGCGACCTGGTGCACGACCCGACTGGCTGGCGGGTCGTCGACGTCGGCAGCGGGCGGCCGGTGCTGGTCGACGGCCAGCCGGTCATCCAGGCGATGTTGTCCGAGGGCAACAAGATCCAGCTGGGGCCCTGGCGACTCCAGGTGGTCGAAGAAGACGGCCAGTGGAAGGTGCACGCCTTTGGTCACCGGTCCTTCACCAGCCTGTCGGTGAGCGACGTGACCCGCCACATCGGCGAGATCTGTCTGTTGGACCAGGTGCGGTTCACCGTGTTCTCGGGCGAGGTGGTGGCGCTGGTGGGGCCATCAGGCGCCGGAAAGACCACCCTCATCAACGCCATCTCCGGCATCGCCCCGGCCGACGAGGGCCAGGTGCTGCTGGACGGCCAGGACTTCCACGGCATCCTGCAGGCGGATCGCACTGCCGTGGGACTGGTCCCCCAAGAGGACCTGGTCCACCCGACTCTGAAGGTGGCCGAGTCGCTCCAGTACGCCGGCAAGCTGCGCCTACCGGCCGACGTGGATCTGGCCGAGCTTCGGGGCACGGTGGACCGCGTGCTCGCCGAGCTCGGCATCGATCACATCCGGGACTCCCGCATCGGCGATGCGCTCAAGCGAGGCATCTCCGGTGGGCAGCGCAAGCGCGTGAACCTGGCCCAGGAGCTGCTCACCCGCTCGACCCGGGTCCTGTTCCTCGACGAGCCGACCAGCGGCCTCGACCCCCGCTCCGCCCAGGACATCGCCCGGCTGGTGCGCCAGCTGGCCGACGACGGCCGGATCGTGTTCCTGGTCACCCACGACCTGACGCCCGGAATCATGGCCCAGTGCGATCACCTGCTGGTGCTGGCAGCGGGCGGGCGCGTGGCCTGGTACGGCCCCCCCCAGGAAGCCTGCGCCTACTTTGGCGTCGACAGCCCGGACCTCATCTTCTCGGTCCTGAGCGAGCAGGGCCCCGAGGAGTGGAAGACCACCTACCGCGACAGCATGGGCCATCGGAAGTACGTGGCCACGCGCGAACACCTCCTCCGGCCCACCGAAGGCACCCAGTCAGACGACCAGACCGAGCGTCGCAAGTCCAAGCGCCCCAGCCTGATCAGCCAGTTCAAGACCCTGACCCACCGCTACTTCCGCCGCAAGATGCGGGACCAGACCGGCGTGCTGGTGATGGTCGCTCAGCCCCTGCTGCTGGCCCTGACCACGTGGATCGTGTTCCCGGTCCCCACCGACGCGATGGTGTTCATGTTCACGCTGTCGTGCCTGTGGTTCGGCATGTCCAGCGCGGTCAGGGAGATGATCTCCGACCGGGCGATCTGGCGTCGCGAGCGCAAGGTCGGGGTCGGGGTGACGCCATATGTCGGCTCCAAGGTCGCGGTGTTGGGCTTGTTGGTGACCCTGGAGTGCGTGGCCTTCACGGCGATGGTCTACTACCTGGTGGGCATGTCCGCCGGGGGGTACGACTTCCCCCAGCTGGCCGGGGTGGCGTCCCTGACCGGGCTCTCCGGCATGGCCCTGGGGCTCCTGATCAGCTCCGTCATGACCAGCTCAGAGGCCGCGGTGGGCATGCTGCCGCTCCTGCTGGTCCCGATGATCTGCTTCTCCAGCATCATGGTGCCGCTGCGTCACATGGAAAGACCCGCCCAGGCGCTGTCCTGGATCTTCATCGAGCGCTACGCCTTCGAGGCCGCGCTCAAGACCGGGGACCAGCTGCAAAAGGTCGCCCGCGGCGACGGCAAGTGGGAGGAGCAGCCGCTGAACGGCACGCTGTATACCCTGGGGCTCAAGAGTGTCGACGCCGAGGACATGGGCCTGCCCATGCGCGTGCTGATCGGCGTGGTCGTGGCCTTCACACTGGGGTGCCTGATGCTCACCTGGATCGTGATCTGGCGGCGGGACAGGACCTGAGCGAGGGCTACTTCGAGATCACGAGCCAGCTGCGCAGCTCCACGTTGCCGCGGCTGCTCGTCGGAGCGCTGCCCGCGACCTCGGCCTGGTAGGAGACGGTGGCGGTCTCACCCGCGGTGACGCTGGCGGTGACGTCGGCGACGAACGGATCCACCCGGCGGCCGGGGCACCAGCCCGCGCGCCCGAACCACCAGGTCCCAGCCTGGTTCGGCACCGTGCCGTTGGGCACGTCGTCCCGGCACGCGGCGTCGGTGCCGGCGACGTCCTGGACGTCGGCCCAGCTGTCCGAGCCGATGCTGAAGGTGTGGGTCTGATCGCAGAACTCCGCGCAGCTGTAGGTGTTGTCGGCGCCGTGGCCGGTCGCGATGCTGACCAGCTCGATCTTGGTGGCGTCGGCCGGGATCGCCACGTCGACCGGCGGGCGGTCGTCGTGGAAGGAGTCGCTGTAGCTCCCGCCGCTGAACAGCGGGTGGATGGCCACCGGCGTGGTGCCCTTGCCCTGGTTCGACAGCCGCAGGCTCACGGTGATGCCGGTGGGCTGCACGTTCCACGACGGGGCCCACTCGTAGCGCACCGTGCGCTCGCCGCCTTCGGTGAGCCAGGCCAGGGCGTGGCTGCCGTCGACGACCCAGCGGCTCTCCCGGTGGTAGGTCGTGATGAAGCGGCCCATCTCCAGCCAGGCCTCGGTCTCCTCGTCCCAGAGCCACAGGTAGGCCAGGTAGTCCCAGGCGCCGCAGTTGTTGAGCTCGTAGGTGTCCTTGTCAGGACACTCCATGAGCACGTCGATCTCCAGAGTGTCGAAGCCGGCCATGGTGGCGGCGTCGGGCAGGGTCACGGGTCCGTCGACGTACTGCTCCTCGACGTCGCCCCCGAAGATGGGCACGAGGGTGGCGTCGACGGCATCGAGCGCCTCTTGCCGCGAGGCCTCGAAATTGAAGTAGTGGGCCTCGTTGGCCATGGAGTAGAGCTCCATCTCCCAGGGCCAGTTGGCCAGCGAGGCGTCGTAGGCCTCGACGTCGGGCGGGTAGCCCAGCGACCGGATGCGCTGGGCACGGTCCACCGCCCAGCCGAGCGCCCCCACGTCGCTGCTCGACATGTCGCCGACCAGACCGTCGATGTCCGACAGCGGCGCGTCCACCACGTGCACCCGGTCGATGAACCAGTCCGCCAGATCGCTGTCGATGTCGGCCAGGCCATAGGCGATCTCGTCCTCGATCAGGCTGCCGAAGTCCTCCACGTCGCCCGCGTCGTTGCTGTAGGTCACGAAGAAGTAGTGCACGTTGGCCGGCGAGCGCTCCAGCATCTCGTGCACGCCGGTGGTCCACCAGGTCGTGCTGTCCTCCTCGTCCACGGTCCACCAGTGGGGCACGAAGACGTAGCTCTCGCACCCGCTCCAGTGCTCGGACAGGGTCCAGGTGGTGCCGTCCCGCAGGGGAACCGAGAAGTCGCCGGCGGGCTCCCAGCGCCGGTTGGCGGTCGGGCCCGCGTCGTCGAAGGCCAGGGTCGTGAGCCCCAGATCGCCGCAGACGTCGGGAACCGTGCCCGTGGTGTTCGTGTCCGTGGTGCCCGTGTCCGAGGTCACGGTGTCGGTCCCCGTGTCCGATGTCGTCGTGGTCGTGGTGTCGCCACCGCAGGCCAGCAAGAGCAGGGCGGGCAGCGCGATGCGAGACGGGTTCACGGGCTCTCCTGGAGCGACGGGGTGCGGCATCATGGCGCCCCAGGGGAGGATCAGCAACGGTTTCGGGGTAGACAGGGGCATGGTCGTCCCGGTCCTGATGAGTGTGCTGCTGGCCGGCACCGTCGAAGCCGCCGAGCTCCGCGTGCTCTCACCCGCGTCGGGCGAGGAGCTGAGGCGCGATCAGATCGAGCTGGACGTCGAGGTCCTGGGCGAGCCGCTCACCAGCTACGCGGTGCACGTCAACGGCGACCAAGCCACCGTTGTGGTGTTGACAGACGATGCGGGGCGAGGGGTCGGCGGCGGAACCGTCGACATCTTCCCGCTGATGAGGGCGCGGGTCGGGCACGGCTCGGGCGACGGCGCTGCGCCAGACCTCCACTACCGCACCCTTGCGCTGGAGATGTGGGGCCCGGTGGACGGCGTCTGGTCCAGCCAACCGCTGGCCCGAGAGCGGGTCTCGTTGGTGGATCTGCGGGACTGGGACGACGACGTGGACCCGCTGCTGGACCCGGATCAGGTCTTGATCGACGGTCTGGCGGTGGGGCTGACCGCAGAAGGCCTCGCCACACTCGAGGCACCCCTCGTCGCCGAGCTGCCAGCAGCGCCGCTGCGGGCCTTCGACAGCGTGCTCGCCGAGGTGGTCGGACAGGGTGTGGCAGCGGGCGGGACCGACCTGGCGCCTGGCACCTGCGTGCCGCTGGACGAGACACCGCTGTCTCTCCAGGCCTGGCTGGCGCCCGAGATCGCCACCTTGCTGGGGCACGCAGCCACCGTCCCTGTCTGCAAGCGGGCACTGGACCTGAGCGCGGTGGGTGCTTGGCAGGCGGCCGTGGTCGCCTATGGCTACGAGATCCGGCCCACGCTCGGGTCCCGGAGTGACCTGGCGATCTGCGTCGAAGGACTCGATGCCACGCTGGTCGATCTGTGGACCGAGGGCCACGCGGTGGGGCTCGAGGCCGACGACGACCGGGTCTTGGTCGAGACCTGGCACCTGGGGCCGGCCGGGCGGGTCGACGTCGCGCTGGACGCCTGGCTGGTCTACAAGGGCGGCGCCTACGAGGCCGGACCCTGTGGCGTGGTCCAGGCTGAACGGGTGCCCCAGGATCTGGCGATCTGTCCGGACCTGCCAGTGGGCGCTGAGCTCGCGGGTGGACCGCCGGTGTCGCTCGGCCTGGCGCCGGACCTCTCGGGCTACGGCCTGGACGCCGACCAGGAGGACCTCTCGGAGAGCAGCCTGTGGGACGCGTGGGTCGATCCGGTCCAGGACGCCCTGTGTGGTCACCCGGTGCTCGCTGAGCCGGTCGCCTCGATGGTCGAGAGCGTCGGGCCCACGGCGGCGGTGTTGCTCGACAGCGCCTGGGACGCCGGCGCACCGGACGCGACGCAGCTTTCGTCGGGCCTGGAAGCGCTCCTGGCCAGCTGGTCCCTCGGTGTGGACGACGAAGGGCCGGTCCGGGTGGATGCCGAGCTGACGGAGCTGGTGGAGCTCCGAGCCGACCCGATGGACTGGGAGGCGCCCCAGGGACTCGTGGCCTTCTACGATACGGTGGCCGAGCCCCAGGAGCCCTGGCCGCTGAACCAGGCCCCGGTCTTTGCGCCCGAGGTGGTGCCTTGGCCGGACACGGGTGCCCTGAGCTGGTGGGGCACGCCGATCGACGCGCGCATCGCCGTGTCGACGGGCGCCGTGAACCAGGTGCTGGCCGCCGCCGCACAGACCGACGTGCTGGCGCGTGAGGTGGACCTGACGGGGCTGGACCTGGGGAACCTGCTGCCCGAGCTGGCTGGGCGCGAGCTGGTGGGGCGCCTGACCTGGAGGCTGGCGCCAGTGGTCACGATGGTCCCTGGCGATGTCGAAGGGGATGACGCTCTGATGCTCCACCTGGCCGGCGTGGAGCTGGTTGTGCACCCGGGCGGGCACCCCGATCAGGCGCTGGTGGTGGTGGCCATCGAGGGCGTAGACGGCGCGTTCGAGCTGGCTCTGGGGGAGACCGACGGCGCGCTCGAGGCCGACCTGGTGCTGGCGTCGTTGACCCTCACCGTGGTGCGACACGAGCTCTCTCGATGGCCCGAGGAGCAGCGCCTGGTCGAGGCGCTGGAGGTCGGTCTCGAGGCGGCCCTCGTCGCGGGAATCCAGGACGCAGTGGCCATGCTCCCGGTGCCTGAGTTCCAGGGCCTCGTCGCGCCGGTGTCCCTGGTCGAGGTCGAGGCGCCCTACCAGAGCGGCGACGTGGTCCTGCTCTCGGTGGGGTTCGAGGACATGGCCCACACCGGTCCTTGAGACTTGTACCCCTTCACAGGGGCCCTTTCGGTCACACTGGTGGGTGGTGAGGGCGTATCCAGGGTCAGTCCCTCACAGGAGGCCCCGTGGTCCTGAACCTGCTCGCCTTGTCCGCCTGTGTCACCGGCACGATCGAGATCGGTGATCCGGTCGGGGACTCAGGGGTCACGGCGACGGACTCCGGCGAGACCGACGCGGACACCGACGCCGACGCGGACAGCGACACAGATGCGGACAGTGACGCCGATGCAGACGCGGACAGCGACACCGACACCGATGCGGCGGTCTGCGACGAGTACCCCTTCGAGGACTTCTACAGCGACGCCGAGGTCGAGGGCGAGGGCTGGGACCCGTACTGGCTGTCCATCGGCTTCGCCGCAACGGTGGGGGACGACACGCTCCAGGACATGATGTGGTCCGGCGACATCGTCAGCAGCTACCTGACCTTCAACCTGTTCACCGAGGACGCGTCGCAGAGCTGCGGCATCTACTACGACCTGAGCGAGTCCGTCCGCTCGTCCCAGGCCTGGTTCACCGACACGGGGGGCGCGCTCTTCGATGCCTGGGACCTGTCGCTGCGGGACGCGCTCACCGACTGCCCACCGGTCTCCGCAGACAAGTGGGGGACCCGGGACCTGCGCACCATGCTGGAGCAGCACACCTGGGGCTTCGCCATCGGGGAAGCGGTGCGGGTCGAGGACTACTTCCGCGACGTCGTGGACGACTTCGAGGTCTGGGACCCGTACCTGATGGGTGGCTATGTCATGACGTCGGCGTACAGCCCGGACACGGCGTTCGAGGTGTCCTATGCCCTGAGCTTCGAGGCGGAGTGCGGGCTGGCCCAGACGGACTTCGACGGGAACCCGGTCTATCGGGAGGCGGTCGCAGAAGGACCTCTGCCCGACGGCATTGGGTATGCCGCCGGGCTGTATGGGTTGACGCTCGAGAATCTGCGGTAGGGGCTGCTAG
>CAZFLE010000127.1:0-22086 GCA_964519895.1 uncultured Enterobacterales bacterium | reverse complement strand
TGGCTCGCACCAGGTCGGCCATGAACATGAAGCTGCCCTTGAGCACCCCGATGCAGGTGATGGGGTCGTCGCCGTACTCCTCGCGGATGCCCGCGCCGAGCTCGGTGACGCGTGCCTGGAGGGCCTCGGTGTCGATGAGGGGGTCGATGCGAGGGGTCTTCATGGCCCGGGCTCCTGATCAGACCCAGGCGTTGTTCAGGACCTCTCCGAGGCCACCGGCGCCGGGCACGATGTACTGGTGTTCGTTTAGCCCCACCTCGTCCTCCCAGCGCTCTCCGGGCACCGTGTCGAGCACGGCTGGATCGGAGAGGCCGCGGTCCAGGCGGATGGCGTAGACGCGCACCTTTGGGAAGTCCGAGGTAATGCGACGCAGGTACTCCGGCGTGACGATCAGGTGAACCGCCACGACCCGCCTGGGGTCCCCACCCAGGTCGTCTCTGTAGAGCCGGAACACCCGACTGATCGAGGACCCGGTCGCGGCCATCGGGTCCGGGAGGAAGATGGTCGCGTCGTCGATCGGGCCCCCGATCTTGCTGCCCGACAGGTTGACGCCAGTGACCGTGCCGGCGGCGTCGGTCTCGCGGTTCATGAAGATGTGGTCCTGGCGGACCCGGTCCGGGTCCAGCAGCAGGTTGAGCCCTCGGAAGAACCGGGCCGACGGCAGGATCCCAGCCCGAGCCACGTCGACCACCACCGCCGACTGGTCGGGATCGATGGCCTCGCCCGCGTAGACCCCAGCGGGGGTGAACTCGGCCATGCGGGTCTCGTTGCGGGTGGTGCCGGTCAGCAGCTCGCGGCTGGCCACGTGGGTGAAGAGCCAGTCGTACAGGGCGCCGCACAACAGGTCGACCTCGGGCTGGCGCGTCTCTGCCCGGGACAGGCGGTTGAGCAGCGACATGGCCCAGGGGTGGCTGAGCAGCTGGATGTTGTCGCCGTAGCGATGGGTCACGCCCACAGCGGGGCGGGGGAGCTGGGCGTACTGGCGGTCGGCGGGCATGGGCGGGATCCCTCCTGAGCCTGCTATAGCGCGATCAGCGCCCGATCGATCATGCGCAACAGGGTCTCCAGGGTGCCGCCGGTGACCAGCCTGGCCACAAAGGGCAGCGGGCCTTCCTGGTCGGCGTCGGCTCGGCCCAGGGCGTCGACGAATTCCTGGTGTTCGGCGATGCGGAGCAGGGGCCCGCCAGCCGGCGGCGCGAGGATCACCCCGCCAAGGGCCCGGGTCAGGGCCAGGTCCGGGTCCAGGTCGAGCAGGGGCAGCAGGATGGACCCCGGGCTGTTCAGGTGCTGGGCCGGGTCCTGGAGCATGATCGCCAGGTTGCCCAGGGCGTCCCAGGTCTCGGGCTCCGCGGCCACCGCGGCGAAGGGGCGAGCCAGCTCTTCGATGGCGCTCTTGCCCGAGTCCTGGGGCGCCAGGGCCGCGCGCAGCACCGCCCACTCGTCCTCGAAGGTCAGCGGCTCCACGCCGTCGGGGTAGTCGTGGTCGTCGGCGTAGTCCTGGGGGGCCCGCAGCGCCGGGATGAAGTCCAGGGCCGTGGTCAGCAGGGCAGAGTCACCCAGGTCCCGCAGGACTTCCTCGAGGGGCGGCGCCAGGTCGTGCACCCACAGGCCACTGAGCAGGGTGGTCAGTGCTGGGATGCGCGTCTGCTGGGCGTCGTGGACTGCCGCGAGCAGGTGGACCGACGTGCGCAGGGCCTGGCCAGCGGCAGGGTCGTTGAGTCGATCCAGGGCGTCCAGGTCGGACACGTACTGGCTGTCGATGACCACGTCGCCGGTGTCCCGATCCGTGCACAGGCCGCCGCTCGCGACCTGGTCCAGCACGTAGTCCGTGAGCTCGAAGCCCAGGATCTCCAGGTTCAGGGCCCCGCCCAGCAGGTCCACGGTGTCGACCGCCTGGTCGGGGTCCAGCTCGGCGAAGACCTTGAGCATGTCGGCGGACAGGTTGTCGAGCTCCAAGAGCCCGATGTCCCAGCCCAGCACGTTCAGGGAGCAGCGGACCGGGCGGTCCCCGCTGTGCAGCAGCCGGATGAGCGCCGCAAAGGCGCTGTCGTCGCCCGCGCCCAACGCACCCCCGCCGGCGCCGACACCGATCAGGTGCATCAGCTCCACGGGGTAGGCCTGGAGCGCACCACCGGCGTGCAGGTCGCCCAGGGTCTGCTCCAGGTCGTCCCGCAGCCGGTCGTCGTCGACCAGCTCTCGCAGCGGGTCCTCCAGGTGGGCGAACACGATGCGGCCGTCGTCTTCGACGTCGATCAGCAGAGCCTGGACCAGATCCCGAAGGCTGTCGCCAGAGGCCTGGGACCAGCGGTCGTTGGCCGGGCTGCGGCTGGCGTCGATGGCCGCGCCCAGCTTGCGTGGCACGTCGGCGACCAGGCTCTCCAGCGACGGTTCTTCTGCCCACGCCGCCGTGGTGTGGAGCAGGGACAAGGTGAGCTCGCTGTCCAGCATCGCCGACGTGAGCTCCAGGGCCCGCAGGTCGTCGTCGAGCACCGCAGCCGCACCCGCCCGCATCGCCGGCAGTAGCGGTCGAATGAGCCCCTGGTCCAGGGCGGCGCCGGTGTTGAGCGGGTAGCCGTCGGTGGACAGGGTGGCGTGGGGCACCCCGTACATCAGCTCGACCACGGCCTCCCAGAAAGCGTCGACCGCGTCCCGACCGTCCGGGTCCTCCATCCAGTCGACGATGTCGCCGGCGATGGCAAAGGGGTCGATGCCGGCGGCCGGCAGATCGTTGATCACCACGGCCAGCTCGATGCCCGCAAAGGTGCTGGTCCGCGTGCGGGTGTCCATCACGGCCTCGAGCTCCAGCAGGGGATCCAGGTTCCCGCTGTCGTTCAGGCAGGTGAAGGTGTCGTGGAGCTCCTGGGTGGACTCCTCGCTCAGCCCGTCGGTCAGGTCGACCGCGTAGCAGGGCCCTCCGGTCTCCAGCTGGTCGTACCAGGTAAAGGTGGCCGGGTGGAATTCGCAGCTTGTCAGGGCCACGGCCGCGAGCACGCCCAGGAGTCGGGGCAACGGCTAGTCGAAGTAGTAGCGCACGCCCACGTTCACGCCGCCACCGTGGCTGACGTTCTTGCGGTAGCGCAGGTGGTAGACCGCCTCGGCGTGCACGACGTACTTCTTGTTCAGCACGTAGTGGATGCCGGGCCCGACCTCGATCAGCAGGAACTCGGTGGAGTCCGGCGTGATGGCGGCGGTGCCCAACGACGTGAGCAGGTTGATCTGCAGGCCGGTCGGGTCGCCCCACAGTCCCCACTGCAGCCCCGCGGTGAACACGCCGACGGACCGGTACTTGAAGTCGGGATCCAGGGGGATCGTGAGGTCGCCCTCGATGTTGCCGGTGTCGACGCTGGACTCCGTCGCCTGGAAGTCCGTGAAGTAGTAGACCTTCATCAGGCCGATCAGGCGGTCGTCGCGGTCGCCGAGCAGGGCCTCGAGTCCGAAGCCGGTGGTCGGCCGCAGCTGCATGTCGCTGTACTGGTTCGACTCGCTGTCGTAGAAGTAGACCTTCTCGGTGTGGGTCGCGGCCAGGCCGACGACGCCGACGCCGCCTGCTTGGGCGGGGCCGGAGAGCGCAACGAGTGTGGCGAGCAGGGTCATGCCGATGCCTTGGATGGAGGGTGCGCTCCCATGGGTGAGGGAGTGCGAGGAAGGGGGTGATTACACCGTTGTGGGCGTGCCAGCAACCTGGGCCTGGGGCCGAGCGAGACCCCTGGACAGGGCCTTGACGCGTGGGATCCGCAGGTGGGTCGGGAGCGGCCCTTGCTAAGGGCCGAACCGCTCAGCGCCCGGAGTCGGAGCCGGTGCCCGTCGTACCCGAGTCGCTTGGGGCGGTGCCCGAGTCGCTCGGCACGGTGCCCGAGTCGCTCGGCACGGTGCCGGTGTCGGGCTCGGCCGTCACGTCGAAGATCAGGGTGTTCGAGCTGCCGTGGGCGTTGTAGAGCAACAGGTGCTGCTCCCCAGCAGGGGCTTCGGGCACCGTGAAGTCCAGGGTCTCGACACAGGCGACGCGGCAGGCCACGTCGCAGTCGTCGCAATCCTCGCAGGCGTTGCAGGCCTGTTCCGCGCGGCAGGTGTCACAGGTGTCGCAGTCCGTCCGTGTCACCCCGGCCACCGTCGCCCGCACGCCGCCCACATACAGCGCCGTGTCGAAGTGGCTGGTGAAGGGAGCCCCGGTCAGCGTGACCGAATCTCCGGGTGCCGCAGCTGCGGGCTCGAGCGACTCCAGCACCACGTCGCACGAAGCCACGTCGGAGACGGTGTCGTCGGAGCACGAGAGCAGGGTCAGCAGCAACAGCACGGTCGAGCCCTTGGGGACGAGGGGGCCGCTGTGTAACCCGGAATCTCGGCTAAAAGTCCTCGGTCATCAGGTCCATGGTGGACTTCTGGCCCAGCTCCACCGCCGGGCCTTCGGGCACGGTGCCGCGCAGGAAGGGCATCAGGCGGCCGCCGGTGGCGACCCGGCCGGTGGCCTCGTCGATCTCGGCGTGCTGGAGGGCGCTGGGCTCCTCGAAGGGGCGGTCCATCTCCTTGGGCCAGGCGCTGCGCATGTACTTGATCCAGATCGGCAGGGCCGTGCGCCCACCGGTGCTGGACACGCCCATGCTGCGGGGCTGGTCGTACCCGACCCAGACCCCGGTCACGACACCGGGGCTGTAGCCCATGAACCAGCCGTCCTTGTAGTCGTTGGTCGTCCCGGTCTTGCCCGCCAGGTGCACGCCCAGCTGGTTCGACGACGCGGCGGTGCCGTTGCGGGCGACCTGGTTCAACAGCCACGTCATCACGCTGGCGACCTCTGGGGAGAGCACCTGCTCCCTGGGGGCCGCTGTGTGCTGCTCGAGCACGTTGCCGTCCCGATCGGTCACCGACTCGATCCAGTAGGGCTCCACCAGCTCCCCGCCCGATGCAAAGGCCGAGTAGGCGCGGGTCATCTCCACCATCGTCAGCGACGCGGCACCCAGGCCCATCGCCAGGTCCTTCTCCATCGGGGACGAGATCGCGAGCCGCCGGGCCATGTCGTAGACGTCTTCGGTCCCTAGGATGTCCAGGACCCGCACCGTGCACACGTTGCGCGACATGGCCAGGGCCTTGCGCAGGGTGATGTTGCCCAGGTACTCCTCGCCGTAGTTGCCGGGCTTCCACAGCCGGGCGCCCAGCGTGTTGTAGGTCAGCGGGGCGTCCAGCAGCATCGAGCCCGCCGTGAACTTCTCGGTCTCGATCGCGGTGGCGTAGACCACGGGCTTGAAGGTGCTGCCCACCTGGCGCTGGGCCTGGACCGCCCGATTGAATTCGCTCCGCTCGATGTCGATGCCGCCGACCATGGCGCGGACCGCGCCACTGTCCAGGTCATAGGACAACAGCGCGCCCTGGAGGTCGGGGGCCTGGTAGAGGCGGCCGGCGGCCAGCTCTCGGCCCACAGCGGGCTTGTAGCCCTTGAGGACCTCGGTCTCTTGCGCGTCGACGGCCGCGATGGTGACGTCGACCACGTCGCCCACGCTCAGGGCTTCGGTCAGGTCATTGAGGGCCCGGCGCCGCCAGCTGCGGTTGGGGTTCGGCTCGTAGGCCCACTTGGTCCAGCTCGCCGGGATCATGACCTCGTGGGTGCCCACGCCCAGGACGGCGTGGCGCTTCTCGACCTCGAGCACCACGCCCTCGTAGCGGGTGTCGACTTCGAGCAGGCTGCGCTCTGGCCGGGTGCCTGGCCGCTTGGCGGCGTCCCGCTTCAGGTGCTGCGCCTCGATCAGCTTTCGCTCGCCGTCCCGGCGAAACTCGCCGATGGGCAGGCCGAGCTCTTCGAGCTGACGCTTGGGGCCCCGCCAGCCGATGCTGTTGTCCATGCGGGTGACCCCGTCGACCAGCACGTCCTGGGCGTGCTGCTGCAGCGCCAGATCACAGGTGGTGCGGACCACCAGCCCCTCGTTGTAGACGCGGTCGTGGCCATAGGTCTCGACCAGGTGGCGTCGCACGTGCTCGGTGAAGCTCGGGGCGAGCACCCGCATCGGGTTCTTCTTCTTGATGACTTTGACGTCCTCGGCCAGCCCGGCGTCGCGCTGGGCGGCGTCGATGAACCCCTTGTCGTACATCTGGCCGAGCACGTACTTCTGGCGGGTCTTGGCCTTTTCCCAGTGCTTGTGGGGGCTGTAGTCGCTGGGGCGCTGGGGGAGCCCGGCCAGGATGGCGGACTCGGCCAGGGTCAGCTCTTCGACGTGCTTGTCGAAGTAGATGCGCGACGCGGCTTCGACGCCGTAGGCGCTGGAGCCCAGGTAGATCTCGTTGAGGTACAGATAGAGGATGTGTTCCTTGGAGAACGCGTCCTCGATCCGGGTCGCCAGGATCATCTCGCGGATCTTGCGCTCGAGCTTCTTCTCCTTGGTCAGCAGGAAGTTCTTGGCGACCTGTTGGGTGACGGTCGACGCGCCCTGGGAGAAGCCCCGGTCCTGCACGTTGCGGATGGCGGCCCGCAGGATGCCCACCGGGTCGATGCCCTGGTGGTCCCAGAACGCGGCGTCTTCGGCGGCGACGAAGGCGTCCTTGAGGTGCTGGGGGAAGCGCTCGTAGGGCACCACGTAGCGGCGCTTCTCGGAGATCTCGCCGAGCACCCGGCCCTGGCTGTCCTCGACGAGCGTCACCGTGGGCGGGCGGTAGTTGCCCAGGTCGGTGATCGACGGCAGGTCTTCGCTGTAGACGACGATCGTGGCCACCACGATGCCCACGCCGGCGAGCACGAAGAGCAAGCCCAGCACGGCCAGGCGCATGACCCACCGGCGCAGCCGCGCCCGGGGTCGGCGGCGCTGGCGCCGGAGCTCCAGGGCCCGGCGGGCCTCGGGGGACATGCTGGGCGCCGGCCTGTCCGAGCCGCTCGGGTCCTGGCCGGGGGTCAGGTCGGGGCCTCGCGCGCGGCCCTTCTTGGGCCCCGGCCGCGGACCGGCGGGCAGGCCGTGGGGCATCGCCTGACGCAGGGGCGACGGCCCCCGGGGCCGGGTCGGTGGCTTCTTGGGGGCGGGCGCGTCGTCGGTGTCGGGCTCCCGCGCTGCCAGCTCCTGGGGTCGCCACGGGGGCTCCTGAGGCGGTGTCGGGGCCCGGCGTCTGGGCGGTGGGGTGGCGGGGGGCTCGGGGATCAAGCCCTCGCTACGCAGGCCCGGGGGGCTGGTCATGGGCCGGGTGTTCGGACCGGGGTTGCTACGCGCCGCATCGCCCAGCGACTGACGGGGTTTGCCGGTCAGGGGATCCAGGGTCGTGTCGTATTTCCGGGCGATGTCCAGGTAGTTGCCGCTCAGCGTGGTCGGAGCGTCTTCTTCCTCGGTCGGCTGGTGGGGGATCGGGACCGGCTCGAGATCCCCCTGGAAGCGCTTGCCCCGCCGACGTAGGTCATCGGTCAGGCCCGGCGGGTAGCTGATGGCCAGGGTGTGCCCACAGGCGCAATGGAGCTCGCTCCCCGGCTTTGGGAAGGGCTCGGCCAGGCGGTGCTTGTCGCCGCAGTGCGGACAGGTGATGCGCAGCGCCATCGTGGCGTGACTCTCCAGCTCCCGGGACCCCGGATTCTCTCACACCCTGGGAATGCCCTGCCCCAGCAGGTATGTTGAGGACCTGGACGACGTCACGGAAGGCTGGATGCCCCGCGCGGTGAAGCACCTCTCTCTCCTGACGGCAGCAGCGGCTCTCAGCCTTGCGGCCTACCACCTGGGGGCCAACGCCTCGTCCCGTGAACACGGCCCTGGTGTGGGCCTGGCGGAGCGCGTCGACGCCGCCCTCGGACGGGACGCATCCTTCCGTAGGCTCCAGCTGATGGAGCACGCCCTGTTCTTCGTCGACGAGCGCTATGTCGAGCCCGGTCGCGTCGACCCCGAAGTCATGTTCGACCAGGCGCTCGAGGCCGTCGAGCGCAAGGTCCCCGAGGTCCTCTTTCGGCGCACCCGCCAGGGTCGGCAGCTGCACGTGGACATCGGCGGCTACAGCACCGCGATGGACGTCCTGCCGGTGGAGAGCCTCGACGACCTGCACACCCAGCTCCAGCGCGTCGCCGGGCTGCTCGAGGAGCACCTGAGCAGCGAGGTCCCCCTGCCCGAGGTCGAGTACGCCTTGATCAACGGCGTGCTCTCCACCCTGGACCCTCACACCGTCCTGTTGCCGCCGCAGATCTCCAAGGAACTCGACGTCGAGAACGAGGGCGAGTTCGGCGGGCTGGGCATCACCATCACCATCCGCGAGGGCTGGCTGACGGTGGAGTACCCGCTCCAGGACACGCCGGCTTGGCGAGCCGGGCTCAAGGCCGGGGACCGCATCCTGCGCATCGACGACGAGTCGACCATCAACATGGACCTCCAAGAGGCCGTGGGCCGGCTCCGGGGCCTCAAGGGCGAGCCCGTCACCATCGCCATCGAGCGGGACACCTTCGACAACCCGCGCGACTTCACCATCGTGCGCGACACCATCGCCATCAACGAGGTCGAGGGTGAGCTCCTGGAGGGCGGCGTCGGGTACGTGCGCATCAAGAGCTTCCATGCCCGGACCGCGGCGGATCTGGGCGCCGAGCTCGCGGGCTTCAAGCGTCGGAACAGCCCCAGAGGCGTCAACGGCTTGATCCTGGACATGCGGGGCAACCCGGGTGGCTACCTGCACCAGGCCATCGAGGTCGCCGACAAGTTCCTCAGCGAAGGGGTGATCGTCTCTACCGCCGAGCGGGGCGACAAGAACCGCGAGGAGAAGCGGGCCAAGGGCAATGGCACCGAGGAGCGCTACCCGATCGTCGTGCTGGTCGACTCCAGCTCGGCGTCGGCGTCCGAGATCGTGGCGGGGGCCCTGAAGTACCAGGGCCGCGCGGTCATCGTGGGCGAGCGGACCTTTGGCAAGGGCTCGGTCCAGAACCTCTACCCCAACCACGACGACTCCAAGCTCAAGCTCACGGTGGCCAAATACATGACCCCGGGAGACCGGAGCATCCAGAGCATCGGCATCGGGCCCGACATCCGGCTCTCCCCCGTCTACATCCAGATGCGCGAGGACTCCGAGACCGGGCGCGAGGAGCCCTTTGCGGCGGTGTACTGGAGCGAGCGGGTGGACCGCGAAGCCGACCTGGACCACCACATGGAGTGGGCCGACGACGTGGCCGAGCGCCCCCTGTACACGGTCCAGTACCACAAGGCCCTGGACGACGAGGACAAGCCCCGGAGCGACCGGATGGACCTGAGCCAGGACTGGCAGGTCCAGTTCTCCAGGGACCTCATCCTGAGCGTGCCGTCGGGCCGCCGGGCCGAGCTGCTGAGCGCGGCGGGCGACGTGGTCTCCCGCCACGTCCAGGAGGAGGGCGACCGCATCGCCGCCGCCTTCGACAGCGTGGGCGTGGACTGGTCTCCTGGGCCGCTCCCGCCGACCACGGACCTGGAGCTGACCCTGGACCTGGGCGACGACGGCGTCGTCACCGCCGGACGGGACCACCAGGAGACCGTGACCGTGAGCGTCACCAACAACGGCACCGAGTCGGTCCACCAGGTGATGGCGGTCTCCGAGTCGGCGTTCGACTGGATCGACGGCGAGGAGTTCTACTTCGGCCACCTGGCGCCGGGAGAGACCCGGAGCTGGCCGATGAGCGTCCGGCTGGTCGACGGCTATCGCGACCAGGTCGGCCAGGTGACCTTCACCTTGCGCGACGGCGCCCGCACGTTGCTCGGCGCGGAGACCCGGCTGGTGCGCACCGTGGGCCAGCCGCTGCCAGCCTTTGCCTGGGACCTGGTCTTCTCGGACTCCGAGGGCGGCGACGGCGATGGCATCCCCGAGCAAGGCGAGATCGTGGAGCTCGTCGCCACCATCGAGAACCGCGGCCCGGGCCCCACCACGGAAGCCTTCGCCAAGATCAAGAACAAGGCCGGTCGGGAGCTGGACCTCCAGGTCGGCACCCACGAGATCGAGGCTCTGGGCTCGGGCGAGAGCGTCGCCGTCTCCTTTCGCTTCGAGGTTCGAGGCGGCGGCTCAGAGCTGCCCCTGGAGCTCAGCCTGGGCGACCAGGGGCGCTACGACTACGGCGCGGTCGTGGAGAGCGGCTTCTACAGCTACTTCTCCCAGAAGGACGAGCTCATCGTGCCCGTCGGCCACGGCTCCGAGCTGGCTCGGCGGGAGCCGCCTACCATTCGCCTGAGCCGCAAGCCGGCCCTGTTGGTCAAGGACGGTACAGCCGTGCTCTCCGGGGTCGTCAACGACGACGCGGGCGTGCGCGACGTGATCGTGTTCCACGGCGACGACAAGGTGTACTACCAGGGCGGCGGCGCAGGCATCCGCGCCCTGCCGTTCACGGTCGAGCTGGCGCTGGAGCCCGGCGCCAACCACATCACGGTGCTGGCCCGAGACGAGAAGGGCCTGACCGACGCCCACTCGGTGGCCGTGTACTTCGACGAGCAGGGGACCGCGTCGTTCTCCCAGGCGGATCTGCCGAACGGGGGCTGATCTCGCCGGTCACTCGCAGCTGGCGTTGTCGTCGATGGTGACCTCGTCTCCGACCACCAGGCCGGCGACGGAGGCCTCCACCTCACAGGTGGGCAGAGCGTCGTTGTCGGTGATGATCAGGTCCCGGCCCCCGGTCTCCAGGGCATCGAAGCCGAGCGCCTGGAGTGCCCGGTTCTCGTCGATCTTGAGGTTGCCCCCGACCGTGACCAGGGCCGGGAGGCTCTCCTGCGCCGTCAGGACGTCGTTGTACGCGAACCACAGGGTGTCCTCGACCTCTTTCAGTACAGGCTCACGGTCCCGCCACAGTCCTCCTCGAAGTCAGGATCCGTGGACGCGTAGGGCTCGGCGCCGACGCTGTAGTAGTACTTGGTGTCCGCATAGGTCGCGATCTCGATCTCGCACTCGGCCACCAGGTCGTCGGTCGGGCACGCCACGTCCATCTCATAGGCTCCCCCCAGGGTCGTGCACAGCGAGCTGAGGCTGTTCTCGCAGGTGGACTCCAGCTGCAAGCGGTAGAGCGGGTTGTCCAGCGCCGAGTACTCGATGCAGATGCTCTCGGCCTGGATGAGGTCACAGCTACAGGCGCTGTCGTTGCCGCAGGCGGTGAGGGCGAGGGTCGCGAGGACCGCGGGCAAGGCGAAGCAAGGGCGGGTCATGGGGAGGTCTCCAGGCAGGGCGGTCATTCTAAGGGTCGGTGGCGGGGCCGATCTACTCGAAGCGCTCCTCCACGATCACCGCCCGCGCCTCGCTCCGCTCGCCGCCCATCACCAGCTGGGCCCGGGCGCCCTGGGTCCGACGGGTCGGGGTGCCCAGCCAGGCCCCCAGCACCCAGCGCTCCAGACGGTGGAGGTGGGTCCAGGGGCTGCGCACGGCTCGGGGCTGGCGCGGCAGGATGTGGGCCACCAGGTCGGCGGTGGGCCGAAGGTCCAGCACCAGGCGGCCCTTCTGCTTGCCTCGGGTCAGGCGGGCGTCCCGGGCGTCGAGGGCCAGGTCGCCGACCACCGCCCACGACATCGCCTGGGGCCCGCTGCCATCCAGGCCGATCGCCACGCCTTCGCCCAACACATAGACCGCCAGCCGCGCGGTTCCGCGCAGGGCGGGCGGGCTGTCGCCCCTGCGCCGGGTCAGCACACCCCTGGCGTCCACCAGGGTGCTGCGCGATCCGGACGCCACCATGCCCTGGACCTCGCCCAGGACGACCGGGGCCGCCACGGTCCAGGCGTCCGGTGCCTCGGGCCAGGGGACCGGGGCCGGCCCGCCCAGGAAGGGCCGCAGGGTGAGCTGGGCCCGGGTCTCCGCGTCGCGAATGGCCAGGGTCCACGTGCCGTCGTCCTCGTGCCGCAGCGCGTCGGGCCCGACCAGGAGTCCGCCGTGGGTCAGGGTCTCGGTCTCCTCGGGCAGGCCCGTGCGCAGGAAGCGGAGGGGAGACTGGTCCCGGATCAACCAGTCCAGGGACACCGTGCCCTGGCCTCTCAGCCAGCCTGTGTTGCCGACCGTCAGCTGGGCGTCCAGCACGGACAGGTCCTGGTTGATCGCGATCAACTCCCAGCGCTCCTGGGTCCGAAGCTCCTGGACCGCAGGGCACGCCAACAGGCCGCCGAGGGCCAGGGCGATCAAGGACCCGACCCCGGCAGGGTGTCGGTCGGCGGCCGCGCCCGCACGGCGTCGGGATCGCACAGGTCGTCCAAGCGCCGGGCAGCCAGCTCAGAGTCCAGCACCGGGTCCTCCAGGTAGGTCACGGGATCCGGCAGGGGTCCTTCACAGAGCCCCCAGCCCCGATCTCGGCCGTGGCTGAGCCGATCGTGGAACACGGCGATCGCGGTGGCCAGGCAGGCCTCCTGGCGCAGGGTGTCCGGCGCCAGGGCGCAGGACTGGCGGTCCAGGGGCCGCTGCGCCCCCAGCACCCAGCGGTACATCGCCGACCAGGGCCGCGGGTCGTAGGGGTCGAGCCCGGCGTCCTGGATGCGCTTTGACGCCCGGGCCTCGAAGCTGCCCGGCCGGGCCGACTTGGGAATCCAGGTGCGGAGCTGGCCGCTGAAGAGGTGCATGCGACAGTCAAAGGCGAAGTCCCGGGCCCGATCGCACCAGCTGGCCTCTCCAGCGAGCTCGGCGACCCGGAAGAAGCACTCCCCGTCCCGCTCGGCCAGCTCGGGCCGACGCTCGGCGATCTTCGTGCAGCTCGCCAGGGCTTCTTGGGGGTCGTGCACGGCCTGGGCAGCGGCGACCTGTTCCAGGCAGTCCAGGGCCTGGGTGCCGTCGGTGAGGGTCAGACACAGGCCCCCGGCCTTGCGAGGGTGTTCGTCGATGAGCTGGAGTGCCTCGACAAGTCGGGCCCGCTGATCGACGCCATCGGGCCTGCCGGCGGCGGCGGGATCGTCGCTGTCGCAGGCCAGCATCATCAGGATCGGGACCCAGGTGGCGTGCACCGAGGGACCATACACCCCCCGATCCCGGCCGGGTTAGTCAGGGGGCTCGGGAGGAAGCGATGGTCACCCCATCCGGACCCATCCTGGTCGTCGACGACGAGCCGGACATCCGCAACCTGGTCGCGCTGCACCTTCGCAAGGAAGGCCACCGAGTCCTCACGGCCTCGGACGGTGGCCAGGCCATCCGGCTGGCTCGGGAGAGAAGGCCCGCCCTGGTCGTGCTCGACCTGATGCTGCCGGACATCTCCGGGACCGAGGTCTGCCGTCGTCTGCGCGCCGATCCCGAGACCCAGGGCATCCCCGTGTTGATGCTGACCGCCCGGACAGAGGAGATCGATCGGGTGGTCGGCTTCGAAGTCGGGGCCGACGACTACGTCACCAAGCCCTTCTCGGTGCGCGAGCTCATGCTCCGCATCCGGGCCATCCTGCGGCGCGGTGTGCCGGTGGTCGAAGAAGACACCGCGCCCATGGAGCACGGGGTGCTGCGGGTCGACACCTCTGCGCACCGGGTCTGGGTCGACAACGCGGAGCTCCAGCTCACGGCCACGGAATTCAAGCTCCTGGTGACCCTGCAGAGCCGTGCCGGCCGTGTCCAGAGCCGCGGCACCCTGCTTCGGGACGTCTGGGAGGCCCCACCCGACCTGAACACCCGCACGGTCGACACCCACGTGAAGCGCCTGCGCGAGAAGCTGGGCGCCGCGTCCGAGTACATCGAGACCGTCCGAGGCGTCGGCTACCGCTTCAGCCAGTAGGCGCGGTTGAATCCCTGGCGTGCGCTGGCCTGGCTGCCCCTGGCGGGGGTGCTCGCCGGGGCTCTGGGGGCGCTGGTCTGGGTCCTGGTCGACCCGCTCGCGGCAGCGGCGCTGTGGACCGTCGCGGTGGCCGGTGCCCTGGGTGCGGGCCGCTGGCTCCATGGCGGCACCGTCGCCCGGGTGGAGTCCCTGGGCCGCAGGTTGCGGGGGGGTGCCTGGCCAGCGGGTCAGGATCCGGTCTCCGAGCTCGACCGCCGGATGCGCGAGCACGACGAGCACCAGCGGGACCAGGTCCACGAGCTGCGCCTGAATCGGGCCGTACAGGGCGCGGTCTTCGCCGCCTCACCGACCGGCGTGCTGGTGACCAACTCCGAGGGGCGGGTCTGGGCGGTGAATCCGGCGATCCGGCGCACCCTGCCCATCGTGCCCGATCCGGTGGGCAAGCTGCCCAGCGCTGCGATCCCCTTCGCCGCACTGCACCAGGTCCTGGCCCAGGTCGAGAGCCGGCGCGTCCGGATCGAGCGAGAGGCCTCCCTGGGCCGCTTCGATCTCAGCCTGCGGGCCGTGCCCGTGGGGCGGGACAAGGGCGCGATGGTGGTGGTCCAGGACATCACGGAGCTGCGGCGCGGCGCGCGGGCACGCACGGCCTTCGTGAGCAACCTGGGCCACGAGCTCCGCACCCCCATCACGTCGATCCTGGGCTACGCGGAGACCCTGGCCGACGAGGACCTCCCCGACGACGTCGCCTTCCTGGTGGGGCCGGTCGTGCGCAATGCGCGGCGGCTGTCCGGCATGTTCGAGGACCTCTTGAACCTGGCCAGGGTCGAGGCCCGCAAGGGGGATCTGCCCCTGGCGCACCACGACATCAGCGAGCTGGCGGCACAGGTGGTCGAGGGCCTGCGGGACACGGCCACCCAGGAGGGCATCCGCCTGGTCTTCGAGCCCGTCAGCGGGGTGGTGGCGCGGGTCAACCCCGAAGCCTTCCGCACGGTGCTGTCGAACCTGGTGATCAACGGCGTCAAGTACACCGGGGTGCGCCAGGACAAGACCCGCTCCCGGGTGACGGTGCGGGTGCTGGCCCGGGACCCGCCCGCTGGGGTCCGGGTCGAGGTCGAGGACCAGGGGGTGGGCATCGACCCCCGGCACCAGCAGCGAATCTTCGAGCGCTTCTACCGGGTCGACGACGGCCGCTCCCGGGACGCCGGCGGGACGGGTCTGGGCCTGGCCATCGTGAAGCACCTGTGCGAGGCGAGCGGCGCGACCATCGGGGTCCGCTCCTTGCCCGACGAAGGCGCCACGTTCACGGTGCACCTGCCCCACTGACCCAGTGATCGTCCCAGTTCCGGAGCATCCGAGCGCCGGCTGGACAGGGGCGCACGACCCCTTGCTCTCCCCGATTCTGGAGCAGGGCCGTCAGGGCCTGGTGGCGGAGCTCGGGGTGGAATTGCACGGCGCGGATCCGCTCGCCGACCCCAAAGGCCTGCCAGCGGGTGTTGTCGTTGCCCGCCAGGCGCACGACCCGGGGGTCCGTCGGCGGACGCACCAGCGCATCGCCGTGGGTCGCCTGGACCTCGAAGCTGTGACCCAGGCCGGCGAACAGCGGGTCGGCCCGCCCGGCGGCGGTGGTCTCGACGGTCACCGTGCCCACCTCGCGCCCGGCGGGGTTCAAGCCGACCCGGCCTCCCAGGACCTCGCCGAGCACCTGGTGGCCGAAGCAGATCGCGAACACCGGCACTCCAGCGGCGGCCGCCCGGAGCATCCAGTGGCCCATCTGTTCCATCCAGGGGTCCTCGTCCCGGACCGACAGGGGTGAGCCGGTGACCAGCACACCGCCATAGGCCGTCGGGTCAGGCAGCGGCGCCCCGGTCCACGCGGGCACGACGGTGCAGCGGGCCGGGCCGTCGGGGAGGCGCTGGACGAACCAGGCGTCGTAGTCGCCATGGGCCCGCACCACCGGAGGGTCGGTGGTGCCGGGCTTCACGATCAGCAGGGGTGGGCGCACCGGGACTCCGTGCTCCGGGTCGGGCCCTACGATAGGCCGACCCATGGCCGCACCGCTGCCCGCACTGCCCGATCCGGACCGGCTGCCTCGGCGGATCCTTGGGCTGTGCGCGGCGTTGTCGCTGGCGGTTCCGGTGTTGCTCGTGGCCGGCGTGCTCGCTGTCGTGCCGACCAGCTCGGGGGGCCTGGGTCCGGCACTGCGGGGCACCCTGTGGGGTTCGCTGGTTGCCCTGGCCTGGGCGGTGCCCGTGGGCTTGTTGCTGGCGCCGCTGCTGAATCGGGCCGAGCGCCCGGTGCTGCGGGGTCTGCTCCGCACCCTGTGGGACCTGCCGACGGTCGCCATCGCGGTGGTGGTCGGCCGGCTCCAGGATCCGGGCACCCTGGCCATCGGTGCCATCGGCTTGGTGGTCCTGCCCCACGTGGCCCTGGGCGCAGCGAGAGCCCTGGAGCGCACCCCCCGGGGTTCCTTTCGGGCGGCCACGGCTCTGGGCATGTCCCGGCGGCGCTTCGCCCGCCGGATCGGTGTGCCCCGGGTCCGCGGGGCCATGACCGCCGCGATCCTGAGCGGCTGGGCCCGGGGGGTGGGCGAAGCGGTGATCACGTGGTCGATCCTGGGATCTGGCGCCTTGAGTGGCCAGCTGGTGGCACGCCCCCAGCAGTCGGGCCAGGCCGCCCTGGTCCTGCTCGCCGTGGCTCTGGGGGTTCCCCTGCTGACCCATCGGCTGGCGCGGACATGATCGAGGTGCTCCTGCTGCTGCTGAGCGTGCCCATCGGACTGGGTGCGGGGCTCTACTTCGCGGCTCTGGTGCCAGAGGATGGGCTTCGTCACCAGGCCGGCGTGGTGGTGGCGGGTCTGAGCGAAGCCAGCCCGGCGCTGGCTGGGCTCGCCGTCCTGGGCGTCGGGCTCCAGGGCAGCCAGGTGGGCGCCTTGGCCTGTGGGTGGGCGCTGCTGCTCGTGCCTCGGCTGGTGCGGAGTGTCGAGCGTGCGCTGGCCGAAGTGGATCCCGGGCTCCAGGCCCGTGCCGAAGCCCTGGGCGCCACCCCCTGGGAGGCCCTGCGCACCCTGGTCTTGCCGGCGGCTGCGCCCCGTCTCACGGGCCTGGCCGTGCGAGACGTGGCCCGGACGCTGGGCGAGCTCGCGCCGCTGTTGGTGATCTCCGCAGCCGGGCTCGCACTGCTCCAGACCCACGCCTGGGTGGCTGGCGCAGCCGTGGCATGGGTCGTCGCGGCCAACGTGCTGGCCACGCTCCTGGAGGCGCCGCGATGAGCCAACGCCAGCTCACACCCCGCCTGGTGGTGCGCGCCCTGTCGCTGCGGGTGGCCGACGCCCCAGTGTTGCAGGGGGTCCACCTCGAGGTCCCCGCCCGGGGCGTGCTTGCGGTGATCGGGCCGGCTGGCAGCGGCAAGACGGCTCTGCTGCGCCTGCTCAATCGCACCCTCGCCCGGGGCCCGACGGTCCAGGTCGAGGGTCAGATCCTGCTCGACGGCGACGACCTGTACAGCGAGCGGCAGCGCTTGCGGCGCGTCCGCCAGCGGGTCGGCCACGTGTTCCCGGACCCGGTGCCCTTTCCCGGCACCATCGCCGACAACGTGGCCTACGGACTTGCCCTCGACCGGGTCGCGGACCGCACTCAGCGGGATCTGAAGATCGAGCGGGCGCTCAAGACCGTCGGTCTGTGGACCCGGGACCGGGCCGAGCTCATGCGGCCGGCGGACGACCTGAGCCGTGGGGACCTGCAGCTGCTGTGCATCGCGCGCACCCTGGCCTTGGACCCGGTGGTCCTGCTCCTGGAGAACGTGACACGCTCCCTGGACCCGGTGGCGACCCGCCGGGTGGAGCGCTGCATTCGCGCCGTGGCCGAGCATCGGGGCGTGCTGATGCTCACCCACGACCTGGCCCAAGCCGCCCGGCTGAGCGACGAAGTGGTCTACCTGGAGGACGGGCGCGTGATCGAGCAGGGGGCGACGGCCCAGGTCTTCACCCACCCGCGACTCCAGCAGACCGAGGACTTCCTGGCCGGCCGCACCGGCGAGGGGCTGGCGTGAGGCTCCGATCCCCCGACGCCCGCTATGAGGCTGCGCTGGACGGACTGGCCGACCAGCTGGGCCAGGCCCTGGTTTTGGCGGAGTCCATGGTCCAGGAGGCGCTGGCCAGCGTGTTCGAGCGGGACACCGAGCGAGGGCGCCGAGTGCTGGACGACGACGCGCGCATGGACGCGCTCGAGGTCGAGATCGACCGGCGGGTGCTCGCGGTGCTGGCGCTTCACCGGCCGGTGGCCACCGACCTGCGGTGGGTGGTCACCACGAGCCGGGCGATGACCGACCTGGAGCGGATCGGAGACCTGGCCGGCGCGATCGCCCGGGTTGGTCTGGAGCTGAGCCCTCACGTCGGCCTCCAGCCAGACGGGGTGATGCGGGAGCTGGGGCAGGAGGTCACCGAAGGCCTGACCGAGCTCCGCGAGGGCTGGCACAGGGACGACGTGACCGTCCTGGGCCGGGTGCGCGAGGCCAAGGACCGGGTGGGGGAGCTCACCGAGCAGGCCCGCTCCTCTCGGCTCAGGGACCTGGCTGCCTACCCGGACCAGGCCCACCGGATCCTGGCCCTGGCCGAGCTCGCGGCCGCGCTGGCGCGGATCGCCGAGCACCTGGAGAACCTGGCGGAGCAGACGGTCTACCGGGTCGAGGGCCGGGATCTGAGGCACAGCAGGTAGGGCAATGGCCGGCCGAGGACTCGGGTCAGGCCACGACCACGACCTCGTCTCGCATGACCGCCGTGATGACCTTCTTCAGGCTGGTGGCCAGGGCCTCGTCCTCCAGCACCGACAGTCGGATCTGGCTCATCAGGTCCTTGGCCCGGCGGAAGCCCGAGATCAGCTGGCCGGAGCAGTCCGTGCGGCTCCAGTAGGTCAGCATCAGCTCGGCCAGGGTGTGTCCCTGGGCCCACGCCAGGCCGAAGGGGATCATGTCCGGCTCCCACTGGACCTCGGACTCGGTGATCTCCTCGCTGGCGCGGACCACGTCGGAGAAGCGGACGCGGGCCACCGCCCGGGCGGCGCTCCGGCAGTCGCCGCTGGGCTTGCGGTGGAGCTGGACGTCCTTGGGCAGCCGGGTGGTCATCGCGCAGCACACCCCGAAGAGCAGCTCGGGGGGCAGCTCGTGGACCAGGCCACTGAGCACCAGCTCGGTGGTCAGGATCTCGGAGATCTGCACGTGCCGCAGCACCTGTGCGCCGGCGTTGAAGGTGCCGTCGGCCTCGACGTAGCCGATGTCCGCCAGGAAGCGGAAGCGCAGCTGGAAGTCGTGCCAGACCCGGTCGCTGCCCTGGGCTGCGCGACGGCGCAGCCGGCGCAGCTCCTTGGCCTTCTTCTTGATCTTCGGGGGCACCACGCTCTCGTCGGGCTTCCACCCGGCGCTGCGGAGGCCCTGCTCGAGCAGGTCCGCCTGGGCGTCCAGCTGGTCCGCGCGGGCGTTGAGCCGCCACGCCAGGAAGGAGCGGCCGACCAGCTCGCGAATGGCGTCGGGGTCGTGCTGTTCGACCAGGCGGAGCACGGAGTGGAAGCTCAGCGAGAAGGCGGACTGTACGGGCTCGCTGGCGCCCTCCAGGTAGCGCTCCAGGTGGGGCTTGTGCTGGGCGTAGTCCTCGAAGTCGAGTCGCAGCACCACGCTGCCCGCGGCGTCCAGTCCCCGCCGGCCTGCCCGGCCGGCCTTCTGCATGAATTGGCGGACCGTGACCGGGCGCATCTGCTGCCCGTCGAACTCCTCGATGCCGTCCACGACCACAGCCCGGGCGGGCATGTTGATGCCCAGGGCGAAGGTGGTGGTGGTGTAGAGGACCCGGAGCAAGCGGGCCTCGTAGAGCCGCTCCACCAGGGCCTTGAGCTGGACATGCAGGCCCGCGTGGTGAAAGGCGATGCCCTTGCGGTAGAGCCCTCGCAGCTCCCGGTCGAGCACCTCTGGGCCGAGCTCCTCCAGAGAGGCATTCAGGACGTCCCGCAAGGCGTTGCGGTCCTTGCGCCCCAGCAGGGACTGATCCACCCGCTGACCCAAGGTCCGTGCAAAGGCCTCCGTCTGCTTCCGCGAGGGCACGAAGTACAGGTAGGGGCTGTGTTCCGGGTGCAGCTGCTCGAACAGGTCGGTGTGTCGGGTGTTGGGGCCCTTGCGGCCGCGGTCCTGGTGCCGGTTTCGATTCCGCTTGCCCCCGTAGCGGCCCCCGGGGCGCGTCCGGCCCTTGTTCCGTCGTTCCCACAGTCGCCAAGCCTGTTTGTAGTCGTCGGGGGTCACCGGTCCGGTGGATCGGGTGCTGTACAGGACCTCCAGGGGCACGGCCCGGGTCTCCTCCAGGATGACCTCGACCTTCTGGCCGCGCACGGACGTGAGCCAGTCGGCGAATTCCTGCAGGTTCGACAGCGTGGCGGACAGGCCCAGGATCTGGACCTCGGGCGGCAGGTAGATCAGCACCTCTTCCCAGACCGTGCCGCGGTCCCGGTCCGCCAGGTAGTGGATCTCGTCCAGGATGACCGCCTGCAGATCCACCAGAGGCTCGCTGCCCAGCAGCATGTTGCGCAGGATCTCGGTCGTCATGACCAGGCAGGGGGCGTCCCGGCGGATCACCAGGTCGCCGGTCACCAGGCCCACGCTGGCTTCGCCGTGGAGGCGGCAGTAGTCGCGGAATTTCTGGTTGCTGAGGGCCTTGACCGGGGCGGTGTACACGACTCGGCGCCCCTGCTCCAGGGCGCGCTCGACGACCCGGTCGGCGATCAGGGTCTTGCCGGTCCCTGTGGGCGCGGCGACGAGCACCGAGCGGCCTTCTTCGACGTGGGCGATGGCCTGGGCCTGGAATGGGTCCAGATCCAGTCCGCGGTAGGTCTCGGGAGCGGTCACGTGCGCCCTTTAGCCCATCCCTGGGGGCTGCCGGCCCTGGGGGTGTCGTGCTACACAGCGGTCCCGCTGTTGAAGGAGGCTCCATGGCCCTGCGGACCCCCTGGCTGATGACCTGCTTGGCCCTCTCGGCCCCAGCCCTGGCCCAAGACGACGCAGACGCCCCGTCCGAAGCCCCCGAGGCCCCGGCCGACGAGCCCGAGGCCCCGGCCGAGCCCGAAGCCCCGGCCGATCCCGAGCCCCCCGCCGAACCGGAGCCCCCCGCCGAGCCGGAGCCCGCCCCCGCAGCCGAACCGTCGCTGGCGGGCGAGGACCAGGCCCAGCCCGTTCCCCTGCCGCCCGATCCGGGCCCGACCCGGGTCCCGATGGTGCGCCCCCCCGCCGAGCCGGACTGGACCCTCGACCCTTACGGCGAGCTGCGTGCCGAGCTCTCCATCGCTCGCCTGGACCACCTGGACGCCCGTGTCCCCCAGTCGCCGACCCTGACCCTGGGCCTCTCCAGGGCCCTGCTCGGCATCGACGGGACCCTTGCGGATCGGCTCAGCGTGCGGGTGGCCCTGTGGGCCGGCCTGGATCCCGTGGTCGCCGCCGACGGCACTGGACCCACGCCTTCGCTCGTGCTCCACGAGGCCTGGGCCCGGGTGGAATTCGGCCAGTTCGGCTCGCTCGTCGCGGGTCACCAGGCGATGCCCTTTGCCTTGGGGCTCGAGTACGGCGCGGCGGACGGGTTCTACTTCCCAGGGGCGGTTGCCTTCCTGGACCTGTCCACCCGGACCGGCGTCGTGCCCATGCTGCAGAACGCGCTGGCCTACCAGCTGGACCTGCCCGCCCAGGTCGAGCTCGACGTCGCGCTGGGCCAGCCCGTCGAGGGCTCGCCGGAATTCGAGCCCTGGATCGCCGACGTCGCCGGCCGCGTCCGCTTCCACCCAGACGACCTGCCCGTCGCGGCCGGTGTCAGCGGCCTGCTCAAGTCCCGTCCCGACGGCCACTCCAACGGGGCCTGGCACGCCTACGCCGGCGCCTTCCTCGAGCCGGCCAGCCTCCGGGTCTTGGGAGAGCTCCTGGGCACCGCGGGTGACGGACACGACGCCCTGGGCTTCGGCCTTGACGTGGCAGCGACCGCAGACCTGGGCCTGGGGCCCGCCCAAGGCGTCACCGGCCTCTTCCGCCTCGAGCGCTGGGACCCGTCCCGTGCGGCGATCCTGGACCAGTCCTGGAGCGCCGCCCTGGGCGCCACCCTGGACCTGGACACCGGAGCCAGCGACCGCCCAGCGAGCATCGGCCTGCTCTACGAGCTGGCGGTCCCGATGGACGCTGCTCTGGCCATCGAACACGACGTCACGGTCCAGGTCCGCGCCGCCTTCTGACCCCCTTGACACCCCTGTAGCCCGAGTTTAGAAGGCGCCCGCCTTGTTGGGGCGTGGTCGAATTGGCAAGACGTCGGGTTCTGGCCCCGAAGGTTCCAGGTTCGAGTCCTGGCGCCCCAACCACCATCTGCTTAAAGCCGCCCACGCCTCTTTGCCCCCATCGTCTAGAGGCCTAGGACATCGCCCTCTCACGGCGAAGACAGGGGTTCGACTCCCCTTGGGGGTACCATT
>CAZFLE010000126.1:1981-22372 GCA_964519895.1 uncultured Enterobacterales bacterium | reverse complement strand
AGGCGCCGGGCACGCCTTCGAGCACATCGCCCGCGCCCAGGGACACGCTCAGCTCCGAGAACACCGGGTCCTTGGAGCCTGGGACCCAGGGGTTGAAGTCCACACCAGGGCGCCAGGAGGCGGCGGCCTGGGCCAGGCGGTCCTCGTCGTCGTAGATCGCCAGAGCCTCGCGGATGTCCTCGGCCAGGGAGCTGCCCTGGTGGCGCTGCTCGAGCGCCAGCAGCGGGGAGATGACGGCCGGGTCCTGCAGGCGGATGAACAGCGACACGATGCGCTTCAGGTCCCGCTCCTTCATGCGCTCGGAGTCCTCGAGCCGCTTGGACAGGGGCTTGATGGACGTGCTGTCCGCCAGGGGCAGCAGCAGGGTCAGCGACGCCTCGAAGGAGAAGGGGTGGCGCTCCTCGATGATCTGCTTGTGCAGGATCGGGAGCAGGCCCTTGTGGGCGAACTGCAGCAGCGACGTGAGGGCCGCGGCGCGCACCGCGCCTTCCTTGTCCCGCTCCACGGCGGTCATCAGCACCGGCGCGACGCGGGAGCCGGGCAGGCCAGGCTTGCCCAAGGCCTCGGCGCAGTGCACGCGGATCCCGCGGTCTGGATCCCGGGGCAGGTTGACCAGCCAGGCGTCGTGGAGGTTGGGGTGCTCGAAGGCCTCGGCGGCGAACATGGCTGCGACCCGGGTGCCCCGTCGGGCGTCGGGGTCCGATGCGGCGAACAGGGAGGCTTCGGAGAGCTCGGTCAGTCCCAGGGCCTTGACCTGGTCGAAGACGTCCTTGCCCAGGCCCTCGGGCTGCAGGCGATAGCGCGCCACCAACCGCGGCAGGGTGTTCTTGAGCCGCTCCTGGTCGCGGTCGGCCAGGGTGGCCAGGGCCCGGCGGCGCTCTGACTCGGGCAGGCCCTCGGCCTCGAGGATCTGGTTGAGCTCGGTGTTGGCGTCGGCGGTCCGGATGTCCACCAGGGCGGTGACCGCGGCCTGGCACACCGTCAGCGCCTCGTCGCGTTCGCAGACGGCCCCCAGGTAGGGCACCCCAAGGGCCGACTGGCGCAGGGCCAGCTCTTGTGCGGCCGCGATCCGGTTCTCGGTCTTGGGGTCCTCGCGCAGGACCCGGACGACCTGATCGTCGGGCATCTTCTTGAAGCGGACGGCGTCGGCGGGGCCGACCCCGAGCCAGGTCAACATCAGTGCACTGGTCATCATCACGACCGGGATCCTAAGACACCGGGCCCCCGGAATCATCTGAGAGCTTGCCATCGCCATGGACTCAGGGAATCCTGGAGCCACGACCGGGTCGTCGGGCAACGAGGATGACGTGATGAGGCTGCCCCTCCACCTGGCTCTCCTTCCGGTCCTGGGGGTGCTTGCCCTGGGCTGCACCGGCGGTCCAGGCGACACGGGCCAGGACAGCGGCGACTGGACCTCCTCTGGCGAGCACTACTTCGAGCCCGTGGGCTTTTTTGTCGAGACCTATGCGGCCTACGACGGGGAGCGGCTGGACGAGTTCACCCTGGACCCCAACGACCCGGCCAGCACCCTGCCGCCGGTCATGATGATCACCTTTGCCGAGGCCCGGTACTTCGGCGACAGCGCCAACCGCGAGAACTACTCCTGCTCCTGGTTCGGCGTGATGAACGTCGAGGGCCTGGACACCCTGGACGACCCGGAGCTGTGGGCTGGCTATGCGATCAGCCTGACCTTCCTGGAGACCGACTGCGACGACATGGACCCTTGGGAGTGGGGGGAGCGCACGCCCACCACGATGCTCGAGTCCGCGTTCTTGGGGGTCGGATACCGGGAGATGTCTTCGGACTTCGAAGCCGTCATCAAGGACCAGGTGGCCGAGAGCGGCCTGCGCTGGGCCCAGGACTGGGAGCCCTACGTGTTCACGATGGTGATGGGACTGTGGGACGCCGCCGAGGGTCGCCTGTTGGGCTCCGAGGTCGACTACGGCTTCTCGTTCAAGATGACCAACGGCGCCTTGTCTTTTGACCTGGGCGGGGATCCGATCCCCCTGCCCCTGGCCGAGAGCGAGGGCCTGCCCCAGGGCCTGGTCGCGGCCTATCCGTACTTCGACATGGCGCCGTCTGCGCTGCGTTAGTCGCCAGCCATGGTGACCCGCTATGTCTTCGTGAAGCTGAGCGACCCCCACAGCCACGCGGCGGGTCGGGCCGAAGCCGCCCAGGCCATTCGAGATGCCCTGGCTCAGGTGCCCCAGGTCCAGGCCGCGAGGGTCGGGGTCTGCGCCGACGAGCCGGCGACCCGGGCCTGGGACATCGGGCTCCAGGTCACGCTGGCCAGCCTGGACGACGTGCCGGGGTACCTGGCGCACCCCGCCCATCGGGCCGTGGTGGACGACTACCTGAAGCCCCGCCTGGCCTGCCTCAAGGCTTGGAACTTCACCCCCTGAAATGACGTCGGAGGGTCCGGACACCGAGCGCCTGTTCCGTCTGGCCAACGGCCTGATGGGCGGGCTCTTCGCCTACTCGGCGGCCGTGCAGCACAACGATCCCGACGCCGCCAACTGGATGGCGGCCTATGGGGTCGCGGCGGTGCTGTGCCTGTCTGCGGTGCTGGGGCGACCCCGGTGGAAGCTTTCGGCGCTGTTGTGTGTGCTGACCGGCGCGGCGGCCATCGCTGTGGCGCCGGCTGTGCCCAGCGGCCAGGGCCTGGTGGACAGCGAGCAGGGGCGGGAGCTGCTGGGCATGGTCCTGGCGAGCCTGTGGATGGGCCTCTTGACGTGGTGGTGGCGGAGCGGGGACGCTCAGAGTCCCCCGCCCAGCACGCCGTAGACCGCGCCTGCTTCCGCGTCGGCCAGTCGGGCCGAGATCAGCACGTCGTCGGTCCCGTCCCCGTCCAGGTCCCCAGCCGGCACGGCCCCCCAGCCGGCCTGGTCCCCTTCGGCGTCTCCGAGCCAGGTGACCTGGGCGGTGGCCAGGTCCACCGTGCCCCAGATGGGCCCGAGCACGAGTGCGGCCTGGCCGCGCTCGCCCGCGGCGCCGTGGCTCCCGATCGCCAGGTCGCCCAGGCCGTCCCCGTCGAAGTCCCCGACCCCCGTCACCGAGAGCCCGGCCAGGTCGTCGTCGTGGGCCCCCCAGAGGGTCGCGTCCGCGCCGGAGAGCGACCCACCGGCGGTGGCCGGCCCGTAGATCACGTAGGCCGCGCCGAGCTCCGAGAGCCCCGACCGGGCATAGGGCGCACCGATCACCAGGTCTGCCCAGCCGTCGCCGTCCAGGTCGCCCGCGCTGGCCGCCAGGCGCACGTTGTCGTTGGCCTTGACCCCGGTCCAGGTGACGGTGGCTGCTGCGAGCCCCACGTCTCCCCGGGGGGCGTCGGTGATGCCGTAGATGGCCCCTGCGGCGGTGGCGCCCCTGTCCTGGAACGGGGCCCCGATGGCGGGGTCCACCCGGCCGTCCCCGTCGAGGTCCACCAGGCCGACCGTGGCGCCGGCCTGGTCCGCTGCGGCCTGGCCGTAGAAGCGCGTGTCGGCATCGGTCGCCGCCAGGTTCCCGGTCAGAGGCCCGTAGAAGAGCCAGGCGCCACCGGCGGTGCTGGCGGCGGCGCTGTCATTGGGTCCTCCGGTGAGCAGGTCGTCCATGCCGTCGCCGTTCACGTCGCCCACCGCCAGGGACCAGCCCAGGTAGCTGCCAGAGATCGGCCCGAGCACCCGCCAGGCGTCGTCCGCGCCGGGCACCGGGCCAGCCTGGACCCAGACCGCCCCGGCGTTGGCCCCCTCCGCGTCGTCGCCCCAGGCCCCGGCCAGGGCTTCCAGGACCCCGTCCCCGTCGAGATCGCCGTGGGCCACGGCCCGTCCTGCGCCGTCGCCGTCGGCACTGCCCAGCAGCCAGGCGGTTGCCGTCGCGGTCGCGTCGACCGTGCCGGACAGCGGTCCGCTCAGCAGCAGGGCGCCCCCGGTCTCGTCGGCGCCAGACCTCGCGCCGATGGCCCCGATCCACAGGTCGTCGAAGCCGTCGCCGTCCAGGTCTGCTGGTGCCGAGAGGCCGTACCCCAGCTGCAGGCCCGAGGTTCCGCCCAGGATCTGGAGCCACGCGGTCTCCAGCGCGATCTCCCCGGCAGGGGTGCAGCCGTTGTCGGAGCCATCGCAGTCGTTGTCCAGCCCGTCGCCGCAGACCTCTGGGGTGTCCGGGTGGGCCAGCTCGGTGGTGTCGTCGCAGTCGCCGCCCTGGGACACGTGGCCCGACGGTGCGGCACAGTCCTGCAGGGCGGCGGCGCTGTCCCCGTAGCCGTCCCCATCCAGGTCCGGGTAGTGGTCGGTGACTGGCAGGCCCTCGTCGATGGCCACGTCGCAGTCGTTGTCGAGCCCGTCGCAGGCCTCGTCGTTGCCCGGGTGGTTGTCCGAGCTGTTGTCGTCGCAGTCGTCCCCGGTCGCCGCCTGCCCCCAACCCAGCCGGCAGACCAGCACCGGCTGGTCCGGGTCGCCGTGGCCGTCGCCGTCGGCGTCGACATAGGCGGTCTGGCGGTCCACTGCGTCGTCACCGTCCACGTTGCCGTCGCAGTCGTTGTCCCGGTCGTCACAGATCTCGTCGGCGTCCGGGTGCACCGCCGGATCGGCGTCGTCGCAGTCGTCGGGCCAGGACCAGCCGTCGTGGTCGAGGTCTGGCGCACTGGCCGAGTCGTCGCCGGGCCCGGTCGTGCCCGACCCCGTGCGGTCACAGGCCCCGAGGGCCAGGATCAGCAGCCAGCAGCGCATCGCAGGTGGGATATCACGGGTCGCAGAGGCCCGGCCGATGAGCGGAGACAGCCTGTTCGACAGCATCGCCCGCTACCAGGGGGATCGCCCCTGGGGGCGCGTGCTGGACGCCGGCGCCGGACCCCACTCGACCTCTTGGGTCGCCGGCCTGGACCACCGGGGCTGGGTCGGGGTCACCGCAGATCGGCACATGGAGACGCGGATCCGCGATCGGCTCGGGCTTGTGCGCAGCTCCACGGGGGCGCTGGTTCGCGGGGACTGGTCCGACCCGGCGCTCCTGCTCGGCCAGGCCTTCGACACGGTCCTGGCCGACTACCTGCTGGGCGCCATGGACGGCTTCGCCCCCTACTACCAGGACCAGCTCTTCGGTCGGCTCCACCGCCACGTGGGCACGCGCCTCTACGTGGTCGGCGTGACCCCCATCCTGGGCCACGAGGGCACCGAGCAGGAGGCCTGGCTCCAGCGCATGGTGCGCCTGCGCGACGCCTGCATCCTGCTGGCAGGTCGCCGCTGCTACCGGGAGTTCCCCCAGGCTTGGGTGCACCGCCAGCTCGACGCCTCTGGGTACCGCATCGCCGACGCGTGGGCGCTGCCCATCGTCTACCGGGAGGCCTTTGTGAACCGCCAGCTCGACGTGGCGACCCGCAAGCTCGTGCTCGTGCGCGACCCGGTCTTGGTCCAGGCGCTGACCGGGCGAATCGAGGCGCTGCGCGAGGAGGGGCTGGCCCTGGTGGGGAAGCTGGACGGCCTGCGCTGCGGGGCCGACTACGTGGTGGTCGCTGAGCCGGACGGTGTCGGCGCCGGGTGACGAACCGGTAGCAACCGCGACCCCCGCTGGTGTGGTCCCGGGCGACGCGGTATTCGGCCGCCCGCTCTCCCCTGGAGGTGTGCCATGGTCCTGCTCCCCGTGATGCTCAGCGCCTGTGGCTTCGGCCTGGACGAGATGGTGGCCGACGACGCCCTGCTCCCCCAGGAGCCGCCGGTCGAGGTGGTGCTCGAAGGCGCGACCTATGCGGTCTCGCTGCTGGACGTGACCGTGCTGGAGCCCCCGGGCCTGGCCACGGTGTTCGCCGACTTGGACTCGGGCCCGGCCTTGTTCCACGTGGTGCGCGAGGACGGCGACATCATCGAGCTGGCCATCGCACTGGGGGCGGTCGACGGCCGCCAGTCCAAGTGCGAGCCGGTGCATGCCCTGCCCCCCGCCGACTTCAGCGGCAACCCCTGGCTGGAGGTGCACGGCGCGGCCTTGCCCCTGAGCCTGGGCGGACACCCGGTGTCGCTGGACTACATGGGGCTGACCGCCCTGTTCTCGCCCGACGGCGAGGACTGGCAGAGCGGCACCCTGGATGCGGTGCTGGACACCCGGGAGCTGGCACCGCTGTTCAAGGAGGGCACCGACGTGTGCGCCCTGGTCGAGGGCATGGAGGGCACCTGTGAGCCCTGCGCCGACGGACAGATCGCCTGCGTCGACGTGTCCCTGGACGACGTGATCGGGCGCCAGGTCCCCATCCGCTTCGACCCAGACCTCGACACGTCGGGCTGCTGAGGCGATGCGCATCGCCCTGTGCTCGGATGAGCCCTACCCGGTCCACGACACGCTGAAGGCCCTGATCGAGGCCCGGGGGCACGAGGTCCGCCTGTTCGGCAGCCCGGCCACCGGAGTGGACGCGCCCTGGGCCACGACCGCCGAGGCCGCTGCGCTGGCGGTGGCGTCAGGGGACTGCGACGAGGGGGTCTTCTGCTGCTGGACGGGCACCGGCATCTCGATCGCCGCGAACAAGATCGCCGGTGTGCGGGCCGCTCTGTGCGCCGATCCGGGCACGGCGGCCGGTGCACGGGTGTGGAACCACGCCAACGTGATCTGTCTGTCCAACCGCACCCTGAGCGCGGACATGGCCCGGGAGATCCTTGCGGCCTGGTTCGACACCGACCCAGGAGGGGAGGGGACCGCCGGCGTGGCGGCCCTGGCCCTGGTCGACGCCCGTCACCGGGCCGACTGAGCGGCCTCTGCGGCCAACAGCGCCCGGCGACGGGCCGAGTACAGCGTGATGACCGCCGCCATGCACAGGGTGAAGGCGTCGTCGGCCCATCCGATCAGCGGCAGCACGTCGGGAATCAGGTCGGCTGGGGACACGGCGTAGAGGGTCGACGCGACCCAGGCCAGGGCGGACAGGAGCAGCGGGCGCAGGCGTTCGAGGGTCATCGGGGTCCTCCGACATGCCCTACGCCCGGGTGGCGCGGGCTATTCACCGGGGCGATCGGGCAACGATGGCTGGTTCACCGACCGATCGGCAGATATCTGCTCCGACATGCGACCCCTATTCCTGCTGGCCCTGCCCGCCGTGCTCGCCGCCAACGCGGACAAGCCCCATCCCCACCAGGGCAAGCTGGCGCCCACGACGAGCCGACCGGCTGCCACGGCGCTCACCGCGGAGGATCTGGCCGAGCTCGGCCGCGGCCAGGCCGTGATGAAGCAGGTCCGCTACGACGGCGGCGGGCGTGCCCTGGCCATCCAGGACATCGACGCCCCGGCCGACGTGGTGTGGGACACCATCCTGGCCTACGACCGCTACCCGGACTGGGTCGCCCACGTGGAGTCGGCGGAGATCTACGCCCGCCGTGGGCACCACTGGCTCATCGCCTTCGAGCTGTCCCTGTTCGGCATGAGCGTGGACTACTTCACCGACAACCTGGTCCGCCGGGATGAAGGCTGGATGTCGTGGACCCTGGACTACAGCCGCAAGTCCGACGTCGACGACATGGTGGGCTACTGGCTGGTCACGCCGGTCAGCACCGATCCGCCGGTGACGCGGCTGGAGTACGCCAGCGACATGCGCATCCGCTGGGCCCCCGACTTCATCGTTCGCTACCTGAGCAAGGACGCGCTGACCGAGGGCACCGCCTGGGTCAAGCACCGCGCGGAGCGTTCTTCTGGGGCGCGCTGAGGGGCGCCAGCTCCAAGAGCCAGGTCCGCAGCGGCGCCCGCCCCGGGATCACCAGAGTGCCGCCGTCTGTCGAAGGGATGGCGTCGCCCAGCAGCTTGAGCGTGGTCTCGCTCACATGGATCATGCCCGGCCGCCCCAGGCTCTCCATGCGGCTCGCCACGTTGACCGTGTCGCCCCACAGATCAAAGGCCGGCCGAGTGTCGCCGATGACGCCGGCCACCACCGGCCCGGTGTGGATGCCCACCCGCAGCTCCAGTCCGCCGGGGATCAGCTGGACCGACGCCGCGGCGGCGAGCATCTCCCGAGCGGCCTGGACCGCCGCCCACACGTGATCCGGGTTCGTTCCCGGCAGCCCTGCAGCGGCCATGTAGGCGTCGCCGATGGTCTTGATCTTCTCCAGGCCGTGCCGGTCTGAGATGGCGTCGAGCTGGGAGAAGAGCCGGTTCAGCAGATCGACCACCCACACGGGCTCCCAGCGCGACGCCAGGGTGCAGAACCCCACCACGTCGGCGAAGATCACCGTGACGTTCTCGTGGAGCTCGGCCACCGGGCCGGGCTCGGCCAGCAGCTGGTCGGTGACCCGGTCCGGCAGCACCTCGCTCAGGAGCTCGTCCCTGCGTGCTCGGGCCTGGACCTGGGCCTGTTGGTGGGCCTGGACGCTGGCCAGCAGCGCCTGTTGCTGGTCCCGCAGGTCCTGGGCCACACGACTGCCCAGCAGGATGATGCCCCCTGCGAGCACCACGCACACCAACAGCAGGTCGACCAGCACCTCGGGGTCTTGGAGCAGGCTCTGGACCAGGGGCGTGCCGTGGGCCCACTCGGTTCGGGCCAGCGCGAGCCAGACCGGTAGCAGCGCCAGCGGCACGCAGAGCGCCACCCGGAGCCATCGACGGGTGCGAACACCCCGCTCTGCCCGCTGTGCCGTCGGCTGCCAGCCCGGCGTCCCAGCATCGTCTGCGGACCTTGTGACCAAGGGTCCTCCCGACTGTACCCACCTGCAACCTACGCTCGAACCTGACAGATGCCGATGTACGGGCGATTACATCTCCGGGCGCTGGACCATGGGTCCGCCCACCACTCGCAGGGCCAGGGCCCGATGTTCCGCCTTGCCGCGGCGATCCGGGTCGCGGGCCATGACCGCGATGAAAGACGGCACCGCGTCCCGGTGGACCAGGTTCAGGGTGCAGCCGCCGAAGCCACCGCCCATCATCCTTGCGCCGACACAGCCCGGCAGCGCCTGGGCCCGCTCGACCAGGCGGTCCAGAGCTGGGCAGCTCACCTCGAAGGAGACCCGCAGGCTCTCGTGGGATGCGAGCAGCAGCTGCCCGATGGTGTGGGCGTCTCCGACGGCGAGGGCGTCGACGGTCTGGTCGACCCGCTGGTTCTCCCTGATCACGTGGTGCAGCCTGCGGCCCCAGATCGCCCCTGCATCGAGCTCCTCGCGCTGCACGCTCCGCAGGGCCTGGATCGGGGCTTCGGGGCCGCGCAGAGCCACGAGGCCCGCCTTGCACTCGGCCACCCGGGTGTCGTAGGCGCTGTCTGCCAGGGTCCGGGACACACCGCTGTGAACCGCCACCCACCGCCAGTCCGTGAGCGTGGTGGGGTGCCGGGTCCACTCCAGGGAGGCAAAGTCCAGCCGCACGAGCTCACCGGGGCGAGCGAGCAGGATCGCCAGCGGGTCGAGCAGCCCGGTGCGCACACCCAGCCAGTGGTTCTCGATGGCCTGGGCTCGCCTTGCGCGGGCCAGGGGCGCTTCAGCGAGACCCGTGAGCGCGGCCAGCGCAGCCAGCCACGCCAGACTCAGCGCCGCCGAGCTCGACAGGCCGCTGCCCAGGGGCACGGTCCCCCGGACCCAGGCGTCGAACCCGGGCACCTGGGTTCCAGCGGCCTGGGTCTCTGCGACCGCGCCTGCGGCCATACAAGCCCAGCCCGGGGCCTTCGGCGCGGCGCTGCCCAGGGTCCAGGTGGCGCTCGCGTCCAGATCGGCAGCGCGGACCCGCACCTGGCCGTCGGTGCGGGGCGCCAGCGCGACCACCATCCAGCGATCGATGGCGGCCGGCAGGGCCAGCCCGGCGCAGTAGTCCGTGTGCTCCCCGATGAGGTTGATGCGCCCGGGGGCGGTCGCGACCACCGCTGGTCCTCGCCCGAAGTGTGCCCGAAACTCGGCCCCGACCCGGTCCCTCAGGGCCCTGCGCTCAGCCTCCTCGGGCAGCACGGATGATGTCCACGTAGGCCTGGCTACCGGGCCGCAGGGTGCGGGCCTGGGTCTCGTAGTCGACGTGGTACAGCCCAAAGGACTGGCTGTAGCCCTCAGCCCACTCGAAGTTGTCCAGCAAGGACCAGTAGTAGAAGCCCTTCACGTCTGCGCCGTCGGCGATGGCCCGGGACATCGCGTAGACGTAGGTACGGATCCACCGCTCCCTCAGCGTGTCAGCTGCGTCCGGGATGCCGCACTCGGTCACATAGATGGGGCGCTTGAGCTCACCCAGCGTCATCAAGGCCCGGTAGAAGCCCTCCGGGTACAGCCCATAGGGCATGTCGGTCCAGGCCGTGCCAGGCCGTCGGGCCGGCTGGGGGTGAACGCCGGGCACGAACAGGCTGCGGAACAGGATGTGGCTGTAGTAGTTGAGCCCGATGAAGTCCGTGGCACCCACCGCCTCGGGGTAGGCCTCGTCCTGCCAGGCCAGCCCCGGCACGTGCACCCGCCACACCCCGTGCTTCAGGAAGTCCAGGATGCGGCCGTTCCAAGCCCGCTCACAGAAGCGCGCCCCGGCCCAGTCGACCGGACTCCACCGGTGGTAGGGATCGAACTGGAACAGGCTCTTCACCAGCCCGATCTGCGCAGTGTCACCGCCGGGCAGGGCCTTGAGCGCCTGGTACACCCGCACGTGGCTGATCAGCATGTTGCGCATCGCGCGGCACATCTTGCTGTAGCTGTGGTGACCCGGGGGAAAGATGCCGCCCAGGTACCCCATGATGGCCACCACGCAGAGCTCGTTGTGGGTGCACCACAGCGAGACCTTGTCCCGGTACTCCCGGAACATGCGCTCGCTGAACTTCACGAACAGCGGGATGTTGCCGCGCGCCAAGAACCCGCCGCGCTCCTCGAACCACTGGGGGTGGGTGAAGTGGTGCAGCGTCAGCATGGGCGTGATGCCGGCCTCGAGCAGGGCGTCGATCTGGTCGTGGTAGTGGGCGATGGCCGCCTCATCGAACACGCCGGGCTCTGGCTCCAGGCGGCTCCAGGGCAGGGACAGGCGGTAGCTGTCGACACCCAGGGCCTTCATGAGCCCGATGTCCTCGCGGTACCGGGCATAGCTGTCACAGGCCAGTCCCACCTTCTGGCCCTGGTAGATGGTGGGCTTGCCCCAGCGGGTCTGCTGCTCCCACCAAGACCAGTTGTTGCGGTCCAGGCCGCCTTCGATCTGGTGGGCCGCCGTGGCGGTGCCCCAGCGAAAGTCCGGGGGAAAGCGCAGGTCTGCCGGGTCCAGGCCGTCCCAGTCCCAGCGGGTCTCGGGGTGTCGGCGGGCCAGGCGCCAGGACGCGGCAGCGGCGCCCCCGGCGAGGGCGGCGGCGGTGAGGGGAAGCCACATCGGGCCGGTGTAATGCGACGGCTGTGACGGGTCGGTTCCAGCGCGCTTGCAATCTGTCTGGCTTGGCTGTTGCTCCGGGCCTGGGCTACAGGAAGCCCACCCCCGGAGGCTCGCGATGCGCCTGGTGCCCGTGCTGTTGGCCCTGTGCCTGCCCGGCTGCGGCCAGGGCGACTACAGCTTCAGCGTCGAGAACGACGTCGACAATCCGGTGATCGACTCCGGCACCGACAGCGCCCCCATCGTCTGGGAGGACTGCGGCATCGTCGGAGAGCCGGTGAGCGAGGTCCCGGTCGACCACACGTGCACGGACGGCGAGGACCTTGCGGCGGACCTCAGGATCACCATCACCGACGTGTGCTTCCCGTCGTGCCAGGAGGACGCGCCGGTGTTCGTAGCGGTCCAGGTCACCAACCAGGGCGGCGTCGACGTCTCGGGCAGCGTGCCGGTCGCCGTCTACGCCGGTGCGGCTGCCGCGGGCACGGGCGACGTGCCGATCCACACCTGGACCCAGACCGGTGGCGTGCCCGCGGGTGGCGTGGCCGAAGGCACCGTGCTGGAGTTCGACGTCAACGCCCTGGACGGCCAGGCCATCCGGGTCCAGGTCAACGACGACGGCACCGGCACCGCGGCGGCAGCGGAGTGCGACGAGTCCAACAACCGCGCCCTGTGGGAGGCCATCCCCTGCGCTCCGGTGGAGTAGGCGCCGTGTAGCATCGGGGCATGGAAGGCCTCGTTGTCGTCGCCATCATCGCCGGGCTGGGGTTCTGGCTGTTTCGCATGACCGGGGGGACCCGCGCCCGGGTCGAGATCCGTGTCGACAACGGACGGACCTGGGTCACGCGGGGGCGCATCCCGGGCAAGGTCCTGCGGGAGATCGCGGAGATCTGCGAGGGACATCCCAAGGCCAGCGGCACAGTGCGCATCGAAGGCAGCCAGAGCGAGCCCGAGGTCATCGTCGAGGGCCTGCCGCGCACGGTGACCCAGCAGGTGCGCAACGTGGTGAGCAACGGCATCCGCTAGGCCCCGCCCCGCCGATGGCAGGATGCGGGCCATGACGACGCTGCTCGCTCTCGCCACCCTGACCGCCTGTGACGGCGACACCCCCACCGACTCGGCCCTGCCGACCGATGTCTTCGCCGCGGCCATCACGTCCCACGCCGACGGCGACAGCGCCCTGGAGGGGTACCGGGTGGGTCTGGCGGGCGTCGTGAACGATCCGGATGGCGTCAACAGCGACGTGGCCGTGACGTGGAATGTCGATGGAAACGAGGTGTGCCCGGAGACGAGCGCGGCCGATGACGGCACCACCGGCTGTGACGTGGTGCTCGACGCCGGTGAACAGGTCGTGGTCCTGGAGGCCAGGGCCCCGGATGGCGAGAGCACCCAGGACACCATCACCCTCGAGGTCGTCGCCACCGAGGCCCCGACCGCCGTGATCTCGGAGCCCCTGGACGGGGCCACTCTGACCAACGACCCTGGTGTCTACATGGCCGGCACGGTCGCCGACGCCGAAGACGCCGCGACGGACCTGTTGTTCACCTGGTCCAGCACCCGCCAGGGGCCGTTGGTCGGCTCCACGACCCCGACCGAAGACGGCCTGGCCGAGGCCCTGGTGGTCATGGACCTGGGCGTGCATGTGCTGGAGCTGGCGGTGATCGACGCCACGGGCAAGAGCGGCGCCCACCGGATCACGGTGACCGTGGAGTAGACGGCTGGGGCGTGGCGGTCGCGGCGAGCTTGTCCCACCAGGACGCGGGCACCCCGTCCGCCAACGCCCGAACCGGGCGCCCCAGGCTGGAACAGCTCTTGCTGAATGGCCGGTGTTGCTCCTGGAGGCCCCAGTGCTCACCGTGATCCTGCTCAGCTGTGTCGACTACGACCTGGCGTCCCCCGACGACGTGGGCTTTCCCTACTCGGACTCCGGCACCGGCGACGCCCTGCTGGACCAGCCCCCCGAGGTCGTGCGAGACGATCCCTGTCCCGACGACGTGAACGCGACCTTTGGCCCGGGGGAGATCTACGTGAAGTCGTGGGACCGCGAGACCGACAGCGGGGTCTTGACCGCCGCGGTGGCCGGCCACTACCACGTCTACGACTTCACCATCGCCGAATCCGGGGCCAGCCAGACCAACGAGTCGGCGTACTTCCGGGTCGAGAACCAGACCAACCCGAGCGGCGCGCCTGCGCTGGCCAACTGCCGCGACGAGTGGGTGGTCACCGACGTGGACAACGACGGGGCCATGTCCGCCGGCCAGCGCATCTACGTGGGCACCTTCTGGCTGGACGCGGGCGACAACGACCTGACCATGCACCACTTCTGCCCGCTGGTGCGGGACGGGGCCTGTCCGGACCTGCACCTCCAGGACGACCCGGACGGGACCTGCGAGTCGGGGAACGTGAACTCGGTGCACTTCGTGGGGGAGGGGCTGTGTCTGGTGGGGCTGTGACCCTCAGCGCAGCACCCGCCGCACCCGGTCCACCAGCAGATCCGGCGTGAACGGCTTCTGCAGGAACTCCACAGCCTCCAGATCCACCCCCGCCCCGGACACCGCCGCCGCGGTGTGACCGCTGATGTACAGCACGCGCAGCCCGGGATTGGTCGTGCCCATGCGCTCCGCCAGGGCCTTGCCGCTCAGGCCCCCCAGGGTCAGGTCCGTGATCAGCAGCTCGACATCCTGGGCCTCGTCCAGGGCCTGCTCGGCCGTGCAGGCCTCGGCCACGCGGTACCCGGCGCGGCGCAGCACCGCCGCAACCAGGGTGCGCACGCCCTCTTCGTCTTCGACCACCAGGACGCGCGCCGAGCCATGGGCCGGGGCCTCTGACGCCGGGTCGTCGACGCACTCGTCGGAGCCGGGGAGCTGCACGCACACCAGGGTGCCCTGGCCGGGCTGACTCTCCAGGGACAGGGTGCCCTCCAGGCTTGTCACCAGCTGATCGGCGGTGGCCAGGCCCAGACCGTTGCGCCCCCGGGTGCTGAAGAACGGCTCCAGGGCCCGCGCCATCACGTCGGGCGTCATGCCCGCGCCGTCATCTCGGATGCTCAGCGCCACCCCGGCACCCGCAGGGAGTCGACAGGGCTCGGCCTGGACCCGGACCTCTCCGCCGTCCTCGGACACGGCATCGATCGCGTTCAAGCCCAGGTTCAGCAGCACCTGCTCCAGTCGCGACGGGTCGGCCACCACCCGGAGACCGGCGGGCACCGGCGCCAGGATCACCGTCACCCCAGCCGGCGCCGCCTGGGCCAGCACGTCCCGGACCTCGCCCAGGTAGCTGTCCAGGGCCAGCTCCCGCTGGCCCATGTCCCAGGGCCGCCCCACGGCCAGCAGCTTGCGCGACAGGTTGGTGGCGGCGTCGGCGGCATCCAGCAGCTCGGTCAGCTGTGCCCGGGTCGCGTCGTCCCCCCAGTACCGGTCGAGCACCAGCCGGGCCCGACCGGCGATGACGGTCAACAGGTTGTTGAAGTCGTGGGACACCGCTTCGCTGAGCCGCCCCAGCGCGGCGCGGCGGTCCCCTTCGACCAGCCGGTCTACGAAGCGTTGGGACGCCAGACCGCCGTCGGAGTCCGAGACCCAGGCCAGCAGCGACTGGACGCGCTCCCGGCGGTCGGCATGCAGATCGACGGCCAGGTCCAGGCGCATCGGGCGGTCCGGAGTCCAGCCCTCCAGGGCGGCCAGGTGACCGGCCAAGGTCTCGGCCGAGAGGGTGTCGGTCACGCAGGCGGCGGCACCGCAAGACAGCAGGCGCAGCAGATCGGCGGGTCCAGGGTCCCCGACCAGCACCAGCACCGGGGTCTCCTGGCAGGGCAGAGCGCCGCACAGCGCAGCGGACGCGACGCCGTCCGGATCCAGGGCCACCACCACCAGCTTGGCCTGGGCGGCCCGTCCGGCGGCTTGGGAGGGGCCGCAGCTCTGGACCTCGAGTCCCGCCGAAGCCAGGTGGGCGGCCAGCTCCGCCTTGCGGGGGTGGCCGGGTGCGATCAGCAGGGCTTGAGCCGTCATGGGCAGGGTCCTCACCGTCGAGGGGGCATCGTAGCGCCGCCCGGCCCCGTCTGCTGGCGTCGCTGGAGGCCCAACAGCAACAAGGCGACGCCCAGGGCCCCTGCCCAGAGCCTGCGAGGACCCACGGCGGTCAACGCAGCGCCGCTGATCGGGCTCACGTAGCCGCGGGTGTCGACACTCGGGCAGCGCAGCGCGACGGCCGGGGCGAGCTCGAACGTGGTCCGGTGGGTGACCCCCGGAAACGCGGCGTCCAGGATGCCCTGCTCCCCGCAGACCACCGCCATGTCCTCCCGCGCCAGCCAGAAGTCCCGGCGGTAGACCCTCCCGCGCACCTCGTGGGCGCTCGGCGAGGTGTGCTTGCCGTGCAGGCGCAGGAACTCCCCATAGGGCAGGTGACCGTCGGCTCTGAGCGCGGCGCGGGCGGCCTCGACGTCTGTGCCCCGGCTGATCCAGCGGCCACGCTCGGGGTCGATCTCCAGGCTGCCAAAGCCGTGGACCAGGTGCTGGAAGCCCGCCAGGGCCACGACAGCGAGCGCCGCCAGTCCGAGCAGAGGCCGGGTGCCGGCCCCTTCCTGGGTCCACCCCAGGGCCTTCCACCCCGCCAGGGCGCCGAAGGACCCGGCCAGCCCGTCGGTCCAGACGTCGCGAATGTCACCGGTGCGCAGGGGGTGCCACCACTGGACCGTCTCGTCCAGACACCCGAGGGTCAGAGCGATCAAGCCTGCGCCCACCGCTGCGACCCAGGGCGCGCGCCCCGGGGCGAGCGCCCGGCAGACCAGGGCGCCAAAGGCGGTGAACTCCAGCAGGTGCACGGCCTCGATCGGGATGCCCCGCAGGGCCAGGAGCTTCCAGCCCACCGCGCCAGAGACAAGCACCAACCAGGCGACGGCTCGGGGCCCCCGCCGCCAGGCCCGCCGGAGCGCCCACGGCACCGCCAGGAGCAGGATCAACCCCACGCCGGGCACGACCCGTCGCTTGCCGGGCACCATGTCGAACACCCGGAGGCGCTGGTCCCCGGCCACGACCAGGGTGCGGTCGGTGCCCCCCAGGGCGTGGGCGGGACCCGCTAATTCGAACACCTGGGCCCCGGTCTCCAGCCGCAGGGTGTGCAGTCCGCCGTCCCCGGTCGCCACGTGCACCACGTCTCGCTGGATCATCAGGTCCAGCGCTGGCCCGGGCAGGGGGACCTGGACCCCGTCGATCACCACCCGGTCGGCGAAGCCCAGCACTTGTCGACCCCGCTCCCGGGCCTGGCTGAGTACCCCCGCAGGCCCCTGCTGGGACGGCTCGCAGCGGGGCCCCTCGGCGTCCAGAGCCAGCGCCGCACAAGGCGCCGGCGGCGTCCAGCTGCCCAGCGCCGCCAGGTCCTCGGTCGCGAACAGCAGAACCGGATCGGCCCCCACCGCCACCCGGGCCGGCGTGGCGGCCATCGGCAGCGCGGCGGGCACGCTCGCTTCGGCCAACAGGATCGGCGACCCCAGCCGGTAGATCCGCTCCCGGAGCACCGGGCCGAAGGGGATGGTCGCCAGGATGGCTGCGGCGACCAGGACGGCTGGAATCCAGCGGCGGAGCGTCACGTCGGGAGGTTAGCCTCCGGGGGTGGTCCTCGTGTGGCTGGTCCTGGGATGTAGTGAGCCGATCGAGGCACCCGCCGAGGTCCAGGATCTGACCCTCTGGTTCTTCGAGGAGTGGGACAGCGACGACCCCGACGCTCTGCAGACCGCCGTCGCCAACCTGCTCACGTGGGTGGACACCGTGGACCTGACCGCCCGCTGGGACGAGCGGGCCTACGAAGTCGGCCACATCGAGCCGACCGAGCTCGACGGCAAGATCGACCACGGCCGGGACCCCAGCGTGGCCCTGGGCGTTGGCGTGATCTACCACTCCCCGAACCCCGTCGACGACCACCTGGCCCTCCAGTTCATCACCGATCAGACGCCGATGGAGCCGTCGAGCCCGAACTACTACCAGCGCACGATCACCGAAGGCGCGGAGTGCTTCGCCGCCCGCACCTGCGACGTGCTCCGCTACGAGAACGACATCCTGCGCGAGAACGTGCTCTACGAGGTGCAGTACCTGATGGAAAAGGAGCTCGCCTGGGTGGCGGTGGGGGACCAGGCGCGCCAGGCCATGTGCGGCCGCTCCTGGATGCCCGAGTCCGCCCATGACGAGGGCAAGATCAGCCTGTGGCAGGGCTACAGCATCGACCTGTGGGTGCCTCTGGGCAGCGGCACCCTGCGCTATCAGGTCAGCTGGCAGGAGACCGAGATGCCCGGCCTGACCTGGGACCAGGTCTCTGGCGTGGTCGCCGGCGGCATCGACGACCTATTCGAGGCTCAGGACGAGTACATCGTGGCCGAGGACCCGGCTGGTTAGGGGCTCGGCCGAGGTCGTCTCCCATGCAGAAGCCCCTGGAGTGTGTGCCCATCCCGGCACCCGTGCCCGCGGAGCGGGTGGGCCGCGCAGCGACCTTTGCCCAGCCCGGCGAGCGGCGCTCCCGCTATGACCTGCCGGAGTACCTGGACTCGGCGTCGCCGGTGGGCTTCCGGACCCGCCTCTCGCTGACCCGAGACCAGGCGACCCAGGCCCTCACCCTGCTCAGCCTGCCGCGTCCGACCGGCTTCACCGGCCCGGTGCCCATCACCGAGCAGGCCCTGTTCGAGGAGAGCAGCCTGGGCATCCTGACGGCCCGGCAGTCCACGAATTTCCGCGGTCACCGCGCGGTGGTGCTGGGCCCCGAGGACTCCGAGCAGGCCGCCGTCCTGCTGGGTCAGCTCGAGGGCCTGGAGGCCCGGGCCCACCGCGGTGCCAGCCACACCCAGGTCGTCTTGACCCGCCCTTACCGGACCCCGTTCACGCTGCTGCTGACCTTCATCGGCCACAAGCCCGTCGCCAGCCTGGCCACGGTGCCGCTGCGGGGGCTGCGCAAGCGCTTCCAGCACATCGACGACATCCCCACCATCAACTACCTCCAGCACCTGCACCTGGGCATCCTGGCCGATCAGCTCGAGCGGGCCGCGGTGCTGGCGTCGGGGGGCACCCGCTTGGCCCAGGTCTTCCAGGCGCCCTTCTGCGACGGCCTGCGAGACCGGAACCGCGGCGTGCTGGCCCAGCTCGAAGAACTGGTGGGGCTGACCCAGGCGGCGCGCAGCGTGGGCTGGCGCATCGGACTGGTCGCCCAGGTCGGCGCAGTCGAGCAGCCCCTGGCCCTGGACCCTGCGGCCTGCCGTCGGATCGCGGCGAACCTGCTGGCCTTTCGCAGCGAGCGCATCCAGCCCGGGGTCAACCAGGAGGACAAGGCGCCGCCGCCCTACCAGTCCCGCCAGGGCTCGATGGGCGTGCCCGACGCCTTGGTCGACCAGGCCGGCCGGGCGGCCTTCAACGCCTTCGAGCACTGGACCGGTGTGGACCGGGACACGGCCAAGCGGCTCCTGCTGATGGAGCGGGTCGACGTGCTGACCCCGGGCGGCAAGGAGCGGCTGCGGGAGATCCGGACCGGACTGGGCGACGTGACGGACCGGGTCATCCAGAACATGCCTCTGTGGGCGGACCTGCCCACGGGCAAGGCCTTCACCCGCAACGCCCAGCGGGGCCGCAAGGCCTTTGCCCTGGCGGGTCAGCGCATCTACATCGGGGGGCTGTCGGCATCGGAGATCCGCGACGCCGGGCTGCCGTGGGAGCTGGCCGTGCGTGCCTGCGGCGCGGGCGCGGCGCGGAGTGCCCTGGTGGCCGAGCTCATGGGGGTCACCGAGCTGCCCGACGGCTGTGACCTGCTGGCCGGCATCTGTCTGATGGCCGGTCCCGTCAACCAGAACGACATCGGCAAGAGCTTCTTTGGCCACGTGGACCTGTTGTCCAAGGCCTTTCCGGACCGGAACCCCACCTCGTTGCTGGTCTGGACGCTCAAGGCCAAGACCGTGGCCGACCCCATCGGCAACGAGGAGCAGCTGCTCAACAAGGCCCGCAAGGGCGCCCTGGTGGACCTGCGCTGCGGGCCCCACGAGGCCGTGACCTTGCGCCGGGACGGCGGCCTGACGCCCCAGCGCAGCCGCGACGGCCGGGTCAACGCCGAGCGGGCCTTTGCGGACCAGGGCAATTTCGTCACCGACGCCCAGCACCGGGAGATCCCGGGCAATCGGGGCTCCAGCTGGCCGCGGGTCTGGGCAGATGAAGTCCTGTGGGAGGTGCCATCGTGAACCGCCACTTCGCCGCACCGCCCTCCATGACGGGCCTGTACCTGCGGGCCGCGACCAAGCGCGGGGCGCTCGGCGACGGCCAGACCATCCCGCGGCTCGAGGCCACGCTGGACAAGTGCCGGGCCGATCCCGCGGACCTGGCCGCCTATCGACAGGTGTGCGGGTTCCTGCCCGGAGACCACCTGCCGGCGACCTGGCCCCACGTGCTGGCCGCGCCGCTGCACCTGGCGCTGCTCACAGACGCGGCCTTCCCGCTGCGCCCCCTGGGCATCGTGCACACCCGCAACCGCATCACCGTGCACCAGCCGCTGCCGGTCGATGCCGAGCTCGGCGTGCGCTGCTGGGTCGAGGGCCACCGCCAGCACAGGCTGGGGGTCGAATTCGACCTGGAGACCGAGGTGGGCCTCGATGCGCAGACGGCCTGGTCCTCGACGACCACGATCCTGGCCCGCACGGCCACGGGCCGTCCCGCCGGCCCCAAGCCCAAGCGGGAGGACCCGCCGCCGGGCCAGGCCGCCGGGCTCGCCCGCTCCACGGTCTGGCGGCTCGGCGGCGACCAGGGCCGTCGCTACGCGAAGGTGTCCGGCGACTACAACCCCATCCACCTCTACCCCTGGACCGCCCGCCCCCTCGGCTTCCCGCGGCCCATCGTGCACGGCATGTGGAGCCTGGCCCGGTGTGTGGCCGAGATCGAGGAGGACCTGGCGCCGGCCGGCTGGACCGTCTCGGTGGCGTTCCGCAAGCCCGTGCTGCTGCCCACACCCGTGCTGTTCACGGCGGGCCACGACGGCGACACCCGGACCTTTGCCCTGCGCACACGAGATGCCCGCAAGGTCCACCTGGAGGGCGAGGTCCGCCCAGGCTGATCCGGGGATTGTGAGAATCCTGTGTCATGAGAGGTAAAACCCTCAAATACCCGGTTGTGGGCCTGACAACCCCCTGAGATCCTGTGTAGA
>CAZFLE010000126.1:0-1881 GCA_964519895.1 uncultured Enterobacterales bacterium | reverse complement strand
TGTCCCAGGTCGATCCGGTCAAGGCCTCGTCCAGTTGGACCCCGGACGGCACGCGGCCGACCCCGGTCGAGCCCGACCCCGCCGACCGGGGCGGCCGCGCCCGTGTGCGGCGATCCATGCGCCGGGGCCGGGAGCGCATGGCCCGCGAGCGCACTGAAGCCGTGGAGCGCTCCGCCGGCACGACGCCCTCGGCTGCCCGGGGCCGCCAGGATCGCCGCACGGCCGTACCGGCCACCCCCGCGGCACGGCCGGGCTCCCGCACTTCCACCCTGGAGAACCACCGCAAGCCGGTGAAGCCTGCAGATCTGGTGATGCCGATCCTGTCCGACGTGGGCGGCGCCAGCGTGATGGCGACCTTTGCCTTTGGCCACCGGCTGGAGCGGGCCATGAACATCGGCGACAGCTGGTTCCGCCTGGTGCTCGAGCGCCCGCGGGGTCTCGACGCCTACCAGGCCATTCAGCTGGTGCTGCAGCTGCCCGACGGCAGCTTTGTCCAGGCGCCGGCCAAGGTCCTGCGGGCTGGCCCGGACCGGGTCCTGGTCGAGGCCGCCCACGCCGATCCGATGACCCTGGCGATCCTGCGAAGATCGATCTGAGCCAGTCCGCCCCTCAGGCGTCGTAGCCCAGGTTCGGCCCCAGCCAGCGCTCGGCCTCTGACAGGGACCAGCCCTTGCGCTGGGCGTAGTCCGCGACCTGGTCCCGACCGATGCGCCCAACCCCGAAGTACCGGGCAGCGGGGTTGGCGAAGATCCAGCCGGAGACCGCGGCGGTGGGCGTCATGGCGAAGTGCTCGGTGAGCTGCAGGCCCGCGTTGCCGGGCGCGTCCAGGAGCCGGAACAGCCCGCCCTTCTCGGTGTGATCGGGGCAGGCAGGGTAGCCAGGGGCTGGGCGGATGCCCTGGTAGCGCTCGTCGATGAGGGCGGAGTTGTCCAGGTCCTCGTCGGGGGTGTAGCCCCACAGGCGAGTCCGGACCTCGCGGTGGGTCCACTCCGCAAAGGCCTCGGCCAGGCGATCGGCCAGAGCCTGGGCCAGGAGCGCGTGGTAGTCGTCGTGGTCGGCCTTGAAGCCGGCCACCAGATCGTCCAGCCCGTGCCCGGTCGTCACCGCAAAGGCGCCGACGTGGTCCCCGGACGGCGCGACGAAGTCCGCAAGAGCCAGGTTGGGCCGCCCGCCGGTCTTGCGGTTCTGCTGCCGCAGGGTGTGGAGGCGGTGGATGGGATCGCCGCTGGCGCTGTAGAGCACCACGTCGTCGCCATCGGGCTCGGCCGCGAACAGGCCGACCACGCCCCGGGCCTGGAGCAGGTCCCCGCGCACGATGCGGTCGAGCATCTCGGCGGCGCTGTCGAAGAGCTTGCGGGCCTCGACCCCGGCCTTGGGGTGGGCCAGGATGTTGGGGAAGGTGCCGGGCAGCTCCCAGGCCCGGAAGAACGGGGTCCAGTCGATGACCTCGCGCAGGACCTCCAGAGAGACGTCCAGGGTGTGCACACCCAGCTGCTGGGGCGTCACGGGGCCCTCGCTGGCCCAGTCCGGGGTCAGCCGGTTGGCCCGGGCGGCGGTGATCGAGATGCGGCGGTCCCCGGTGCCCCTGGCCGCGCGGCGCTCGCGCACGCCCTGGTACCTCTCTCGGGTCTGGGCCACGAAGGTGTCGCGGTGGGTCTCGCTGAGCAGCTTGCTCGCCGTGCCGACCGCCCGAGAGGCGTCGGTGACATAGACCACGGGCTCGTCGCGCTGGGGCTCGATCTTGACCGCCGTGTGCACCTCGCTCGTGGTCGCGCCGCCGATGAGCAGCGGCACCGTCATGCCCGTGCGCTTGAGCTCCCGGGCCACGTGCACCATCTCGTCCAGGGACGGCGTGATGAGCCCGCTCAGGCCGATCAGGTC
>CAZFLE010000125.1:0-22774 GCA_964519895.1 uncultured Enterobacterales bacterium | reverse complement strand
GGACTAGGGGACGTCGCTGAAGACGAGCGCTACGGCGTGGGGCGTCGGCAGTTCGAGCTGCCCGCGCGCCTCGGCGCTGCGGCCGAGGGGACGAAGTCCCGACCGCAACGCGGTACAAGCTCCTGGTGCTCCTGGCGCTCGCCCTCACCCTGGCTCCCGCGGCCCTGGCCCAGGAGGCCTCCGAAGACCCGGCCCCGCTGGTCTTGCCCGCGGTCGCCGCCGAGCAACACCGCCGACGCTCGATCGGCTTCACCTGGGCGGGCCGGGCCGCCCTGGTCGGCGGCGAGATCGGCCTGCTGCTGCTCTACCGCATCGACCGCCCGACGGTGCTCCAGAAGGGGCTCTACGGCTACGTGCTCCCCGCGCTGTCCACGGGCTGCGTGTTCTGGGCCACGGCAGAGGCCACGTGGGGACTCAAGGCCCTGGGCGCACCCCTCCCTCGCCCGGTCCTGGCTGCGGTGGGCCTGGGTGTGATGGCCATCGGCTACCCCCTGGCACTCTGGGCCCAGGCGTCGGCGCGGTCGCGGGAGGCCCAGTTCACGATCCTGGCGGTCACCCAGGCCGCCGGGATCGGCGGGATCCAGCTCCAGGGCTTCCTGTACCGCTGGCAGCTGCGCCCGGGCGCCCAGACGAGCCAGGTCCGCATCCGGCCCTTCGCGGCACCGCTGCCCGAGGGGCTCATGGCAGGCGCTGCGGTCAGCTTCTGAGGTCTTCCTGCCAGCCTTGAACGGCCGCCTGGCGCGCGTCCCGCTCGAGCCGGCCCCAGTGATCCACGGCCACCTGCCAGACGCGCTCGGCCTGGCCCCGCGCGCCCAGCTCGTGGGCCCGCCAGCCGGCCGCCTCGGCCAGCTCGGCGATGTCCCGATCCGCAAAGCCCGAGGCGGCCAAGGAGGACTCGATCCGCTCCAGGGCCGCGCCGAACTGGGCCGGTGGCACACGTGCCGGAGCGGTCGCCAGCAGCCCCAGCTCCGGCACCACCAGCAGGTGCTGTCGTCCCTGGCGGGTCAAGCCCTCCAGGACCTCGCCGAAGCCGTCGTGGGCAGCGGCACGCCGGCCCAGGGCGAGCAGTGCCTGGGCCAGGTTCAGGGCCGCCATCACGTAGCCCGGGGCCCCGAGCTCCCGGTTGAGGGCCATGGCCTCGCGGAAGCCACGGGCCGCGCCCTCGTGGTCACCTCGCCGCCGGGCAATGTCGGCGAGGCCGTTCAGGCACGAGGCGACCACGCCCCGGGCACCCTGCTCCCGGGCGATCTCCAGGCACTGCCGGAACAGGCTCTCCGCCGACGCGAAGTCGTCCCGCTGGTAGGCCACCAGCGCCAGGCTGTACCAGAGCCCCAGCTGGCCGTCCCAGCCCCGGATCTGAGGCGCGAGCGCCATGCACCGCTGCAGGTGATCCCACGCCCGATCCAGGTCCCCGCGCACCCGTGCGAGGCCGGCCAGGGCCCGGTGGGCTCGGATCAGGCCCGTCACGTCGCCCAGCGCCTCGTACCCCAGGCGCCCCTGCTCGATGAGGGTCAGAGCCAGGTCGTACTCGCCCATGTGCCTCGCCGCGTTGCCCCCGGCCAGCCAGGCCCGGGACGCCAGCGCCTGATGCCCCCCAGCGGCGGCGGTCTCTGCGATCGCGGTCGCGGCGTCGTGGGTCCCGGCGAAGCCCGTGGCGTCCCGCTCGGCCAACAGCCACTCCAGGCGGCAACGCAGGCGCCGGGGGTCGTGCTCTGGAGCGCCCTGGGCGTCCAGCGCCTCGGTGGCCCAGCGGCCGGCGACCAGCGACCGACCCCGCAGCCCGGCGTTGCGCAGCTCGGTCATCGCGTCCAGCAGGAGCGTCACCGCCGCCTCGTGCTGTCCGGCGCGATGTCGGTGGAGCCCGCGGTCGTAGGCCGCCCCACCTGCGGCGTCCAGGGCCTCGGCACAGGCGGCGTGCCACCCACGCGAGCGGGCCTGGGCGGCCGCTGAGCGCTGCAGCGACTCCCGCAACAGGGAATTGGTGAAGCGCCAGCGACCGCCGTCGGGACTGGCGAGGTGCAGGTCGAACAGCGCGTCCAGCAGCCCTTCGGGGATCTGGACGCCAGCGATCCCACACGCTCGCTGCCAGGTGGCCAGGACAACGTCCTGGCCCAGCACGGCGGCGAGCTCGAGCGCCTCGCGGGCCTGGCCCCCGAGCGCCTGGCTGACACGCTCCACCCGGCCTTGCCAGACCTCGAGGAGCCCGGCCGGCACCGTCAGGCTCCGACCTGGCTGCAGGTCGACCCCCTGGGGCCCCCGCACCAGGAGACCGCGCTCCACCAGATCGGCGACCACGTGCAGGGCCAGCTGGGGACTCCCGCCTGCCCGCTGCACCAGCTGACGAGCGGGCTTCGGCGCAAGCCCCACCACGGCTCGGAGCAATTCGTGCAGGTCCCGGTCCGACAGCGGCGGCACCGGCAGGTGTTCGACCTGGGACAACGCCAGCAAGCGCTTCGATGCCTGCCGCGCACCGGGCGCCTCCGCCAGGGCCTCGTCCTGGAGTCCCGCCACCACGAGCACCGGCAGGTCTCGGTCCTGGCCGGCGCGCAGCACGCGCTCGGCAAAGCCCAGGGTCGCCTGGCTCCACTGGACATCGTCCAGCCACAGCACGACCGGTCCTGTGGACGCAGCCCGGGAGATCAGCCGCAGACCCAGCGCCACCCGGAAGCGCTGGTCCACCCGGGCGCTGTCGGGGTCCCGCGCCACCACTCGGACCAGATCGTCGACCAGCTCCGGACCCAGCCGCGTGCCGCCGATCAGCAGCGAGCCGAGCCGCTCGTATGCACGGTCCCGTTCCAGGCCCCGGACTCCCAGCCAAGGCTCGACGAGCTGGCGAAAGCCGCGCCCCGGCGGCTGACCCTCTACGAAGCGCGACTCGCCCACCACAGCAGCCCCACAGGCCCTGACCTTGTTGGCAAACCAGCTGCCCAGGCGCGAACGCCCCACGCCCGCCGGACCGGTCAGCAAGACGCCGTGGGCCCGGCCGGTCTCGGCGACCTGGCGAAGCGCACCCCACAGGCGCCGAACCTGGACCTGGCGACCGACCAGACGCGGGGTCCGTAGGCCGAACAGGCTGGCACCAGGTCCCGCCAGGAGCGCCCGCGGAGGGGGGTCGGGAGGCGGTGCTTCGGGCACGCCAGCGTCGGCAAGCGGGGCCATCGGCGACGGCGCCCCCACCCCACGCGGTTCGGGTTCCTGGGACTCGGCGAACCAGGTCGTAGCGGCCGTCGCGTGGGTCAACCGCGCCGGCTCGACGGTCGGGACGCCTTGGACTTCGCCCATGGCACGAAGGGCCAAGGCGGCCCCCGCCGCGCTGGAGAAGCGGTCCGCCGGGGCCTTGGCCAACAGGCGACAGAGCCAGGCCTCGATGCCGTCGGGCACCGGCACGGCCGGGCGGAGGGGCGGCACGTCGGCGAAGCGATGGAGGGCCTGGAGCTCGGAGCGCGTTCCGGCGACGAACGGCGGCGAGCCCTGGACGAGCTCGGTGGCCAGGCACCCCAGCGCATACAGGTCGGTCCAAGGTCCCTGGTCCCGCCAGGCGGCCTGGAATTGTTCCGGCGCCATGTACCCGGGCGTGCCGGCGGCCGTGTGCCCCAGACCCTCCCCACCGCCGGCCACAGCGAGCCCGAAGTCCACCAGCCGGACCTGCTCGCCCAGGGTCGGGCCGTCTCCCAGCATGACGTTCGCCGGCTTGAGGTCACGGTGCAGCACCCCCCGTCCGTGGGCGTGGGCCAGGCCCCCCAGGAGCGCGGTCAGCAGTGCCCGGATCTCGGTCCACGTGAGCTTGCCCGCCAGTCCGACCAGGCTGCCCCCCCCGGCGAACTCCAGGGCCAGGTAGGGGCTGCCGGCCACCAGGAGACCGCCGGAGGCCCAAGCCGCCGGAGGCTCCACCACCCCCTGGCCCAGGATCCACGCCACGGCCGGGTGATCCAGGCCCGCCAAGGCGCGGACCTCGGTCCGGAAGCCCGCCAGGACCCTGGGGTCCCGGGCCCGGGACCCTCGCAGCACCTTGACCGCCGCAGGCTCGCCGCTGGCCCGGTGCCGAGCCGCCCAGACCGTGCCCATCGCGCCCTGCCCGACGACTTCGATCAGGTCGAATTCGCCCAGCGGCGTGGGTCCAGCTTCCGCACCCAGGGCCTCGATCGCCCCGACCACGCGGGCCACGTCGCCCTCTCGCCCCAGCCCGGACCAGGTCCGCCACGCGAGCCCCAGCGCACGGGTGGCCCTGGAGCGGGCTGCTGGATCCCGCCCATCTCGCCAGCACTGAGCGGCCCATTGGCCGGAGCGCTCCGCACCGTGGGCCACGTCGACGTCGTCGGTCCGGGTGTCGTGGAGCAAGCGCTTGGCGAGGGCGTGGTGACTCTCCCAGTCGGCCACGTGGCCCGACACCTCCAGGCTCTCCAGCAACACGCCGTGCAGACAGCCCTTGATGGCGTCGCCGAGCCCGGGATCGGCCAGCACGGTCTCGAACAGCGCGATGGCCTCGGCGTGGTGGCCCTGTCGCTGGAGCACCTGGGCCAGGTTCAGCCTGGGAAACCAGACCTCCCGGGCCAGTCCGGCCGCGGCCGCCGTCTCGAGGGCCCGCCGGTAGGCGCACTCGGCCTCCTCGAGCTCCCCGCGCTGGCGGTGCAGCTCCCCGACCAGGTTGAGACAACGGGAGAGCCCCGCTGGGCTGCCGGCGCGCTCCTGAAGCGCCAGGGCCTCGTCGACCAGGACGGCGGCCCCGGTCAAGTCGCCACGCTGCTGGGCGAGCACGGCCAGCGCCTGCCGGGTCTCGGCACCGCCAAAGGCATGGCCCAGCCCGTCAAAGGCCTCCCGGGCCCGGACCAGGTGCGCGTGTCCTCCGGCGCGATCCCCCCGGCGCTTGAGGCTCATGCCCAGCTGGTTGTCGGACATCGCCTCCCAGAGCGGGTCCCCACCCCCCGCCTCCAGGCGAGACCGCGCCTGGAGGGCCAGCTCGTGCCCCAGGTCCGCGTCCCCGCCCAACAGCACGCCCCGGGCCTGGGTCCACAGCACCCGTCCCTCCTCCAGGGGGTCCTGGGCCTCCGCGGCGAGCGTGCGCGCCCGGGCCAGCAGGGGCCGCGCCCGGTCGCGATCCCCCCCGTTGATGCAGCACAGCGCCAGCAGCCGGAGCGCGGGCGGGAGTGCCCCGGTCCAGCCGTGCTGCTCCGCCTGGTGCACCAGATCCTCGGCCACCGGCATCGCCGACCGGGGTCCAGAGGTGGCTTCGGCGAAGCGCACCCGAAGCAGCAACACCGGCGCCCGTCGGGGATCCCAAGGCGGCGCGACCGCGGCGTCCAGGGCGGCCTCGTGGGCGTCGGCCCGGGAGCGTGCCAGATCCAGGTCTCCCGCCCAGAGCGCAGCCCACGCCCCGTCCAGCGGTCCGCCCACCTCAGTCCCTCACGTTGCGGTACGTGCGTGCACGGCAGCTCGTGCACACGAAGTGCACCCGACCCCCGTCCTGGGCTGGCGGCTGACCCAGCCACGCCCGCAGGCCCTGGAGCGGGTGCCAGGTCCTGCAGCGATCGCAGCGAAAGGTCGGGCGCCAGGGTCTCGCCGGGGGCATGGCCCCAGGATCACACGTCCCGCGGAATGGGGCCTGGATCCTGGGGGTCGTCAGGCCCGGCGATGCCGGGCCCCCACGCGGCCCGAAGAGGCCGGTCCAGCCGTGTTGACCCCTAGGACCCCTCGTGATACCTCGGCGCCCCCTCCGGGGAAGGGCCACGAAACGGCCCTGCTCGTGGAACGGAGGGCGGAGGCGCTGTGGCGATCCTTCCCGACCCCTTCCTGATGCTGATTCAGGCCATTCCCTTTGCGATCACGCTGATCGTGCTGAACCAGCTGATCTTCAAGCCGATGATCAGCTACCTGAACGATCGCGACGTCGCGATCGTCGGCAGCCGCGAAGACGCGCTGAAGCTCCAGGACAACGCCGCCGACAAGCTCGGCGCCTACGAGGCCCGGGTCGCCGACGCCCGCGCCGAGGTCGCCGGCGAGCGCAACGCCGCTCGCACCACTGCCCTCGAGGCCCGCGAGGCCAAGATCGCCGCAGCCCGGGCCCAGGCCGACCAAAAGGTCAGCGAAGCCCTGGCCGTCATCACCGGAGAGCGGGCCCTGGCCAGCGAAGAGCTGGACCGCCTGTCCCGGACGATGGCCGGCGACATCACCACCGCCATCCTGGGCCCCGAGGTCGCAGCCAAGTGACACGCGCACTCCTGATCCTCTCCGCTCTCCTGGTGCCCGGCACAGCGCTCGCCGCCGGCGGCCAGCCCGAAGGCTGGTGGGCCAGCCTGGGCTTCCACGCCTTCAACCTGGCCGTCTTCGTCGGGCTGATCGCCTGGCTGACACGCCGGGTCATCCCCGAGTCCCTGAAGAACCGGGCCGCGACCGTCGAGAAGCAGCTGGACGAGTCCAACCGCCTCCGCCGCGAAGCCCAGGCCCGCTACGACGAGCTCGAAGCCCGCCTCAACCGCTTCGAGGCCGAGTTCGAGGACATGCGGGCCGACGCCATGCGGGCCAGCGAGCGCGAGGTCGCCCTCATCGGCGACCGGGCCGAGCAAGAGGTCGCCCAGATCGCCGCGGGGGCCGAGAAGGCCATCCGGGACGAGGTCTCCGCCGCCCGCACCGCCTTGCACCAGCAGGCCGTGAACCTGGCCATCCAGGTCGCCGAGGAACAGCTCCGCGGCCGGATCAGCGCCACCGACCAGGACCGCCTGGCCCAGGACCTGCTGGGCACCGTCAAGGAGGCCAACGGACATGGCTGATGAGATCGCCATCGCTCGGCGCTACGCCCGGGCGCTGATGGCCCTGGCCCAGGACGCCGGCGCCGCCGACACCTACGCCGCAGACCTGGACAAGCTCTCCGGCGTGCTCGCCGCAGACGACAGCAAGCTCGACGTGGTGCTGAGCCACCCCGCCTTCCTGCCCAGCGAGCGCCGGGGCGTGCTCGAGGCGGTCCTGGAGCGCATCCAGGTCAACGCCCACGTGGCCAACACCGCCCGCCTGATGTTCGACAAGGGCCGGGTGGGCATGCTGCCGGACCTCATCCGGGAGTACGGCGTGCTGGCCGACGCCCAGGCCGGCCGCGTCCGCGCCCACGTGATCACCGCCACCGCCCTGAGCGCCGGCATGGTCGACGAGGTCAAGAAGACTCTGGAAGCGTCGACCGGCAAGACCGTCCTGGTCGACAGCAGCGTCGACGCCGACCTGATCGGCGGCATGGTCGTCCAGGTCGCGGGCGTCGTCTACGACGCGTCCGTCCGGAACCGTCTGGAACAGCTCAAGCAGAACCTCCTCAACTCCCCTCTCACCGTCGTGGGCGAGGCCTGAAGCAGCCCCTGGCTGACCGCCTCCCCGACCCCTTCTGGAGCCGCAGAACATGGACATCCGCGCTGAAGAGATCTCCCAGATCCTCAAGAGCCAGATCGCGAACTACGAGACCAAGGTCTCCGTCGCCGAGACCGGCACCATCCTCAACGTCGGCGACGGCATCGCCCGCGTCTACGGCCTCGAGAACGCCCTGGCGGGCGAGCTCCTCGAGTTCCCCGGCGGCGTCATGGGCATGGTCCTGAACCTCGAGGAAGGCAACGTAGGCTGCGCCCTGTTCGGCTCGGACACCGACATCAAGGAAGGCGACACGGTCAAGCGGACCGGCGAGATCGTCTCCATCCCGGTCGGTCCGGCCACCCTGGGCCGCGTGGTCGACGCACTGGGCAACGCCATCGACGGCGGCGACCCCATCCCCCGCGACATCATGCGCCGGGTCGAGCTCAAGGCGCCCGGCATCGTGGCCCGTCAGTCGGTCCACGAGCCCATGCAGACCGGTCTCAAGGCCGTCGACACCATGATCCCCGTCGGCCGTGGCCAGCGGGAGCTCATCATCGGCGACCGCCAGACCGGCAAGACCGCGGTCGCCATCGACTGCATCATCAACCAGAAGAAGTTCGCCAACGACGAGAAGCGCAAGCTGCACTGCATCTACGTGGCCATCGGCCAGAAGCAGTCCACCGTCGCCCAGGTCGTCGAGAAGCTCAAGCGTCACGGCGCCATGGAGTACACCACCGTCGTCTCCGCCCCCGCAGCCACGGCGGCCCCGCTGCAGTTCCTGGCCCCGTACACCGGCGCCACTCTGGGCGAGTACTACCGGGACAACGGCATGCACGGCCTGGTGGTCTACGACGACCTGTCCAAGCAGGCGGTCGCCTACCGGCAGATGTCCCTGCTGCTCCGTCGGCCTCCCGGTCGCGAGGCCTACCCCGGCGACGTCTTCTACCTCCACTCCCGGCTGCTCGAGCGTGCCGCCAAGATGAGCGACGCCGAAGGCGGCGGCTCCCTGACCGCGCTGCCCATCATCGAGACCCAGGCCGGCGACGTCTCCGCGTACATCCCGACCAACGTGATCTCCATCACCGACGGCCAGATCTTCCTGGAGACGGACCTGTTCTACCAGGGCGTCCGTCCGGCGGTGAACGTCGGCATCTCCGTCTCCCGGGTCGGTGGTTCCGCCCAGATCAAGGCCATGAAGGAGGTCGCCGGTACCCTGCGGCTCGACCTGGCCCAGTACCGTGAGCTCGCCGCGTTCGCCCAGTTCGGCTCCGACCTCGACGCCGCGACCCAGCGCCAGCTGACCCGGGGTGCCCGCCTGGTCGAGATCCTGAAGCAGGACCAGTACGAGCCCATGAGCGTCGAGATGCAGGTCGTCCAGGTCGTGGCCGGCACCAACGGCGCCTGCGACGACATCGCGCTGAACCAGGTCGTGTCCTTCATGAAGGCCCTGGCGTCCCACATGGAGGCCAACGAGGCCGCCCTGCTCGCCGAGATCATCGACAAGGGCACCTTCAAGAAGAGCGACCTCAAGGACCGCCTCCTGGCCGCGGTCAACGGCTTCAAGGCCACCTGGAACGGCTGAGCACCCCCACCTGAGGAGCTGCTGAGATGGCGAATCTCCGCGACATCCGGCGCCGCATCGGCTCGGTCAAGAACACCAAGCAGATCACCAGCGCCATGAAGCTGGTGGCAGCCGCCAAGCTGCGCAAGGCCACCGAAAAGGCGCTCGCCGCCCGTCCCTACCAGGACGCCCTGTCCGGCGTGCTGCAGAGCGTCGGCGGTCGTGCAGGCGACGTCTCCAACCCCCTGCTCGAGTCCCACGACACCGTGACCAACGTGGTCGTGGTCGTGTTCGGCTCGGACAAGGGCCTGTGCGGCGGGTTCAACAACGGGCTGTTCCGGGACGCCGAGAAGTTCATCAAGGGCGTCGAGGCCGACGGCAAGACCGTCACCCTGCGGACCTATGGCAAGAAGGCCCGCAGCTACTTCAACGCCCGGGGCTACACGCTGACCAGCTCGGAGATCGAGCTGGACCCCAAGGCGTACATGGACCACGTGCACGCCCTGGCGGACCACCTGGTCGGCGACTTCAACACCGAGAGCGTCGACGAGGTCTACCTGGCCTTCAACGCCTTCAAGTCCGTGATGACCCAGTCGCCGAGCTACTCCAAGGTCCTGCCCCTGGCCCTCGAAGATGCCGAGGACGCGAGCGACAGCGCGGCCCAGGCCGACTTCGCCTTCGAGCCCAACGGCCAGGAGCTCATCAACACGCTCCTGCCGCTCTACCTCCAGGGCATCCTGCTGCAGGCCTTCCTGGAGACCGAGGCCGGTGAGCACGCGTCGCGCATGACCGCGATGGACAGCGCCAGCCGCAACGCCTCCGACCTCATCGACTCCCTCACCCTCCAGTTCAACCGGGCTCGTCAGGCCGCCATCACGACCGAGATCATCGAAGTCGTGTCCGGCGCTGCTGCCCTGTAGACCCTCTCTTCTCCCCCGGAGACATCCCCATGAGCGCCACCGGCATCGTCAAGCAGGTCATCGGCCCCGTCCTGGACGTCGAGTTCCCCCCGGGCAACCTGCCCAACATCCTCAACGCCCTGACCCTGACGAACAAGTTCATCGACGATCGGGAGAACAACCTGACCGTCGAGGTCGCCCAGCACCTGGGCGAGAACACCGTCCGCTGCATCGCGATGGACACCACCGACGGCCTCAAGCGCGGTGACACCGTCTCCGACACCGGCAAGCCGATCTCGATGCCCGTGGGCCGCCAGACCCTGGGCCGGATCATGAACGTCATCGGCGAGCCCATCGACGAGCTGGGCCCCGTCGGCGAGGAGTCCAAGCTCCCCATCCACCGCGAGCCCCCCGCCTTCATCGACCAGAGCGTCGAGGTCGAGATGTTCGAGACCGGCATCAAGGTCGTCGACCTGCTGGCCCCCTACTCCCGCGGCGGAAAGATCGGCCTGTTCGGCGGCGCCGGGGTCGGCAAGACCGTGCTCATCATGGAGCTCATCAACAACGTCGCCAAGGCCCACGGTGGCTTCTCGGTGTTCGCCGGCGTCGGTGAGCGCACCCGCGAAGGCAACGACTTGTGGCACGAGATGGCCGAGTCGGGCGTCATCAAGCCGGGCAACTGGCAGGACTCCAAGGCCGCGCTGATCTACGGCCAGATGAACGAGCCGCCGGGTGCCCGCGCCCGGGTCGCCCTGTCCGCCCTGACCGTCGCCGAGTACTTCCGGGACAACGAGGGCCAGGACGTGCTCCTGTTCGTCGACAACATCTTCCGGTTCACCCAGGCCGGCTCCGAGGTCTCCGCGCTGCTCGGTCGTATGCCTTCCGCGGTCGGCTACCAGCCCACCCTGGGCACCGAGATGGGCTACCTCCAGGAGCGCATCACCACGACCACCAAGGGCTCCATCACGTCGGTCCAGGCCATCTACGTGCCCGCCGACGACCTGACCGACCCCGCGCCTGCCACCGCGTTCGCCCACCTGGACGCGACCACCGTGCTCAGCCGGAAGATCTCCGAGCTCGGCATCTACCCGGCCGTGGACCCGCTGGACTCCACCAGCCGGATCCTCGACCCGCGCATCATCGGCGACGAGCACTACCAGGTCGCCACCGGCGTGCAGCGGGTGCTGCAGCGCTACAAGGACCTCCAGGACATCATCGCCATCCTGGGCATGGACGAGCTCTCCGACGAGGACAAGATGGCCGTCGAGCGGGCCCGCAAGATCCAGAAGTTCCTGTCCCAGCCGTTCTTCGTGGCCGAGCAGTTCACGGGTCTCGAGGGCCGCCTGGTCTCCAAGGACGACACCGTGAAGTCCTTCAAGGAGATCCTCGAAGGCAAGTGGGACCACCTCCCAGAGCAAGCCTTCTACCTGGTCGGCACCATCGAGGAAGCCCAGCAGAAGGCCGAGAAGCTGGCCGCCGAAGCCTAGGAGCCGCCATGAGCATCCACGTCGAGATCGTCACGCCCACCGCGACCGCCTGGTCGGGAGACGTGACCGAGGTCCAGGCTCCCGGCTTCTACGGGGAGTTCGGGGTGCTGCCGGATCACGCGCCGCTGCTCAGCGTCGTGCGCGCCGGCGTCGTCACACTGCACAGCAGCGAAGGCGAGCAGCGCTTCGTGGTCGGAAACGGCTTCGTCGAGGCCGGCCCCGACAAGCTGACCCTGCTCACCGAGCTGTGCGAGTCGGCGGACAACGTCGACAAGGCGGCGGCGACCACCCTGCTGGCCGAGAGCGAGGCCGCCTTGGCCGCGGCTGAAGCCGGCAGCGGCGAAGCGGTCAACGCAGAGCGCAACGCGGACCTGGCCCGGGCTCGGCTGTCGATCTGACCGACGCCCTGGTCCTTGAGGGCCACGGTCCACGAGGCCTGGCCGCCGAGACCACAGGCCCGGCCCGAACGCGACAACCGCCGCACAGGTCCTGCCCGAACGCGACAAATGGCCCTGCGAGTGCGCCTTTGGGGCCCGATCAGGCCGTCCGAGGGCCTTGCGGGCCTAAACGAGCGGGCACTCGGACCTGATCTGTCGCGTTCAAGTGGGACCTGTGCGGCGCTTGTCGCGTTGAGGTGGGACCTGCGCTGCAACAACCTACGGACCCAGCTCCAGCGACAGCCCACTCAAGATCCCGTAGCCGTCGCCGCTCTCGGCACCCTGGACCACCACCGTCAGCTGGTCGCCGGTGGCGGTGCCCTCGAGGGAGTAGACGATGCCCGCCGTCTGGGACGACGTGCTGGCGTCCAGGTCGTGCACCACGCGCTCTCCGTCGACGGTGATGTCGAGCTTCCGGTAGCCCTGGGTCGTGTAGTAGGGCTCGAAGAACAACAGCTGCAGGCGGTAGTCCGTGCCGGCCGGCACGGTCAGCGGGATGCGCAGGACGTCGCCGATGTCTGAGTAGACGCCGCTGTAGGCCACGGTCTCGATCGGGTTCATGGTCGCCGCGTCGGCGTCGAAGTCCGGCGGATTGTAGATGTAGGGGATGCCCGGTGTCGCCACCCCGGCGAAGTCCACAGCGTCGACCTGGATCGAGTCTCCACCGTGGTTCAGGGCGGCGATCGCGCTGCCCTCCAGGTCCAGATCCGCCGTCGAGCGGAGCAGAGAGAGCTCCCCCGCCGCGACATCGCCCACCCGCACGAAGGGCTCCGGCGCACCCACGCTGTAGAGCGCGAAGAACACGCACATCTCCTCGTTGGTGTTCAGCCCGGCGGGAATGTCGATGGGCGGCTCGTAGAGCTGGTAGCGGTTGGACGCGGTGTTGTTCCAGGTGCAGGTGTAGCTCAGGGTCGAGCCCTGCCTGGAGATGTAGGGCTCTCGGTAGATGTACTGGTACTGGTTCTCGAAGTCGTACTGGTCGGACTGAACCAGGCAGTCGCTCTGGCCCTCGAAGTCCGTGGAGTCCATCGCAAAGCCACTGCCCAGCACGTGCATGTGGGGCCACATGGCGTAGAGGGTCAGGTCCTGGCCCCAGCCCACGCTGGCGCTGCCGCTCATCGACCAGGCCTCGACACCGGCGGGCACGGTGAAGCCGCTCAGGCTCCAGCCGCCTGCCACCGCGGGGATCTCCACGGTCTCGGCGATGCGCAAGGCATAGCCCGAGCGGTCCGAGGCGCCGGGCTCCAGCGTGCCCGGGTCGTAGTAGTGGAACTCCAGCAGCAGCGGGTCGGCGCCGGACATCTGGATGCCCACGCCCTCGGGCATCTCGAACGGCAACATGCCCGGGGCCCAGACGCCGAGCTGGGCCTTGGTGATGCCGTACTGCTCGCCGCCGTAGCAGTCGAAGCCCGACGGATCGGTGGTTGCCGCGCTGAGCTTGGCCGGGTCCACCGAATGCAGCACCAGGTGGTGGACCATCTCCCAGTTTCCGATGACCGGGTGCATCGCCGTGATGAAGTAGTCGTCGTCGGGCACATCCTGGACCACGAAGCAGCGGTACTCGTTGCCGTCCTTGGAGAATGCCGGGGCGTAGGGCTCGTCCAGCTGGACGATCAGGTCAGGGTCCTCGAGCTGGTCCGCCGGGCCTTCTTCCGGGGTCACGCCGGCGGGGTCTCCCTCCAGCAGGCCCCCGTCGATCCACGCGGCGATGACGTCGCGGTCGGCTGGGTCGATGCGGATGTACTCGGAGCCCAGGTAGTCCCTGCAGTCGGGATCCGAGGACGGCGGTGGCATCAGGCCCAGGTCGATGTCCACCAGCATGAGCTCGGCCATCGCCGCAGCGGTGCCGAAGTCCGTGAAGTCCCCGGTGCCCAGGCCACCCGTGACGTGGCAGCGGGTGCAGTTCCGCTCCAGGATGGGCGCGACGTCCCGGTGGTAGTTGATGCCCACCGCCTCGAGGGTGTCGGTGTCCTGGGTGCCCGCAGTCGTGGACGGGCCCTCACCCACAGGGGTGACCTGTTCGATGTCGGGCTGCGCGCAGCCGAGTGTCAGAAAGAGAACGACCAAGGCGGTTTCCAGGCCAGCGGTCAAGGCCCGAGTCTACCCTCCGGCCAGGCGCTCCCGCTGCCGTTGCTCCCTGGCCTGCCACTTGGCCCGGGCCTTGGCGGCCTCGGCGTCGCGGTCCTTGGGGGGCTGGCTGGTCTGGAGCTCGGACAGCAGCTGCATCGTGCGGGCGTGGATATCGGCGACGGCGTCGTCGAAGGCCTGGCTGTTGACCGCGGACGGCTTGCGCATCCCGCTGACCTTTCGCACGAACTGGAGAGACGCCGCCCGGACCTCGTCGGCGGTGGCCGGGGGCTCGAAATTGTAGAGGGTCTTGATGCTGCGGCACATCAGGCACCCCCGATCATCGCCGCCCGGGCCGCCTGGAGCCGCTCCAGGTCGCCGTCGGCGAGCTGCTGCCTGTGGGCGTGGTCCAGGGCCTCGAGGTGGGAGTTGGCCAGCCGCAGCTGGCCCGACAGCGCCTCGATCACCGCCCGCCGCAGCACGCGGCTGGCCGCGACGTCCAGGCTGGCGATCTCACGGAACATGTCGCCGGACACCCGCAGCAACCAGCATGGGGTCGAGGCCACACAGGTGGCGGTGCGAGACTGGCCATCGATCAGGGCCGCGAGCCCAAAGAGGGCGCCATCGGAGAGGGTCGCGAGCTTCTCGTAGCGGGCGTCCCGGGTGGCCCGGTACACCGCGACGCTGCCCTCGCCGATGATGAAAGCGTCCCCGCCCAGGGTGCCCTCCTCGAGGATGCGACTGCCCTCGGCGACCGCGACCACGTCCAGGTGCTGGGCGAGCTCGGCGGTGGCTTCCTGGGACTGGTGGCGGAAGGCGATGGCGTTGGCCAGGACCGTCGCAGGGTCGGGAGCGGCGGTCTTGGGGCCTGCGCCCTGACCCGTGAAGGCCGCCGCGAGCCTGGCCCACAGGCCCTGGGGGCGGCCCAGCTGAAGCGCTGTGCCCTTGGCCAGCTCGGCGATCCTGCGGTCGGTCTCGCGGAGCCGGGAGGCCAGAGTGCGCAGCGCGGACAGCTCCAGCCGAGCGACCACAGGATTGCCGCCCATGCGCAGGTGCTTGAGCCCCGCCGCGTCCAGGATCAGCAGCCGGGTGGCCTCGGTGGTGCGCACGGTGGCAGCCCGGCGGTTCAAGATGCCCAGCAGGGTCATCTCTCCAACCACCTCGCCCCGGCCCAGTCGGGCCAGCTCGGTGGCCGGGTCTCCGACCGAGACGGCGATCTGGCCCTCCAGGACCAGGATCATCGAGCGATCGGACTCGCCCTCGACCAGCAGCAGCTCATCGGGACCGACCTGGGCCGGCACGAAGGCGGCCAGCGCTTCGTCTGCGGCTCGGCCACCGATGCCTTGGAACAGGGGAAGCCGAAGGACCTCCTGAAGCTCAACGACCATGTTCGATCCTCGACGCGTCGGTCAGGTCCACGCCCCAACCGACGGTGTAGAAGGTGGGGGAGGTGTGGGTGTGCCAGCTGTCCCACGCCCGGGCCGACTGGGTCAGGCCGTATGCTTCGAGCTCGAGCTGGTGCAAGCGGGAGCCGTCCAGGGCCGACGCGAACCAAGCGGCTGCCGTGAACGCCACGGTGCCTGCTGAGATCAGTCGCCAGGTCAGGTACAGGTCGTCGTTGCCCGCGTTGGCGTAGCCATAGGACCGGAACGTCGCGACGGTGCTGGCGGACAGGCCCGCGAGCTGCAGGCCTCCGTAGAGCAGACCGCGCTTGCGCTTCTTGTGGACGAATTGGGGCACGCCAAAGGGCACCACCAGGGTCCAGGCCGGGCCAGCCTGGGCCGGTGTGGCGAGCAACCAGAGAGACAGCAGCAAGAGAAGTGCTCCGGGTTCAGCGTTCGGGGACGGCCTTGACCCTTGCCTTGCCGTTCACGACGGTAACGCGCAGCTTGACCTTGGAGCACTTGTACTCGGTCTTGATGGCTTCGACCTGGGCACGCAGGGCCTTGCGCACCTTCTTGAACTCCAGGTCCGACTGGCCGCACTGCTTTCGGGCCGACATGAAGTCCTGGTAGACGTCCCGAAAGCCGATCTCCTCCTGCTTCTGTCGGTTCACGGTCTCGCGGCGGCGCTTCCGGGCCCGGTCGAGCTCGCTCCGGCGCTTGTCCCGCAGATCCGCCCGGAACTTGAACTTGGGGTGGGTTCCGCGCTCGATGAGCAGCAGGTTTCGCGTCAGGTACTGCTCCAGCGACGTGTAGCGGGCCTGCATGGACTTGAACTTGTAGCGCTGGACCGAGTTGGTGATGTCCATCTTGGTCATCTCCCGCATCAGGCGCAGCACCCCCTCGCGGTCTCGGGTGGGCTCCTGGGACTCGATCCCGTTGAAGTACTTGTCGTACTGGATCTTGAGCAGGAAGATCTTCTGCTCGAGGTCATCGAGCTCCAGCTTCAGCTGTCGATCGATCTTTCCCTTCCGGGCCACGCGCCCTCCTGGAGCCCGCCCACCTTATCATTGGATCGTGGCACCCCGACTCCAGGCGCAGCGCCCTGACCAGGGCAAGGTGACGATCCTCGTGGTGGACGACGAGGCCTCGATCCTCGAGCTGCTCGGCGAATACCTGCGAGCCCGCGGACACCGCGTCCACACCGCGCCGGACGGTGAACGCGCGCTGGAGATCCTGGCCGAGTCGACGCCGGACGTCGTGCTGTCGGACATGAAAATGCCCGGCATGGGGGGGCTGGAGCTCCTGGCGCGGATCCAGGAACGGCCGGTGCCGATCGCGACCATCCTCATGACCGGGTACGGCACCATCGACTCGGCCATCCGGTCCATGAAGGACGGCGCCCACGACTACCTCCTCAAGCCGTTCAAGCTACGCGAGGTCCACGCCGCCATCACCCGCGCGGTGGACCGGATCCGCCTGGAGCGGGAGACCGTCAGGCTCCGGCAGGTCGTGGCGCTGTACCAGGGTGTTCACGCCCTCAAGGCGCCCAGCGGTCTGGGAGACATCTACGCCCTGTTGTGCGAACTGGCCCAACAGGAATTCGGCGGAAAGGGCGCCCTGCTCGCCTTTCACGAGCGCACGGCCGGCGAGTGGGTCGAATACCATCGGACCGCTCGCGAGCCCTTTGCCGGCCTGGACCTGCAGACCCTGGGTGAGCGGCTGCACGAACCCGAGGCCACCGAGGGCTGCTGGTTCGGCGACCTCGATCGTCCGCTGTTGGTGGCCCCCGTGCGCGCCCAGGACTCCGCCGACGCCCCCCCGCGAATCGTCGGGCTGGTCGCCGTCGCCGGGCCCCAGATGACGTCGCCCGAGGCCGCCCAGGCCCTCGAGGTCTACGGCTCGATCGTGGGGGACGCCCTGTCGCGCCAGATCCTGGCCTCCCGCCTCCAGGCCAACCAGTCCGGGGCCCCCGGCACCATCGGCAGCCCTGTCCCCGAAGGCCCCTCCGCCCACGCCGCCCGCGTCGCCGAACTGGTCACCCAGACCGCCCAGGTCGTCGGTCTGAGTCCGGACCAGGTCCAGATCGCCGGGGCCGCGGCCCGCCTGCATGACCACGAGCGGCTGGGCGTCTCCCTGGCCGACCTGCTGGGCGGGGCCGACCTGGACGGCCAGTCCATCGGCGAGCGCGACGTGGCCACAGAGCTGCTGGCCGACCTGACCCCGATCCTGGTGGAGCTACGGGAACACCACGACGGACACGGCTCTCCCCGTGGCAACGCCGGTGACGCCATCCACCCCATCGCCCAGCTCATCGCGGTGGCCGATCGCTGGGACCTGCTGACCCGGACCCGGAGCTACGGCCCCCTGCTCGGTGTGCCCGACGCCCAGGAAGCCCTGCGCAGCCTGGGCGGCTCGGTCTTCCGACCCGACGTGGTGGAGAGCTTCCTGGAGGCCGTCAGCGCCGGGGACTGAAGCCCAGGCCCTGCCGGAGCGCTTGCCCGGCTCGGCGCAGTGCGTCCCGATCGAGCGCCTCCAGGTGGGCACAGGCGACGACCGGCACACCGGGCAGGAGCTCGCGCAGGTCCGCCAGGTTGAACCTTCGGGCGTCCAGGTCATCGGCCCCTGGCTGGGCGGGTGTGTTCAACACCACCCCCGCCACCGGCAGCCCTGCGGCGCGGACGGCACGCACGGTCAGCAGGGTGTGGTTGAGGACCCCCAGCCGATCCGCAGCGACGATCAGGACCGGTGCGACCAGGGCGGCCGCCAGGTCAGCCACCGAGAGCGTCCACGAGAGGGGGACCGCCCAGCCACCGACGCCCTCGACCAGCAGGTGGTCCGCGTCGAAGGTGTCGACCCAGTCCACCAGGTCCGTCAGGTCGACCGCCCTGTCGGCTTCGGCCGCTGCCCGGTGGGGGGAGACGGGGAGCGGCAACGCCACCCGAACCCGCGGCTCGTGCCCGGCGCCGAGCCCCAGCAGCTCGGCGTCGGCCCCCGAAGTGCCGGGGGCCACCCCCGACGCCACCGGTTTGAGCGCCGCGACGGTGCCGGGCGCCGACGCCGCGAGGGCGGCCGTGACCACGGTCTTGCCGACGCCGGTGTCGGTGCCGGTCACGAAGAGACGGCTCACGCCGTGTCGTCTCCGGGCGCTTCCGACGGGTCCGAGTCGGGCGGATGCTTGCCCTGCAAGCCTCCCAGGAGGTCCGCCGCCAAGGCCCCCAGGCCCCGGCTCAACGAGCGGGCCCCGTGGACCAGGGGCGTTGTGTCTTCGGTCGCGCCCTGGGGCTCGTCGCCGGCGGTGCGCTGCAGGTGGTCACCCGCCGCGAGCAGGACCTGCCCCACCGCACCGCCCAGGTCCTGGATCGCCTGGTCGACGTCGTCGCTGATGACCGGTCGCCCGGGCTCCGGGGACTCGGCGTCGCCGGTGCGTCCCAGGAGCAGACCCGCCACCCCCTCGACCACGCGGCTCAGATCCTCGACGCCATCCTCCAGGACGGAACGGGGGGCACGTTCATCACTCACAGGACCTCCCAGGTCTCGCCGTCAGAGCTGCACACCTCGCCCCGGGCGGCAAGGTACTGCAGGTGGCACAGCACCTGGCGCGCGGCCAGTCCCAGGAAGACGGGGGGCAGCTCGGTGTAGATGCGCCCGGCGAGCTCTAGCGGCGTGGCGGCGTTCAAGGCACGCAGGGCTTCTCTCAGCTGGTCGGTGCGCCCGTTCCGGTGGCGGATGTAGTGGTCCAGGATCGCGGCGGGATCGGTGAGCGGAGGCCCGTGTGCCGGCAGCAGGACGCCGGCGTCGAGGGTCCGGAGCCGCGCCAGGGAAGCCAGGTAGAGGGCCAGGTCGCCCTCGGGAGGGTCCAGCACGATGGTGCCTTCTCCCGCGACCATGTCCCCAGCGACCACCGCGTGGCCGTCGTCGTGCTGCAGGCACAGGTGTCCGGACGCGTGGCCCGGGGTGAAGAGACAGGTCCAGCCCCCCCGATCGGTCTCGACCCGGTCGCCGTCTCGCAGCAGCTCCTGGACGTCGACCTCGCCAGCCAGGAGCTCCGCCGTTCGGGGGTGCGCTGCGACCGGCACGTCCAGGGCGGTGGCCAGGGCCTGGGCGCCTCCGACGTGGTCCCAGTGGTGGTGGGTGAGCAGGACGCGTTCGACCCGGCCGCTGAGGCCCTGTAGGTGGGCCAGCAACCGGGCCTGCTCGTCCGGATAGGGGCTGGCTGGGTCCACCACCGTCAGGACCTGGTCGCCCAACAGGTAGACATTGGTGTGGGTCGCCGGCGGCAGCGTGGGCGTGCGGACCGGAAGGGTCGTGTAGGCCATGGGGGCGTCTAACGACCTGGACACGCGACTCAGCCCACGTAGACCAGCACCCAGAGAGTCAAGCAGCTCAGCACCGACGCGGCCATGAAGAGCCCCCACTGGATGCGCTCCGTGCCCAGCAGCGGCGCGGGCGCGGCGAACTCCGGCAAGGGCTCGGCCTCGGTGATCGGGGGCCTCTCCAGGCCGAAGGCGCCCTGGGGCACCTGGAGATCCGTGGGCGGATCGCTGAGTGCGCCCCCGGAGAAGCCCACCCCAGGGTCCGTGGGGGACTCGGCGGCCCACTCCTGTTGGATGAGCACCTGCTTGCGCCCGGAGATCAGCGCCGTCGGCTCCAGGTCGGCAGGACGCCTGGCGAACACCGTCGGCATCAGGTCCGGAGACAGGGGCAGATCATGGGCAGAGGCCGCGTCCAGGGTGTCTTCCTGGTCGGCGAGGGTGGGCTGACTGAGCCGGACGGGTGGCTGGGTGCCCTCGGGCTCCACCCGGAGCAAGGAGAGCTTCACGCTGGCCCCGGCGCGCGGCGCTGGCGGCGGCCCGGCCCCCAGGATGGACCGCAGATCGTCCACACGCGCCTCGGGCAGATCGTCGGCCGTGCGGACGGTGACCGCATCGGCCCTCAGGCTCAGGTTGTCCACGACCTGGATGCCGGGCGACACCACCGGCTCCGGGGCCGCCGATGCCGCAAGCATCGGCGCCGCGCGGCGCACGGGTGCACGAGGGCGGTTGATCGGTGGCGGCGGTGGGGCGCGCCTAGGGGCCTGGGGAACGCGGACCTGGGCGGGCTTGGGCCGCGCAAACAAGTCCGGCAGTGGGGTCCTGTCGTGCTCGGGCAGGTCGACCCAGGCCATGCCGGGACGATCGGCGTCCGTGGCGTTCTGTTCTGCGAGCTCGTAGTCGGACTGCTCGCCCGTGTCGCCGGGATCGAACACGACCGGTCCGCCGGACTCGGCCGAGGCGCCTACTCTCGACCAGCCTGCTTCGGCTGGCTCTTGGGTCACCGCTGGCCGCATCACGGGCTCTATGCGGGAGGCCTCGGCGCCCAGACCCCGCCGACGACTCTTGCCCGACACCGAGCGCGAAGCCGTCAGGAGCGCCCGCAGGAAGGTGCTCTCGACCTGGTACCGACCGGAGGGTTGGGTCGCCAGCACCTTGCGCAGGACCTGGGTCAGGGCCGGGTACCGGCTCTCCAGACGATCCAGCGCCGGCGCGACGTCGCCTTGGGTCGCTGCGCGCCAGGCCTCGCTGTAGGCACCCTTGTAGAGCGGCTGTCGGGTGATGAGCTCGTACAGCAGCGCCCCGATCTGCCACTGGTCCGTGCGCTCGTCCCGGCCTGTGCGGTTGGCCAGCTCCTGGGGCATGTAGCGGGGATCGATGTCGTCGGGGGTGGCACCCACGCCCAGGATCCGGACATCGCCATCGGCCGTGAGCACCACCCGGTCGGGGCCCAGGTGGCCGTGTACGATCTTGCCTTCGGGACGCACGATCGAGTGGGCGTGGCGCAGGGCGTGGGCCACCTCGAGGATCAGGTCCACGGCGGTGGTGGCGTCCATCAACAGCTCGCCATGGGTGACCGCCTGGAGCACCAGGTCCAAGGAAGTTCCCGGAGAGTCCTCGAGCACCAGCGCACCCTGGGACTCGTAGAAGCCCAGGACCTTGGGGATGCGGGAGTCACCCAGGACGCGAAGGTCCTGATGCTCCCGCCGCACCCGGTCCAGCGCGGTGCTGTCGTCGGGGTCCTCGATGCACCGGATGCACACCACGGTCGGGCCGGACAGGTCCGGATCCACCCTACGCGCCCGCCACAGCTGCGTGCCGTGGAAGGCCTCGAGCCGTTCCTCGAGCTTGTAGGCCCCGATGCGGCGGCCGACCTCAGGCATTCGCGAACCAGGCAGAGACGTTCATCAGTTTAGCGTCAACCACGGGTCAAGGAAGGAGAATTACAAGTTCCGGCGGTACCGTCCGCCCACCTCGTAGAGCGCCTGGGTGATCTGACCCAGGGTCGCCACCCGCACGGTCGACATGAGCTCGGCGAACAGGTTGCCGCCGTCGAGCGCGACCTGCTTGAGGCGCGCGAGGGCCTGGGCGGACTCGTCGGCGTGGGCGTCCTGGAAGCCCGCGACGCTCGCGACCTGGGCGTCCTTTTCGGCGGGCGTGCTGCGGCGCAACTCGATGGGTTCGGGCTCCCAGTCGTCGGCCAGGGTGGCCGGATCCTCGAAGGTGTTGATGCCGATCAGGGGCAGCTCACCGCTGTGCTTCAGGTGCTCGTAGTGCATCGACTCCTCCTGGATGCGGCTGCGCTGGTACTGCCGCTCCATGGCGCCCAGGACGCCCCCGCGGCTGTCGATGCGTTCGAACTCCTGGAGCACGGCCTCCTCGACCAGATCGGTGAGCTCGTCGACGATGTAGCTGCCCTGGAGGGGGTTCTCGTTCTTCAGCAGCCCCATCTCCTTGGCCAGGATGAGCTGGATGGCCATTGCCCGCCGGACGGACTCCTCGGTCGGGGTGGTGACGGCCTCGTCGTAGGCGTTCGTGTGCAGGCTGTTGCAGTTGTCCTGGAGGGCGAGCAGAGCCTGGATGGTGGTGCGGATGTCGTTGAACTGGATCTCGCGGCTGTGCAGTGAACGGCCACTGGTCTGGATGTGGTACTTCAGCTTCTGGGCCCGCTCGCCCGCGCCGTAGCGCTCGCGCAGGATGACCGCCCAGATGCGCCTGGCGACCCGACCGATGACCGTGTACTCCGGATCCAGGCCATTGCTGAAGAAGAAGGACAGGTTGGGCCCGAAGGCGTCCACGCTCATGCCGCGAGCCAGGTAGTACTCCACGAAGGTGAAGCCGTTGGCGAGGGTGAAGGCCAGCTGGCTGATGGGGTTCGCGCCGGCTTCGGCGATGTGGTAGCCGCTGATCGAGACGGAGTAGAAGTTCCGGACGTCCTGGTCGATGAACCACTGCTGGATGTCGCCCATCATCTTGAGGGCGAACTCGGTGCTGAAGATGCAGGTGTTCTGGGCCTGGTCCTCCTTGAGGATGTCGGCCTGGACCGTGCCCCGCACGGTCTGGAGAGCGCGGGCCCGGACCAGGGCGGGGTCGTCGTCCGGGTGGGCTGCGAGCTGTTGATCGATCGCGGTGTTCAGGAACATCGCCAGGATGATCGGGGCCGGCCCGTTGATCGTCATCGACACGCTGGTGGTCGGCGCGCACAGATCGAAGCCGCCGTAGAGCACCTTCATGTCGTCCAGGTGGGGCACGCTCACCCCGGACTCGCCGATCTTGCCGTAGATGTCCGGACGCTCGGCGGG
>CAZFLE010000124.1:0-22836 GCA_964519895.1 uncultured Enterobacterales bacterium | reverse complement strand
CTAGCGCGGACGGGCGAGAGCGCCCGTAGCAAGCCCGTGACTACTGCCCGTCGCTGGCGAGCCGGTCCGAGAAGCGGCCGCCGGTGTAGGCGTCGAGCTGGGCGGTGAGCTCCATGAGCTTGAGGGTGTCCTCGACCTGGGCCTTGAGGTCCCGCGACGGGGACAAGAGCATCTCCACCTGGTGGCGGCGGCGCTCGAAGTACAGGCTGGTGATCTCCTCGTTGATCTCGTCGCGGAGCTCGACGGTCTTGCGGGACTCGGAGACGACGCGCATGTGATTGGAGCTCATGAGCAGGTCGTCCAGGTCCCACTTGGCAACCACCGCAGCCCGGTGGTCCCGGTCCCGGTCGACCCGATCCAGGGACGCCGAGACCTCGCCGGTGACGTCGTCGGTGGTGTAGTCGAAGTCTTCGCCGTAGTCGTCGTCGTACTGGTAGCCGACGGCAAAGGTCGGCAGGAGCTTGGCCTTGCGGGCTGCGCTCCACCAGGACGCGACGGCCTCTGGGTGGGTGTTGGCGTACTGCATGGCCCAGCGCTGCACGAGCTCGACGGTCGGCTCGTGATCAAAGGCCGCCAAGACCTCGTCGACGGTGCGGAACTCCCGCTTCTCGGTGGCGCCCACCGTGAAGTCCATGGCCGTGCCTTGGCGCAGCACGCCCAGCTCGGTGTCGTCGACCTGGGTCAGGATGCGGAGCTCCTCGACCGAGCCCAGGCGCCCCCGCTGGGTGCGCAGGCCGACCACGGCGTCGGCGGTCTCCTGGTCGATGCCTTCGAGCGAGGCCAGCTCTTCGGCGGTGGCCTGGTTCAAGGGCAGGGGCTTGGCCGCCAGGGCCAGGCCGATGAGCAGCGAGGTAAGGGTCGTCATGGGGACTCCAGGGAGATGGTGCCACGGGTGAAGGCGCCATCGGTGTAGGCGTCGAGGCGAGCGGTGACCTCCTGGATCTGGAGGACGTGCATCACCTGGGCTCGGAGGTCGTCGGGGGGGATGTCTGCGAAGCGCTCCAGGAGCTGCTCGCGGGTCATGTAGAGCTCGATCACGAGATCGATGATGGCGTAGCGATAGTCGTTCATGTGCCGGGCGTTCTTGGCTGCGACGACGGGCACGGCACCCAGTCCCACGTCGGTGTAGACCGAGCCGTCGACCACCACGACGTCGGAGTCGGTGTACTGGCTGGGCTTGAGGAAGACCAGCGACACCATGACGGCGCAGTCCCGGTCCCGGTCTGCGGTGGTGGGCGGCGAGGAGAAGTCGGTGGTCAGGCCACGCCCGAAGCCACAGCGGCCCGCGAGAACGACCTCTGGCAGGGCCCGGGTCCGCTTGAGCCGGCCCTGGGAGTAGATCGCTGGATCGATGCCCTGGCGCGTGGTCGTGGCCCAGACGATGTCCTCGAGCTGGGGAGGGGTCTCTCCGGTGGGCGCAGCTGCCCAGGCGATTGGGGTCTCCCCGGGCTCGGCCGCCGGCTGACGCTCAGCCAGGCGAAGCAGTCCGGCCAGGGTGACGGCGTGGAGCCGGTCGTCCAGCAGCGCCAGGTCGAAGACCTGGGGCTCGGACAGGCCGCGGTAGAGCGGGTGCCACGTCAGGCCGCCGTCCACGGTCTCCCACACCCCATCCGAGCCGCTGGCGAGGAGGTGGCCTGCCGCGGACAGGGCCAGCAGACGGGTCGTGTCCAGGAGGGGCTGGCGACCCAAGACCACCACGGTCTCGCCGCGATCCGCGGTGCGGTAAAGGGTCTCGTTGTCGGCCAGCAGCAAGCTCCCGGGGGCGCCTGGCTCGGGCAAGAGGGCGAAGATGCCTGGGCTGCGCAGGCCGCTCACGGGCGCGGTCTCCCAGTTCTCGGCGTCGTCGGATCGGAACAGGCCCTGATCGGTGCCACACCACCAGGTGCCGTCGCCGGCGACCACCAGATCCCGGACCCGCTGGCCGTCCATCGGATCGTCCTTGTCGATCCAGGTGCGCCCCTGGTCGACGCTGTAGCGGAGTCCGTCGTCGGAGCCTGCGTAGAGCAAGGCGCCCGGGCCCGCGGCGAACACGGTGACGGTGGAGAGCGGATCCACCTGGGTCCAGTCCCTCCCGCCATCGATGGAGCGCCAGATGCCGTCTGCGCGCCCGACCAGGGCCAGGTCTGGCAGATCGGGGTGGAGGAAGACCTGGCCGCCCAGGCGCATGGCGGCCTCGCGCAGGCCGGCCGCCCGGGCGTCGCTCAAGAGCCCCTCGAGCTGGATCTGCTGGCTGAGCTCGGCCTCGAGGCTGTCGGCGTCGACGTCGGTGTCGTCGGTGCTGTCGCCGTCGTCGTCTTCGGCGTCATCGTCTGTAGAATCGACCCCGCCTTCGCCGTAGCTGTCGGCGTCGTAGTCGCTGTCGTAGTCCGTCTCGAAATCGTCGTAGTCGTCGCTGAGCTCGTCGGCGAGGTCCTGGGCCCTGTAGTCGAGCAGGGTCTCGCTGGGCCGGTAGTCGAGCCGCGCCGGATCCAGGTCGGCCGGGCCGGCGATCTGAACCAGCGGATTCAGCACGAGCCGCCAGCGCTGGCCTGCGTCTTCGGTCCGCCACACGCCGCCGCCCCCGTCGATGGCCAGACCGCGCGGGCCCACCGCGGCGATGCCCATGAAGACCCGCGTGTCGGCGTCGGCGGGTACCGCGTCGTACCAGCTGTGGGTGTCCATGCGCAGGGAGGCCCGGGGGATGGGGTCCTCTTGGACCGCCGGGGTCTCCGGGGGCAGTGGGTCGTCCTCCGGCGCGGGTTGCGCGAAGACGGGGATCAGCCACAAGGCGACCCAGCCGAGCCCGTGCATCCTGCGCTCCTGGACAGCCGCCGTCAGGCTAACCGAGCGGGCTCAGACGGGTCAACCAGGGCCGAGAGCGCTAGAGGGGAACCATGGCTGTGCTGTTCAGCGACGGGGTCCTGGTGACCTGCGATCCGGCCCGTGGGGTGGTGTCGGGCGACCTCTTGGTCGACGACGGGCGCATCCTGGCGATCGGCCCCGATCTGCAGGCACCGGACGCCGAGCGAGTGCCCCTGCGGGGCGCCTGGGTGTACCCGGGCTTCGTCCAGAGCCACGTGCACCTGTGCCAGACCCTGTTCCGGGGCATGGCCGATGACCTGGTGCTGCTGGACTGGTTGCGCACGCGCATCTGGCCCCTCGAAGCAGCCCACGACCTGGACTCGATGTACTGGAGCGCTCGCCTGGGGGTCACCGAGCTCCTGCTGGGAGGCACCACGGCGGTGCTGGACATGGGCACGGTGGATCACCTGGACGGTGTGTTCCAGGCCTGTGCCGAAGCGGGGATCCGCGCCACCAGCGGGCGCGCGATGATGGACCGGCCCAACGCTGCCGGCCTGAGCCAGGACACCGACCTCGCGCTCCAAGGCGCCTGCGACGAGGCCGACCGCTGGCACGGCAAGGGGCGGCTGCGCTACGCCTTCGCACCCCGCTTCGTGCCTTCGTGTACGGAGCGACTCTTGCGCGAAGCCGGAGAGCTGGCCCGGGCCCGAGGCTGCAGGGTGCACACCCACGCGTCGGAGAACTTGGACGAGGTGGCCCTGGTCCGCGAGCTCACGGGCCGGGACAACGTGGAGCACCTGGATGCGCTGGGCCTCACCGGCTCCGACGTGGCCCTGGCGCACTGCATCCACCTGACGCCGAGCGAGGTCGCCCTGCTGGCCCGGACCGGCACCCGAGTGCTCCACTGTCCCTCTTCGAACCTCAAGCTCGGTTCCGGTGTGGCACCGGTGCCTGAGCTGCTCGCTGCAGGGGTCCACGTCTCCCTTGGTGCCGACGGTGCGCCTTGCAACAACCGCCTGGACATGTTCACCGAGATGCGGCTCGCCGCCCTGATCCAGGGCCCTCGGGTGGGTCCTGGGGTGCTCTCCGCCCAGGACGTGCTGACCCTCGCCACGCGGCGAGGGGCCGAAGCGCTCGGTCTCGATGACTGCGGGTCACTCCAGGTGGGCCACCAGGCCGACCTGGTGATCGCGTCGCCGGACGCCCTGACCGCCCTGCCCTCTCCCGACCCGGTCAGTGCGGCGGTCTATGCCCTCACCCCGGCTGCCGTCCGCCAGGTCTACGTGGCCGGGCAGTGCGTGGTGCGAGACGGCGCCGTGGTCGGCTGGGACACGGCCGAGACCGTCGCAGGAGTTCGGGGCGCCCTGGCTCGGGTCCGCCAGCGAGCGGGCCTGTGAAGGTCCTCCAGGCCGCCGCAGCTGCGATGGCGGACGGGGTCCCGGCGGCCCTGTGCACCGTGATCGGCGTGGATGGCTCGGCCCCTCGGGACCGCTCGGCGCGCATGTTGGTCTACGCCGAAGGCGAGATCGTCGGCACCATCGGCGGCGGCAACTGGGAGCACCAGGTCATCGATGCGGCCATCCAGGCCATCGCCCAGAACAAGCCCCGGCGCTTCGCCGCGCACCTGACCCGTGACCTGGGCATGTGCTGTGGGGGCGCCATGGAGGTCTTCATCGAACCCCTCGAACTCACAGACTCCCTGCACCTGTTCGGCGCCGGCCACGTGGGTCAGCCTCTGGCGGCGCTGGCCCGGGACCTGGGCTTCGACGTGCGCGTCTACGACGAGCGCGACGAGTGGCTCACCCCCGAGCGCTTCCCTGGCGTCGAGCGCGTGCTCACGGACCCTCGCCGGGTCGTGCCCACCCTGGCGGACCGGGACTACGTCGTCATCGTCACCCACAGCCACCAGCTGGACCAGGACCTGCTCCTGGCCACCATCGAGCAGCCCTATGCCTACCTGGGCATGATCGGCAGCCGGGCCAAGGTGGCGAAGTTCTTCGTGCGCCTGAGGGCCGCAGGCCTGGACGAGGCCCTGTTCTCCCGCGTCTGCGCCCCCGTGGGGCTGGACATCGGCGCCGAGACCCCCGAAGAGATCGCCGTCGCCATCGCCGCCGAGCTCATCCGCGTGCGTCGCCGACACAGGGGCCCCACCCCAGCGATGAGCGAGCACCCCCTGCCCGCCCGGGGCGGAGACGGCACGGCGGTGCCGCCGGGGCTGACAACGGACTAGCTAGTCCCCTACTAGGAAGCCGCCTTTCGCGGGGGCCCGATGGTCTTCTGGATCAAGAGCATCAGCTCGTCCAACTTCAAAGGCTTCTGGATGAAGTCCTCGAATTTCTCGTCCTTGATGCGCTGCTCGATCTCCGGATCGCGGTAGGCCGTGCACGCCACGACGGGGATGTGGCGGGTGTCGCGACCGCCGCGCAGCATGCGCAAGACTTCGAAGCCGTCCATGTCCGGCATCATGATGTCCATCAGGATGAGGTCGGGCTTGAAGCGGGCGACGGTGTAGCCGGCCGCGAAGCCGGAGTCGGCGACCTCGACGTCGTACTCGCCCTTGATCACCAGGTAGTCGCGGACCATGTCCGAGAAGTCCCGTTCGTCGTCGACGATCAGGATCTTCTGCTTGCCGCCGGCCTCGGCCAGGAACTCGTCGGACAGCGGGTAGTTGTACTGACGCGCAAAGGCGATCAGATCGTTGCGGGCGATGCGCCGGTGGCCGCCGGGGGTCCTGTGGGCGTCGAGCAGGTTCGAGTTGACCCAGTTCACCACCGTGGGAAGGCTCACGCCGAGGACCTTGGAGACCTGGTAGGTCGTGTAGTAGGTCGGCCCGGCTGATGTCTTCTTTCTAGGGGCCATTACAGTCCTTCTCGGAGCCGCTCCGCGACGGCTCAGCATAGTGCAGATTCTCCAGACTCTCCAAGCCTGACAGGTCCTGGACCTGGACGCCGACCCCCACCCTCATGCGGGTCGCGCCGATGCGTGGCTTGGACTCACGCACCGATCGGACCAGCTCCTGGGCCGCGCGCCGGGTGTCGTCGAGGTCTGCCCGGGGCCGGACCAGCAAGAACTCGTCGCTGGCCAGACGGACCAGGACCTCGCCGGGTCGGGTCAGCTTGCGGAGCTGAGCGCTGAGCCACAGGATGACCTGGTCGCCGGCGGCGTAGCCGTGCTTCAGGTTGATGGCCTTCAGATCGTCGACGTCGATCAGCACCGCAGGTAGCGGCAGGTCGGCCTCGGTGGACTCCCGCTGGAGGCGCTGGAGGCGGCCCCCCTGGATCGTCAGCGTGTCCAGTCCCGTCAGGCCGTCGTGGGTGTGGGTGGCGAGCCCGGAGGCGGACTCGCCCGACAGGCGCACGGCCCGACCGATCTGTGCTTCCAGCTCCTCGTGGTCCAGGGGCAGGCTGAGCACGGCCAGAGCCCCCAGGGTGTGCCCCTGTTCGGCCAGGCCGGGTTGTCCGCCCGGCACCAGGAGCACCACCGGCACCGAGCCCAGCTCCGGGTCGCCCTTGAGCGCCCCCAGCAGTCCGGTTCCGGTCATGCGCCCCTGGAGGGTCTGGTCCAGGACCAGCACGTCGGGCGGTGACTGCTTGACCTGCTCGAGCAGGCTCTCGCCATGGGTCAGTCCGGTCACGTCCCACTGCACCCCCAGCCGCTCGGTGAGGGCCTCCAGCCGGTCCAGCTCCCCGGATCCGACGAGCAGGCGCAGGCTTCGATTGTCGCCGCTGGTCGAGGGCAGGGTCATGCGGGTCAGGGCGCCGCCTTCGGGGTGGTTGAGGAACTCGAGCCCGCCCCCCGACATGCGCATCATGCGGTCGCAGAGCTTCAGACCCATGCCGTGCTCCCGTGGGGCGACGGGTCCCGTCAGGTCAGGGGCGCCGTTGGGGAAGCCCTTGCCCCGGTCCCGCACCTCGACCCCGACACCGGGCCCTGCGGCGTAGACGGTGAGGGTTACCGTGCCCCCGCCGGGGCTGTGCTTGATGGCGTTGTCCACCAGGTTGCCCAGCACCTGGCGCAGGACGGAAGGATCGGCGATCACGGTGCAGGGGGTGGGCTCGTCCAGCTCCAGGATGATCTCTTGTTCGGCCGCAGCGTCTGCGTGGGTCTCCTGCACGTGGCGCGCGATGTCCCCGAGCGAGACCGGCTCCGCCTGATTCAGGGTCGGCGTGCTCCCGGCCCGGAAGCGGTCGAGCAGGTCCTCGACCATGTCGGTCATGCGGGTGGCTTGCCGCGAGACGGTCGCGACGGTCTTGAGCTGCCGGGGGTTGATGGTGCCGACCAGTCCCTCGGACAGGATCTGACAGTTGCCCTGGATGATGCTCAGCGGTGAGCGCAGGTCGTGGGAGAGCACCGCCAGGAAGTCGTCTCGAATCTCGGACAGGCGATCCACCGTCGACGTCAGCCTGCGCAGCTCCCGAACCCGGGACAAATAGCCCCGCTCCAGCCGGATCTGGCGTTCCTTGGCGCTGGTGACCAGGAGCGATGCGGCGCAGGCCCGCCCCAGCAACATGCCCAGGCTCTCTGCCGCTGCGGTGGGCAGCGCGTCCGACGGGGACAGCCGCAGGCTCAGCACGCCGAGCGGGCCCTGTCCCAGGGGAATGACACACAGGGCGTCTTCGGCCCCATCGCTGCCGAGCTCGGTGTGCCAACGCGGGCCAGGCTCGGTGAGCGCCGCCCGCACCTGGTGCGGGGTGGGTCGGGCCTCGAGGCCCAGGCCCAGGATGGGCTCCAGGGAGCGGGAGGCCTCGGGTCCGCCCAGGGCGCCGAACACGCCGACGATGCCCTCGACGTGCATCAGCGACTCCCCGACCAGGTTGAGCAGCGTGGTGGCGGGGACCGTGGGATCCAGCCGGCCGGCGAGCTCCGTGACCTGGGCCTGAAGCTCGTGCGCTCGCTCCAGCACCCGGCTGTGGTGTCGACTGCTGGCGACCCGGACGACCCGCGCGGCCAGGCGCTCGGGCGAGAGCGTGCGCCAGGCCAGCTCCATGGCCGGCCCCATGCTGGCCTCCCAGTCCGCCGCCGCGGTGTCGGGCCCGATGAGGACCACGACCGGGCGGGTGCCGGCGGTCATGAGCGCCTTGCGAGCCGCCTCTGGCACGGTCGTGTCGACCACGAACAGGTCCGCGTCCTCCTGGAGACTGCAGAGCATCAACCCCGCGCCGCGCAGGGCGCCCTCGAGCGCCAGGCGTTGGGCCCCTGGGGGCGTGACCAACAGGACAGAGGTCTGAGCAGACAGGGAAGGCTCTCCGGCTCCAGCGGGGGCGAGGATACCCCGAGGCTCCAGAAGGAGCGACGCCCGCCAAGGGGCGGGCGTGCACGGGCGGTTCGGGCCGAGACCCGAGCGACCGCCTATTCCATGATCCGGAACCGGAAGAAGGTCTCGCCGATGATGATCTCTTCGCCGCCGAACAGGCGGCGCTCGGTGATCAGCTCGCCGTTGACCAGGCTGCCGTTGCTGGACTTGTTGTCCTGGATGTAGAAGTTGTCGCCCTTGCGGTAGATCTTGCAGTGGTGGCGCGACACCTTGGAGTCGTTCTTGATCTGGATGTCGTTGTCCCGGCCGCGACCGATGGTGATCTCGTCGCCGGTGAACGGGTAGATCTGCTCTTCGGCGGTGCCCTCTTGGTAGAGGAGCAGCGCCCGGCGGGCGGCCGAGTCGTCGTCGTCGACGGCCTCGGCGCTGATCTCGACCAGTTCCTCGCCACCGACCAGGTCGATCTCGACCTCTTCGGCCCCGGCGGCCTCGAGCTCTTCGCCGCCGTCCTCGTCGAAGCCGAAGTCGACGTCCACGCTGGGCATGTCCTGGTCGTCTTCTGCGTCGGCGGCCTCGATGGCGACCTCTTCCTCGTCGTCGCCGCCGACCCGCACGCTGGCGACGTTGCCGACGTCGCCGAGCACGGCGCTCATGTCCTCGCGGATGATGTCGCGGGAGCTGTGGGTGCCGTCACCTTCGTCGACCTCGGGCTCGTCTTCGGCCGCGATGGGCTCGGGCTCGGGCTCGGGCTCGGGCTCGCCGCCGGCGCTCCGGCCGGTGTTGTGGCCCGCCTTCTCGGCGAGATCGGTCCACGTGTCGAGGGCGGAGGAGAAGTTGCCTTGCTCTTCCTCGATGGCGCTGATCTTTCCGCCGGCTTCTTCCAGGCTGGTCTTGAAGTCCGCGGCCTCGGCCTCGAATTCGTCGTCGGTCAGCTCGCCGATGGCCTGGCGGAGGGTGAGCTCCTCCATCTGCTCATTGGCGCTCGCAGACGCGGCGTTGATCTCGTCCAGGTCGGACTGGAGACCGCTCAGGAGCGTCTCGATCTCGGCCACCAGTGGGACGATCACATCGACGAGCTCAGAGCTCTTGATCTCGTTGTCGAGGCAGACCTTTTCGATGACCGCGGCGGAGAACTTTCCCTCCTGGGCCTTGGCCTTGTCGATGAAACCCCTGTGGCGGGCGTAGTTCTCGACTTTCTCGTTGAACGTCGAAAGCAGCTGATCCTTGTCCATGTCGATCGAAACTCGCGGAAGGGGGCAAGTAGCAGGCCCAACGTGCCTGCATCGGTTGCGCTTTTTAGTGGATTGGGCCGGTGGGATCAAGGCGTGCAGGACCACCGCAGCGGTAGGTCGCAGCTGCGGTCACGCCCCGGCCGGGAAGCGGCAGGACTGAGACCCAACCCTGACAAGCTCCGAGACCGCGGCGCAGGCCGATCCGGTCCGCGGGGCGGCGTGTCTGTGCGTCGCGCACGGCCTCTCGCACGGCGTACACGCGGAAGATGCCATCTAGCAACAAGAAGGTGGCTGTCGCCCGCGGCGCCTGTTCTCGAAAGGCGTACCAGCTGGCCAGGGCCAGGAGGCTGCCGTCGACCACCGCGTACCCGGCCCACGTGCGCCAGTCCCCCAGGAGCAGGTGCCCGCTGCCCGGCAAGAGCGCCGACGCGGTCCCGGCCAGGAGCGGGTGGGGAACGGGTCCGGGCGGGACCTGGGCGGCGGCCCAGACGGCCGCCTCGGCTCGCAGGTCGGCGGGCTCGAGGGACAGGCCATCCCGGGTGGCCTGTTCGACCAGACCCAGCGCGACCTCCAAGGGCTCCCCGTCGACGGTCAGCACCAGCTGCTCCCCGTCGGTGGTGCGAAAGGTGCCCGCGACCACCACGTCGCCCACCAGGGTCAGCTCGAGCTCCTCTCCCGGGGCGAGGGCGAGGGCGGTCCCGACGAGCCACGCCCCCACCAGCGTCATCATGGGTACTGGCCTTCGAACAGGTTCTCGAACCGCACATTGGTCGCCTGGAAGGCCAGCCGCACCGTGCCCAGGCCGCCGTGGCGGTGCTTGGCGATGATCACCTCGGCGATGCCCTTGTCCGGCGTCTCGTCGTTGTAGTACTCGTCCCGGTAGATGAAGAGGATGGCGTCGGCGTCCTGTTCGATGGCGCCGGACTCGCGCAGGTCGCTGAGCATCGGGCGCTTGTTCGGCCGGCTCTCTACGCCGCGGTTGAGCTGGCTCAGCGCCATCACCGGGATGTCGAGCTCCTTGGCCAGGCCCTTGAGTCCCCGGGAGATGGCGCTGATCTGCTGCTCCCGGGACTGGTTCGGACCGCCATCGCCCTGCATGAGCTGGAGGTAGTCGATCATGAGCATGCCCAGCTCGGGGTGCTCGCTCTTGAGCCGACGGGCCTTGCTGCGCACCTGGGTGATGGTCAGCGCCGGGGTGTCGACGATCCAGACCGGTGCATGGTAGAGCCGCTCGGACGCTTCTTCCAGGCGTGGCCAGTCCTCGTTCATGGACAGGAATCCGGTCCGCATCTTGTGGGCGTCGACCCGGGCCTCGGAGCTCAGCATCCGGGTGGCCAGCTGGCCCTTGCCCATCTCCAGGCTGAAGATGCCCACCCCCGCCCCGCCGCGCAGGGCTGCGTTCTGCGCGATGTTCAGGGCCAGCGCGGTCTTTCCCATGCCAGGCCGCGCTGCGAGGATGATCAGGTCGGTGGGCTGGAGTCCCGCCAGGATGCGGTCGAGCTCGGTGAAGCCGGTCGGCACGCCCGTGACCTCACCGCGCTTCTCGGAGAGCTGCTCGAGCTTGAGCCATTCCTCGTCGATGACCTGGCTGAGCTGGTGCCAGTCCCGGGAACCCCCCTGCTGAGACACCTCGAAGACGTTCTTCTCGGCGAAGTCCAGGAGCTTGGACAGGTCCTCGATGCCACCCTGTGCGTTCTGGGTGATCTCGCTGGCCACCATCAACAGCTTGCGGCGGACGGACTTCTCTTTGACCACCACCGCGTAGGCGCCCAGGTTCAGCGTGCTGGGCACCCGATCCGCCAGCCCGAGCACATAGGCCGGTCCGCCGTACTCCTCGGGGTTCGGCGACGACGCCACGAGCTCGCCGATGACCAGCTGGTCGATGGTCTCGCCGCCGTTGGACCGGTCCAGGAGCACCTGGAAGAGGCGGCCGTGGGCGCCGCTGTAGAAGTCGTCCTTGATCAGGATCTCGGCGATGGAGGGCACCTGTTCCGGGTCCATGAGCAGACCGCCGAGCACCGCCCGCTCTGCCTCGACGGCCTGGGGAAAGCCGGTGATGGTGCCGTCGTTCATGCCGTCCCGCCGGGGGTCCAGAGCAAGAAGGGGCACCCTGGGGTGCCCCTTCCCTACCCTATCGCTCAGGGTCTACTCGCGAATCACGTAGACCTTGACGCTCGCCGAGATCTCCGAGTGGAGCCGGACCGGAACCTGGAAGATCCCGATGCTCTTGATCGGCTCGGTCAGTTCGATGGCGCGCTTGTCGACCTCGAAGCCTTCCGCCGCCAGAGCGTCGGCCACGTCGCGGTTGGTGACCGAGCCGAACAGCTTGTCGCTGTCGTCGCCGGCCGTCCGCTTGATCGAGACGGCGACGCCATCGAGCTTGTCGGCGATGGCCTGGGCATCGGCCAGCCGCGATGCCTTCTTGCGGGCGATGATGCGGCGGGTGTGTTCCAGGTGACGCACGTTCTTCTCGTCGGCGCGGACCGCCAGACCCCGGGGGATCAGGAAGTTCCTGCCGTAGCCGTCGGAGACGGAGACCACGTCGCCGATGGCGCCGAGGTTGTTCACGTCCTCTTGCAGGATGACCTTCACGCGTCACCTCCGTCGGCGGGGGCGGCGGCCTCCGCGGCCTCGGTGGCGGCGGCAGCAGCTGCGGCTGCGGCGGCACGCTCAGCGGCCTTGGCGGCCCGAGCTGCCCGCTCGGCCTCGGCCTCGGCCTCGGCGGCAGCGCGGGCGGCGTCTTCGGCCTCCTTGGCCTTGCGCTCTTCTGCCCGCAGGGCGGCGACCTCGGCCGCGGCGACCTTGCGGGCCTCGACGTCGACGTCGTCCCCGATCTTGACGGTCAGGAAGCGCAGCAGGTTGTCGTCGATGCGCAGGTTGCGCTCGAGCTCGGCGATGAGGTTCGGCGGGCTCACGTAGTTCACGTTGAAGTAGTGACCCCGCGTGTGCTTCTGGATCGGGTAGGCGAGCTTGCGCTTGCCCCAGTCGTCCGTGAGCAGGATCGACCCCTCGTGGTTCTCGATGATGCCAGTGACCTTTTCCAAGACGGCCTTGACGGCGTCGTCGGGGAGCTCGGGCTTGATGAGGTACGTGGTCTCGTACTCGTGCTGGATGTTCATGGCGTGTGCCCTAGAAGCTGAGGAAGGGGGTGAAGGACCCGATGGCGATCAGGGGCGCGATGACGAGCGCGACGACCGACATGAGCTTCACGAGGATGTTGAGAGAGGGACCGGCGGTGTCCTTGAAGGGGTCGCCCACGGTGTCACCGACGACCGCCGCGTCGTGGGCTTCGGAGCCCTTGAGCAGCAGGACGCCGTCGGAGGTGGTGTAGCCGCCGCCCTCAAAGGACTTCTTGGCGTTGTCCCAGGCGCCGCCGGCGTTGGACATGAAGATGGCCATCAGCACGCCGCAGACGGTGACGCCCGCGAGCAGGCCGCCCAGGGCGTTGGGGCCCAGGGCGAAGCCGACGACCACAGGGGTGACGACCGCCATGCCGCCGGGCAGCATCATGCGCTTGATGGCGGCATTGGTGGAGATCTCCACGCACTTGGCGGTGTCGGGCTTGGCGGTGCCTTCGAGCAGCCCCTCGATCTCGCGGAACTGACGCCGGACCTCCTCGATCATCTCCATGGCGGCCTCGCCGACGGCGGCCATCGCCATCGAGGAGAACAAGAACGGCAGCATGCCGCCCACGAAGATGCCGGCCATGACCAGCGGGTCGGTCAGGTCGATGGCGGTGACGTTGGCCTGCTGCCGGAAGGCGGCGAACAGGGCCAGGGCGGTCATGGCCGCGGAGCCGATGGCGAAGCCCTTGCCGATGGCGGCGGTGGTGTTGCCGACCGCGTCGAGCTTGTCGGTGCGCTCGCGCACCTCGGGGGGCTGGTGGCTCATCTCGGCGATGCCGCCGGCGTTGTCGGCGATGGGGCCGTAGGCGTCGACCGCCAGCTGGATGCCGGTGGTGGAGAGCATGCCCAGGGCGGCGATGGCGACGCCGTACAGACCGGCGTACGCGTCCGCGGCGACCACGCCGACCGCGATGACGAGGATCGGCGCTGCAGTGGACTGCATGCCGACGCCCAGGCCCGCGATGATGTTCGTGGCGCTACCGGTCTTGGACTGGTCGGCGATGCTGTTCACCGGGCCCTTGTCCATGGAGCAGTAGTACGAGGTGATGAGGCCGACGGCGATGCCGACGCCCAGGCCCACGACGGTGGCGATGCCCACGTCGATGGCGGTGACCAGCTGGCCACTGGCCGTGGTCGCGCCGCCCTCGGGCCAGAGCTGGCGAGCGATGACGAAGGTGGCGATGGCCATGACGCCCGCGGCGCCGAAGGCCCCTGCGTCGAGCGCGTGCTGCGGGTTGCCGCCTTCCTTGGTCTTCACGACGAAGGTGCCGGCCATGGAGCAGAGCACGCCCGCGGCCGCGATGATCATCGGTAGCAGGACCGGGCCCATGGTGTCGCTGGAGTTGAACCCGAGGGCCAGGACCATCGCGCCGATGATGGCGCCGACGTAGGACTCGAAGAGGTCCGCGCCCATGCCCGCGACGTCGCCGACGTTGTCACCGACGTTGTCGGCGATGACCGCCGGGTTGCGGGGGTCGTCTTCTGGCAGACCGGCCTCGACCTTGCCGACCAGGTCAGCGCCGACGTCGGCGGCCTTAGTGTAGATGCCGCCACCGACGCGGGCGAACAGCGCGATGCTGCTGGCCCCCATCGAGAAGCCGGTCAACACGTTGAGGGCCTTGGCCAGGTTGTCCGGGTACATGCCCGTGTAGAGGATGAAGAGGCCGCCCAGGCCGATGAGGGCCAGGCCCACCACGCACATCCCCATGACAGAGCCGCCGGCAAAGGCGACGTCGAGGGCCGCGGGCAGGCCGGTGCGGGCCGCGTGGGTGGTCCGCACGTTGGCGCGGGTCGCGATGCGCATGCCGAAGTAGCCGGCCAGGGCCGACGCGCTGGCGCCGATGACGAACGAGAGTGCGATGACCGGGCTCTGGTCTTCGCCGCTCATGTTGGCGGCGGCCAGGAGAATGGCCACAGCGCCGACGAAGCCGGCCAGCACCTTGTACTCAGCCCGGAGGAACGCCATGGCGCCGGTGTAGATCTGCTCGGAGATGTCGCGCATCTCGTCGGTGCCGACGTCCTGCTTCATGACCCAGCTGGCCTTCCAGCCAGCGAAGATGAGGCCGAGGACACCAGCCGCGGGGATCGCGATGGTCAAGGGATCCATGAACTACAGACTCCTGCGGCCGCGAGGGCCGGCATGGGGATTGAGAGAGTTGTGGAGGGCGGCTCGTCGGGCGAGGCGCTCGGGTCGGCAGGCTCGGGTGCCGGCTTGCGGACCTTTTTCTGCTTGGGACGGACGTTGAACTGATTCATCGCTGCGGTGAGGCCGTCGCTCAGGACGAGCTCCGCGGCGTCGGCGGCCCGACCCAGGACGGTGTCCAGGTCGCGAGCCTCGGTGGCGTTCCACTTGCCGAGCACGTAGTCGGCGGTGTCCCAGCCCTCGGGAGGACGAGAGACACCGACGCGCACGCGCACGTAGTTGCGGTCGCCCAGGTGGCGGTCCAGATCGCGCAGGCCGTTGTGACCGCCGGCACCGCCCCCGCGCTTGACGCGCACGGTGCCAAAGGGCAGGTCGACCTCGTCGTGGATGACCACCACGGTCTCGAGAGGGGCCTTGTAGAAGCCCATCAGGCTGCGGGTCGGGTGGCCAGAGCGGTTCATGAACTGCTGCGGCTTGACCAGCAGCACCTTGGTGTCGCGGACCAGTCCCCCACCCACCTGGGCGCCGAGCTGCTTCTTCGAGCAGTCGATGCCCCAACGGCGGGCCAGCTCGTCGATCACCAGGAACCCGGCATTGTGCCGGGTCTCGGTGTAGCGACGACCGGGGTTGCCCAGTCCGACGATCATCCAAGGAGGCATGGGCTACTCGTCTTCCTCGGCGGCCTCTTCCTCGCCCTCGCCCTCGGTCTCTTCCTCTTCCTCGATGATCTCCATGCGCTTGCCGACGCACAGGAGGATGTCGAAGGGGTGGTCGACCGCGAGGCGGGTGTGGTCCGGCGCGACCAGGTCGCTGGTCCGCAGGAACTCGCCGACCTCGAGGCCGTTGACGTCGGCGTCGAGCGTGGCGGGGATGTGGGCCGGCATGCAGGCCACCGGCACGGTGCGCCGCAGCATCTGCAGACGGCCGCCCAGCTTCTCGCCCTCGGACTTGCCGACGGTCCGGACCGGGACTTCGACGACGACCTCGCGGTCGGCTTCGACCGCGTAGAAGTCGACGTGCAGCAGGCTCCGGCTGACCGGGTGCTTCTGGCTGTCCTTGACCAGGACCACGTGGGTGTTGCCGTCGACTTCGATCGACAGCAGGGTGTTGGGGTTGCCGCTCTTCTGGAAGATGAGCTTGAGCTCGTGCGGATCGACCGAGATGTGGGTCGGCTCGCCACCCTGGGCGTAGACCAGGGCGGGGATGAGACCGTCGCGCCGCAGCTTGCGTGCCGCGCCCTTGCCGAAGGCCGGACGGGCCGCGGCGGACAGCGAGATGGCGTTCATGACGAAACCTCTGGGGGCGGAGTCCAGCAGCCCGTGAACGGGTGTGCGTGGTTCGAGCCACGATCACGAGGGATCGGACTCCGCCGGGCCACCCTGGACTCCGGGGTCTCGCAGACGAGACCCGGTGGGCCGGAAGGCAGCGCTAATACTGCGGCGCCCCGGGCCTGTCAACGCGGGTCGGGCGGCCCCGAGAGGCGGGTCAGTCGCCGTCGCCGCGGATGAAGCTCACCTTGAGTCCGTCGGACTCGGCGTCGGCCCAGCGGGGTGGCCGGCGGGTCGTCGACACCCGGATGACCGGTCGGTCCCGTGCCTCGGGCACCTCGGTGACCTCGTCTGTCAGCTCCTCGCGGCGCTCCTCGGCCCGGTCCAGGGCGTCCTTGAGCACCTGGACCCAGGCGTCCAGATCGTCCAGGGAGTCGAAGGTCTCGTCCTCGATGGCCGTGATGCTGTCGCGCCACGAGGCCGACCGAGGCGGGACCTCGGCCAGCGCGGGGGGCTCTGGCGCGATGGACTCGGGCTCGGGCTCGGCAGGCCCGTGGAGCGCCAGCCGCACGGCCCCGAGCACGTCGCGCCAGGGGCGGTCCAGGACCGATCGGCGCAGCTCGGCCGCGTCGTCGCCGGCCTGGCCCAGGAGCAGGTCGAGCTCGCCTGCGATCTGGATTCGCAGCTCGATGGACCGCCGAGAAAGGCTCAACAGCTCGCCCATCTCGTCCTTGAAGGGGCTTCGCTCTCCGTGGGGAAACGAGGCGAGCCGGGCACCGAGCACTCTGCCCTGGTGGTAGCGCAGTGCATTCGCGCCCCCCTGGAAGGCCGTCTCGGTGGCGCGCCACTTGAGGAGCAGGGCGTCGCCGACCTTGAGAGGGGGCAGTGCGCCTCCCTCGAACGAGGCGAGGAACGGCAACAAGAGGGGATCGGGGAGCGCTGATGTCTGTGCCACGATCCAAGAATGCCACGGCCGGTCGTCTCCGAGAGGATAAACCTGTCGCGGTGCAGGCCGATCATCGGCCGGGTCACCGAAGTGGATCGGAGCATGGCGACGCAATCGTCCGTCCTGCTGTTGTGACTGTGCTGAAGTCGTGGCTCGCGTCACGTCGAGGCACAGGCGCGGCGGCAGGGCGGGCGAGGGCGAGCCAGGGCCGGTCAACTTCGGTGATCCGGCCGATTCAGAGGAACAGACGGCTGACCGAGTCCGCGTGGTGGATGGAGCGAATGGCTTCGCCCAGCAGGTCGGCGATGCTGACCACCGAGATCTTGTCGAGCTTGGCGGCGTCGTCGCTCAGCGGGATGGTGTCCGTCACCACGATCTCTTCGAGCGCGCTGTCGGAGAGCCGCTGCACCGCGGGGCCGCTGAGCACCGCGTGGGTCGCCACCGCGCGGACCGAGGTCGCGCCGTTGTCGACCACGGCCTGGGCGGCCTTGGTCAGGGTGCCGGCGGTGTCGATCATGTCGTCCACCAGCACCGCCCGCTTGCCCTTGACGTCGCCGATGATGTGCATGACCTCGGAGCTGTTGGGCTTGTCGCGGCGCTTGTCGATGACCGCCAACGAGGCCTTGAGCCGCCGAGCGTAGGCCCGGGCCCGCTCGGTGCCACCCGCGTCGGGCGAGACGACCACCAGGTCGTCCTTGGGCAGGTTCTCCCGCAGGAAGGGCAGGAGCCGGCGGGATCCGTAGAGGTTGTCCACCGGGATGTCGAAGAAGCCCTGGATCTGCCCTGCGTGAAGGTCGATGGTCAGGACGCGGTCCAGGCCCGCCGCGGTCAGCAGGTCGGCGACGAGCTTGGCCGTGATCGGCGCCCTCGGGGCGGCCTTGCGGTCCTGGCGGGCGTAGCCATAGTAAGGAATCACCGCGGTGATCCGCCCGGCCGACGCCCGCTTGCAGGCATCGGCCAGGATCAACAGCTCCATCAAGGTGTCGTTGGCCGGGCTGCAGGTGGACTGCAGCAGGAAGACGTCTCGGCCTCGCACGTTCTCGTCGATCTCGACCCGGGACTCGCCGTCGGAGAAGCGGCTGACCCGGCTGTTGCCCAACGTGGTGCCGAGGTGGCGAGCGATGGCGTTGGCCAGCGGACGATTGGCGTTGCCCGTGAAGAGCTTGATCTCACCGAACATGGACGAGGTCTCCGGGGGATGAAGGCGGCGTCGGAAAGGCATGTCGCTGGCGGGGACGGCGGGTTGGGGCGGCAGGACTCGAACCTGCGAATACCGGGATCAAAACCCGGGGACTTACCAACTTGTCGACGCCCCAGGGAGCCCCCGCGTGCCGAGGGTGCAGAACGGGGTGTCGATAGCCGGTCGAAGGGGCTGGCACAAGGAGCGCGGCACAGCTCAGTCCGACGACGTCAGCTGGCGGAAGCGCAGGTCCTGGGCCAGGGAGGCGAAGGCTGGATCGCGCGCGATGTCCGGGCGCAGTCCGGGACCGCCAAAGGACAGGGCCTGGGTCAGGTGCTGCAGGGCGAGCTCGGTCTCGCCGTCCTGGGCCTCGATCCGGGCCAGCGACAACGCTGCGCGGGCTGCGCAGGCGGGCTGGCCGGTGCTCGTGCACGCCCTGTGCACGCCCTCCAGACGCCGCCGTGCCGAGTCGGCCTGGCCGGCCTGGAGCTCGATCTTCGCCAAGGCGAGCTGCACCGCATGGAGGCCAGGCCCCTGGGTCCCCGCCGCCGCCGCCGCCAGGAGCAGGTCGGAGGCTTCTGGCGACCTGCCCCGGCGCACCAGGGCCTTGGCCAGGTTCAGGCGCGGCGCCGCTTGGGAGGGTGCGATCGCCACCGCCTGGGCCCAGTGGGCTTCCGCCTGGGGAGCATGGTCCTCGAGCCAGGCCTTGCGGCCCAGATCGTTCAGCCAGCCCGGATCTCGGCTGTCCACCATGAGCGGCTGGAGCCGCTGGAGCCAACGATCCGCCGAGGCCAGCGCCTTGACTCGCTCGGGGCCCGCCTGGGCCTGTTCCGCCCGATCGAGGGCGAGCTGAAAGAGCAGGCGCAGAGGCACGATTGGCTGGTCCCCGTCGACCAGCTGCTCCAGCAGCGGGATCGCTGACGCGACCTGGCCGCCCGCCAGGCAGGACTGGGCGGTGTCCAGATCGGTGGCCCCGCCCTCCAGGCTCCAGGTGCACGCGGCGCCGTGTTCGCCGAGCGCGCGCCAGAGCTCCCCGATCCACGGGGCCAGGTCCTGGCGGAGCGGCGACCCAGCGGGTCCTGCGCGGGCGATGGCGATGCCCAGGGACTCCCGCGCCGCGTCGGGCAGGTCGTCGACGCTCGCCGCCGCCAGGCCCAGGTACGGCCTGGGGTCCTGGGGATCGGCCTCGATGGCGTCCTGGCATGCCGCCCTCGCCGAGAGCTTGCCGAGCTGGCCCAGGGCCGTGCACTGGTTCACCAGCAGCTCGGGCATGGGCTCGACGGCGATCCCGGCGGCAAACGCTGCCGTGGCCTCGGACAGGTCCCCCAGGTGGAGGAGCAACAGCCCGGAGGCCAGGTGGCCTTCGGCGGTGCGCTGGCCCACCGGCAGGTCATCCAGCGTCTCCGCAGCGGCGTCGAGCCTGCCCAGCCGGACCAGGGCTCGTGCGAGCCGGCCCCGGTGCGCGGTGTCCAGCTCCTCGGCCTCGGTCCAGGCGGTGACGGCGTCTTCGACGCGGCCATCGTCCCAGGCTGCATCGCCGCGGGCCACCGGGTCGCAGCCGGTGGCCAGGAGGAGCAGCCCGAGCAGTCCGAGCAGGCTAGACCGGCGCACGCAAGTAGCGGACCGCGTCGCGGATGCCGTCCAGGGTCAGCGGGTACATGCGAAAGACCTTGCCGATGGCGTCGACGGTCGGGTGGGACCACCACTTCTGGGGGTCCGGGTTCAGCCAGACCGTGGCCGGGCACTTCTCACGGAAGCGCCGGAGCTGGTCCAACCCACTCACCGCCCCGGCGCTGTGCCGGGCGAAGAGCTCCCAGGGCGCCATGGACGCATCTCCGACGAACACCAGCCTGTGCTGGGGTGTGAGCTCCCGGATCACGTCGGCGGTCGGAATCCGCTCCCACTGGTCGTAGTCCTTGTAGAGCCACCGGTAGACGCAGTTGTGGAATTGCCAGACCTCGAAGGTCTTGAAGCTGCGGCTGCCGTTCACCTCGTGTGCGGCTGTGAACAGCCGGTCGACCAGGTCTGCGTGGGGGGCCATGGAGCCACCGGAGTCCAACAGCAGGACCAGTCGGACGCGGTTGGCCTTTTCCCGGCCGAAGACCAGCTCGATCTCCCCGGCGTTGCGGGCGGACTCGGCGATGGTCTCGTCGATGTCCAGGGTCTCTGCCCCCTCTCGCACCAGGTGCCGCAGGTCCCGCAGGGCGACCTTGAAGTCCCGGACCCCCAGCGTCTTGTCCCGGCGATAGTCGCGCCAGCGGCGGGCATCTGCCATGCGGATGCCGGTGCGATTGCCAGGCTCGGTGCCCAACGCGATGCCCTGCTCGGCACGCCCCCCGGAACCCCAGGGCGAAGTGCCGCCCGTGCCGACCCAGCGGCTGCCCCCCCGATGCTGTTCCTGCTGCTGCTCCAGGATGTCCCGGAAGGCCTGCATGAGGGCGTCGAGGTCCTCGAAGCTCCGGTCCCCCACCCCCTTGGCCGGGTCGTAGGCGAGCGGGTCCTGGAGCCAGCGCTCGAGCTCGGCCCGCAGCTCGGGCTGGAGCTCCAGGCCCGTCGCAAAGGCCGTGAAGGCCAGGTCCCAGGCGTCGTAGTTGGCTTCGGTGTGCACCAGGATCGAGCGGCCGTAGTGGTAGAGGCCGTCCACGTCGGACGCCAGCCCCAGCTTGAGGCCGCGGAGGAAGGTCAGCCACTCCCCCATGCCCACCCCGACACCTTGGGCTCGGAGCGTGTACAGCAGCGGCTCGAACACCCCCTCAGGCCCTCGCGACCGCGGCCAGGTCCTGCTCCTGCTTTACCAGCACCCCGACAAAGGGAATGCCGCGGGCGATCGCCTCGCTCGGCACCCCGGCCTTGGACAGGACCATCAGCCAGTCCAGGAGCTCCGAGGTCGAAGGCGGCTTGCGCAGGTTCTCGTTCTTGCGGATGCCGTAGAAGCGGGTCAGCGCCACGTCGACCAGCTGGTGGTCCAGCCCGGGCAGGTGCACGTCGATGATCTGCTTCATCCGATCGGCGGTCGGAAAGTTCAGGTAGTGGAAGACACACCGACGCAGGAAGGCGTCGGGCAGCTCCTTTTCGGCGTTGGTGGTGATGACCACCACCGGCCGCAGCTTGGCTTCGACCGTCTCCTTGAGCTCGGGGATGGTGAACTTCATCTCGTCGAGCTCGCGCAGCAGATCGTTGGGGAACTCCAGATCGGCCTTGTCGATCTCGTCGATCAGGAGCACCACGCGCTGGTCGCTGGAGAATGCCTCGCCCACGGGGCCCAGGTGGATGTAGCGGCGGATGTCCCGAACGTCTCCCTCGCCGAACCGGGCGTCGTTGAGCCGCTGCACCACGTCATAGGTGTACAGGCCCTCGACGGCCTTTGTCGTGGACTTGATGTGCCAGGACAACAGCGGCATGTTCAGCGACTCCGCCGCGGCTTCTGCCAGGCGGGTCTTGCCGGTGCCGGGCTCGCCCTTGACCAGGAGCGGCCGCTCAAGCGCCACGGCGGCGTCGACGGCCGCGATCAGGTCCGGGTCAGCGATGTAGCGCGCAGCGCCGGTGAAGCGATTGAAGGACATCCGTGCTCCTGCTGGGTGCACACCTTTAGCCCCCGGCCCGGTTGACCGCCCGATCTGTGGCCCTTAGGCTGGGGGGGACTCTCGAGGAAGTCTCTACCGGGCCGATGGGGCCCAACCGTCTCGGGAGCGCGCGTCCGGACACCCTCGACACGAGGACGCACCCCCTACTACTGACGGAAAGAAAGTGGAGAACAACCTCGCTGTATTGATCGATTTTGAGAACGTGGCTGCAGGCGCCCAGAAGGAGGGCCTCGGCAAGTTCGAAGTCGGCCTGGTCATGGACCGCTTCAAGGAAAAGGGCCGCATCCTGGTGGCCCGGAGCTACGCCGACTGGGGCCGCTTCGCCCGCTTCAAGAAGGGCCTGCTCATGGAAGGCGTCCAGCTCTTCGAGCTGACGTCTCACGGCATGAACGACAAGAACCGGGCCGACGTGGCGCTGGTGGTCGACTGCATGGAGCTCGCCTTTACCAAGGACTACGTCGACACCTTCGTCATCATCTCGGGTGACTCCGACTTCACGCCCCTGGTGATGAAGCTCAAGGAGATGAACAAGCGCGTGATCGGCTGCGGCACCCGGCGCAGCACGTCGCGGCTGATCGTCGAGGCCTGTGACGAGTTCGTGTTCTACGACTCCCTGGCCCGCGAGCGCTCCAGCAAGAAGGTCCGCACCCGCAAGAAGCGCGTGGCAGAGCCCACCGCAACCACCGAGGAGCTCTCACTGGAGGACTCGCTGGAGCTGCTGGTGGACACCCTGTCGGGCATCCGGCGCGAGAGCTCTGGGGCCATCCACGGCTCCCGCCTCAAGCAGGCGATGCTGCGCAAGGAGCCGACCTTCTCCGAGACCGACCTGGGCTACAGCTCCTTCATGAAGTTCCTGGAGAACTGCCAGGAAGAGGGCCTGATCCGCATCGACGAGGACACCAAGGCCGGCGGCTACCGCGTCGATCTGCTCGACAGCAACGAGGCCGAGGAAGAGTCACCCTTTGGCTTCAGCGACGGACCTCGGGAGCTGTATCTGCGGCTGCGCAAGCAGGGCATCGAAGCGCTGACCCCGGATCTCAAGCAAGAGGTCATCGACGCCGTGGTCGAGCACATGGCCGACCGGGAGCGCCGCAAGCGGCGGGCCACGGTCGCCTGGGTCGCCGAAGACGTCGCGCGGCTGGTCCGCAAGCAGCACCCGGAGCTCAAGGGCCGCCTGCTCCGCAACGTGGTCATGACCATGCACAAGGCCGGCGCCTTCGTCCACAGCGACGGCGCCCCGGTGCGCAGCACCACGGCCACCTGCGTGCTCAAGGCCGACCCGCTCAAGCTGCGGGGCATGGTCGACGCGGTGATGATCAAGAC
>CAZFLE010000123.1:0-22972 GCA_964519895.1 uncultured Enterobacterales bacterium | reverse complement strand
CTGATGGACGGCGAGGTGGACTGGGCCGGGGCCTTCGTGCCGGCCATCGACCGCATCTTCGTGGGCCGGGACCCGGAACACCACGAGTGGTGGTTCCCGGCGGTGGGCGGGGCCATCCACCTGTACCCCAACAACACCGTGCCGCCCCTGGACCAGGCCGATGTGCGCAAGGCGATCTCACTGGCCCTGGACCGTGCGCTCATCTGCAAGGTCGCGATGTACGGCTACACGAACCCTGCGGACGCCACAGGACTGAGCGGCGGCTACGCGGTCTGGAAGAGCGACAGCGCCGTGCAGCGCGGGAGCTGGACCGACCACGACCCAGCCCGCGCCGCGGCCATGCTCGACGCCGCCGGGTGGGGCCTGGACGATCGCGGCCGGCGGGTGGACCCCCAAGGCACGCCCCTGGCCCTGACCGTGACCACGGTGAGCGGCTGGAGCGACTGGGTCCGGGCCAGCCAGATCATCGCTCGCAGCTTGCAGGAACTGGGCATCGACGCGAGCGTGAAGACCCACGACTTCGGCGCCTGGATGCAGAAGATGCAGCGGGGGGACTTCGAGCTGGCCCTGGGGTGGGGCCAGGCGGGCTCGACGCCTCACCCGGTCTACCGGGGGCTGCTGAGCGCCGAGACGGCGATGCCGATCGGCGAGCCGGGCCAGACCAACTGGCACCGGCACGAGAGCGAGGAGGCCGATGCGCTGCTCGAGGCCTTCGAGACGAACGCGGACCCCCAAGACCAGCACCGGGCCATCACAGCGCTGCAGGACCTGATGGTCGAACGAGCCCCGGCTCTGCCCCTGTTCTGGGCGCCCAGCTGGGGCGAGGCCAACACCTCGCGCTTCACGGGCTTTCCGAGCCCCCGGGACCCCTATGCCCGGCTGTCCCCGAACACCGGCGCCGAGGCCTTGCTCGTGCTCACGCGCCTGGAGCCTCGGTGACGGCGGCGCTCCAGGTCCTGGCGCGGCGGGCAGGCCTCTATGCCCTGGCGGCCTGGGCCGCGGTGACCTTGAATTTCCTCCTGCCGCGGCTGATGCCCGGGGACGCGGCCAGCGTGATGCTGGCGCGGTTCCAGGGGCAGCTGGAGCCCGAGGCGCTCGAGGCCCTGAGGGAGACCTTTGGCCTGACCGACGATGGCCTGTTCACCCAGTACGGCCAGTACCTGGGCCACCTGGTCCAGGGGGACCTGGGCACGTCCATCGCCTACTTCCCCGCGCCGGTCAGCGAGGTCTTGATCGAGGCCCTGGGCTGGACGGTGTTGCTGGCGGGCACGGCGCTGATCCTGAGCTTCGGGCTGGGCACCGCCCTGGGCGCCGTGGTCGCCTGGCGCCGGGGGGGCTGGCTGGACCGGTGGGTGCCGCCGCTGCTCGCGTTCATCGGCTCCTTCCCCTACTTCTGGCTGGCCATGCTGCTGCTGGCGGTCTTCGGCTTCCAGCTCCGGTGGGCCCCGACCCGGCACGCCTACGCCGATGGCCTTGCGCCCGGCTGGGACCCGGTCTTCCTGCTGAGCGTGGGCCAGCACCTGGCCCTGCCCTTGATCACCCTGGTGATCGCAGGGCTCGGGGGCTGGGTGATGGCGATGCGGTCCACGATGATCACAGTGCTCGGCGACGGCCCGGTGACCTGGGCCCGGGCCCGGGGGCTGCCCGGTCGCTGGATCCTGTGGCGGGTGGCGGCCCGGGCGGCGCTGCTGCCCAGCCTGACCGGCTTCGGCATGGCCCTGGGCTACGTGCTCGGCGGCACCCTGCTCACCGAGATCGTCTTCGGCTACCCGGGCCAGGGCTACCTGCTGCTCCAGGCGGTCCAGGCCCAGGATCACCCGCTCATGCAGGGCATCTTCCTGACCATCACCCTGGCGGTCCTGGGGGCGAACCTGCTGGTCGACGCGGTGACCGTGGCCCTGGACCCCAGGACCCGCCGATGACCGGCTGGCGTGCGATCTGGGACGGCATCTGGCAGCACCCTGGCGCCCGGCTGGGGGTGCTGTTGGTGGGTGCCTTTGTCGCCGTGGCGACGGTCGGACCCTGGCTCGTGGGCGACCCCCTGGCCTTCGTCGCCACGCCGCTGCAGCCGCCGTCGTGGCAGCACTGGCTCGGCACGACGGGGCAGGGGCAGGACGTGCTGGCCCAGACGGTCTGCGGCGCCCGGCCGACCCTGATCGTGGCGGGGGCTGTGGGGCTCACGGTGGTGGTCGTCGGCGCTCTGGTGGGCGGGCTGGCCGGGTTCCTCGGAGGGCCCTTCGACGACGCGGCCAGCCTGGCGATCAACGTCACCTTGGTGCTGCCGGGCCTGCCGCTGATGGTCGTGCTCGCCGCCTGGCTGCCGCCGGGCCCGGCCAGCATCTGGGGGGTGCTGGTACTGACGGGCTGGGCCTGGAACGCCCGGGTGATCCGCGCGGCGACGCTGTCCCTGCGGGACCGGGACTTCGTGCACGCGGCGATCGTGGCCGGGGAGTCGCCGGTGCGCATCGTGGCGGTGGAGATCCTGCCGAACCTGCTCTCCCTGTTGACCGCCAGCTTCATCGGCGCGACCGTGCACGCCATCGGCGCCCAGGTGGGCCTGGAATTCCTGGGCCTGGGCGACGTGGGCGCGGTGACGTGGGGCACGAACCTGTACTGGGCGACCAACGACGCCGCCCTGCTCACCGGATCCTGGTGGACCTTCGTGCCGACCGGGCTCGGGGTCGCCCTGGTGGGCTTCGGCCTGACCCTGGTGAACTACGGCGTCGACGAGCAGACGAACCCGCGCCTGCGCAGCGAGCGGCTGTGGCAGGCCCTGCTGGGTTCCTCGCTGGCCACCCGGGATCGCACGCCGGTGGCCCCGCACCTGAGGCCCACCGATGGGTGAGGTCCTGCTCTCGGTCCGGGACCTGCGGGTCGGCTTCGTCACGCCGGACGGGCTGGTAGAGGCCGTGCGAGGCGTGTCTCTGGACGTCGACGCAGGCGAGCTGGTCGGGCTGGTGGGGGAGTCCGGCAGCGGCAAGTCCACGGTGGTCCAGGCGGTGCTGCGCAGCCTGGGGCCGCCCGGTGTGATCACCGGCGGCCAGGTGCTCTTCGACGGCCAGGACCTGGTCACCGCGGGGCCCGTTGCGCTCCGGGCCTTCCGCTGGCGACAGGCGAGCGTCGTGCTCCAGTCCGCCCTGGACAGCCTGAGCCCGGTGCGCAGGGTGGGGGACCAGCTCGGCGACACCCTGGCGGCCCACGACGAGACCTTGGCCCGGGACCCGGGGGCCCGCCGAGCCCGGTGCGCCGAGCTGCTGGCACTCGTCGACCTGGACCCCGGCCTGCTCGATGCCTGGCCTCACGAGCTGTCCGGCGGCATGCGCCAGCGGGTTGTGCTCGCGGCAGCCCTGGCCCTGACCCCGAAGCTCATCGTGTTCGACGAGCCCACCACAGCCCTGGACGTGCTGGTGGAGCGACAGATCCTGCGCCGCGTCCTGGCGCTCCAGCGGGAGCTCGGGTTCGCGGTGCTCTTCATCACCCACGACCTGCCCCTGCTGCGCGAGGTGGTGGACCGGGTGGCCGTGATGCGCGACGGCGAGCTGGTCGAGGTCGCCGACCAGGCCGCGCTGGCCCACGGCGGGCAGCACCCCTACACCCAGACCCTGCTCGGGTCCCAGGACCTGGCGCCGGCGCCCCGGAGGCTGGACCGCACCCGCCCGCCGGTCCTGTCGGTGAGCGGGCTGAGCAAGGCCTTCCGCCGGCCCGACGGAACCCGGGTCGACGCGGCCGCGGGGGTTGGCCTGCAGCTCCACCGGGGCGAGGCGGTCGCGCTGGTGGGCGGCTCGGGCAGTGGCAAGAGCACGGTGGCCAAGCTCATCGCCCGCCTGCTGCCCGCCGACGCCGGCCAGGTGCGCCTGGACGGGCAGGACCTGCTGGTCCGGCGACCCACCCTGGGGGACCGGCGCCGGGTCCAGGTGGTGTTCCAGGACCCCTACGCGTCGCTCAACCCGGTCCACACCCTCTTGCACGCGGTCGGGCGGCCGCTGCTGCGCCACGGGATCTGCACCCGGGACCAGGTCCGCGACCGGGCCGCGGCGCTGCTGGAGGTCGTCGGCTTGACCCCGGCCGAGGACTTCCTGGACCGGCACCCCCACGCGTGCAGCGGGGGTCAGCGCCAGCGAGTCGCCATCGCCCGGGCGCTGGCCTGCGAGCCCGATGTGCTCATCGCCGACGAGCCCACTTCGATGCTCGACCTGACCCTGCGCCTGGGCATCCTGAACCTGCTGGCCCGGCTCCGGGACGAGCGGGGGCTGGCCCTGCTCTTCATCACCCACGACCTGGTGAGTGCGCGCGCCCTGGCCGACCGGATCCTCGTGATGCAGCACGGTCAGGTGGTGGAGCAGGGCCTCGCCCAGGACGTGGTCGAGCGCCCCAGCCACCCCTACACCTGCGAGCTCGTCGCGGCGGCCGCCGAGGGCTGGTCGCGGCAGGTCGAGGAGCCGCCGCCATGAGCCGCCTGGTCTTTCCCACCGACTTCACCTGGGGGGCCGCCACGTCGAGCTACCAGATCGAGGGCGCCCACGACGTCGACGGGCGCGGGCCGTCGATCTGGGACACCTTCTGTCGGACCCCGGGCAAGGTTGTGCGGGGGGAGAACGGCGACGTGGCCTGCGACCACTACCGCCGGTTCTCCGATGACGTCGCCTTGATGGCCCAGCTGGGGCTCGGGGCCTACCGCTTCTCGATCGCCTGGCCCAGGATCTTCCCGACGGGGCTGGGAAAGGAGCCCAACGCCGCGGGCCTGGACTTCTACGACAGGGTGGTCGACGCGCTGCTCGAGACCGGCATCACCCCTTGGGCCACGCTGTACCACTGGGACCTTCCCCAGCCGCTCCAGGACGCGGGCGGCTGGCCAGGGCGGGACATCGTGGCGCCCTGGCTGCGCTACGTCGAAGCGGTTGCCCGACGGCTCGGGGACCGGGTCCAGCACTTCATCACCCACAACGAGCCCTGGGTCGTCTGTCACCTGGGCCACGCCATCGGCGAGCACGCCCCCGGGCACCGGAGCTTCCCCCAGGCGCTCGCCGCGAGCCACCACGTGCTGCTGACCCACGGCCTGGCGGTGCCGGTCATCCGCGACGCGGTCCCAGGGGCTCGGGTGGGCATCACCCTCAACCTGTACCCGGCGGTGCCTGCGTCCCCCAGTGACGCCGACGCCGACGCCGCCCGCTGGTTCGACGGCTACTTCAACCGCTGGTACCTCGATCCGCTCGCCGGGCGGGGCTACCCCTCGGACATGGTCGCGGCCTACCGGGACGCGGGCCACCTGCCAGACGGGCCGCTGCCCTGGGTCCGGGACGGGGACCTGGCCGCCATCGCTGCGCCCACCGATTTCCTGGGCGTCAACTTCTACAGCCGGGCCATCCTGCGCAGCGACCGCATCCCCGAAGCAGAGAACCTGCCGCGCACCGTGCCCGAGCCGCCGCCGGAGCGCTGCACCGACATGGGCTGGGAGGTCTGGGCCCCGGCGCTCACGGACTTGCTGGTGCGGCTGCGGGACGACTATGGCGACCAGCCCCTGGTCATCACCGAGAACGGCTGTGCCTATGCGACCGGCCCCGACGACACCGGCCGGATCCGCGACGAGCGGCGGATCGCCTACTTCCAGCAGCACCTGGTGGCTTGTCACGCCGCGATCGAGCAGGGTGTCCCCCTGGTGGGGTACTTCGCCTGGTCCCTGCTCGACAATTTCGAGTGGGCGTGGGGCTACGCCAAGCGCTTCGGGCTGATCTGGGTGGACTTCGAGACCCAGGAGCGCGTGCCCAAGGACAGCGCCCGCTGGTACGCCGATGCGATCCGCTGTGGGGGACCCCCGCGGTGATCCGCCCGGCTCAGAGCCAGCCCAGGACCGGAATCGGGTCCAGGCCCTTGGCCAGCCGCCACGCGTCGTAGGCGCTGAGTGCCTGGAGGGTGAAGATCACCGGGCCCAGGGCCATGCCCACGGCGTAGACCCCAGCGGCGGATCCCCCGGCGACGGCGGCCTGGAGGAGCACCACCAGCACCAGGAGCTTGAGCCCGCGCCTCCAGAGGCCCAGGTACAGGTAGCCGAGCCCGCCGGTCAGGCAGAGGAGCTGCAGCAGCGCGGCCACCAGGGGCCGCTTTTGTCGGGACTGTGACAAGCCTCACATCCGTTGCGACGGGCGCACATGGGGGATACCTCGGACGGCCCCTCCAGCCAAGTCGGCGAGCCGATCCATGACGTTCCAGGAGCTGATCTTCGCCCTCCAGAAGTACTGGGGGGACCTGGGCTGCGCCGTGCTCCAGCCCCTCGACGTCGAGGTCGGGGCTGGCACCTTTCACCCGGCGACCTTCTTGCGGTCCCTGGGACCCGAGCCTTGGCGGGCCGTCTATGTGCAGCCCTGCCGGCGGCCCAGCGATGCCCGCTACGGGGACAACCCGAACCGGCTCGGCCACTACTACCAGCTCCAAGTGCTGATGAAGCCCAGCCCGGCGGACATCCAGGATCTGTACCTGGGTTCCCTGGAGGCGATCGGCATCGACCTCTCCAAGCACGACGTGCGCTTCGTCGAGGACGACTGGGAGAGCCCCACCCTGGGCGCCTGGGGGCTGGGCTGGGAGGTCTGGCTCGATGGCATGGAGGTCACCCAGTACACGTACTTTCAACAGGTGGGCGGGTTCGACCTGGATCCGATCCCCGTCGAGCTGACCTATGGCCTGGAGCGGCTGGCGATGTACCTCCAGGGCGTCGACAGCGTCTACGACCTGACCTGGGTCGAAGGCATCCGCTACCGCGACGTCTTCCACCGCAACGAGGTCGAGCAGTCCCGGTACAACTTCGAGGCCGCCGACCCGGACGTGCTCTTCCCGTTGTTCCAGACCGCCTTCGACGAGTGCCGCAGGCTCGTGGACCTGGGCCTGGCCCTGCCGGCCTATGACCAGTGCTGCAAGGCCAGCCACTACTTCAACCTGCTGGACGGGCGCGGGGCCATCTCGGTCGCCGAACGCCAGCAATACATCCGCCGCATTCGCGAGCTGGCCTGCGCCTGCGCAGCCGCCTGGCTCGGCGACGGCACGGAGACCGCCGATGTCGGGTGAGCTCCTGATCGAGGTCCGCTGCGAAGAGCTGCCAGCGTCGTACATCCGGCCGGCGCTGAACGGCCTGCGCGACGGCGTGCTGGGCCTGCTCAAGGGCGTCGAGACCGGCCCGGTCCGCCTCTACGCCACGCCCCGTCGGCTCGCGGTCAGTGTCGCCGGCGTGGCGGCCGGCCGTCCGGTGGTCGAGAAGCTCGTGACCGGGCCTCCCTTGGCTGCCGCCCAGCGAGACGGCGCCTGGACCAAGGCCGCCCTGGGTTTTGCCCGGGGCAAGGGCTTGACCCCGGACGACCTGGAGATCGTCGACGGCCCTCGGGGCCAGGTGGTCGGCGCCACGGTCAAGACCGGCGGCGAGCGCACTGCGGAGCTACTGGCCGCGGGGCTGGACAAGGTCCTGCGGGGCCTGCCGTCCAAGAAGTCCATGCGCTGGGGCACAAGCGACATCCGCTTCGCCCGGCCACTGCACCAGCTCATCGTGGTCCTGCACGGAGAGACCATCCCGGTGGTGGCCGCCGAGCTGACCAGCTCCAATGCCGTGGTGGGCCACCGCCGCAGCCCGCTGGCGCCGGCACCGGTCGCGACCGGCGACGCCTACGTAGCGGCCCTGCGGGAGCGCAAGGTCCTGGCGAACCGCGACGAGCGCCGGCAGGTGGTGCTGGACGGGCTGGCCCGAGTGGCGGCAGCCGAGGGCGTGAGCCTGCGCCTGGACGACGCCCTGGTGGAAGAGGTCGTCGATCTGGTCGAGTGGCCGATGGTGCTGGCAGGTCGCTTCGACCCGGACCTGCTGGACCTGCCCGACAAGCTGCTCGAAGAGTCCATGCGGGTGCACCAGCGCACGTTCCCGACCTGGCAAGGCGACACCCTGAGCAACGTGGTGCTCATCGTGTCCAACAACCCCGACGGAGACCCGGCGGTGATCGCCGAGGGCAACCGCCGGGTGCTGGCCGCCCGCTTCCTCGACGCCCGCTTCTTCTTGAGCGAGGACCGCAAGCGCACGCTCGCGGAGCACGGGGCCAAGCTCGAGAAGATGCGGTGGGTGCGCAAGCTGGGCACCATGGCCGCCAAGCAGACCCGCGTGGCTGTCCTGGCGCGGGCGCTCGCTCCAGTCGTCGGTGGTGACCCGGCGTTGGCCGAGCAGGCCGGGGGCCAGTGCAAGGCCGACCTGTGCAGCCAGATGGTCCAGGAGTTCCCCAAGCTCCAGGGCCACATGGGCCGCCTGTACGCCACGGCCGAGGGCCAGGACCCGGTGGTGGCCCAGGCCATCGAGGACCACTACCTGCCTCGCCACGCCGCCGACGCGCTGCCCGCCACGGGCACCGGCGCTGCGGTGGCCCTGGCCGACCGGCTCGACAGCCTGGCCGGCTGCTTCGGCATCGGCCTGGTGCCCAAGGGCTCCAACGACCCCCAGGCCCTGCGCCGGGCGGCCATCGGCGTGCTCAGCCTGCTGCTGGCGGCCCCGACCGACGCCAGCCTGGGCACCCTCTTCGACCAGGTGCTGGCGCCCTATGACATCCCTCGGGACAAGTCCGAGGTCGCCGATCAGCTCGTGGGCTTCACCCTGGGGCGCCTGCGCGCGCTGCTCCAGGGCCAGGGCCACCGGACCGACGTGGTCGACGCGGTGCTGGCCGTCGGCGGGGACCACCCCCAGCGCATCCGGGCCGCGGTCCAGGCCCTGAGCCGCCAGGCCGGCACCGACGACTTCGCCGAGCTGATGTTCGCCTTCAAGCGGGTCCTGAACATCTCCAAGGACCACAGCAACGACACCTTCGACCGGGCGGTCTTGGTGGAGACCGCGGAACACGCCCTGGCCGACGCCGCCGATGGGGCCGCAGCCGCGGTCGATACCGCGGTCCTGACCCTCGACTTCGACGCCGCGCTGGCCCAGGCCGTGGGCCTCAAGCCGGCCATCGACGCCTTCTTCGACGCCGTGATGGTCAACGCAGACGACCCGGCGCTCCGGGCCGCCCGTTTGGGGCTGGTCCGCCGCGTCGCCAACCTCTTCCTGGCCGTCGCGGACTTCCGCCGCATCAGCACGGACTGACACCTGGAGCCCACGTGACCGCATCCGAACCCTGGGTCTACCGATTCGGGAACGGCGAGGCCGACGGGTCCGCCGCCGACAAGCCGCTCCTGGGCGGCAAGGGCGCCAACCTGGCCGAGATGACCCGGCTGGGCCTGCCGGTGCCCCCCGGCTTCACCATCACCACCGTCGCCTGCAACCACACCTTTGCCCACCAAGGCGCCTGGCCAGACGGCATGGCCGACCAGGTCCGTGCGGGGGTCGCCGGGGTGGAGTCCCAGACCGGCAAGCGCTTCGGGGACCCGGCCGAGCCGCTGCTGGTCTCGGTGCGCTCCGGTGCTCCGGTGTCGATGCCCGGCATGATGGACACGGTGCTGAACCTGGGCCTGAACGACGACACGGTCGCCGGCCTGGGCCGCAAGTCCGGCAATGCGCGCTTCGCCTGGGACAGCTACCGCCGCTTCCTGTTCATGTTCGGCGACGTGGTGCTGGAGATCCACGCCACCCACTTTCGTCGAGCCCGCAAGCAGGCCTTTGGCGACCGGGAGCCGGAGGACCTGGACCTGGAAGAGCTCCAGCAGCTCTGCGGCCTTTGGAAGGGGGTCATCGAGGCCCGCCACGGTCACTTCCCCGCAGATCCCTGGGAGCAGCTCACGGCGGCCATCGACGCGGTCTTTCGCAGCTTCAACACCAAGCGCGCCCGGTACTACCGTAAGAGCAACGGCATCCCCGAGGACAGCGGCACCGGGGTCAATGTCCAGGCGATGGTGTTCGGCAACATGGGGGCCGGCTCGGCCACGGGTGTGGCCTTCACGCGGGACCCGGCCAACGGCGAGCCGCTCTTCTACGGCGAGTGGTTGCCCGACGCCCAGGGCGAGGACGTGGTCGCCGGCACCCACACCCCCCACGCCCTGAACTCCGAGAAGGACCCGGACGCCCAAGAGACTCTGGAACAGGTCATGCCGGGGGTCTACGCACAGCTCTCCCAGGTCCGGGCGCGGCTGGAGCGCCACTACCAGGACATGCAGGACATCGAGTTCACGATCGAGGACGGCCAGCTCTACCTGCTGCAGACCCGGACTGGGAAGCGCACGCCGGCGGCCGCGGTGCGCATCGCGGTGGACATGGCCACCGAGGGCCTGATCGACCAGGAGACCGCCCTGCGCCGCATTCCGGCGGAGTCGCTGGAGGCCGTGCTGCGGCCGGTGCTCGACCCGGGGGCCAAGCGGCGCATCATCGGCAAGGGGCTGCCGGCGTCGCCCGGGGCAGCCAGCGGGGTGGTGGTGTTCCACCCCGAGGAGGCCCAGGACCTGCACGATCGGGGCGAGAAGGTGATCCTGGTGCGCCAGGAGACCTCGCCCGAGGACATCCAGGGCATGACCGTCGCCGACGGCATCCTGACCAGCCGCGGTGGCCAGACCAGCCACGCGGCGGTGGTGGCTCGCGGCATGGGCAAGCCCTGTGTGGTGGGCGCGACCGACCTGTTGGTGGACTACGGCCGCAACGTGTTCTACGCCGGCGACAGCGTGGTGCGAAACGGCGACTGGATCACCATCGACGGCGCCAGCGGCGAGATCATGGAGGGCAAGGTCGCCACCCTGCCGCCGGCCACCGACTCCGGCGCAATGGGCAAGCTCCTGGAGTGGGCCGACGCCCGGGCCCGGCTCCAGGTTCGCGCCAACGCCGACAATGGCAAGGACGCCACCCGGGCCCGGGAGCTCGGCGCGGTGGGCATCGGGCTCTGCCGCACCGAGCACATGTTCTTCCACCCGGACGCGCTCCGGGCCATGCGCCAGCTCATCCTGGCCGCCGACAGCAAGGCCCGGGTCCGGGCCCTGGCCCGGGTCCTGCCCATGCAGCGGGAGGCCTTTGTCGAGCTGTTCCTGGCCATGGACGGGCTGCCGGTCACCATCCGCTTGCTGGACCCGCCCCTGCACGAGTTCCTGCCGGCGTCGACCGAGGACATCGCCGCCGTGGCCGACGACCTGGGTGTGCGGCCCCAGCTGCTCAAGGAGCGGCTCAGCCAGCTCCACGAGTCCAACCCGATGATGGGCCACCGGGGCTGTCGGCTGGGCATCACCAGCCCAGAGATCTACACCACCCAGGTTCGGGCCATCATCGAGGCTGCGGTCCAGGCCGAGGCCCAGGGTGTGAGCGTGCAGCCGGAGATCATGATCCCGCTGGTCGCGCTGCCCGGCGAGCTCGAGCGGCTGCGGGCCGAGGTCGAGGAGACCGCAGAGGCCGTGCTCGAAGAGGGTGGGGGACGGGTCGACTACCGCATCGGCACCATGATCGAGCTGCCCCGTGCCGCCCTGCTCGCCGACCAGGTCGCCGAGCACGCCGACTTCTTCAGCTTCGGCACCAACGACCTGACCCAGATGACCTATGGCTTCAGCCGGGACGACATGGGCAAGTTCTTCAACGCCTACATGACCGATGGCCTCATGAACGCCAGCCCGCTGGCGACCTTTGACATCGCCGGGGTCGGCCAGCTGGTCGAGCTCGGCACCACCAAGGGCCGCAGCGCCAAGCCGGGCCTCAAGGTCGGGGTCTGCGGCGAGCACGGCGGCGATCCGGTGGGCGTGGGCTTCTTCCACCGGGTGGGGCTGGACTACGTCAGCTGCAGCCCCTACCGGGTGCCGGTGGCGCGATTGGCGGCGGCCCACGCGGCGCTGGGCCTGCTCTGATCCCACGCCAAGGTCGGCTCAGCCTGGATGACCTGACCCCGCCCAGGTGATAGGGACACGGCCCTCCTGTGCCCAAGGCCGCCGTGCCCCTCCTGCTGCTCCTGACCGCCTGCATCACCGATGCGCCTCAGCCCTATGTGGGCGAGTGCGCGGACTACCCGGACGGCGCCTACGACTTCGGCGCCATCGGGATCGGCAGCTGCCTGTCCGGGCCGATCGATCTGGCCTGGGTCGACGGCCCCGGCGGGCCGACCCTGCTGGTCACCAACTCCAACCCCTTCCTGGACTTCGCCAGCTCGTCGGTCGCGACCATCCCGCTGAGCGGCGTGCCCCTGGACGGCGGCAATGTGTCGGTGGCCCAGGCCGGCGGTGCCGGGGTGGAGATCCCCAACTTCGCGTCGTCCATGGCGCTGGCCTCGGACCTGGGCCTGGTGGTCGTGCCCACCCGCTTCTCCGAGGACGGTCGCCTGCGCGAAGACGACGACGACGTGTGGTTCGTCGACGTGGCCTCTCCCAGTGTGCCCGCTCTGGCCAGCGTGGCCGCAGACGGCGACAGCCACCTCAAGGTCAAGGAAGACCCGACCCCCGTCCTGTACGTGCCCGACACCCAGCTGGTGCTGGTCGGCAACGCCAGCGACGAGTCCATCACCGTGGTCGACCTGGTCGCGGATCCGGTCCAGGTGATCGACGCCGTGCCCCGGGCCGAGGTCTCGGGCGTGCGGGTCTTCGACGGCGACCGATCCGGCTCCCACATCGAGGTCGCCGAGCTCGGCATCGACACGGCCACGAACGTGCCCAGCGACGACTGGACGCTGACCTACAGCCTGGGCACCTTCCGCATCTGGGTGCCGGGGGCCGACGGCATCACCCGGCTCACGTCCCACGGGCAAGAGGCCTGGGAGGCGTCGGCCGTGGGGGCCGAATTCCACGCAGACGACACCGAAGGCACCCTCACCGAGCTCTTCGACCCTCAGTACACAACCAGCCTCTTCTCGACGCGCATGCTGTTCGGCGACGCCGGCGACGGCAGCCTCTACAGTGCGGTGAACATCGGCTCCCTCACCGAGTGGGAGTACGACGTCACGCCGCTCCTGACCGGCCGCTCGGGCAGCTGGGATGCCCAGCTGGGCGGTCCCACCGCGGTGGTCCACGAGGACCTGGAGTACCTGTTCTACGACGGCGTCGACGCCTACGGCCCCGCCGGAGTGGGGGGCATCGGCCTGGCCACCAGCCGGGACGGCGACGACTACGATCGGGTCTCGGACATGGTCATCGCACCGGGGACCGGGACTCACGACAGCCTGCGCGTGGCCGATCCAACGCTGCTGTTCGACGCCCAGGCCCGCACCTGGCGCATGTGGTACGGCGCCTGGGACGGCACTGTGTGGAGCGTCGGCCACGCCACCAGCGACGATCTGAGCACCTGGGTTCCGGACAGCCAGCCGGTCTTCCGCGCTGTCGAGGGCGAGCACGCCGCCGCGCCCGTGGTGGCCTATGCCGGGGGCTGGTTCCGCATGTGGACCTCCCGCGTGCACAGCGACGGCACGCCCTGGCTCGGCCTGGCCCTGTCCCGGGACGGCATCACCTGGCAGGACCAGGGCCTGGTCACCCCCATCGACAACGGCGCGTCCCTGATCGACGAGCCGGTCGGCGTCGGGCTCCAGGCCACGGCGTCCGAGACCTGGTCGGTGCACGGCGACCAGACCGGGGCGGCCGAGGTCAGCTTCCAGGGCAGCGAAGGCCTCATCTCGTCAGCCTTCGGCTGGGCTGCGCGGCTCAGCAGCGGCTGGCTCCTGGGTCCGGTCGACGGCTTCGATGCGTCGGCCAACGGGGTCGAAGCCGGCAGCTGGGTCCCGGACCTGGACCGGGTGTTCGTCACGTTGACAGGCGACGACGGCCAGGCCCGCATCGGGTCCGCCAGCTGGAACGACGGCTCGCCGGTGCTCGACGAGACCCTCCTGCTCGAGGGCGCCAGCGGGCGCTTCGACAGCGCTGGGGTGTCGTCGCCGGTGGTGTTCGAGACCGCCTCTGGCTGGGCCATGCTCTACGCCGGCGCCAACGGCACTCTCGTGCGCCTGGGACTCGCCACGTCGACCGACGGCGAGACCTGGACCAGCGACCACAGCAGCGTGCTCGACGTGGGGGACGACTGGGACTCCGTCGAGCTGATCCCGGGCTCGGTGATCCAGGACGGCAACACCCTGACCGTCTACTACACCGGCTCAGACGGCGCCCGGACCCGCGTGGGTGCGGCGACCTCGACCGACGAGGGCCGGACCTGGTCCCGGCTCGAGGGCGACCAGGACCCCTGGGTCTTCGACGAGGGCGCCCCGGGCGAATTCGACGACAACGAAGTGCGGGACCCGTGGGTGCTCCGCGACGCCACGACCGGACTGGAGCAGCTCTGGTACGCGGGCAACGACGGCACGGTCTGGCGCATCGGCTACGCCGAGCGTGCCGCTGGGGAGAGCGGCTGGACCCGCTTCGACGACCCGCTCCAGGGCAAGACGATGATCGTGCTCGAGGGGGTCGCTGGCGCCTTCGACGTGGCCGGCGCCAGCCGCCCGGTCGTGGTCCAGGACGGCGGTGCCTACACCATGCTCTACAGCGGCCAGGACTCTCCGGTCCTGCGCACGGGCCTGGCTCGTGGCGCCCAGCCGGACACCTTCCACCGGGAGCCCTCGGACCCCACCACCGGTGACCAGGTCGCGTTCTCCACCCGGGCGGGCGACAACGGCAGCCGCAACACCATCCCGCTCGAGCGGGTGTTCGACGGCTTCGCCGTCAGCGGCATCGGCATGTCGGATCTGGTGCTGGACCAGGAGCGGGGCTTTGCGATGCTGTCCAGCATCGGCAATTCCTATGTGGTCGTGATCGACGTGCGCGACGACAGCGAGCCCTGGTTCCAGGACAACTACCTGGCCGTCGAGGCCGTGCTGGACGCCCGCACCAACGCCGGCGCCCGGGGCTTCCGCAGCCTCGAGGTCGCGGGCAATCGACTCTACGCCCTCAACGACTCCCCCGAGTCGGTGATGATCTTCGACCTGGACGCCGTCATCGACGACGACCGGGCCGACTACATGCCCGAGGCCGTGGTCGGGTACCTGGCCACGCCCCGCGGGGTCGAACAGGACGCCGGCGCCGACACCCTCGCGTCCGTGGGCCCCTCCGGGCTGCTGGTCCGCGATGACCGCCTCTTCGTGACCAACTTCAACGCCAACAGCGTCGGGGTCTACGACCTGGGGCTCGGCCTGGACGGCATGCTGGTCGACGAGGTGCGGAACCTGGGCGAGAACCCCCACGCGGTGGCCCTGTCCCCGGACGGCTCCGTGCTCGCCGTCTCCCTGTTCGTCGGCGACACCAAGAACGGGACCTCGGAGTCCAGCATTGCGCTGATCGACGTGGACCCGGACAGCGCGACCTACCTGGACGTCCTGGCCCGGATCGTGAACCGATGATGCTCCTGCTCACCACCCTGCTCGCCTGCCAGGACGACGAGCCCGTCACTCTGGACCCCGAGCACTTCGACGGTCCCTCGGGGGTCGCCGTGCTCGATCCGCGGGACGGAGGACCCTATGCCAAGGTCGTGGGCTTCGTGTCGAGCAGCCGCAGCGGGCGCGTGCACGCCTTCGACGCGGAGCTGGGCTGGCTGCTCTCCGACCACAGCGCCAGCCCCTTCCTGCCGGCCGAGGGCATCGGCCTGGGCGCACGGCGGCAGCTCGGCGACCTGGCGGTCATCGCCGGCGACGACACCGTCGACCTGTTCGTGGCCGACGCCTTCACGGCCACGCTGGTCGAGGCCCCCTACATCACCGGGGTCAACGCGGGCGGCGAGCCCCAGGGCGTGCAGCCGGTGTTCGTGGCCCAGGCCTTCACCGACACCGATGGCTCCGGCGACAGCGCCAGCCTGGACGGGGTGCACCTCCAGCCCAGCGCGGCCAGCGAGACCTGGACCCTGGTCCTGGTCGACGGGGAGTGGCAGGTCGAGGGCTCCCGCTCCGGTCCCCAGGCCGAACCGGCAGTGCCCCTGCTGCCCTACAGCACCGACGACGGCGCCGTCGCGTTCACGGTCTTCGGGACTGCCACCGACGGCGACGAGCTGGCCTTCTCGGTCGACGGCGGCGTGTTCGAGCACGACCTGGGGGGCACCATCCAGGCTCTGCACCACCTGCACGGTGCCGGCCTGCTGCTGGCGTCGGTCTACGACCTGACCACCGAGCTCGGGGCCCTCGAAGTCTTCGACCTGGACACGCGCACCCGGGTGGGCGCCGTGGCACTGCCCGCCGGCGCGGTGCCCTACCGCATGGCCACCGACGCGTCCGAGTCCCGGCTCTTCGTCACGGACACCCGAGCGGACGTGATCTACGACCTGGCGCTGGCGGGCATCGATCCGACCGCCTGGACGGTCGACGAGCTGGCCACCCCGGGCCCCGTGGCCGATCTGGCCTGGCAGGGAGACGGCACTTACGAGCACCTCTTCGTCGGGCTGAGCGCCTTGAATCGGCTCGACGTCTACGACCTGAACGCTCTGGAGTGGCTCGACGTCAACGCGGTCACCCCAGGCGTCGACGGCGTGCAGCTGGACTCGCCCATCGTGGGCATGACGCCGTCGGTGGGGCCTCTGCTGCTGCCCCACACCACGGCCTGGGGCGGCGTGACCGAGGACCGGGTCGTCGGGGTGGCGACCTTTGCCGGGGACCTGTGGGTCGCCGAGGGCGCCACGGGTTGCCTGGCCCGCGACGCGACCGGCCCCTACAGCCTGGCCACCGGCAGCCTGAGCAAGGACGCAGGGGCCACGTCGAACGCGTTCATGGACGACAGCGGCGCCACCGGACGACCGATCCAGGTGAACCCTTGCGGCGGCGTGGTGCGCAGCGAGCAGTGGCTGGTGACCTATGTGGAGTCGGCGGGGCACTGGCTGGTCGAGGGTGCGCTCTCCGGCCCCCAGGAAGCCGTCGCCTACGAAGACGAGCGCTACGTCTCGGACACCGGCGCGGTGTCCTTCCTGATTCGCTCCGGCACGCTGGCCAGCTCCGATGGCGACCAGTTCGACTTCGAGACCGTCGAGGGCCTGGTGGTCGCCGACGGCGACGTGACCGGCGACGGGGTGCGCGACATCGCCCTGGAGCTGCCGGGCCGGCCTGTGGCCTATGAGCTGCCGGACCCCGACGCCGAGACCGGCTGGGAGGCCCAGCTGCTCGACCAACAGGTCGCCTGGCCGATCATCAACAGCGACACCTTGCTCAAGGTCGACCTGGCCACCGGTGCCCTCGACGCCTTGATCGAGTAGCGAGCGCCACCAGCGCCAGCCAGGCCCAGGCACCGGCCGTTGCCTGGGCCGCGCAGCCGCAGCCCCCGGGCTCGTCGTCGCCGCTGCCAGTTTCGGTCGGAGCGCCGGTGTCCTGGGTGTCGCCGACGATGTTCACGTCGACGACCAGGCTCGCGGCCAGCTCGCCGTCGTCGACCCGGACCTCGACGCTGTCCAGTCCGTGGGCGTCGGCCGGCGCCGTGTAGGTCACCAGGCCCGTGCTGTTCAGCACGGCGCTGCCCACCAGGGCGCCTTGGATCAGCGTGTAGGTGTGGTCGTCGTAGGGGTCCGGGTCGCCGGGCGAGATCTGCACGGCCCCCGACGCGCCCGCGCTGACGATCAGTGTCTCTGCGTGGGGGGCCGGGGCGTGGTTCTCCACAGGCTCACAGGTGGGCCGGCTGAGCGCCTGCTGGGTCATGTTCTCGATCCAGTCCGCCACCGCATCGACCCGGACGTAGATGCCCCCCGTCGCACAGGGTGGCCCGTCGCCGCTGGCGCCCCGGCTGGTGATGCCGAGGAGCGCCGGCACCCCGTAGGGGGTCCACAGGAACAGGGGTCCGCCGGAGTCGCCATAGCAGGTGTCGACGCCGTTGCCGCCGGCCACCAGCTCGCCGCCCGGGCTCACGCTCTCCTCGCAGCCCTGGGTCAGGCCGTCGCAGTCCGCGTCGGTGATCGGGACCAGGGCCTCCATCAACTGGTCGGTGTAGCGGGTGCCGTACTCGTCGATGGCGCCGTAGCCGACGATCTGGCCAGTGGCCTGGTCGTCGAGCTCGTCCAGTGCGCAGCCCAGAGCGACTTCGGGCGGGCGTGTCTCGGCGTCACGGGCCAGCTCGAGCAGGCCCACGTCGTAGCTGTCCCAGTACTCGGTGTAGGGGATGGCCCGGACCACTTCGATCAGCTCACCGTCGGACAGGTCCCCCAGGTCGTTGCCGCCCAGGTAGACGCTGTCCACGGTGCTGCTGGTGCAGTGCCCGGCGGTCAGCACCCAGCGGGGCGACACCAGGACGCCGGTGCAGGACACGTCGCCGGCCGCGAACACCGCGGCGGTCTCGACCCAGCGGCCGTCCGGGACCGGGCTGCCGCCGACCACCGGGGGCGGCGTGGCGGCGAACAGGGGCGGCAGCAGGGCGATCAGCACGGGGTCAAGATGACTGGGAGTTGGTGGTGTCGTCACCTGTGGCGTGCAGGGCGTGCACGTCGGCCAGCAGGGTCTGCAGGGTGCCGACCCTTGCCACGTCGGTGCCGGTGCGCTCCAGCGCCAGCAGGTGCTCCAGCACCCGGCCAGCCGTCGCCAGATCGCCGACCCGGGCGGACTCCGCCAGGGCCACCTGGTAGCGACCGACCGCCGCCGCAAGGTCCCCAGCAGCCGCCTCGACGTCTCCCTGGACCCGGATGGTCGCCGCGGCCGAGGCCCGCTCGCCCAGTCGGAACAGCGTGTCCACGGTCTGGCCCAGCAGCTGGCGGGCTTCGGCGTGACGGCCCCGGCGCAGCAAGAGGTCCGAGCGGCGCCGCTGGGCCAGGGCCTGGAGCAGGGGGCTGCCCTCGCCGAGCTGGCGGGCCTCGTCCAGCAGGCGCTCGGCCTCTGCCAGCTCGCCGCGCCCGATGGCCAGGGCGGCCTGGCCCAGGCGTAGGTTCGCCAGCTCCAGCCTGGCCCGAGGGCGCCCCTCGAGGGTGGCCGCGGCCTGTTCGTACAGAGCGCCAGCAGCCACGTGCTCTCCGGCGGCGACGGCCACGTCGGCCACACCCCTCAGGGTGGCCGCTACGGCGACAGCGTCGCCGGCCTTGCGGTGCAGCACCCGAGCGGCCTTGTAGGACGCTTCGGCTTCGCGCATGTGGCCCCGCAGCAGCAGGCGATCGGCCAGCCTGCGCTTCAGGGTGCCGCCCAGGTCCGGGTCCCGCACGTCGGCCAGGCGCTCCAGGGCCAGCCCGTGGCACAGCCGGGCCTCGCCCTCCAGGCCCGTGCTGAACAGCACGTCCCCCTCGGCCCAGAGCAACAACGCCTCCTCGCGCAGGGACAGGCGCCGCAGGCGGCCCCGGAAGGCAGCGAGGGTGCTCAGGCCCTCTTCGGGTTGGCCGGTCAGCGCCAGGGTGCGCGCGGCGGCGGCGGCGTGCAGGGCTGCCTCGTGCGGGTCCACCAGGTTCTGGGCCAGAAAGCACAGCAGCAGGACGTCGGCGGCACAGGGGGCGCCGCGGACCTCGCCGCCCGTCGCCAGCGGCAGGAAGCGGCTGCCCAGGTGGGCGCAGCGGCGGGCTGCCAGCTCCGGGGAGACCCTGCGCTGCTGGCGGATGAGGGCGGCCACCCGAGGCTGGAGGGCGACGAGGGTGCCTCCCAGGCGGGCGCTGACGTGAGGAGGCAGGGCGTCGACCTGGTCCAGCGGCACGCCGGCGGGCAGGTGGGCCAACCACTCGACGGACGCGGGCAGTGCCTGCAGTTCGCCCGGCTCCAGCGGGGGAGCCGCCCACGCTGCGGGGGGCCGAAGGGAGAGCCCCTCGGTCAGCGGGTGGGCCGCCGTGGCCAGGAAGCGCGCCCGAGGGGCCAGGGCGGACAGCGTCTGGACCGCGTCGCTCACCTCGGCGGCCTCGGCGTCGTCGAGCACCACCAGCACGTCGCTGCGCGCGGCCAGGGCCGAACCCACCCGAGCCGTCTCCCCGGGCAAGGGCACGGCCAAGGCGAAGCCCACCGCGCGCACCACGTCTGCCGCGGTCAGGCACCCGGTCAGGCGGGCGCCAAGGGTCGGGCTGGTGTGTCGGGCGGCGACCGCTGCGGCCGCCAGGGTGCGCCCGGACCCCGCCGGGCCCACCACGGTCACCGGCGTCTTGGAGCTGAGCACCCTGCGGCGGGCCTCGTCGACCCACCCGTGGCCGGTCACCTCCCGCTCGGGAACGGCCAGCCAAGGGGGGAGGTCCATGTGGTGAGGGGGGGGCTACAGGGTTAGGTCGGCCGGCCTATTCTCCCACAGCAGGGGCATTGACATGGCTGGGCTCATCGAATCCATCGGCGTCGTCGGCGCAGGGCAGATGGGCAACGGCATCGCCCACGTGGCGGCGGTGGCCGGGTACGACGTCTCCCTGACCGACGTCTCCGCATCGGCACTGGAGCGGGCCCTCGGCACCATCCAGAAGAACCTCGGACGCATGCTCAAGAAGGAACGCATCACCGAACAGGCCGCCAGCGCAGCCGTGGGCCGCATTCGCATGGGCACCGAGCTGTCGCTTCACGAGGGCGCCCAGCTGGTGGTCGAAGCCGCGACCGAGAACGTCGATCTGAAGTACCGGATCTTCGAGCAGCTCGCCGCCGCGACCCCGTCGGATGTGCTGCTCGCATCCAACACGTCCAGCATCAGCATCACCGCCATCGCGGCCCACACCGATCGGCCCGACAAGGTCGTCGGGATGCACTTCATGAACCCCGTCCCGGTCATGAAGCTCGTCGAGCTCATCCGGGGCCTGGCGACCAGCGACGCGACCTTCGACGCGGTCCGGGTCGCGGCCGAGAAGATGGGCAAGACCACCGTCGAGGCGCGGGACATGCCCGGCTTCCTCGTGAACCGGGTGCTGATGCCCTACATCAACGAGGCCGTCTACGCCCTGTACGAGGGCATCGGCACCGTCGAAGACATCGACACCGCCATGAAGCTCGGCACCAACGTGCCCATGGGCCCCCTGACCCTGGCGGACTTCATCGGGCTGGACACCTGTCTGGCGATCATGGAGGTCCTCCACACCGGCCTGGGTGGCGACTCCAAGTACCGGGCCTGCCCGCTGCTGCGCAAGTACGTCGAGGCCGGCTGGCTGGGGCGCAAGGCGGGCCGTGGCTTCTACGACTACAGCACCAAGTGAGCGGCGAGATGGCACTAGAGCACCTGAGCCTGGCGATCACCGACGGCGTCGCCGTCGTCACCCTGGACCGACCCCCGGTCAACGCCCTGAACTCAGCGGTCATGGCCGAGCTGGGCGAAGTCGCGGCGTCGCTGTCGGGACGGCGGGACCTGCGCGGGGTGGTGCTCACGGGCCAGGGCAAGGCTTTTGTGGCTGGCGCCGACATCGGTCAGATGGCCGACCTGACCGCTGAACAGGCCCACGCCTTTGCAGCCCAGGGCCAGGTCGTGTCCCGGGCCTGGGAGAACCTGCCCATGCCGACGGTGGCGGCCGTGAACGGCTTCGCCCTGGGCGGCGGCTGCGAGCTCGCGCTGTGCTGCGACCTGATCCTGGCCGGCCCCAAGGCCCTCTTCGGCCAGCCCGAGGTCAAGCTGGGCGTCATCCCCGGCTTCGGCGGCACCCAGCGCCTGCGGGACCGGGTGGGCACGCCTCGCGCCAAGGAGCTCATCTACACCGGCCGCAGCGTGACCGCCGACGAGGCCGTGGCACTGGGACTGGCCCTGAGCGTCGAAGAAGACGCGGTCGCCGCCGCGGTGGCCCTGTGCCACAAGATCGGCCGCAACGGTCCGAACGCGGTGGCCCTGGCCAAGCGCGCGATGGACGAGACCGCCAGCCTGGGCATCGACGCCGGACTGGCCCACGAAGCCGCGCTGTTCGGGGCCTGCTTCACCCACGACGAACAGACCGAAGGCATGGCCGCCTTCCTCGAGAAGCGTCGGCCCACCTTTGGCGACCGCTAGGAGACAGCCCATGTTCCAGCTGCCCGAAGAGACCCAGCAGATCCGAGACCTGGCCCGGGACTACGCCCGGAGCGCCATCCTGCCCGGGGCCGTCGAGCGGGATCGCACCCACGCCTTCCCCGCCGACCTGGTCGCCGAGCTGGGCGAGATGGGCTTCATGGGCATGTTCGTGCCCGAGCAGTACAACGGCGCCGGCCTTGGCATCCTGGACTACGTCGTCGCTCTCGAGGAGATCTGCTACGCCGACGCCGGGGTCGGCGTGGTCATGTCCGTCCAGAATTCCCTGGTCAACTGGCCGATCCTGAACTTCGGCACCGACGCCCAGAAGCAGAAGTACCTGACCCGGCTCGCCACGGCGGAACTCCTGGGCTGCTACGCCCTGACCGAGCCCTCCGCAGGCTCCGACGCCGCCGCCCAGAAGACCCGCGCCACCCCGCGGGACGACGGCAGCTACGTGCTCAACGGCACCAAGATGTGGATCACGAATGGCCCCCAGGCCGACCTGTGCGTGGCCTACACCAGCTTGAACCCCGACGAGCGCCACAAGGCCGTCTGCGCCTTCATCCTGGAGTCCAACTGGGACGGCTTCGGCGTGGGCAAGGTCGAGGAGAAGATGGGCATCGCCTGCTCGGGCACCAGCGAGCTGGTCTTCGAGGACCTGGTGGTGCCTGCGGAGAACCTGCTCCACGCCGAGCGCAAGGGCTTCACAGTGGCCATGGCCACCCTCGACGGCGGCCGGATCGGCATCGCCGCCCAGGCTCTCGGCATCGCCCAGCGGGCCTTCGACCTGGCCGTGGCCTACAGCCAGGAGCGCATCGCCTTTGGCAAGCCCATCGCCACCAAGCAGGCCATCCAGTGGATGATCGCCGACATGGGCACCCGGATCGAGGCCGCTCGCCTGCTGACCTGGAAGGCCGCTGCCCTGAAGGACCGGGGCGACACCGGCAGCCGGGCCTGCTCGATGGCCAAGCTCTACGCGTCCGAGACCGCCAACTACTGCGCCGACAAGGCCCTGCAGATCCACGGGGGCTACGGCTACTCCAAGGAGTACGAGGTCGAGCGGCTCTACCGGGACGCACGCATCACGACCCTGTACGAGGGCACCAGCGAGATCCAGCGGCTGGTCATCGCCAAGAGCTTCCTCAGTGGCTGACGCGACCCCACCCACCGTCGACCGGCGCATCCGGGTCCTGGTGGCCAAGCCCGGCCTCGATGGCCACGATCGCGGCGCCAAGGTCGTGGCCCGCGGTCTTCGCGACGCGGGCATGGAGGTCATCTACACCGG
>CAZFLE010000122.1:0-23018 GCA_964519895.1 uncultured Enterobacterales bacterium | reverse complement strand
TCGAGGAGGTCTGGTACAACGGCGTCGACGAGAACTGCGACAACAACGACGGCGATCAGGACCTGGACGGCTTCGACTCCTGGCAGGTCGGTGGCACGGACTGCTGGGACGACCCGAACGAGGTCCGCGCCGACTTCGACGCGCTCAACGGCTTCTCTCAGCCCGACGCAGACCAGGTGAACCCCGACGCGAGCGACACCTGGTACGACGGCATCGACTCGGACTGCGCCGAGGACGGCGACTTCGACGCCGACGGCGATGGCCAGACCACCGACGTCTACCGCGATCGCGACGGCACCCTCGGCACCGACTGCGACGACCAGGACGCTTCCTCCTACCTGTACGCGACCGAGTACTGCGACGATGTCGACCACGACTGCGACGGCCTGATCGAGACCGACGACGACGCCTTCGACGCCACCCAGTACTACTTCGACGCCGACGACGACGGCTACGGCACCTCGACGGCCAAGACCTATTGTCAGCCCGTCGACGAGTTCCGCGCCGACAACCCCGACGACTGCGACGACAACGACCCCGCCGAATACCCGGGCGCCGACGAGTACTGCGACGGCGACGACGACGACTGCGATGGCGACATCGACGAGGACGGCAGCGTCGACGTCGAGACCTGGTACCGGGACTTCGACGGCGACGGCTACGGCAACGAGAACAGCACCGACACCGACTGCTACGAACCCTCCGGCTACGTCTCCGATGACACGGACTGCGACGACGCCGACGCGGCCGAGTTCCCCGGTGCACCTGAGTTCTGCGACGGTGACGACGACGACTGCGATGGCGAGGTCGACGAAGACGACGCAGTCGATGTGGCCACCTGGTACGAGGACGCCGACAGCGACGGGTATGGAGATCCCTCGTCTACCGACGTCGACTGCTACGAACCCACCGGCTACCTCGCCGATGGCACCGACTGCGACGACGGAGACAGCAGTGTGAACCCCGGAGCCCAGGACTGGGTCGACGGCACCGACAACGATTGCAACGGGGTCTTGGACCAGGTCTTCGACAGTTCGGCCGCCGCGGTCTTCTACGGCGAGGACCCTGGCGACTATGCAGGAACCACGGTTGCAGGAGGCGACGTGACCGGCGACGGCGTGCCGGACCTGCTGATCGGTGCGCCGGATGGGTCCTGTGGGGGCGTGTACGTGATCGACGGGCCGCCGCCCGAGGGTGGATACAAGCTGGACGACAGCGTGCTCAGCGGGTCGGTGACGAGGGTGGCGAGTGACACATGCACGGACCTCTGGGGGCACGAGCTGGCCATGGCCGGAGACCTGGATGGCGACGGCTTCGATGACCTGTTGGTGGGCCACCACGGCCGGGACTCCTACCTCAACAACGGTGGGGCGGTCAGCCTGATCTACGGGGCAGATCTGGCCCACGACACCGCGGACAACGTGCGTTCGGTGATGCTCTTCGGAGAAGGTGAGGACGACGCCTTCGGCTACGCCATCGACGCTGGAGACGATCTCGACGGCGACGGTCAGCCCGATCTCGTGGTCGGAGCGACGGGCACCTCGGTCGACGACGGAACGGTCTATGTGATCGACGGGGCGGTCTCGAGCACCTCGGGCCGGCCGGTCGACGACGTCGCCACGGCCACGCTGCTCGGCATCAGCAGCTACGACGAGGCTGGCTACTCGGTCTCTTCCAAGGTCGACCACGACGGCGACGGCCAGATCGACCTCCTGGTCGGTGCCGTCGGCGAAGACGCGGGAGGCAACAGCGAGAGCGGCGGGGTCTACGTCGTGTTCGGTCCCGTGCCGACCGGTACCATGGGCCTTGTCGATTCCGACCTGACCTTCCAGGGCGAAGACGCTCAGAACTACCTGGGCACCGGTGTCGGCGGCGGAGACCTCGATGGCGACGGCTACGACGAGGTCCTGCTCGGAGCGACCGGCAACGACGACGGTGGCACCGACGCGGGCGCCCTCTACATCTACCAGGGCAGTGCGTCGCCGAGCGCAGGCCTGGTCAGCGCCGCCGACGCCAAGTGGCTGGGCGAGGCCGGCGACCAGGTCGGCTGGACCGTCGACGGCACGGTCGACTACGACTGCGACGGTCAGGTCGACGTCCTGATCACCGGCTACAAGGCGAGCAATGGCTCGGTCAGTCAGACGGGTGTGGTCTGGCTCGTCTCCGGCGGCACGGTCTCCACCGGCACCCACGATCTCGACGCGGACGCGGACCTGGCCCTGTATGGCACCAGCGACGACGCCCTGCTGGGCCACGAGCTCGCCTCCCCCGGCGACGTCGACGGCGACGGCTGCGACGATCTGATCGTCGGCGCCCGGGGCTATGACCTCGGAGGCGCCAACCAGGGCGCCGCGTTCTTCTTCTACGGCGTGGCCCGGTAGCGGCCCCCTACCCCAACACCAACCACCCCAACACCACCGTCACCACCACCAGCACCGGCACGACCGCCCAAGCGGACAGCCGCTCCTGGGCCGGTGGCGTCACGGGCACCACGGGACCTGCCGTCTCGGGGGCCTGACGTGTCCCTGGCGCCGGAATCGGCCGAGTCGGCGCCACCGGCTGGGTCGCAGGCTTCGGCGGCGGCGGCAGCTGAGGCCCCTCGGACACCAGCCCGCTCCGCAGCGTGCCCCGCAGCTGCCGGCCGATCAACCCGCCACCCGAGCGCCCTCGGAGGCGCTGCATCGAGAGCAGTGCAGGGACCTGGCTCTTCGCCCAGCGCACGAGTGGCCCCGGGTCGCAGCGCAGGCTGGCGGCGAGCTCGGCCGGGGTCGGACGATCGGTCACCTGCCACGCCAGCGCCCGGAGCAGCTCGGCCTGGACCGCCGACGAGACCATCTTGCTGTCCCGCACGGCCTGGTGCACCCGACCCTGTCCCGCCGGCCCGCTCCCGGGCTGGGGCAGCCGCTCGCCGCGCACCAGCTCGTAGAACAGGGCGCCCAGCCCATAGCTGTCGAGTCTCGGGTTCGGAGGCCCGGAGCACGGTTGGGTCGGACCGGAGCGGGCGATGTCCTTCATCCGGATCCCGCGGGAGAGCGCCTGGCGGTCTGCGAAGTGCCCCTTGCCCTGCCCGAGGTCGACCAGGACCACCTGCCCGTCTGCCTGCAGGATGACGTCGTCGGGGTTCAGCCCGCGGTGCACCAGGTGCAGGGGCTCGCCCTGGGCGTTCGGTGCGGTGTGCAGGGCGCCCAGGAGCTCGGCCAGGGACGCGACGACGCACCGGGCCAGGTCCGGCGGCAGGCGACGATGCTGGGAGAGCACCCGGTCCAGCGAGACCCCCTCGACGGGGTCGACGACCGCGGTCAGGGCGCCGTCCAGCCGAGTCGGTCCGTGGCCGCGCACGAGCCCGGGGTGGGAGAGGTGGGTCAGCAGCCAGGCCTCGTCGGCCAGGCGGGCCTCGCGGTCCGGCGAGGGATCCTGGAGGATCTTCATGACGAAGCGGCGGTCCTCGACCAGGGACCGGACCTCGTAGGCCCGCACGAGACGACCACTGCCGAGCAGGGCCTCCACGACCCAGGTGAGCGGTGCGTCGGGGTTCAGGGCGGGCTGGCGGGCCGCAGGGGCCGGGACGCCGATCGCCAGGGGCCCCTGCTCGCCGACGAAGTCCCCCCGGAGCCAGCTCCCGGTGCTCGGGCCCGAAGGTGCAGCTTGGCGGAAGCGGTGGGGATCGGCGCTCGCCAGGGGCCCAGGCAGGGCGTTGGGCCCGGGCAGCTGCTCGCGGTCGTCGGTCGCCATGCCCTGGAGCATAGCGCCGCGCTATCCTCCCGTGCCCTCCGTGGAGCACCATGCTCGGCCTCCTGCTGTCGCTCACCACCCCCGCCCTCGCCGACTGCCCCGCCACCTTCCAGCAGGTGATGGCCACCAGCGAACAGGCCGTGGTCGCCTATGAGCAGGCCAATGCCTCGAAGTTCGAGACCGCCTACCGCGACCTGCGCACCGAGCTGGACTGCCTGGAGGCGGTGCTCGAGCCCGCCGAGGTGCGCACCCTGCATCTTGTGCGGGCCCTGGCGGCCTGGACCCAGGGCGACGCAGACGGCACCCGAGCCGCCCTGGGTTCGGTGGCTGCCCTCGACCCGGAGTTCGACCTGCGGACCGAGGTGGCGGTCTACGACGCGGGCCTGATCGCTCTCGCCGAGGAGACCCTGGACGCCCCTCCCATGGTCACCACGATCACGTTGCCGGTGGTGCCGTGGTCGACCTGGCGGGTCGATGGCCAGGATGGGGCGGACACCGGCGGCCTGACCCCGGTGGGTCGGCCGGTGCTCCTGCAGCTGATCAACTCGAACACCGGCCAGATGCGGTCCTTCTACCTGGAGCAGGGCGGCCTGCCCGAAGGCTTCGAGACGCCGGAGTCCGCCGGTCTGCTGGCCTGGAGCCGTGAGTCCTCGAAGCCACGCGACGATCAGAAGAGCAGCACGCCCAAGGAGCCTCGGACCCCGCGAGAGCGTGAGGCCGGTGGTCTGCACCGCCCCCTCGCCCTCGCCGGTGGCGCCGCCGCGGTGCTGGGTGCCGCGGGACTCGGGCTCGCCTGGTACAAGAAGACCACCTTCGAGGACTGCGTGAACCAGCTGACCGTCGGCGGGACCTGCGACCGGACCCGGGACGACTTGGAGCTCGACTACACGGTGAACCGCGCGGCAGGACTCAGTGGCTATGGCCTGGTCGGCGTGGCGGGCGTGCTGGGCATCGGGGCGGTGGTGACCTGGCGGTTCTGACGGCGCGGGTCAGGCCCGATCCTACTGACAGAACGAGGTCGTGCCCGCCGCGGACGTGCACCGACTCTTGGCCTTGGCCACGTTGATGCCGGACTCCTTGGCGAAGTCGTACCACTCCTTGGCGAAGGTCTTGGCCAGGCTCTGCGCCTTGTCTCCCTGGATCTTGTCCATCGGGCTGCGCGTCTCCAGGTACTTCTTGTCCTTCTTCTCCCAGTCCGCATAGGCCGAGTCGGCCCGGATCTGCAGCAGGTTCGACGTCCACTGGGACGCGTAGCGGTCGTCGAATCTGTCCCGGTTCTCCAGGGCCCGCTCCGCCCATCGGATCGCCTCGCTGTAGCGGCCCCGGCGCTTCAGCTTGAGGGCATAGGCGTAGCAGATGTCGGCGTCGGCCTGGGTGAAGTCCTTGAGGTGGCGCTCGGCCAGCCGCATGAAGTCGGTGTCGTTCTTGGCAGCCTGGGCGTTGACGAGCAGGACCTTCGAGATCTCGACCTTCTCGGTCTGCTTCGAGGCCTTGGACAGGAGGCCTTCGAGGCACTTCTTGTCGAGACCGCCGAGCTGACCCATCACAGCCTTGGACTGCATCTGGTCGGGCTCGCAGCCCGAGCTCCTTGGAGCCGGCGGCGGGGTGGGGTCTGTGCCGGGGTCGGCCGGCTTCTTGCCACCCGAGGAGCCCTTGTTGGCGCTGCCCTTGGCGCCCGAGCCCCGCTTCGAGTCCTCGACCTTGCCCTGGGCGACCCGGTTGGGGTCTTCGGGCGAAGGGATCGGCGGTGGGCTGGCCTGTTCGCCGATGCGCACGGCATAGGTGCTGATGCCCCGCTTCAGCTCGTCGAGGGTCCAGTCGAGCACGCGCTCGCCGTCGGCCTTGGTGCCTTCGCACCGCCCGGGCAGGCCCACCAGCTGCAGACTGGAGCTGGCGCCGGCTCCGAGCTCCACGCCGGTGGGCAGGGTGTCATCCCCCCCGGCTGTGCAGGCCACGGTGACGGTCTGGTCCAGGGTGTTGGTGACCTGGAGCGTGTAGGTCGGGGGTTCCTTGTTGCTGAGCAGGAAGACGACCAGCGCCAGGGCGCCCAGCAAGGCAGCGCCGGCCCCCACGAGCATGCCCCAGGGCCGTTGCACCGGGGGTGGGGCTAGGCCTGGTGGGGGGCGCAGGTCCGGAGGCTGGGTCGGCGGCTGGGCCGCCGGAGCTGCAGGGGGCACGGGCTGCGGGGCCGAAGGGGTCGGTTGGGGCCTCGCGGGTGCGGCCTGCCGGGCGGGCGTGGGCGTGGCCGGACGTTGCGTCCACTCGGGCTGGCTTGCAGCGGGCTTGGGAGACGGGGGGGCGGCGCTCGGTCCCGTCGGGATGAACTGGGTGCCTGGCGGCGTGTCCGGCGGAGGCTTGACGGCGGCGCCCGTGTCCGGCCCGAGGATCTTCATGGGGCGCGGGCGTGGCGCGTGGAGCTCCTCGTCCCGCAGGCGCATGCGCTCGCCGGGCACCAGCATCTCGGTGGCGTCGTCTCCCCAGGTGGGATCCCCCGGGCCCCCGAGGGACATCTCGCTCGACACCCCCAGGTTTCGCCGGAAGATGCGCAGCATGGCCTTGGCGTCGGCGAACCGGGCCGAAGGTTCCCGCCGAGTGGCGGTGTGGATGGCGTCCGCCAACCACTTCAAGCGCTCGGGCAGGCGACCGCCCAGGTGCGGGATGTCGGTCTGGGTGTGCAGGGCGAAGTACGCCTGCCAGCCGCTGTTGGAGAACAGCGCAGGCTTGCCCATCAGGCCCTCGTACAGGCAGAGGCCGAGGGCATAGACATCCGAGCGGGGCGAGGCGTCTTCGCCCTTCCACAGCTCCGGGGGCAGGTAGGCGGGTGAGCCGACCACGAGATCCGGAGAGGTCAGGCGAGCGGCGTCGGCGGCCTTGGCGATGCCGAAGTCGAGCAGCTTGGCTTCGGAGCGCGTGAGGATGATGTTGGGGGGCTTGATGTCCCTGTGGACCACGCCGCGGCTGTGGGCGTACGACAGGGCGCTCAGCAGCTGGTGCCCCATGGCGGCGACGCGATGGAAGGGCATCGGGCCGTCGTTCATCACCACGGTGTCGAGGGTCTCCCCCTCGATGAACTCCATGACCAGGTAGAGGTTCTCGTCGTCGCTGTAGACGTCGTGCAGGGCCACGATGTTGGCGTGTCGCAGGCGATCGAGGATGCGCTGCTCCTGGAAGAGGCGGCGACGCACCTCCTCGTCGCCTGCGAACTGAGGCAGGAGCGCCTTGATCGCGACGGTCCGGTCCATGTTCAGGTGGACCGCCTTGTAGACCACCCCCATGCCGCCGCGGCCGATCTCCGCTGTCACGCGGTAGTTCCCAATGACGTCGCCCAGCATTCCTCTGCCTCGCGGGGCAGGAAAGTATCACGGGCCGCGCGACCGCCTCCCGGCAAGAGGGACCCGCTCTGCCCCGGACGGGATGCTTCAGCGACTTCTCGCGCTGAGCGTCGAGCGGGGGCGTGCCCGTTGACGCTGGCCGTCGGTGCCTGCGGTCAGCTCCGGGGGGTCCAGCTGTGGCGCTGGGGCAGCACCCCGGGTCGAACGCGACGGTCCAGTTCGCACCCCCCGGCGAGTGCGACACTGCGTGTCCCCAGCGGCCCTCCCAAGGGTGGTGTCGGGCCAATTTGGCCTGAATTCAGGGGCCTCAGGCCTCGGTGCGTCGCACTCGGGTGGGGGTGCGCACGCGACGGTCGCGTTCGACCCGGGGTGCTCCCTGGCACCCCGGTCAGCGCCGTCAGCACCCGATGCGCCTACTCCACATAGCCCAGCGCCCGCAGCGCCTCGAGCTCCCCCTGGGGCAGAGCCAGCGCCCCCGCCGTGGCATCGAGCGCTGGCAGCCTCGGCACCAGCCGCGCAAGGTCTCCAGGCCGGTCCAGCGGGGCCGCCATGCCGGGGTCCGAAGCCAGGTCGTAGAGCGCGGGCTCGCCGGGCCCGGAGATCACAGCCAGTGGCCCGTCTCGCACCAAGGTCTGCCCTGTCCCATAGACACCGCCCAGGGCGTCCGCCAGGTGGGGCCTGGGCCACGCCGCGGCGACGAGTTCCCCCGGTCGTGGCGACCCCGACAACAGCGTCCACGACGGCTCGCTCAAGCCCGCAAGCGCCAACAAAGTGGGGTACAGGTCCTGGAGCATGACCGGCGCATCCCGGTGCTTCCCTTCCGGCACGCCAGGCCCGGCCAGGACCAACGGCACCCGCGTCAGCTCCGGCCACACCAGGGCGCTGTGCTCCAGACCGCCGTGCTCGCCGAACAGCTCCCCGTGGTCACTGGTCACAGCCACCACACCGTCCGGGTGCGCAGTCCACCACGCATCCAGCAGCCTGCCCAGGTGGCGGTCGACCTGGTGGAGTTCGCCTTCGTAGAGCGCCTGGGCCAGGGCCAGCTGGGCGGGGGGCAGCGGGTCCAGGCCGTGCCGGATCACGGCCGACGGTTCGCTGGCGTGCCAGCTCACGCCCTCCCCTTGAAGCAAAGGCGCCAGGGCTTGATCGTCGAGCTGGGGGGCCAGGTGACGGGTCTCGTCTGTCAGCTGATACGGCCCGTGGGCGGTCATCAGGTTCACGAACATCAGCTCTCGGGGCCCGCCCATGGCCGCCACGGCCGCGTCGACCACCGCTGCGTCCTCGCGAGCGAAGACCACCGGCGCGAACCCTCGGGTGAGGCCCAGGGGCTCGGCCAGGAGACGGTTGGCCACATAGGCCCCGGCTTCGTAGCCCCCCGCCACGAAGCGCTCGGCGAGGGTCGGCAGGTTCGGGTCCATCGGCGTGACCAACAGCGCCTCGCGCAGCGCCATGCCCTCGTCTCGGGCGGCGGCTCTGGCACCGTGGTCCCTGGGCAGCAGGCCCGTGAACAGGCTCGCGTGGCTGGGCCAGGTCCAGCTCCCGGGCGCGGTGACGTCTTGAAAGGTGAGCCCGCGGGCTGCCAGGGCGCCCAGGTTCGGCGCCCGGCCAAAGGGGTCGTCGCCTCTGGCGAGCAGGTCTGCCCGGACCGTGTCCAGCACCACCACCAGCACGCTGGGCGGCGGCGCGGGCGGGGGTGCCTGGGGCGGTGCCGGGTCCGCGCTCAATCCGCAGCCCACCAGCCACAGGCCCACCACGTCAACCGATCCGGAGCACGAGCTCACGCACCCGTGCGGGACCGGGCGGCAACGTCACGTGCACCTCGAAGCCCCGTCCTTGGGGCCTCACGCGAATTCGGGCGCCCCGTACACCGGCCCGGGACAGCTCCCCCTGGGCAGCGAGCTCGATCCGGCTGGCCAGCGCCGGGCCCAGGTTCTGTCCCATCACGGCCTCGTCGACCGCGGCCCGCAGCCGGGCCTCCAGGTCGTCAGACGCCATGGACCAGCGCCAGCTGTCCATCGTACAGCCGACGGATGTCGTCGATCTGGTACCGCAGCATCACCAGCCGATCGAAGCCCATGCCAAAGGCGAAGCCCTTCCACTCGTCCGGGTCGTGGCCTGTCGCACGAATGACGTTCGGGTGAACGAGCCCGCAGGGGATCACCTCGATCCAACCTGTCTTCTTGCAGATCGAGCAGCCCTTTCCGTCACAGAAGATGCAGCTGATGTCCAGGTCCAGCCCGGGCTCGACGAAGGGGTAGAAGGCCGGCCGGAACCGGGTCTTCAGGGTGCGGCCGAACAGGTGCTGGACGAAGCCCTCGAGGGTGGCCTTGAGGTGACCCAGGGTCACGTCCCGATCGATGTACAGGCCTTCGGTCTGGTTGAAGAAGGCCCCGTGGGTGGCGTCGATGGTCTCGTGGCGAAAGCAGCGGCCGGGCGCGATGATCCGCAGAGGCGGCTCGCGGGTCTCGAGGGTGCGGATCTGCACCGAGCTGGTGTGGGTCCGGGGAATCGCGCCATCGGTGGTGTAGAAGGTGTCCCACACGTCCCTGGCCGGGTGGTCCTTGGGGATGTTGAGCGCGTCGAAGTTGTGCCAGGCGTCCTCGATCTCGGGACCGCTCGCCACGGCGTAGCCCAGCCCGGTGAAGTACTCGATGGTCTGGGCGAGCACCCGGGTGATCGGGTGCAGCCGTCCGGTGGGCCGAGTCCCGGCCGTGAGCGTCGGGTCCAGCCAGCCCGCGTCGAGCGCGGCCTGCTGACGGGCGGCCTCGAGGGTCTGCTTTCGGTCATCGAGGGCCTGCTGGACCGTGCCCCGCAGCCGGTTGACCTGTTGGCCCCAGCTCGCGCGCTGGTCCGGGGGCAGCTTGCTCATGCCCTTCATCAGGGCCTTGACCCGCCCCTTCTTGCCCAGGTAGGCCACGCGGACCTGGTCCAGGGCAGCCAGATCCGAGGCCTGTTGCACCGCCACCTGGAACTCGGCCTGGAGCGCGTCGAGATCGGTCGCCATCAGCCCTTCAGCTCCCGCTCGATGATGTCCTTGAACTGGCTGTACGGCACTGCGCCGTTGAGGAAGATGCCGTTGATGAAGAACGCCGGCGTGCCGGTCACGCCGGCCTTCTTGCCGGCCTCGAGGTCGTTCAGGACCTCTTGCACGTGGTCGCCGGGGTCCTCCAGACAGGCCGAGAACTTCTCCATGTCGATGCCCACGGTGTTCGCGTGTCCGTTCAGATCCTCGAGCTCAAGGGCCCGCTGGTTGCCCATCAGCAGGTCGTGGTACTCCCAGTACTTGCCCTGGTCGCCGGCGCAGTTGGCCGCCACGGCGGCGGGCACCGCGCGCTGGTGGAAGTCCAAGGGGAAGTCCCGATACACCAACCGGACGTCGTCCGGGTAGTCCTTGAGCACCTGCTTGACCGTCTCGTAGGCCTTGCCGCAGTACGGACACTGGTACTCGCCGAACTCGATGATGGTGACCCGGGCGGTGGCCGGACCCAGGGACGGGTCGTCGTCGACGGAGACGTCGGCCCGGGGCAGGTCGGGGAACGGCAGGTGGGTCTCGAGGGTGTACTTGGCGGTGACCTCGGCCAGCAGCTTCTGGATCAGGTCGGCCTGTTGGCGCTGCATCAGGGCCCCCGCCACCTGGTCCTTGACCTGGTCCAGCGGCGCATTGCGGAGCTGGCGCTTCACGACCGGGTAGAACTCGGCGATCTCGGCTTCGGTGGGGGGCTTGACCTTGGCCTCGACCTCCTGCTTGAGCAGGGTCTCCAGGTCGATGCCCCGGGCGGTCGCTTCGAGCTGCATGACGGCCTCGGTGGCCATCTGCTGGGCTGCGCCGGCCTCGAGCTCGTACCGCCCCTGGAGGTAGTCGCGCTCCAGGGCATCCAGCTGGGACTTGATCTCGGTGTTCAGCTCGCCATAGGTGAGCTCTCCCCCTTTCCAGGTCGCGACCACCTGGGACTGATCGGTGGCGGAACCGGGCGTGGCGGCCTGGGCCACCGGAGCTGTGGCGCTCGGGGCCGGGCTCCCGCCGGTGCAGGCGAGGAAGAGCAGGATGGACATCGATCGGACCCGGGTTCGGGGAAGGCGCCGGTCTAACCCGGGCCGGGTCCTCGAACATCCAGGGTATGGTTCGTGCCCTGCCGTCCTGGAGGCCAACCTGTTCCGCACCCTGATCGCACTGCTGCTGTGGATGCTCGCTCCTGCGGCCTGGGCGGCCTGTTCAGACGACACCGACTGCGGCGACGGCGAGGTCTGTGACCTGGGGGCCTGTGTCCAGGTCGCGGTCCCCGAGGGCACGACCGGCGAGCAGCCCCTCGCTGTCCCCCTGAGTCGAGAGCCCACGCCGACGCCACACGCCGGCGCCCACCCGGGCCTGCCCTATGCGGAGTCGTCCTGGAACGTGGCCCTCCGCAACGAGATCGAGAGCTGGATCCTCTTTGGCCTGGTGACCTACGGGGGCCTGAACCTGGTCGCCAACGTCGCCTTCCAGGAACCGAGCTGGGCCACCCTACAGCTGCTCGGATCCGGGGGCCTGGTGACCTATGGCGTCGTCACGTCGTGGAAGGCCGCCAAGGCCGGTCGATCTGGGCTGAGTCGGCTCGGGGTGCGCTACGACGGCAGTCTGCTCGAACAGGTCGCGTGGGGCGGCTACGCCGGGAGCCTGGTCTGTGGTGCGGTCGCCATCGTGGCGATGTGGGTCGGCGCCTATCAGCTGGCCCGGGTCACAACCGGGGGTGCCCTGGTCGCAGCGGTGGGTGCGCTGGGCGTCATGCAGGCCGAGTCCATCCAGACCCGACGCCAGCTGTCCACGACCATGGACCAGCTGGACCCGTCACGGCGGACCCAGGTCACGCCCGTGATCATGCCGACCCAGGGGGGCATGACCCTGGGCCTGGCGGCGTCCTTCTAGAAGGAGCTTTGACCGGGACCCCCCAAGGGAAATCCCGGCCAAGACTCCGAGAGCGAGGGGCGTAGCGGACCCAGCTCCTGTAGTTGTGTTCCCGCACCCTTGAAGGAGGGGGTCCCGTTCTCAGCGTTGCCTGCGGTTGAAGAGGAGGAGGCCGCAGACCACCAGGAACGAGGCAGGCACCGAACTGTTCCCAGGCACCGTGCTGCAACCTGTCTTCGTCAGGATGCGCTCGGACTCCGGGGCGTCAGCATCCGTACCAGCTGTCGCTACCTCACTATCGGACTCATCGGGGTCGGTGTCGTCGATCGTCAGGTCACTGCCGTCGCAGTCCTGGTCGACACCGTCGTCGGCGACCTCGACAGCGTCGGGACCGATCCGGTCGTCGCTGTCGTCGCAGTCACCTTCCAAGGTGGAGGATCCGTCGCGGTCGGCGTCGTGGTCGTCGTTGCCGCCGCAGTCGGAGTCGATGCCGTCGTACCAGGCGTCGGGCGCCATGGGGTGGATGTCGGCATCGGAGTCATCACAGTCCAGGCCGTCGGTCCAGCCGTCGCCGTCGGCGTCGCGGTCCTTCAGGCCATCGCAGTCGCTGTCCAGGGCATCCCCGGAGACCTCGTCGGCGCTCGGGTTGCGGGTGGCGTCGCTGTCGTCGCAGTCGTCGCCGTCGTAGGCGGCGGCCGAGTGCCCATCGCCGTCCTGGTCGAAGTCGTTTCGCTCGTCGCAGTCACTGTCGATGCCGTCGTACCAGGCGTCGTCGGCGCCCTCGTGGTGTTCTGCATCGAAGTCGTTGCAGTCACGGCCGTAGACGTAGCCGTCGCCGTCAGCGTCGGGCAAGGTCCAGCTTGCGGGGCCGCCGAAGGCGCCCAGGTCGATGGCGGTGCCGTCGGGATCGCCAGCACCCGTCAGGACGTCCAGCGCGGGGCTGGTGGCCCGCAAGGTGTAGTTGCCCATCGAGGCGTCGGTGAAGCGCGGATCGGCCGTCGCCACGGACGACGCGACCTGGATCTGGCCGGTGAATTGGGCGCCTTCGGTGTCGTAGAGCAGCGCGTCCTCGAGGGTCATGCGACCGGTTCCCGCCACCACGACCGCGTCGCCCCGGTTCCGATGAAACAGGCTCGCCGACATGTCCAGCTCGCCCCCGTCCATCGCGACGGCGCTGCCGAGCTCGGCGCGGTTGTCCGCCAGAGTCGCGTGAGTGATCGTGACTTCGCCGCCGGCCACGTAGAGCGCGCCCCCGCTGTCCGCGCCTTCCTGGGAGACCCACAGGGCGTTCTCGACGTCCAGCCGGCCGCTGGACCAGGCCACGGCGGCGCCCTGGTCGGCGTGGCCGGACGTCATGTGCGTCCGCCGCAAGGTGACGGTCGACTCGGCGCCGTGCACGTGGCCCCCCAGGTCCGCGCGACTGCGAGCCAGGGTCCAGTCCTCGGCCAACAGGCTCGCCCGGAACAGGGCGAATGCGCCGCCGACCTCGGCACTCGCGTCGACGCCCGCAACCCGGGCGACCGTGGCGCTGGCGTCCTCGACGTACAGGAAGCCGCCCGAGCTGGCGGCGCTGGTGCCGTGAAATTCGGTGTCCTCGATCAGCAGGATCGCGCTGCCGCCGACGCCGATGGCGCCGCCATACGCGGCCTTGGAGCCCGAGAAACTGGACCGCTGTACGGTCACGCCGCCGCCGCTGGCAGCGATGTCCCCGCCCCAGGCCGCGGCCACGTTGTCGGTGAAGGCGCTGTCGCTCACCACCAGGATCGCGCCGTCGACGCGCATGGCGCCGCCGTCTGCGCTGCGGTTCCGGGAGAATGTCGAGGTCGCAAATGCGGTGGTGCTCGCGTCTTCGAGCACGATCACGCCGCCGCTTGCGTCCCAGTCCTGCACGGTCACGCCAGCAAAGGCCGCCTGGGCGCTGCCCGAGACCAGGATCGCCGGGTCGCTCCGCTTCTCACCGCCGCCGTCGAAGCTCAGCTCCGAGCCGCTGACCTGGGCATCGCGGACCACCAGGGCCACGCCTGGACCCACGAAGTCCAGGCCGGACAGCGTCACAGATCCGCCCTCCAGTTCCAGTGACCCGATGCGCACACCGGGCGCCGCGGCGGACAGGGTCAGGTCCCTTCCGCTCACTGCCGTAGGGGGGTAGTCCCCAGGCGCCAGCAGGATCGTGTCGCCGTCGGCCGCCTGGGCCAGGGCTTCGTCGAGTGTCTCGACCCCGAACTCGCCGGACGGGTCCACCAGAAGTGTCGCGGCGCTGGCCACGCCGGGCATGCAGGACCCCAGGACGAGCAGGCAGCGAATGGCGCGATGGGCCATGGTCGGACTCCGGTGGGTTCAACCACGGGATCGGATGCGCGGCCGAGAGCATGACCCCTGCCCGACTGAACCATCGCTGGGCTAAGGTGTGGCTGGCACGGAGCGGCGGCCTTTGAAGGACGTGACCATCCCTGTTCCGGAGCAGATCGGCCCATACCGGGTGGTCCGCCCGCTGGCCCAGGGAGGCATGGCTGCGGTCTTCGAGGCCGAGGACCCCCAGAGCGGTGAGCTCGTGGCCGTCAAGCTGCTCACGCTCCGGGGCCTCGCCACGACCCGCTTCTCTCGGGAATACCGAGCGCTCACCCGCCTGGACCATCCCAACATCGTGCGGGTGTACCGCTACGGGGTGCACAACGGGAGCCCCTTCCTGTGCATGGAGTTGCTGGACGGCGTGCCGATCCAGGCCTTTGCCAAGGCCCAGGGCCGTCCCGGCAACGAGGCCCGCACCCAGGCGGTGATCCGCGTGGCCGCAGACATCGCCGACGCGCTGCAGTACCTCCACGAGCGCAAGGTCGTGCACCGGGATCTCAAGTCGGCGAACATCCTGGTGTTGGGCGACGGCCAGGCCAAGCTGCTGGACTTCGGCACCGCACACATCGCCGAACACGAGGAGACCATCACCCGGCACGGGGAATTCGTGGGCACCTTCGCCTATGCGTCCCCTGAGCAGATCACCGGGGGCAAGGTCACGCCGGCGTCCGACCTGTACTCGCTGGGCGTGCTGCTCTACCGTCTCTGCACCGGTCGGCGGCCCTTCAAGGCCACGTCGTCCCACGAGCTCGCGCGGCTCCACGTGGAGCGCAAGCCGGTGCCGCCACGGCGACTGGTGCCGGAGCTTCCGGTCGACATCGACGCCCTGATCCTGCGGTTGCTGGAGAAGGACCCGGCGGACAGGCCCGAGTCGGCCACGGTGGTGGCCCAGTACCTCCGAGGCGTGCTGAAACAGCTCGAGGGAGACATGCCCCAGGAGCCGCTCGCGCTGGGCCCAGCGCGGATCGTGGGCCGGGACGCCGAGCTCCGCTCGCTGCGGGCGATGCTGGAGCGAGCACGTCCGGGACGGATGGTGCTCGTGGTGGGGCCCAACGGGGCCGGCAGGAGCCGCTTCCTGGGGGCGAGCCTGGCCACGGCGCGGCAGCTGGGCTGGCGATCCTTCGAAGGCGCCTTTGACGGCAAGCCGGGCCTGGGGGCGCTGCTGGCGGTGGCCGAGGCCATCCAGGCCACCTTCCGCCCAGAGGAGCGCCCCGCACTGCCCGTGGGCCTGGACCAGGTCGCCAGCCTGGGCGATGGCGCGATCGAGCCCGACGAGGCCTTCGACGCGGTGGCCCGGGTCCTGCTGCGGCGAGCAGACCTGGATCCCAAGCCGGTCGTGATCGGGCTCACCGAGCTCGACCGCGCCTCGCCCCAGGCGTTGGAGTGCCTGGCCCATGCCCGGGCCAGCGTGCGCTCTGCCGGGGTGCCGATGTTGTTCGCGGCCACCTGTCTCGACGAGGCGGATGCCCCGGGCACGGCCCTACGGGCCCGGCTGGCCGATGCCTGGCGCCTGGAGTTGGCGCCGCTGGACAGCGATCGGGTGGGCGAGCTCATGCACGCCATCCTGGGCGGGTGTCCGCCAGGGCGCGACCTCGCCCGCCAGGTCCACGCCGTGACCGGCGGCCTGCCCGGCTATGTCGGCGAAGTCGTGCGTGCGCTGGTCCAGGGTGGTCTGCTGGTCGCCGAGGAGACCCCTGCAGGGCTGCGCTGGCAGGACGAGACCGGGGGACAGATCACCATTCCTGGCGACGCCCGGGCCGTGCTCAGCCTGCGCCTGGATCACCTCGCGGCCGATGCGACCCGGGTGCTCGAAGCCCTGGGCGTCGCCGGCGGCGAGGCGTCGTTGGCCGTGCTCGCCCACGCGGTGGATCGGCCCGAGGACCAGACCGCCGTGGTCTTGCAGGAGCTCACCTCTCAGCGCATGGTCAAGGAGACCGGCGGCGACCAGGACGTGCGCTGGGCCTTCCGGTTGGGGCTCACCCAGGAGCTTGTCGGAGAGCGACTGCGAGACGGTCGCCGTGGCGTCTTCCGCCGTCGGCTCGCCGAGGCGGTGGTCGGGGCCCCCCCCGACGCCGCCAAGATCCGCCTCCTGGTCGGCGCTGGCCGTGCCGACGAGGCGATCCAGGACGGCGTGGCCTGGGCGACCCCCATGGTCGAGTGGGTCCGGGTCCGCGAGGTGCGACCGGTGCTCGAGGCGGTGATCGGTTGCGTCTCCCAGGCCCGGGAGACCGACCACGAGACCCTCGCCCGCCTGTTCCTCTTGTGGGGTCGAACCCTGGGCACGGCCAGTCCCGGTGACCCCCGAGCGCGGGCCGCCCTGGTGCGTGCGGGCGCCCTGGCGCCCACCGAGTGGCTGCGGGGCGAGGTCGATCTCTACGATTCCCGGCTCAAGGTGGCGGTGGGCGAGCTCGACGAGGGCCGCAAGATCCTGGAGCGAGCCCGGGAGCGATTGCGCGACCACCCCGATGCGATCGTCAAGGCCCGGGTGGCCCGAGACATGGGTGCGGCGAGCTGGTACCGAGGCCACTTCGTCGAAGCCGAGCGATGGTTCGACGAGGCCCTCACCGAGGCCCGCCAGGCCGGGCATCCGCGGCAGATCGCCCGCTCCCTGGTCGGCACGGCGGTCGTGCGCATCGCCCGCGGAGCCCTGCGCGAAGCCGAAGCCCAGCTGCGCGAGGCCACGGTCCACTACGAGACCGCGGGTGACCGCGATGGTCTGTGGCACGTGCACGGCAACCTGTGCGATGTGCTTCGCCAACAAGGGTGTTTCACAGAGGCCACCGAGCTCCTCCAGGGCGAGCTCCGCGCCGTTCGAGAGGCCGGCACCCAGGAGCGCCTGGCTCTCATGCTCCTGAACCTGGCGGAGATCGAGGTCGAGCTGATGCGGCTGGGCCGGGCCCGCCAGCGTCTCGAAGCCCTCGAGGGCGAGCTGGCGTCGGTCAGCCACCTGCACATCCAGGCCGGGCTTGCGCTCGTTCGGGCAAAGATCGCCCTTGCCTCCTCGGAGCCAGAGCCGGCGGTGCGGGTGCTGGAGCCGATGGTCGAGGCCTGCAGCGAGGCCGGCATGTCCGTCATCTCGGAGTCCATGCGGGCGCTCCTGGGAGAGGCCCGGTACCGGGCGGGCGACCGCGAGGGCGGTGCCGAGGATCTGGCCGAGGCCATCTCCCAGCTCCAGGGGGAGCGACACCTACCGGCGCTGGGCGAGGCCTGCGCCGCGCGGGCGCGAGCCCTGGGCGACCACGAGGACCCGGATCTGAGCTTCGGCCCCGTGCTGGAGTGGATGCGCCTGGAGCCAGTCCGCCTGCTCAGGATGGAGTACCTGGTGGCGTCCGCTCGCTATGCGCTCTCCTATGGCCAGCGGGGCCGCGCCCACCGCTTCTGGCGCAGCGCCGAGGACCTGCTCCAAGAGCTCGGAGAGGGCCTGTCTCGACAGGACCGTGAGGCGATGGCCGTGCACCCCTGGGTGCTCCAGGTGCGGCGGGGACTGCACGACTAGATGACCGCGTCAAGTCAGCGCCGAGGGCGTCGTCCCGAAGAGCTGGAGACGTCTTCCCAGACCGGCCGCAGCACCAGGCCGGCCCAGAACTCCAGGACCACACGGGCCACGGCGTCCAGATCGGTGATGTCCATCGGCTTGCTCACAAAGGCGTGCACGCCGAGCTCGTGGATGTCCTGGACCGAGAAGTCGTAGTCCAGGCCACTCAGGATGATGACCGGCTGCTCGTGCAGGCTCATGTCTTCGCGCATGGCCATGAGCATCTCGCGCCCGCTCATGCCGGGCAGGCGCAGGTCCATGAGCACCAGGTCCGGCGGCTCGCGATCGCTGCGGGTCAGCAGGTTCAGCGCCTCGCGAGCGGTCGGGACCCGGGACAGGTTCATGGGGATGGGCAGGTCTCGCAGCGCGATCTCGACCAGGCGGGCGTCTTCGTCGGCGTCCTCGACCAGCAGGATGGTGAGCTCGCGGTCCAGGACCTCGGAGTCACCGTGCTCGCTGATGCGGGCCAGGCGGTCCTCGTAGGCGCGGACCTGGCCCTCCATGTCCTTCAAGCGCCCGATGTCCTCGGCCGTGATCAGCACGCCGGCCGGCTGGCCTTGGGCGTCCGCGTGTGGCTGGACCTGCAGCAGCGACCAGTGGCCGCGGCCGTCTCTGGCCTCCAGTGCGCGGAGCTCCCGCGTCACCGACACCTCGTGGGCCATGTCCCGCAGGGACGCGCTCAATCCAGGCCAGCTCCTGTCCCCCAGCTTTTGACCGACGTCGGCGGCGGTGATGCCTAGCACCGCGGCCACCTCTCCGCTCCCGTGTCGGATGCGCAGATCCTGGTCCAGGAAGAGCGTGCCGATGCCGGCCCGGTCCAGGACATGGGTGAGATCGGCCACCGTGCGAGCGAGCTCTGTGGCGTCCGCGTTGTTGGGATCGATCAAGGGGCTCACGGGAGACGATTGGAGGGCGAGTTTACGCACGAACTGGGCATCGGACAGTCGTCGCCCCGGCACAAGGGCAAATCCCGGGCTCGGCAGTGGCTGCCGGATGGCTCGTGCGCCAGGGAAAACCTGCCGCGGTCCGGCTCGCGGCTTGCCGACTGCTGCGGCTGAGCCTGTGGTCTTCCGGGCGGGGCGCCGACGCGCGCCCAGCGGGGCCTCGGCGGCGCGGTCACCGTCAAGCTTCCGGCTGGGAGTCGGCAACCCAGTCGTCGAGCTGCTTCCAGGTGGCGAGCAGCCAGCGCTTGCGGCCGTCGGCGTCGTCGGGGACGTCCGACCAGGGGCGCCGCCAGAACCGCACCCTCACGGTCTTGCGGGTCAGCGCCCCCTCGCGAAACAGATCGAAGCGGCTGGCACCTTCCAGGCCCACGTGGCCGCAGATCACCAGATCGCAGCCCGGATTGTCCTCGAGCATGGCCAGGGTGCCGCCGAGCCGCGGGGGCAAGAGGTGGGCCAGCTCCCGGGCGTACTGGAGCAGCTCCTGCTCGCCCTTTTGTTCCAGGCGCTGAGCGAGCTGTGCGCGCTTGTCCGGCGATGTCCGCGTGCCCTCGGGGTAGATGATCACGACATCGTCAGGCCCGAGATCCGACAGCAGCCAGGACAGCTGCTCCCTGTCGCCGTCCGGATCCTTGCCGCGGGAGACGAAGGCGTGGCGGCCTCGCTCCCCCAGGAAGTCGAAGCAGGGGTCCAGGCGCAGGTCCTGCTTGAGCACGTAGCGCAGGTTCCGTCCGAGTCCGTGGCCGACCAGGTGGGGGATCAAGAGCGTGTCGGCCTGGCTGGTGTGGCGCATCAGGATCACGATCGGTCCTGGGTCCAAGGCCTCCAGGCCTTCGACCTCGAGGAACATGCTGTAGGCGTGGTGCACCCAGCGCTGGGCGGTGTGGCCCCACCACCCCTCGAAGCGGCTGTTCCAGTCAGACCAGGAGGGCAGGAAGCGCAGCGGCGCGGTGGCTGCCAGGAACGCCAGTCCGGTGAGCTGCATCAAGGTGTAGCCCAGGACCAGCACCCCGAAGCGGACCGTGGGCCACGCCCGTCGACGGGTGGTCAGATCCAGGAGGGCAGCCGCCGGTAGCGACAGCCAGGCAGTGGACCAGGCGCCCACGAACAGGAGTGCCACAGCGGGCAGCGTCAGGGCCCGGCGGCCCCACTTCTGGAGTGGAGGCTCGGACAGGCTGGCTGGGCGGGGCCGCGACATGGCTACTCGTGCCGCGTCTCGGCAAAGGCGGCAACCCTTGGATCATCCCGAAAGCCCTTGTCTTTGGCCAGCCTGCGGCGGACGCCCATGTCCAGTTCGTCCCACACCTCGACAGGGATGGTGTCGCGCCGCCACCAGGCGTGGAACTCCTCGGCCAGGCGATCGCGCAGGAACGTCACATCTCCGGTGTGCACCTGCTGGCCCTCGGGGCCCGTCACCCGCACGTCCTCGAGCTCCTGCATCCAGCCGTCGTGCGCCTTGGCGCGACGCCCGGCACGGCGAGCGCTGCTGAAGTCCAGGACGAGCCCGGTGGGGCCGTCGACTCCGATTCGCGCCAGGTCCGTGATCAGGTGCCGGTGCACCACCCGCCGCAGATCCGGCCCCATGCGAGCCAAGGCCTCGGGGTCCCCCCCCGCGTCGGCGGCGTGGGGCCCGGGCTCGACGCGGGCATAGACCGGTGCCGGCTCCGAGTCCGCGTCCAGGTCTTCCGGATCTCCGCGCAGAGCGCGCTCGAAGCGGTCGCCGGGCACGTACCCCAGGACCAGCCGAGTCGTCTCCACCGCGACGCTCACGTCGCCCCTGGGCAGGGCCAGGAAGCGGGTCTTGCGGGTGCCGCGACCCAGGTGCGGTGCCACGAGCTGGGTGAGCTCCGGACCCGTGTAGACGGTGGGACCGCCGACGCACTGGGCCCGTCCGGGCGTCATGCGGGCCAGGTAGTCCAGTGCCGCCCGCCCGGCGTCACGGCGCGACAGGGGCGCGTAGCGTGATGACGGGTGGAAGGGCAGGGGGGCGCCGTCGTCCGGCGGTGCCACGTGCGCTTCCAGGACTTCGTCGAAGGCACAGGACAGCCGCAGGATGCCCCAGGGGGCGTCGCAATTCCGGACCCCGCCCTCCAGGTAGAAGGCCTTGCGATTCAGGCGGGCATAGGACCAGCGAAAGGCGCCCATCACGCTCAGGTGGACGATCCGGTCCGCGCCGGCAGCGGCAGCCGCCATGACCACCTGTTCGGCCGCCGTGCCCTGGTAGATCGGCGAGTCGGGCCCCTGGGTGCGCGGGTCGATGCAGCAGATCACGGCCGAAGCACCCTGCATCACCGCGGGCAGTGCCTGGGGGTGGTCGGCATCGGCATAGGAGGTGTGCTGGACGTCGATGACCCCGTCGAGCCTGTCTACGTCGCGATCGTCCCGGACCACGGCGCGCACGTCCATGCCCCGCCGCAGGGCTTCGGCGACCACCTGCACACCGGTGCGCCCGTTGGCGCCAACCACGACGAGCATCCGTCCTCCCGTCAGGGCATCCTACTGTAGGATCAGACCAGGGAGCTTGACCGTGCCCGCAGGGCCCAGGATCGCCATCATCAGTCTGTACGCGTTGGAGAACAACGGCGTGCGGCACGTCTCGAGCAGCCTGCGGCAGGCAGGCTTCGAGGTCACAGAGATCTACTTCAAGGACTGGGTCAACAACCGCTTCCCGTGGCCGACCGAGACCGAGGTCAAGGACCTGATCGAGACCCTGGTGGCCGAGCGGGTGGAGATCATCGGGTTCAGCGTCCGGGCCAGCGCCTTCCATCGCATGGCCAAGTACCTGACCGAGCGCGTCCGGGACGCCCTGGGCCTGCCGATCCTGTGGGGCGGCATGCACCCGACCTTCCTCCCGGACAAGGCCATCGCCATCGCGGACTACGTCGCAATCGGCGAGGTCGACGTGGCGGTCGTCGAGTTCTTCGAGCGGCTGCGGGACGGTCGCTCCGTGCGGGACTGTCCCGGGTTCTGGGTCCGCGAGGGCGGCCGGATCTACAAGAACGAGCTGGCGCCGCTGGCCGACCTGGACAAGGTGCCGTTCCGGGACTTCCACACCCAGGACAGCAAGTTCCACATCGAGGGCGGCCAGGTGAACCGGGGCGACCCGTTCATCACCAACCCCGAGTACACGACCCTGGCGTCGCGAGGGTGTCCCTACTGGACCTGCACCTTCTGCTCCAACACGGTGACCAAGCCCCTGTACGAGGGGCTCGGCAAGTCGTTCCGGATGCGGTCGGTCGAGAACATCATCCAGGAGATGGAGTACGCCACAGAGCTGTGCACGAACATCAAGGTCGTGCGCTTCGACGACGAGGTCTTCCCCATCCGCAAGCAGTGGATCGAGGAGTTCGCCGACAAGTGGCCCAAGCGCGTCGGCATCCCCTTCGAGGTTCTGGTGGACCCCCGGATGGTCAAGCTCGAGCCGCTCCAGCTCCTCAAGGACGCCGGTCTGCGAGCCATCTGCATGGGGATCCAGGCCAACGACCGGGTGAACCAGGAATTCTACAACCGCCAGACCACCAACGAGATGATCCTGGAGTGTCAGCGGGTGTTCCGCCAGGTGGACATCCAGTCCAACCTGCAGATCATCTGGGACGACCCGTACAGCACAGAAGACGACAAGGACCAGCTCTTCCGGATGCTGATGGACCTGGAGCGGCCCTTCGAGATGTACCTGTTCGGGCTGACCATCTACCCGAACACCCACCTGGCTCGCAGGCTCCTGCGCGAGGGCAAGATCACAGAGGCGGACATCGAGGGCATCAACACCCACGCCTTCGAGCAGTTCCGGGTCGACCTGAACTATCCGCGGCCCAAGGCAGACCAGCGCTGGCTGGCCTTGATCGTGCTCATGAACAAGGGCTTTCTGTCCAAGGACTTCATCTGGCGCCTCTATGAGTCCGAGCGCTTCAAGCAAGACCCTCGCCCGCTGATCGCCTTTGCCCAGGCGGCGAACCTGGTCAAGATGGGCGGGCTGTTCACCAAGATGACCCTTCGAGGCGAGATGACGCCGCTGTTGATCAAGCGCTGGGTCAACTTCGACTCGATGGTGACCAGTTGAACCAGGCCGCCGTGCTCGACACCCGTCGGGCAGCGCTGCGGCGTCGCCTGCGGGCCTGGCACAACGTCGCCCGCTCCGCGACCCGGCGCCGCCTCGACCCGGCCTGGATCCCGCGGCCCCACGCGGCCCACTTGATCACGACCTACCGCTGCAACCTGAAGTGCATCGGCTGTCCCAGCTGGGAGGT
>CAZFLE010000121.1:0-23018 GCA_964519895.1 uncultured Enterobacterales bacterium | reverse complement strand
GCTCGCCCAGGGCGGCGTCGAGCCAGCGGATGTCGGCGTCGTAGAGGGTCTCGATGGCAGCCTTCTGGGGGCGGTTCTCCTCGGTGAAGTCCCGCAGGATCAGGGCCGGCTTCTTGTTGGCGAAGTCCACACCGTCCAGGGCCTCTGGGGGCGTGAAGCCCGACGCCCACGGCCGCCGCATCCGGTAGGGCATGTGGGGGTCGATGAAGTGGGCGGAGAGCAGGAAGGGCTGGTCGTCGTCTCGCGCGGTGAGCCAGTCGCGGACCAGATCCAGCCCCGTGCGGGCACCGGCCAGGCTGCTGCCCTTGTAGCGGATGGTGCGCCCGAGTCCCCGGGCGAAACCTAGGGCCGGACTGTAGAAGTAGTTGGTCTGGAAGCCCACGGTCTCGTAGCCGGCGGCCGCCAACAGCTCTCCGACCGTGGGGTGCTCCAGGGTCATGCCCAGGTAACTGAGCTGGTTCTTCTGGCGCTGGCCGGCGGACTGCTTGGTGACCTTGACCTCGCGCAACACCCGGGTCCCGGCCCGGTGCTCGCTGGGCAGCCGCCCCGTCACCACGGTGCCTAGGCTGGGGGCCGTCCAGGAGCTCGGTGAGCGGGCCTGGGTGAAGCGAATCCCCCGCTGGGCCAAAGCGTCCAGGGCAGGCGTGGTGGGGTGGGCGTCGTAGCCATAGGCCCCGAGGTGGTCCGCTCGCAGGGTGTCGAGCACCAGGATCGCGACGTTGGGTCTGGCCACGGTGGGGGCGGTGTCGACCCGCACGTCGGCCCACAGGGCGTGGCCGACCCGGTCCGGCTGGGTGCTCCTGGCGGAGAAGACCAGGGTGGTGTCGCGGTCCAGGGGCAGGGCCACGTCGGTCCAACGGCGGCCGGCGGTGCCTTTGACGCAGCTGTCCCACAGCCGGTCCAGGCCCCAGCGGGTCGCCTGGCTGACCTCGAAGCAGACCTGGGTCTCGTCCTGGCTGCCGGGGCCCAGGGCCCAGGCGAAGCGCAGGGTGGCGCCGGGGTCGGGCACTTCGACGGTGAACCCCCAGGATGCCGGTGTCGGGTGCACCACAGCGGGTCTGAAGTCTGGCCCCAGGGTCACGCCCTTGACGTGGGGGTCGGGGTCCGGGCGGGCGTGCTCGGTCCACGCGGGCAGTCGGCCCAGCTCGGCCAGTGGGTCCAGGCGATCCAGGGTCACGTCGTCGTAGAGCACCCGGCCGTTCGTGCGGCCCGTGGCCGGGGTCAGGGTCAGGTCCACCTCTTCGGTCTCGGCCGTGGTGCGAAACGTGGTGCTCAGGGTGCGCCAGGGGGTGTCACCCCGCAGCCGGGGCTGGGTGTCGTGGGTCAGCTTCACACCGCTGCTCGTGCGCTCCACCAGGCCCATGGTCGCGCCCTGGCTGTCCCGCCCCGGGGCGCCCAGGTCGTCGGTCCGGACCTTCATGGACAGCCGGTAGAGGGTGTCGGGATCGACGGGCAGTCGGCGCTTCAGGGCAGGAAGCGTGCGGGCGGTCTCACCGGCGGCCACCTGGAGTGCCCGGGAGCCTTCGCTGCCTTCGGCCACGACGCTCAGGGTCGACCGGTCCTTGCGCCGGGTGGTCCAAGGGGAGAAGTCGGGGTCCTCGAAGCCGTCGTGAAACACCCGGGTCGGCGCCGGGGTTGCGGGCGGGGCCTGGATCCAGTGTGTGCCGTCGAAGACCTGGGACAGCCGGACCGGGGCCGCGTGGATCGGCACCTCGGGTGGGCTCTTGCAGGCGACCAGGAGCGGGAGGGACCACCACATCCAGGCCGCGTGTAGCCCGCGGGCGTCGGAATCGCAGGCGCCCCCTCAACTCCCAGGCAGCCCCAGCCGATCGCCGGGGCATGAAGTCGCTTCGCTCGAGGTCTCCCATGCACGTTCCCGTCCTGAAGACCGTTGCAGCCCTGGCCACCCTCGCCGCGCTGGTGCTCCCCGCCCCGGCCCAGGCGACCGATGCCCGCAGCCAGAACATCCTGCTCGTCATCGCCGACGACCTGGGGGTCGACAAGGTGGGCGCCTATGCGGCCGACACCGACCCGACCTACGCCAGCACCGCCCAGTACCTGCCCGAGACGCCGACCATCGACCTGTTGGCCGAGTCCGGGGTCCGATTCACCGACGCCTGGGCAAACCCGGCCTGCTCTCCGACCCGGGCGAGCCTGTTCACCGGCCGTCTGCCCCTGCGTCACGGGGTGGGCCAGGCCATCGGCAAGTCCGGCTCCACCTCCCTCGGTCTCGACGAGACCACCATCGCCCAGGTCATGGCCGACGCCGGCTACGCCACCGGCCTGTTCGGAAAGTGGCACCTGGGCGACGGCGAGACGCCCAGCGACTGGGCCGAAGGCGAGAGCTGGGACGACCACCTGGGCGAGACCGTGGGGGTCCAGTACCCACCGGTGGCGCTGGGTTGGTCCAAGTTCCAAGGCACCATCGCGGACCTCGATGTCGGCACCTGGGCCGGGTACTACGACTACATGGAGGTCGTGGCCGTACCCCGCTGGGGTGGCTGGCTCGTGGCCGATGCGAGCTCGGAGTACGCCACCCAGGCCACGACCCAGGCCGCGCTGAGCTGGATCGAGAAGCAGACCGGTCCCTGGTTCGCGACCGTCTCCTACCACGCTCCTCACACCCCCTTCCAGCCTCCCCCGGCGGGCTGCGGCTACAACGAGAGCGCCAAGACGCCCAGCGCCGACGCGGCGGTCTACAAGCTGATGGTGGAGTGCATGGACGAGCAGCTCGGCGAGCTGCTGGACAGCATCGCCGGCCTGCAGAACACGGTCGTGATCTTCGTGGGCGACAACGGCACCGACGACAAGGTCGCCGAGGGCGTGTTCGCCGATGGCCGTGGCAAGGGCACCCTGTACGAGACCGGCGTGCGCGTGCCGCTGGTGGTGGCCGACGGCCACGACTACCTGAACACCTTGGGCGTGTCCGGGCTGAGCTCAGCGGGTGTGTGGAACAGCCGGGTGGCCAACCCGAACCGCACCTCGGACGACCTGGTCCACGTGGCCGATCTCTTTGCCACGATCGGTGCCCTGGGCGGCGGCGACACCCGCTCCGGCGACGACGCGGCCAGCCTGGTGCCGGTCCTGTCCGACACGGGGACCTTTGAGCGCGGGCCCATCGCGTCCGAGATGTACGGGGCCTCCCTGGGCACGCTGGCTCTGCGCAGAGGGGACTACAAGCTCCTGGTCACGGCGACAATGGCCGAGGGCAGCGCCTGTCGCTCCAAGTACGAACTGTTCAACGTGGTCGACGACCGGTTCGAGCAGACCAACCTGTACCACCGGTCCCCGACCGAGGCGGCGAGGATGATCCTGAGCCTGGACGAGCTGGCCGCCAGCGCCCCGGGCAGCTGGATCGACGTGCCGGACTGCAGCGAGTCCTGATCAGCTGTCCTTGGGACTGACCGCCAGAGCGCCCTCCTGGGCCTGGCGGGCCACGGAGAGCTCTCCGGACTGATCGTCGGAGGCCGCCACGGTCAGCGCCCCCGCAGCCGCCCCGCTGAGCCGGTCCTGGATCGCCAGGATGGCCTGGTCGGCGGGCTCGCGCAGAGAGAGCGGCCCCTCGTCGCGGATGGGCAGCAGGGTCGGGACCTCGGCGACCGTGCCGTGGGCGTCCAACAGCGCGATGGCGTCCCGTCGGGCCGACTCTCGCAGCCGGTGCTGGCCGGCCAGGTTGCGGGCGACGCGGACGGCCACGTCGGGGTGGGTCTCGACCAGGGCTTGGGCGACCCGCAGGCGCTGTTGGCTGGTGAGGCCTGTCTCGGTGGCGAGCTGCACAAGGCGTGCGAGGCCCTGGGGACGGGCGGCAGAGTGCAGAGACGCGGTCAGCGCGACGGACTTGTCGGGGTGTTGGAGGAGGTAGAGGGCCGCGTCCATGGCCTCGGGTTCGTCGGCGTGGTGGGACAGCAGCACCCTGGCCGCTCGATCCCGAAGGGCCGGCAGCGGATCCGCCTCCAAGACCCGGGCCAGGCGTCCGACCTGGGACCCCCGGCCCTCGAGCTCGTCTGCCAGCGCCGCCAGGGACCTGATGCGCGCGACGAGGGGTCCGGCGCTCGGTGGATCGGGCTGGAGAGGGGACCACCTGACGCGCAGGACACCCTTTTCCAGGCTCACCGGGTCCAGGCCCATCGCCGAGACGAGGGTCGCGCGGACCGAGGCCTCCAGCCCGGCGGCCCGGGCTTGCCGGGGACCGGTGACCAGCGCCACGGCGTCCAAGGCCGGATCTCCCGACGCCTTCCTGACGTCCGCCTCGCCGGAGCGCTGGCGCGGCAGCACCGTCACGGCGGCCAACGGACCCCTCAGGCCTCGGAGCTCGATCTCCACGGCACCGCCGGCGGGCCCGCGGGTCGCCCGGAGCGTGAGGTGCCCGTGTGGCCCCTCCAGCCGATCCCCAGTGCTCTCGGTCGCGGCGCCGTGCGCCACCCCCAGTTCTTGGCCCGCCAGCCGGAAGTCCTCGGAACCGACCCACGCCTCTGGCGCTGGCCCGCTGCCGCTGCTGCTGCTGCGGGCCCAGGCATAGGTGGCCCCGACCCCCACCGCAGTCCCGAGCACCAGGATCCAGAGCATCCGGCGCGGCTCAGATCACGCCGGGCACGATCTTGTAGGGCACCACCCGCCTGTACTCGTCCCAGTCGGTGCCGTACTTGCGGGCACAGCGCTCGTCGTCCCGAAAGGCCCGATCCGTCAGCAGGATGGCCAGGAACACGACGTAGAACCACGGCAGGAAGTCGTTGAACCCGACAGGGATCGTCCACAGCACCGCGCCCAGCCACTCGGGCACGTAGTGAAAGTGTCGCGACAGGCCCCACCAGCCGCTGGCCAGCAGCAGGCTCTGCTTGCTCTCGCCCTGTTCGGTCACGTACCGACCCACGATCAGGTGGGGGCGTCGGCCCCAGACCAGGGTCTGGCCATTGGTGGCCCGGACCTCCTGGCGCTGGGCATCGGCCAGGTAGTTGATGAAGATCGCCGCGACGCCCAGGCCGATCAGGCCGCCCAGGGCCAGGTCGCTCATCATGGCGGGGTGGTCGACCAGGTACAGCGTGCTGCTGGTGTAGATCGCCGGCACCCAGACCAAGCACCCCCAGCAGATGTAGAACCCGGCCCGGTCGTGCATGATGTCCAGGCTGCGCAGGTACCCGGTCTCCCACCAGAAGAACTTGGCCACGTAGAACAGCTGGAGGACGACGGCGACGAGCATGGTGTCGCTGAGTCCATGACGCTCGGCCTGGGCCGCGGCAAAGGACAGCAGGATCACCGGCCAGGCCATCATGCCGAACCGGCAATTGGTGAACTGCTTCAGGTCCCAGCCCAGCACCCGGGGGTAGAGCTCGGTGCCCCAGTAGTAGTCGAAGATCAGGTTGCCGGTGGTCCCGTGGTCAGCCGTCGAGGGCGCGAAGCGGCCCTTGAGGTAGAGGCCGGCGCAGAAGATCAGGCTGAACAGGTTCAGGGCCCCCAGGATCTCCCCGAAGTGGTCGTAGACGATCGCACCGCTGAACAGGTCCAGCGGCCCGGTGCAGAGCCACCACAGGATCATGGTGCTGGCAAAGGCCCAGACCCCGTTGGCCCGGTAGACGGGCACGTGTCCCGATGGCGTGATCGGGCCCTCCCAGCGGGAGCCGGGCAGCCAGCGCATGAACGCGAGCTGGATGATCGCGAACCACCCGATCATCATCCAGGCGTCCAGGCTGCCCCAGAACACCGGGCCCCAAGCCATCCAGAGCACTTCGAAGGGCCCGCGGTCGAGCATCATCGCGCCCAACACGCCGATCGAGCCGCTGAGCTTGGTGTGGGTGAACCACACCAGGATGGCGAAGGGCGGGCACGCCAGCAGCAGGAAGAGCGGGAACAGCGTGTGCCGGAACCAGGGGGGACCGAGCTGGTTCTTGGGGGCCTCAGAGGTCATCGACGTGCTCCGCGGGGCGAGGATGCCACAGCGGTCGCCGATCAGGCCCTGATGCGGACCGCGGTAGAGCCCCTCGTTTCTTCCGCCTGGCCTGTCAGAGCCTCTCGGTTCTTCCGTCTATTGGGCACTTCCTGCCCCAATGGGCGCCCTGACGGCCTGAATTCCCCAGCAAGACCGACCACCGTGGCCCGAGGCGGAAGAGGGAAAGGGCTTTGACCAATTGGACTACCGCACCAGCGCCTTCATCAAGGCCTTGAACGTGCGGCCATAGGGCGGCCGCGCCAGGGCGGCCGTGTTGACCCGGGCCTGCAGGAACACGCCCTTCTTGTGGGAGAAGGTCTCGAAGCCCTCCTGGCCGTGGTAGGCGCCCATGCCCGATGGGCCCACGCCGCCAAAGGGCAGGCTCTCCGCTGCCACGTGCAGCACCGTGTCGTTGATGGTCACGCCGCCGCTGGTGGTGCTGCCCAGCACCCGCTCGACCCGCCGGTCGTCGTGGTCGAAGTAGTACAGCGCCAAGGGCCGAGGGTGGTCGTTCACATAGGCCAGGGCGTCGTCGAGGGTGTCGTAGGGCACGATCGGGAGCACCGGTCCGAAGATCTCGTCCTGGAGGACCTCCATCTCCTCGGTGGCGTCGAGCACCAGGGTGGGGATCATCTTGTGGGTCTCGTCGTCCTGGGTCTCGTTGGCGTGGTTGAGGGGCACCAGCCGGGCGCCCTTGGATTCGGCGTCGATGAGCAGGGCCTGGAGGCGGGTGTAGTGGCGGTGGTTGACCACCGCCGTGAAGTCCTTGTTGTCGAGCCACGTCGGGTAGGACTTGCGGGCCGCTGCGGCGAATCCGTCCACGAAGGCGTCGACCTGGTCGCGCTGGATCAGGGCGTAGTCGGGCGCGATGCAGGTCTGGCCCGCGTTGATGAGCTTGCCAAAGGCGATGCGCTCGGCGGCCACGGCCATCGGGAAGCGCTCGTGCACGATGGCAGGCGACTTGCCGCCGAGCTCCAGGGTGACGGGGACCAGGTTGTCGGCGGCCGCCCGCATCACGTGTCGGCCGACCGACGTGGAGCCGGTGAAGAACAGGTGGTCGAAGGGCTGTTGGCTGAAGGCCACCGCCACGTCGACGCCGCCCGGGGTCAGCGCGGCGACCTCTTCGGGGAGGCACTCGGCGAGCAGGTCGGCGAGCACCTGGTTGGTGGCCGGGGTGAACTCGCTGGGCTTGATCAGGACCCGGTTGCCCGCGGCGATCGCGGTGGCGAGGGGCACCAGGGACAGCTGCACAGGGTAGTTCCAGGGCCCGATGATGCCCACGACGCCCAGGGGCTGGAGCACCACGCGACCGGTGGCGGGCTGCATGACCCACGACAGCGGCCGCTGTCGGGGGAGCATCCACTCCTTGGTGTGCTTCTGCAGGTGCTTCAGCGCTTCGAGGACCACGTAGACCTCGAGCAGCAGGGTCTCGTCTCGGCTGCGGCCGCCGAAGTCGGCGTCGACCGCCGCCGCCAGGGCGTCCCGATGGGACATCAGGCTGCGCTGCAGAGCCCGGAGCCGATCTCGCCGGACCTCGAAGGACGGGTTGCTCTGGGCGCGCTCGGCTTGGCGCTGCAGGGCGAAGAGTCGATTCAGCTCGGCCACTTCCTGGGACGCGAGGGCTTCCATGGGACCTCCCTGGGGATCTCTCCCTATCCTGCGAGGTTGTGTTCACGGGGTTCCCGACCGATCCCAGGTGGAGAGACCGGAGGATGTGTGCGCCGACTGATCGCCCTGAGTGTGCTCGCCCTGGCGCTGCCAGCCTCAGCCGCCGAGATCTGCCTGGACCGCGAAGGGGTCTGGCGCGAGCGCCTGCCAGGGGCCCTCTACGCCTGGGAGTACCACGTCTACGTGGCCCCAGAGGACACCGGGACCTGGAGTCGGCTGCGTCCGTACCAGGTCCGGGACGTGCTGGTCGATGCCGGCTGGGACGCCATGGACCACAAGCAGCTGCTGCACCTGAGCCGTCTCATCACCGAACGAGGCGACGAGATCAAGGCGCGGAACCAGGGCTGCGGGGTGGTCATCCAGGCCCGGGCCGTCGACAAGGTGCCCGCGGGCGAAGTGATCTGGGACCTGGCCATCGACAGCCGAGGTACACCGCACGTGAACGGGGTCTGCGAGGCGGACTGCTTCGGGCACTAGGCTTTCAGGGGGTGAGGCCGCGGGCTCGCTGTCGCTCGCCTTCTCGCGGTCACCCCTCTGGTCCGGCGGCGGTCGCCTCCGGATGCGGGAGTGGCTCGTGGGCAGTCTTCCCGGGTCCTCGCAAGCTCGGACTGCCCTCGCTGGCGCTCGGCCGGTCCAGACTCCCCACGAACCACTCCCCCTCCGGCGACCGCCGCCGGGCGGGGCGTGGGCGCTCCGCGCCACGCCCCACACCCGCGGCGCGGGTAGGGGTTGGGCGAGATCCGGAGGTGAAAGAACAGGCGTTGGAACGGGGGGGCGCGGAACGGGGGGGCGCGGAACGGGGGGGCGCGGAACGGGGGGGCGCGGAACTGGGGTCTGCGGACGGGGAGGACGGGGAGGAACTGGGGAGGAACTGGGGAGGAACTGGGGAGGAACTGGGGTCTGGAACCTAGGAACTGGGGTCTGGAACCTTTTGTTAAGCATTAGAGCGAGAGGTCCGGACCGCTTCAATCAGCGGGTCTGACTCGAGGGCATGACCCCGGGTTGGGGGTCCGATGCGGGTCTCTCAGCCCAGCACCACCGGCAGGGTCTCCTGGCCGTCGAAGGACACGCCCAGGGCTTCGAGCAACGTGCCGAAGACCGCTTCTTCTTCGGGCGGGAGGCGGCTGTCCGAGTACAGCGGGTCCTCGCCGGGGGCTAGGTCGTCGAAGGGGGTGGGCTCGCCGGTGTCGGGGTCGAAGCCGCAGATGAAGCCGTTGTTCGGATCGGCGACGCCCAGGGACTGGTCCCCGCGGAGCAATGGGCTGACCACCAACAGGCCATTGTTGAGGTGGTGCCCGGTGCCGAAGGAGCCGCCGGTGTCCCACTTGTCCCGACCGAATTCTGTGGCGAACACGATCATCGTGCGGTCCCAGATCGACGTGCCGGTCGGGCCGCTGGCATCGACGTACTCGGCGGACTCCAGCAGCCCGATGAGTCGGCTCATGGTGTCCAGCACCCGGTCCCAGTGGGCCTGTTGGGCGCTCGCGTGGTCCACGTGGGAGTTGTCGAAGGCCAGGAAGCCGTCGGTGCCGGGCTCGGTCAGGGTCACGGCGGCGGCGGTGCCGGTGCGCAGCAGCAGGTAGGCCAGCGCGGCCTGGGCGTGCAGGCGGTCTTCGGGGTTGCCGTTGGTGTCGCCGGGGAACGCGCCCCAGAGCACGTCGGTGATGCGGTCGGCCTCTTCGTGAGGGGTCAGGCCGTAGTCGCTCCAGGGCAGCACGTCGCCGATCTCCTCGACGAACAACAGCTGCCGGATCAGGTCTGCGGCCTCGACGGTGGGATCGCTGTGTGCCCTTGCGTAGAGCAGGTCCTGGCGAACACGGCTGTTGGCAAAGGTCTGGCCGAAGGGGCTCAGGCCCTCCAGCGTGCCGTCGCGCACCGCCCGGGTGCGGCGCAGGAACTCCCGGCGGATGCGGTAGTCCTGGGCCGGGGTGTCGCCCTCCTCGATGATGCCGTCGCTGGCGTGGGTCGCCAGAGGGAAGGTGACGGGGTTGCTCACCACCTCGGCCCGGAAGCGTCTGTCCAAGGTGGGGTCGCCGCCGTTCAGGGCGTAGCCGCCGCGGCCCATGTTCACGTTGGGCAGGACCCGGTCCTGGCCGTGCACGCTGGCCACGGCCTCGGCCAGAGTGCGGCCAGCCCAGGCGTCGCGCCCGGTGATGGCGCGGTTCTGGGCCACGAAGTGGTTGACCGAGCTGTTCTGGATCCCCATCACCACGCAGTCGTGGCCGTGGTTCTGGAGGAAGTTCACCGGGGTGGAGCGGTCCACGCTGCGGATGTTGCCCACGGTCACCGTCGGGTGGCTGATCACCGTGCCGCGGTTGGCGTCGGTCAGGGCGTCCCGCTGGTCGACGGGCAGGTAGCAGTCCAGGGCCGACGCGCCCCCGAAGCAGCCCAGCACGATCACGAAGCGCGGGTCGTCGCCGGCCGCACGGACCCGGGGCAGCCACAGCGGCGAGCTCGCACTTGCTGCCACACCCCCGAGCAGGGCCCGGCGGGTCAGCGTGCGGCGATCGCGGCGGCGGGCCATCAGTAGAGCAGCGCCTCGGTCGACGTGCCCAGGGCCCAGCAGAGCATCAGGCCCCACTCGGCGTTGCCGCCGCCGACCACGTGCAGCTCGTTGTGCAGCACGATCAGCGCCTGGAGCTCCAGGGCGGTGGGGTCGCGGGCCCAGAAGCGGCGTGTCAGCTCGACCACCTGGGCCTCGGCCTGGTCCCGGGTGGGCACGTCGGCGTCCAGGTCCACGTGCTTGAAGACCACCGGCTCGGTGCTGTCCCGGTCCAGGGACAGGCGGTTCCAGCACGCGGCCATGGTGATCCGCTCGATCGCCAGTCCGGTGGTCACCCCCCGGTCCTCGCGAGGCTCGAACAGCCCGTTGGCCACCGAGATCCCCCCCATCGAGACGCCGTGGAGCTCGGCGCAGTCGTACAGCCCGGTCTCCTTGCAGATCTGGTCCTCGCTGAGGGCCAGCGCACCCTGGAGGTCCAAGTGGACCTGGCGCCAGCGCTTGAGCTTGAGGTCCGCCCGCACCGCGGGGACCGTGCCCGTGGGGTCCGCTGGCCCCGTGTCCACGGTCTCGGGCTCGGTCCAGACCGGCGGCGAAGGAAGGGCTTGATCGTCACAGGCGACCAAGGACAGGAGCGGGACCAGCAGGGAGGAGAGCACAGGCCTGGACAAGTCTTGGCCTGTCTGGTGCCGATCGTCCACCCCGGCGTCCCGCGACTTAGGGGCCCTGGGAGGCCGAGCCCCCATGTCCAAGCTGCTCGCCGTCGACCTGGACGGCACCCTGGTGCGCCGGGATGGCACCATCGATCCACGGGATCGCGACGCCATCGCCGGGGTGAGGGCCCGGGGGATCGCCGTGGCACTGGTCACCGGGCGACTCTCGGCGGGCACGCTGCCCGTCGCGGCCGAGCTCGAGCTGGATGGGCTGCACGCCTGTGCCGACGGCGCCGCCCTGGTGGCCCACCCCAGCGGCGAGGTTCGCGAGCTGGCCACCATCCCCACCGAGAGTCGGGCCCTCCTGCGGGAGCTCCTGGCGTCGGTGCCCGGCCCCAGCTTCCTGCTGACCTCGGCCGCGGTGCTCTACGACGCCACGGGCCAGGGCTTCCTGCCGTACCTGTCCAGCTGGTCCCCGGACCTGAGGCCTGTGCACAGCGTGGTCGACGATCCCCTCTGGCAGGGCCTTGGGCCCACCAACACGGTCACCATCGGGCCTCGGCACGACCTGGACCGAATGCTCTCTCGCCTGCGGGCCGAGACCGGACTCACGCTGCTGACCTTTGACGCCAGCGCCCACCCGGGCACCGGGGTCGTGGTGACCCGTCCCCCGGGCCAGGACAAGGGCCACGGGATCCGCCGGCTGGCGGCGCTCGGCGGGCACTCGGCGGACCAGGTCGTGGCGGTCGGCGACTGGCTCAACGACGTGGCCATGTTCCGTGCCGCGGGGCGCTCCTTTGCGGTGCCGGGCTGCCCCGATGCCCTGTCCCAGGTGGCCACCGACCGGCTCCAGACCGCCGGCGGACACGGGGCTGTCGCCGAGGCGATCGCCCGGGTCTGGGGCTGATATCGTCGGACCATGTGGGTCCTCCTGTCGCTGCTGGCCTGTGAGTCGTCCTTGCGGGGCTACTTCAACGTCGAGCCCACCTCGGACAGCGCCGCGACCGAGACCGGTCTACGAGACGCGGACCAGGACGGGGTGATCGCCCTGACGGACTGCGACGACGACGACCCGACGATCCACCCTGGCGCGACCGAGGTCTGCGACGAGATCGACCAGGACTGCGACGGCCAGATCGACGAGCTCGCCGCGGACACCACGAGCTGGTTCACCGATTCCGACCAGGACGGCTACGGCGACCCGGCGAGCGGGGTCCTGGCCTGCGAGGCGCCCGAGGGCACCACGGACGTGTCCGGCGACTGCGACGACGACGAGCCTCTGGTCCACCCCGCTGGGGTCGAGGACTGCCTGGACGGGCTGGACAACGACTGCAACGGCGCCGTCGATGACGCTGCTGGCTGCCAGGAGCTCGCGATCAACGCAGACGCGGCGGGCGTGGACCTGGCGGTGCTGCTGGGCGGTCCGAAGACCGCGGTGACCGTCACCGTGACCGTGGCAGCCGGGGTCACGCTGTCGTCGGGCGACACCGGCACCCCGGCGCTGTCGACCGGAGAGCTTCCGGCAGGCTCGGTGGTGGTGCTGGTCAATGAGGGCACCATCCAGGGCCACGGCGGCGACGGTGCGTGCGAGTACGGCGGGGACGGCGGGGACGGCGGCGACGCCATCCAGACCTGGACAGCCCTGGTGATCGACAACGCCGGTCACATCTACGGCGGCGGGGGCGGCGGGGGCTGCGGCGACGATCCAGCCGGGGGCGGCGGCGGCGCGGGCGGCGGCGTGGGCTGCGACGGCGGTAGCGACAGCAACGCGGGTCACGGTGGCGACGGCTCGTACCGCTTCGACTCGCGGATCGCCGGTGGGGATCCGAGCCTCTACGACGGCACCTTGGGCCTGGGTGGGTCCTGGGGTGTGCCCCCGTCCGATGGCACTGGCGGCTCCGGCGGCCAGGCCCAGTACTGGATCCAGGAGTCCGGCGAGGGCCAGGGGGGTGCCGGGGGTGGCTGGGGCGGCGGCGGCGGCGGCGGCTCCGGCGACAACGCCGAGCGCAACCCCGGCAACGGCGGCGATGCCGGCTACGCCGTGCGCACGCTGGGGGCGGGCAGCGTCACCTTCACCAGCGGCCACGACACGGACCACGTGAAGGGGTGGGTGGAGTGAACCGGTTCCGAGGGGCGACCCTGCGATACTGAATGACCATTCAGTCTGCCGGGAGCCCGATGTCCGCCTATCCACACCTGCTCGCGCCCCTGACCGTCGGCGGCGTCACCCTGCGCAACCGCGTGCTGATGGGGTCCATGCACGTGGGCATGGAGGAGGACCGGGACTACGGCAATTTTGCCGCGTACTTCGCGGCCCGGGCGGCCGGCGGCGTGGGCCTGATCGTCACCGGCGGCATCTCGCCGAACATCGCCGGGTGGCTCAAGCCCCTGGCGGCCACCATGAGCCGCAAGCGCCACGTGAAGCGCCACCGGGTCGTCACCGACGCCGTGCACGCCGAAGGCGGACACATCGCGATGCAGATCCTGCACGCGGGCCGCTACGGCTACTCCCCGTTGTCGGTCGCCCCCAGCCGGATCAAGTCCCCCATCACCCCCTTCACCCCACGGGCGCTCTCCGCCCGCGGCGTCGACAAGACCATCGACGCCTTCGTGCGCAGCGCCGTCCTGGCCCAGGAAGCCGGCTACGACGGCGTCGAGATCATGGGCTCCGAGGGCTACCTCATCAACGAGTTCCTGGTCACCCACACCAACAAGCGCACCGACAGCTGGGGGGGTGACTACGCCCAGCGCATGCGCTTCGCCGTCGAGATCGTGCGCCGAACCCGGGACGCGGTGGGCCCGGACTTCGTCATCGTCTACCGGCTCTCGATGCTCGACCTGATCCCCGAAGGGTCCACGTGGCCCGAAGTCGTGCTGCTGGCCAAAGCCCTGGAAGAGGCCGGCGCGTCGATCCTCAACACCGGGATCGGCTGGCACGAGGCCCGGGTCCCCACCATCGCCACCCTGGTTCCCCGGGGGGCCTTCACCTGGGTCACCCGTAAGCTCATGGGCCAGGTGGCCTTGCCCCTCGTCACCAGCAACCGCATCAACGATCCCGACGACGCGGAGCAGATCCTGGCCCGGGGCGACGCCGACATGATCTCCATGGCGCGGCCACTGTTGGCCGATGCCGAGTTCGTCAACAAGGCCGCGGCGGGTCGGGCGGACCGGATCAACACCTGCATCGCCTGCAACCAGGCCTGCCTGGACCACGTGTTCGAGAACAAGCGCGCGAGCTGCCTGGTGAATCCGCTGGCCTGCCATGAGACCGAGCTGGACCTGACCCCGAGCGCCACGCCGCGCAAGGTCGCGGTGGTCGGCGCCGGTCCGGCGGGCCTGTCGGCGGCTGCGACCGCGGGCGAACAGGGCCACCAGGTCACCCTGTTCGAGGCGTCCGACGAGCTGGGCGGCCAGTTCAACCTGGCCATGCGCATCCCGGGCAAGGAGGAGTTCCGCGAGACCCTGCGCTACTTCCGCAACCGGCTGGACGACGCGGGCGTCACCCTGGCGATGGGCGCCCGGGTCGGCGCTGCCGAGCTCGCCGACTTCGACGTGGTCATCGTGGCCACCGGTGTGCGTCCACGGGTCATTCCTCTGGAGGGCGCCGATCGGCCCGAGGTCCTGGCCTATGACCAGGTCATCCGCGGAGCGCCGGTCGGCGAGCGGGTGGCCATCATCGGTGCGGGGGGCATTGGCTTCGACGTCGGCGAGTTCCTGACCCACGTGCACCGGGACGGGCCCGATCTCGAGGCCTTCCTGGCCGAGTGGGGCATCGACGGTAGCCACACCGAGCGCGGCGGGCTGCGCAAGGTCCAGGAGCCCCGTCCGCCCCGCCAGGTGGTCCTGTGTCAGCGCAGCGAAGGCAAGCTGGGGGCCAAGCTGGGTAAGACCACGGGTTGGATCCATCGGGCCCAGCTCAAGAAGCGCCAGGTCGAGATGCTGTCGGAGTGCCAGTACCAACGCATCGACGACGAGGGGCTGCACCTGACCGTCAAGGGGGAGCCCCGGGTGCTCGCGGTCGACAACGTGGTCATCTGTGCGGGCCAGGTCTCCAACAATGCCCTGGCCTCGGAGCTCGAAGGATCCGGGGTCGAGGTCCACGTCATCGGCGGCGCACGGCTGGCGGGAGAGCTGGATGCCAAGCGGGCCATCGCCGAGGGTGCGCGGGCGGCGTCTGCGCTATAGGTCCGGTGAATCCAGGGTTGACTGGCCCACGATCGGCCTGCGAGGCTGACAACGCGCAGTCCTGCCTTCACCCGGACGACGCCATGCACAGACGACCTCAGATCGTGATGGGCGCTCCCGCCGCGGACGAGCCGCTGCTGGACACCACCCTGGCTGGGGGCTTCGCCACTCCGCCGGATGCTGAGCAGCAGCCCGAGTGGCGCTTGCTGCCCCGCGAGCACCAGGCGTCTGCTGCGGTCTGGCTGGGACTGACGGGCCTGGTCGTGCTGTCCCTGCCCTTGTGGGTGCCCGCGCTGGCGGGCATCGTCGGGGCAGAGATCCCGCTGGCCGCTGACCGCGCGGGCCTGTCTCTGGGCCTGCTGCTGACCGTGCTGATGCTCACCGGAGGTCGGTGGCTCGCCGACCGCGTCGTGGTCCAGGTCCTGGTGCTCGAAGGGGGTCGGCTGGAGCTGGGTCCGCCGCGGGCCCGGGTGTCCACCGACATCCGCGATCTGGACTGGTCCTGTGCACTGGGACCTCTCCTGCTCGTGAAGGGATGCTGGCGCTCTTCGCGGGTGGGCCGTGAGCGCACGGGCGTCCACCTGGTGGCCGACGTGTACGACCTGCCGCTACCCGTCCTCCAGGACCGGCTGGAAGGCTGGGCACCGGGCTTGATGGCCCGGACTCCCAGTCCCGCGAGCGCCCTGTGGACCCTGGTCCGGCGCCCGCCGCCCCCGGTGTCCGCGGGGCTGGGGCTCGCCCTCGTGGTGGTCGGAGCGGCGGTCTGGCTGCTGTAGGAGGCGGCCCTCGGTTGCGAGGGACCGGGCCCTGTGGTCCCCTTCGGCTCGGTGTCGTCCCCTTCCCGCTCCCCGGCGCTGACCGGGCTGCTGCTCGCCGCATTCCTGGTCTCGGGGGCCACGGGGCTCATCTACGAGGTCCTGTGGACCCGGATGCTGACCTTGTGGTTCGGCGCGACGGCCCACGCGATCGCGACCGTGCTCACCGCATTCATGGGGGGCCTGGCGCTGGGCGGATGGCTGGGTGGCTGGGCTGCCGAACGCTGGCCGGACCGCCCGCTCAAGCTCTACGCCCTGGCCGAGGTGGCAGTGGCCGTCACCGCCGTCGGGCTGCAGTTCCTGTTGGAGCACGCCGGCCCGCTGATGGGGTGGTTCGCCCTGACCTTTCCCGGCACGGGTGCCCTGGCGCTCGGCGTGCGCTTCGCCGTGCTCAGTGGTCTCTTGTTGGTGCCCACGGTCGCGATGGGCGCCACCTTTCCCCTGTTCTGCCAGGGCCTGATCACCCACCGGATCTCGGTGCACCGCGGGGTGTCCCTGGCCTATGGGGCCAACGTGCTCGGTGCCGCGCTGGGCTGCCTGGTCACGGCCTATTGGCTGCTCGAGACCCTGGGGGTGCACAGCTCGGTCTTCGTGGCGGCGGCCCTGAACCTGGTCGCCGCGGCCGTGGTCGGCGGCATCGGCAGGGGCGCCGGCTCCCCGACCGCACCCGCGACGACGCCCGAGCCGGCTTCCGACGAGGTCTTCGGGGTCGGGCCCCGCCTGCTGCTGGGGCTCGTGGGTCTCTCCGGACTGACCGCGATGGCCTTCGAGGTGCTGTGGAGCCGCATCGCTCGCCAGGCACTCGGTCTCGTGAACCCCTTCCTGGCCTTTGCCCTGGTGCTGTCCCTGGTCCTGGTCGGCATGGCCCTGGGCAGCTTCCTGCTGGGGCTCAAGAAGCCCGCTCCGCGCCAGGCCCTGGGCCTGTTCGGGCGAATCCAGGTCGCGCTGGCCCTGCTCGCGGTCGCGGGCCTGGGGGTGATCCGCTGGGGTGTGGCCGACTTGCTCCCCTTCCACGCCACGGCGTCCCACATGGGCGTGACCGTGGTGGTGATGATGACCGCGTCGGTGCTCACGGGCATGAACTTCCCGCTGCTCGGTTCGGTCTACGCCGGGCGCGAGGAGCAGCTCGGGCTGCGGCTCGGGCGCATCTACGCTGCGAGCACCCTGGGCGGGGTGCTGGGCTCCATCGCCGGCGGCTTCGTGCTGGTCCCCGTCTTTGGCACCCGTTGGAGCCTGCTGCTGCTGGCCATCGCCTATGCGGCGGCCGGGGTGTTGGTCTTCACCGTCGCCTTGGGCAAGGGGCGCCGCGCCCTGCCGGCCTTGGCCGGCGCCACCGCCGCGTTGGTCGGTGTGGGCCTGGTCACCCCGGACGTGCCCGAATTCGAGTGCCCCAGCTGCACCATCCGCTGGCTCGACGACGGCCTCGAGGCCACCACGGTGGTGGCTGACTCGCCCCAGCGCGGCACCTTGCTGTTCACCGACGGCAAGTCGATTGTGGCCCAGGACCAGAAGAACCGGGCCCTGGTGCCCATGCTGGTGGTGCCCAGTCGCCAGACCGTGCTGCTGATCGGCTTCGGCACCGGTCTCAGCGCCAGCCAGGTGCTGGAGAACTTTCCCGGGACCCGGGTCGAGAGTGCCGAGCTCGACGGCAACATGGCCCGCACCGCCCACTACTTCGGCACCGAGGGGCTGTGGACGAACCCCGACTTCCACCTGGAGATCGCCGACGGTCGGCAGCACATGCTGGCGACGCCGGGCCGCTACGACCTGATCATCAACGACACCTGGACCCAGGCCATCAACCACGAGGTCTACAGCAGTGGGTTCTTCGGCGTCGCCCGCCAGGCCCTGACCGACGACGGCACCTTCTACATCCGGGTCCCCCTCGAGGACCTCAATCGGCCCCAGGACCTGGAGGTCATCCTGCGCACGGCCGCCGAGAGCTTCCCCTATGCCTACGCCATGGTGACGACCGGGCTCTCGGCCATCCTGGGTCGGACCCAGCCGCTGCCCGAGACGCCCTTCCGCTACGACCTGCTGTCGCCGACCGTACAGCGCAACTTCCCCTTCCGGTTCCGCCGGGACGACGTGAAGCCCATCGACGAGACGGTCCTGGCTCGGCTGGAGAGCGACCGGGTGAACTCCGACGACCGGCCCTGGTTCTTCCCGCTCCAGCGCGGCGTCGACCCCTCCCACGGCGAGCGCATGAAGCGCACGGTCGAGGCCCTGCTGGGCGTGAGCGCGAGCGGCCCCGGTCCAGGGCCTCCCCGGGGCCCGGGCGGGCCGCCCCGCCAGGGTCCCCCCAGTCCCCCGCCGGCGCCGCCGCGGTAGATTGCGCCTCCGTTCATGTCCGACAACACACTGATCATCGGCGCCGGCCCGGCCGGCATGGCCGCCGCCATGACGCTGTGTGAGGGCGGGCATCCGTTCACGGTGGTCGAGCGGGCATCCCAGGTCGGGGGACTGGCCAAGACCCTGCGCATCCGCGAAGGCGACGACCTGTTCCGGACGGACATCGGGCCCCACCGGTTCTTCAGCAAGAACCCGGCGCTCTACCGCTTCATCGAGGGGCTGCTCGACGAGCGCTGGATCGAGGTCCACCGCCGGACCCAGCAGTATATCGACGGCAAGTTCTACGACTACCCGATCAACCCCGCCCAGGCGCTGCGCAACGTGGGGCTGCGCCGCGCGGCCCGCATGGCCACCGACTACACCCACAGCCGCGTCAGCTACGGCCTGTTCGATCGGCCCATCGACAACTTCGAGGACCACATCGTGGCCCACTTCGGGCGCAGCCTGGGTGAGCTCAACATGATCAACTACACCGAGAAGATCTGGGGGGTGCCGGCGGCCACCATCCACCCGGACTGGGCGTCCCAGCGCATCTCGGGACTGTCGATCCGCAGCGCTGCCCGGGACCTGCTCCAGCGCTCCCTGAACTGGCCCCGGGGCGACCGGGTCAAGACCCTGGTGGACAGCTTCTTCTACCCCGAGACCGGCGCCGGCCTGGTCTACGAGGTCATCCAGGAAGAGGTCGAAGCGGCGGGCAACCCGGTGTGGCTCAAGAGCCGGCCGACCCGGATCCACCACCAGGACGGCCGCATCACCGGGGTGGAGCTCACCCGGGAAGGCGAGGCCGTCAGCGTGTCGCCGGAGCACCTGGTCGAGTCGATCCCCATCACCGAGCTCATCCAGCTGCTGGACCCGCCGCCGCCGGTCGCGGTCCGCGACGCCGCGGCGGGGCTGCGGGCTCGCTCCCAGGTCTACCTCTTCCTGACCCTGGACAAGCCGTCGGTGTCCGACTGCCAGTGGATCTACTTCCCCGAGCAGTCCATCCCCTTCGGGCGCATCAGCGAGATGCGGAATTTCTCCGACGCCATGGCGCCGCCCGGCCAGACCTCGCTGTTCGTGGAGTTCTTCTGCTTCCCCGACGAGGCCGTGTGGTCCATGAGTGGCGACGCTCTGCTGGACCTGAGCCTGGGCTGGCTCTCCGAGATGGGCTTTGTGCACCGCTCCGAGGTCCGCCAGCACTACGTCTACCGTGCCGAGGGCATCTACCCCATCTACGACCTGGACTACCGCAGGCCCCTGCGGGTGATCCAGGACTGGCTCGACCAGATCGAGAACCTCCACTACATCGGGCGCCCGGGCCGGTTCCGCTACAACAACCAGGACCACAGCCTGGAGATGGGGCTGCTGGCCGCCCAGGGCATCCTGGAGGGGCGGCCGGTGGACCTGGACGCGGTGGGTGCTGACCTGGACTACTACGAAGCCGGCCAGCACCCGGAGTCCGAAGCCGGGTGAGGTGGTTCCGCGGCGGCCGCGCGACCCTGTGGGTCTGGGGGCTGGCCCTGGCCTGGCTCCTGGTCCAGCGGCACCTGGACGACAGCACCTGGACGCCGCGCGGTCCAGACTGGGACACGTGGTACCAGGGCGTGCTCTCCCTGCTCCAGGGCCTGCCCTACCCGCCGAACCGTTGGCCGATGTACAGCGCGGTCGCGGCCCTCGGGTCGGCGCTGCTGCCCGGTCCGGCCTTCATCAACGCCCAGTGGGTCTCCCTGGGCATCACCGCCGGCACGGTGGCGGGGGTCTTCCACCTGGGTCGGCTCATGCTCCGGACCCCTGGCGGGCTGGCTGCGGCTGCGCTCACCGCCACCTTTCCCTTGTTCGCGGAGACCGGGACCTGGATCTCCTGCTACCCCCTGTGGACCGCCGCATCGGTGTGGACCGTCACCGCACTGGTCGAGGCCCACCGCACGGGGGACTGGCGCTGGTGGGCCGCGACGGGGCTTGCGCTCGGCGTGGCCACGGCGTCCCAGGACAAGGGACTGGCCATGGGCCTGGGCATGGGCGCCATGGTGCTCGGCTCCTTGGTCTTCGACTGGCGCAGGGTGCCCCGGAACCTGGGGGCCTTCGTGGCCCCGATCGGGGTCCTGGCCCTGGCCTATGTCGCCTTCCCCCACGACCTGATGACCCTGGACGCTCAGATCCGCACCGTCGAGGAGGCCGGCCTGCCCAGCGAGCCCGGCGGGGTCATCCACGACGCGTCCTTCCGAGACGACTACACCACCGACGGGTACATCTTCGGTCGGGCCATGGGCCCGGGCACGATCCGCACGACCCTGGAGCGCGCTTCTTCGCTGGGGGATCCGGCCAAGCGGCCTGAGCGGCTCAAGAACTCGGTCGACATCCTCCAGCGCAGCTTTCCGGGGGTCTCGGTGCCGGTCTTGCTGTGGCTCCTGGTGGGTCAGGGCCTGGGCCTGCTGGTGGGGCTCTCCGGGGCCCTGGTGCTGGGCAAGCGGTGGTTGTTGCTGGGTTGGGTCGGCGTGGCGGCCCTGATCATCGGGGTCTCTCCCAGCGTGCTCTCGTCCCTGAGCCTGCGCTTCCTGATGCCCGGCTTCGCCGCGGTGCCGCTACTGCTGGTCGCGCCCGTCGCCCTGGTGCTGGAGGGCTTCGGCCGGCTCAAGGGCATCCCGGACCGCCTGGGCTGGCTGGGCCTGGCGGTGGTCCCGGTCGTGCTGGCGGGACTCTGGCCCGGCTCTCCCTGGGTGCGCGGCGACGCCACCCTGGACTGGCTGTCGGCCCAGCTCCAGCCGGGCACCCACTCGATGCCCGTCTGGTACGACCTGAAGCAGGCCTACCCCGACGTCGCCGTGCACCTCGAGGCCCCGGGCCAGGCCGGGCTGCTGGCCCTGGACGGCCGGGACGGCACGCTCCTGACCCCCGACTCCCGCTTCCACACCCGCCCCCAGGTCTGGCCGGTCCAGAAGGACGACTTCATCCTCAAGTGGTGGGAGGGCCCGGCGCTGCCGGAGGGCGAGCTCATTCGCGGTCGCCCCTGGATCCGGGCCTGGCCCACCCAGAAGACCGGCGCCCTGCTGGCCCTCTTCGGCGCCAGCGCCACCGGCGAGGACTTCACCAGCGAGGAATTCCGCCCCGAGGACGACCCCGGCAACCGCGAAGTGCCCGGCCAGGACCTGGCCGTCCCCATGCCCAAGCACCCCAACCCCCCGTCCCCACCCCGAGGCCAGAACAGGGGTCAGGAACCTTTTGTTAAGCCTTAGGATTTGATGGCTGGACGCAATACTGGTAACGTTTTAGCGCGGGGCAGTACTCCCGAAAGACCGTCACAACGGCCACCGTCTCAGCGCCGCCTGGGTGTAGTACTTCGGCCGCGCGTCCAGCCGGACGTGCAGCCACGCCACCCCCAGGCCCGACGTGTTCACCCACACCGGGTCGTCGGTGCGGGCCCACCAAGCGAGCAACGCCGACCCCACCTGGCGCCACAGGGCCTGCTGCAGCGCGGGTGGAGCCATGCGGCAGAACGCCGCGAGGTGTGCGAAGTCCCCCGGCGGAGCCGGCGCCACGAGCTGGGCGTCGTGGCCGAGGTTCCAGAAAGTGTTGACCGGTTCCGTGAGCCGGCCTGCCAGGGGGCGAGGGTCCGGCGACACGCTGTCCAGGCCGCTGGCCCTTGCGAGTAAGCAGCCAAATGGGGTGTGCCGCGTGGCGCTGCTGACCGGGGAGCACTCCCAGAAGAGGGCGGGCGCAGGTGCGTCGGCCAGGGCTCGTCTCAGCGGGCGCGCAGCTGTGCCGGAGATCAGGCCCTCTGCAAAGTCCGACCAGCTTCCGATCCCGGCGCAGGTCCAGAGACCCGGTCCTGCGGCGGCGACCGTGAGGCTGGCGTCCATGCCCTCCAGCCTGGCACAGCCAGGTCTCGGAAGTCAGAGTCCCTTCCCTCTTCCGCCTTGGGACCGCTGGACGCCGTTTCCCGCCGATCTTGGCCCCAGATTGGCGCCAGTGACGGACATTCGGCGTCGAGGCGGAAGAAGAGAGAGGCTCTGCAGACTCGGGCGGAAGAATCAGGCGGCTCTACCTGCTGGCAGCGCCACGCCTCGACGTCCCGCTTCCGTTGGCCACGGCTCAGGGGTCACTCGTGTCATGCTGATCCAGGAGGCTGTGGTGCGGGCGAGCATGATCTGGCTCTTCGGTTGGCTCCTGGTGTGCCTCGCGTGGGCCCCCTCAGTGGTCTGGGCAGACGAAGGCGGCGACGAGCCGGCCGAAGCCCCCGCTGAGGAGGGCGACGACGACTCCGCCCCAGACGACGACGCGCCCGAGCCCGCGCCCGCGCCCTCCGACGCCCCTGGCCTCCAGGTCATCGATCACGGCGTGAGCGGCGGCTACGTGCGCAAGCCCATCGAGCTCCGGCTCAGGCGCTCCAGCACTTACACCTGGGTGACCCGCGGGCTGCTCTTCAGCAGCGAGGTCGCTCTGGCGGTCGTCTGGGCCTGGGGCGGGGAGGGCCAGATCTTCTATGTCTTCCTGTGGCCCTCGTTTGCCGCGACCACGGCGCTCTTGTCGGTGAGCCAGGCCCGGCGGGCCCTGCGGGAGCACCGCAGCGAGCCGCCGCGGCCCTACTGGCGTACGGCGGGCATCATCACGCTGTGCACGGGTACGGCGGTGGCCCTGTGGACCCACGACCCCGCGACCCCCGAGATCACCCTGTGGGAGATCGGCCTGGCCCAGCTCCTGGGCACCCTGATGATCCAGCTCCAGGGCTGGCGCTACCGCCGGGACATCAAGCACAAGGTCTGGCCGCCCTGGCTGGACCTGATCGATCGAGAGAAGCAGGCCCGGCGGGTGTGGGTGCCGGTGGTCGCGCCTACACGGGGTGGCGGCGCTTTGGTGGGGGCAGCGCTGCTGTTCTAGCAGCGTGCGGTGCATCGGGGGTCGTGAGACGTGGTCGTCCACGTGCACGGGTGTCGTGAAGTCGTCTG
>CAZFLE010000120.1:4665-23048 GCA_964519895.1 uncultured Enterobacterales bacterium | reverse complement strand
CGGGAGCTGTCGGGCGCCCTGCAGGACCTGCACGCCGGGGTCGTCGAGTGCGCCGTCTGTTGCAACGTCGCCGGGGCGGATCCTTGTCGCATCTGCAGCGACGCAGGTCGGGATCCCCGCCAGATCTGCGTGGTCGAGCGGCCCCAGGACGTCGAAGCCCTGGAGTCCGTCGGTGAGTTCCGTGGGCAGTACCACGTGCTCCACGGCGCGCTGTCCCCGCTCGACGGGGTGGGGCCAGACGATCTTCGGCTGCGGCCCTTGGTGGCCCGCGTGGGCCAGGGCGTCGACGAGGTCATCCTGGCCACCGACCCAGACGTCGAGGGGGACACCACTGCGCTCTACGTGGCCCGCCTGCTCAAGCCCCTGGGCGTGCGCGTGAGCCGCCTGGCCCACGGCGTCGCTGTGGGCACCGAGATCGAGTACGCCGACCGCATGACCCTGGCCCGAGCCCTGGAGAACCGCCGGGAGCTTTAGACCTGCGGCTCCAGGCGGTATCCTGGGCCTGCACCAAGGAGCGCGCGTGGGCGGACTCTTCGATGAGCCCACCGATGGTGGCAAGGATGCCCAGAAGGTCCCGGCCTTCGGCAAGCCGGCCTTCGGGGGAGACTGGAGCCCGCCGACCGCGGCGGTCAAGGAACACACCGAGCCCTTCGAGATCGGCGAAGACCCGTTCTTCCCCCGAGAGCCCGACACCCTCCAGGCAGCGGGCCTGACCACGACCTTCATCGAGCACCTGCTCTTGAAGACCGTGCACGACAACCCTGGCCAGACCGGCAACGAGGTCGCCCAGGCCATGTGCCTGAACCCGACCCTGGTGCGCACCATGCTCCAGGACCTCAAGCGGCGCATGTTGCTGGTCCACGCATCGGGCGACGCCGCCGGCGACTTCCACTTCGACCTGTCCCGGGATGGCCGGCAGCTCGCCAAGGAGCTCAAGGCCCAGTCCAGCTACGTGGGCCCTGCACCGGTCACCCTGGAGCAGTACCGCCAGGCGGTGGAGATCCAGTCGGTGTCCCGGGAGCGCATCGCACCCGAGGACCTGGACCGTGCCTTCGGCGACCTGTTGGTCAAGGACCAGCTGCTCGAGGTCATCGGCCCGGCCATGACTTCGGGCCGTGGTGTCTTCCTGTTCGGCGAGCCGGGCAATGGCAAGACGTCCATGGCCCTGCGCATGAGCCGGGCGTACCACTGGGGCGTCTACATCCCCCAGTCGGTGCTGGTCGAGGGGTCGATCATCCAGGTCTACGACCCCCAGGTCCACGAGGCGGCGCCGCGGCACGAGGACGCCTTCAGCACCAAGCGCACCGACCGGCGCTGGGTTCGATGCCGGCGACCGACCGTGGTGGCGTCGGGCGAGCTGACCCTGGACTCCCTGGAGCTGCATCCCATCGGCGGAGACACAGGCCCCTGCGAAGCGCCGCTCCAGATGAAGGCCAACTGCGGCCTGCTGGTCATCGACGACTTCGGTCGGCAACAGGAAGAGCCGTCGGCGCTGCTGAATCGGTGGATCCTGCCCCTGGAGAACCGGGTCGATTTCTTGCGACTGCCCAACGGCAAGAAGATCCAGATCCCCTTCGATCCGCTCCTGATCTTCTCCACCAACCTGGACCCGTCCCAGCTGGTCGACGAAGCATTCTTGCGACGAATCCCGTACAAGGTGCACGTGAGCGATCCGACGCCCGAGATCTTCCGGGATCTTCTGCGCAAGGAAGCGATCGCGATGGGCTTCCCGGTGCGGGAGTCGGCGCTCGATCAGCTGATCCTGAACTGCTACCAGGTGACGGGGCGCAAGATGCGGTACTGCCATGCCCGGGATCTGTTGCTACAGATCCGGAACCAGTGCCTGTATGCGAAGAAGCCTCTGAAGATCACGCCTGGGGCGGTCGAGCGGGCGTCGCGGGCGTATTTTACGTTGCTGTGAAGGGAGGCGGCGGGTGCTCGCCCCGATCCCCTACTTCCAGTAGATGTGCACTTCGCCTTGGGTCAGGCCGCTCTCCCGGGCAACTTCGGCCACGGAGATCGTCGACGACCCATTCCCGGTGTTGGCTTTGCGTCGGGCCAGGATGCGCTGCACGGCCTTGCGACAGCGTTCGCTCTTGCTCTGCTTGGCGGGCTTGTCGAGGCCCGCATCGGCCTGCTTGGCCTTGTTCGCGGCTGCGTTGTTCTGGGCGCTGCGGGCGGCGTTGTCCCTGTCGTACATCGTGTACGCCCGCGCCTCGTCGTCGGAGAAGATGTTGTCCCGGAGCGGGTTGAAGTCGGCGTGCTTGGTGTGGTCGTAGGCGTCGTCGAAGCCCTGCTTTGCGATGGTCTTGTCCGCGCGGTTCACCACGTCGGAGCTGCGCTCGTCGTAGCGGACCGCCTCGGTCTCGAAGTCACCGCTGCCCAGGTAGTCGTAGGCATCTGTGGCGAGATCCTTGACCTGGGTGCCCATCTCCACGGCGCCGTAGCCGAAATTCTTGATCCCTTCGTCCACGCTCTCGAAGGCGGTGGTGGCCAAGCCGGAGAGGTCCGCCAGCAGCTCGCTGCCGGTCAGGTCCTTCATGATCTCGTGGGAGTCGGCCCCCTCCTTGGCGGCGACGTCTGACGCCGACCCCTCGCCGTTCCGAGCCCGGTGGGCATCGCCGCTCTGCTGCAGCCCCACGGCCCAGGACAGCGCCTGGGCGGGCGGAAGTGGGACCAGACCCGCGGCGTCCCCGACGCCGCCGACCACGTGCTGGGCCCGGTCGAGGTCGTCCTTGTCGGAGTCCAGGGCGCCGAGGGTGTTCACGACCAGGGACGCCGCGTCGGCGCCCTTGCCCAAGACATCCAGCGCCTTGCCGCCCGCACGTGCCGCGTCTGCGGCGTTGCCCATGCGCATGCCGCCTGGGCCGTCGACCCGTGGGGCGGCACCGGCGCCACGAGGGACTGCACCGTCGACCCGCGGGGCACCGCTCTGGGGGGCGCCGGGGAGGGCCTTGGGGTTCTCCAGCGCCTTGGGCGAGCCGGGCAGGGCCTTGGGGTTCTCCAGGGCCTTGGGCGACTCGGGCAGAGCCTTGGGGTTCTCGAGGGCCTTGGGGGCGTCCGGATCGGCCTTGGGTGCGCCGTCGGGGGCGGAATTGGGCTTGGGCTGCCCGTCGGGACTGGCGCCCTTGCCTTCGGCGTCGACCTTGGCCGTCTCGGCGTCGGCCTTGGCGGTCTCCGCGTCGGTCGTCACCTTCTCGGCCTCTGTCTTGGCGGTCTCGGCGTCCTTGACCCCGGTCTCGGCGTCGCCGACGGCGGTCTTGGTGGACGTCTTGTGGGCCTTGGCTGTGTCGAGGCCGTCCTGGGCGTTCTGGAGCTGGGTCTTGGACGCCGACAGGTCCTTGGCTGTGGCCGTTTCGCTGGAGCGGAGCGAGTCCAGCTCGCTCTTGGCCGACGCCAGGTACTCCTTGTGGGCCTTGAGGTCGGCCTCGGCCTGGGTCAGGGACTCCTTGAGGCCCGTGTGCCGCTTGGTGGCGTCGTCGACGGCGGTGGTTGCCTTTTCCTGGGCCGCGCGGGCCTCGTTGACCCGGGCTTCGAGCTCGGCCAAGCGGCGCTCTCCGCCTTCCAGCTGAGCCCGGCCTTGCTGGAGAGGATCGAGGTGGGCCCGCTGGCCCTCGAGCTCGGCGATCTGGCGCTGGAGCTCGAGCTCTGCAGGGGGCGGTGGGGGGGCACTCGCAGCGCTGCGGGGCTGGACCCCTTCGCCGATCTTCTGGGCCCGGTTGGCGTCGTTTGCGATGTTGCCGGAACCGGGCTCTACCTTGCCCTCGATGACTGTCGGGTCGATGTCGCCACCGAACACGGTCGTCGTCTTGACCGCGGCGTCGACCACCGGCGTGAAGCGACCTTCGCCCAAGGGCGTCATGACGCCCTTCCCGCTGTCCGGCCCGTACCACTTCTCGAAGTCCTTGGCAGCGGCCGCCTCGGCCGCTGCCGCAGCCTTGGCCTCTGCCGCAGCCTTGGCCTGGGCCGCCTGTTCCGCCTGGACCGCCAGCGCGGCCCGCGCTTCCTGCATGTTGCGCAGCTCGGTGCGCTTGTTGGCCAAGTCGGTCTCGATCCGCTTGATCTCCTCGAGCTCGGGCCGCTTGCCCTCGAAGCTGGCTCGGGCCCGCTCCAGCTTCCCCTCCAGCTTCTCGGCGTGGGCGGTCTTCTCCGTCGCCTTCTGGGTCGCCCGGCGCAGCTCGTCCTGGGCCTTGCGCTCCGGGCCGACCAGAGCGTCTCGCTGCTTCTGCGGGCCGGCGTCGTTCTCGCCGTGGTACAGGTCCATCTCGACCTGGATCGCCCGGTTGCGGATCCGCTCGAGCTCGGCCTTGTGCGCCGCCATCCGCTCTGTCTGGGTCTTCACCTCGGCCTCTGCCGCCGCGATCGCACCGGCGTGCGGATCCGCGGCCGGCGCCGGCAGCGGCAGCTTCTCCGGCGGGGGCTTGCCGTCCGACCCTGGCGTCGCCGCCTTGCCGTCGGTCTTGGGCGCCGGCACCTTGGTCTTGTCGTCCTCGTTCCGATGGACGTCGGCGCTGAGGGGAGCCTGAACGTCGACGGACTCGCCGCGCACCGCAGCTTCGGCAGCCGCCGAAGCTTCCTGCTCGGCACCGCTGCCGCTGTCGCTCACCCCTGCGCCGCCACCGCCGAGCTTGCGGCCCTGTGCGATGTGCGCCAGCTCATGGGCGACCAGTTCCTTGTCCGGGCTGCTCTCGGCAAAGTAAAGCTTGCCGCCGATCGCGGCCGCGCTCGCGCCCAGCTCGCCCAGCATCTCCGTGGCGTTGAACCAGGCCTCGACGTCGCCGAGCTCCCCGCCAAAGGCCGCCTCGAGCTCCTGCTTGTAGGGCACCGGGCCGCGCCGTGGTTCCTGGGCCGCCTCGTCGTCGTCCCGCTCCCCGAGCGTGTCCACCGCCGCGCTATTGCCGCGTTGTTGCAGGATCTGGCGACGACTGCCGAGACCCTCCCCCAGCTTGCGCGGAGAGTCCTGATCCAGGGCGTCGTGTTCCTGGGCGGGCTGGAGAGACTGGGCGGACAAGGGCGGGGTGACTCCGTCGACGTCATCCCCACAACGGCACCCAGGCGCGGATCCCTCAGCCGCAGTGCCGAGACTTTACAACTGGCCTCACCCGCCGCCTACCGCCCGGACCAGCTCGACCTTGTCACCATCCTGCAACGTCGTCGCTGCATGCAGCACCCGGGGCACCACGTGGAGGTTCACGGCGATCGCCACCCCGTCGGCGGGCATGTCGAGCCTTCGCACCAGATCGGCGACGGTGTCTGCGTCGGGGATCTGGGTCGGCTCCCCGTTGACCCGGATCGTCTTCACCGTCGCGCGGGCGCGTGCCGACCCGAGCCCTGGGGCTGCTCGTCGTCGAACATCTTGGGGTCGTTGCCGGCGATCATGGCCTGCTTGCGGCTCAGGGTGCCCTTGAGCGCCATCTGCTTCAGGCAGAAGCCCATGGTCTGCATGCCTTCGCCCTTGGCGGTCTGCATGATCGAGGGGATCTGGTGGAGCTTGTTCTCGCGGATCAGGTTCCGGATCGCCGGGTTGACCATCATGACTTCGTGAGCGGCCACCCGGCCCTGGCCGTTGGCCGGGCGCAGCAGCATCTGGGAGATCACGCACATCAGGCTGGTCGAGAGCATGGTCCGGACCTGTTGCTGTTGCTCGTGCGGGAACACGTCGATGACCCGGTCGATGGTCTCGGGCGCCGAGTTGGTGTGCAGGGTGCCGAACACCAGGTGGCCGGTCTCTGCAGCGGTCAGGGCCAGCGAGATGGTCTCCAGGTCCCGAAGCTCGCCGACCAGGATGACGTCTGGGTCTTCGCGCAAGGCCGAGCGCAGGGCGTTGGTGAAGCTGTGGGTGTGGGCCCCCACCTCGCGCTGGTTGATGATGCACTTGCGGGGCACGTGCACGAATTCGACCGGGTCCTCGATGGTCAGCACGTGGTCGCTGCGGTTCTTGTTGATGTGGTCGATCACCGCCGCCAGAGTCGTGGACTTGCCTGAGCCCGTGGGGCCCGTGACCAGCACCAGGCCCTTGGGAAACTCGGCCACGCGCAGGAAGACCTTGGGCAGGCGAAGGTCCTCCATGGTCAGGACCTTGGACGGGATCTGCCGCATGACGATGGCCACGCCGCGGGTGTTGGTGAACACGTTGACGCGGAACCGGGCCAGCCCCTTGAGGCCGATCGAGAAGTCGAGCTCCATGTCCTTCTCGAACCGGGTCTTCTGCTTCTCGTTCATGATCGAGTAGGCGAGCCGCTTGCTGTCGTCGCTGTTGAGGACTTCCATGTCCAATCGACGCACCTGACCGTCGATGCGGAACGCCGGGACCTCGCCAGCCCCCAGGTGGATGTCCGAGGCCCGGTTGTCGACAGCGAACTTCAGGAGCTCATGGATTCGGACCGTCATGGGCTGCCTGGGATAGCAAGACGTCGTGGAGGACCCCGCCCCCTTGGTGCCAGTCTATCGGGACGACTGGGTCCTCGTGGTGGACAAGCCGTCGGGGCTGGCCAGCCAGGCGCCCCGGGGAGGGGGGGACAACCTGGTGGACCGGCTGCGGGCGACCGAGCCCTATGTGGCCTTGCACCATCGGCTGGACACTCCAGCCTCGGGGCTGATGGCGCTGGCGATCCATCGGCGTGCCAACGCTGGGCTGGCCCACGCATTTCGGGAGCGGACCGCCGAGCGGCGCTACCTGGTGGTGGTGCTTGGGGCGCCGGGCGACGCAGGCGACTGGGCCGAACCCATCCAGGGCCGGCAGGCCCTCACGAGCTGGCGCACCTTGGCCCAAGGGGCCGGCATGAGCGTGCTCGAGGCGCGGCTCCACTCCGGTCGGACCCACCAGATCCGGCGGCACGCGGCAGGTGCCGGACACCCGGTCATCGGGGACCGGCGCCACGGGGGCGCCGCGGGGCGCGGCTGGCGTCGGCTGGCGCTCCACGCGTGGAGACTGCACCTGCCCCACCCGGTGCAGCCTCGCAGCCTGTCCTGCGAGGCGCCCCCGGGCCCCGACCTGCTCCCGCTGCTGCGGCGAGCTGGGTGGGATACCTCGGGGCCATGATCACCTGCACCCGACGGCTCGAGTGGGACGCGATGCACCGCATCCCACGCCACGAGAGCAAGTGCGCGGCGTGGCACGGACACCGCTACGCCGCCGAGATCACCTGCACGGCCGCACAGCTCGACGACCGCGGTCGCATCGTCGACTTCGGCGTGATCAAGACCCAGGTCGGGGGCTGGATCGACCAGCACTGGGACCACACCGCCATCGTGATGGATGGGGACCCCGATCCGGCCCTGCCGGCCATCGCCGCGAGCAATGCGGCTGCAGGGCGCCCGATCTACCGCCTGGCCGGGCCTCCGACGGCCGAGAACATCGCCGTCGAGCTGGGCCGGGTGGCCGGCGAGCTCCTGGCCCCCTTCGGCGTCCAGGTGGTGGCCGTGCGCCTGTGGGAGACCCCGAACGGTCGGGCGGACTGGACGGCTCAGCCGTAGCGCCGCGCGAGCTCAGCGATGTGCGCGGGTCCGGTGCCGCAGCAAGAGCCGAGGATGGTCGCGCCGAGGGCGAGCCACGTCGCCGCGAGGTCGGCGTAGCGTTCGGCGGAGTCCAGCGGATCCGCGTGCCACCCCAGGGCTTCGTCCTGGTGGCCGGCGTTGGCGTAGGCGCCAAAGGGCACGCCCAGCTCGGACAGGGGGGCCAGCCAGAGGTGGGTGGACGACGCCGGCACACAGTTGACCAGGACCGCTTCGGCGCCGCGGTCGACGGCTCCCCTAGCCGCCGCAGCGAGCTCGGCCGGGGTCAACAGGTCCCCGCCAGGGCCGGCGGTGAAGCTGGCCCAGGTCGGCAGCCCTGTGGCGACGGCCTCTTCGACAGCGATCCAGCCCTCGCCCGCGTGGGGGAAGGTCTCGCACAGGAGCAGGTCCGCGCCAGCGCGGGCCAGGCAGCGGGCCATCTCCCGGTGCTCGGGGCGGGGCTCGGTCGGCGACAGGTCCGGCCGGTAGCAGTCTTCGAGCGGCGCCAGGCTGCCCGCCACCCGGTGCCCGGGACCCACCGCATCGCGGGCCAGGGCGATGGCCTGTTCCGTCTGCGCGGCCCAGGTCTCTGGCAGCGTGCGTCGGCGGGTGCGAAAGGTGTTCGACGTGTGCACCGTGGCACCTGCCGCGGCGTAGTCGCGGTGGATTCCTGCGACAGCTTCAGGCGCGTGGATCAAGGCCCAGGCGCTCCACAGCGGCGCCGGCAGCGGGATGCCCCGCAGGCCCAGCTCCGTGCCCAGAGGACCGTCGAGCAGTGTGATGGACGCCACGCTCAGTCCTCCTCTCCGTCCAGGTACCCCAGGGCCTCGAGGGCCGCGCGAAGGGGGTTGTCCGCGACCGGCAGCCGCCCTGGCGGGGCCTTGCGGTCCCAGTCCTCGATCAAGCCGTCCAGACCCTTCAGGACCCCTGGTTCCAGGGACAGAGGCGTCTGGGCGCTGTCCAGGGCATAGGCTCTGGCAGCACTGCGAAAGCCGCGGATGTAGAGCTGACCCTGGTGCACGACGCCACGCTCATTGTCCAGGTTGTTCCAGCGATCCTGGCTCGAGAGTCGGGGACCCCGCGTGGCCTCCAGGAACACGGGCTGGGGCTTCAAGGGGGCCCCGCGCAGCAGCGGGCCCAGGTCCTGCCCGTGTCCAAGTCTTCCAGGGATGCCGACCGCCGCGAGCAGGGTCGGACCCAGGTCCGAGAGTGCCACGGGCTGATCCACCACCCTGTGCGTCCAGGCGCGCTCGCCCGTGCGCACCAGCAGCAGTGGCACCCGGGTAATGGCCAGGTCGACGTCAAAGGAGTGCCCCATCGGGCGCTCCCGCTCCTCGCCGAACATCTCCCCATGATCTCCGGCGACGGCCACCACCGCATCGGCGAGCAGCCCCCGGGCCTCCAGTCCCGCCAGCAGGGTCCCGACCTGTTGGTCCTGCCAGTGCACCTCGGCCTGGTAGGTGCTCCTGAGCCAGGCCAGGTCCTGGTCGCTGGCCAGGCCGCGCCGCAGGGCCTCGCCGGCATCGAGCTCTGGGTCCGCGAGCCAAGGGGGTTCGTGGTCCGGATCGACGAAGAGTGCCGCCGAAGTCTCGGGCGCCTCGTAGGGGTGGTGGGCGTCGAAGTAGTGCACCCACAAGAACAGCGGCCGATCTGCCCTGCGGGTGTCCACGGCGGCGAGGGCCCGCTGGGTGACGCGGTCCCCTCGGTCTTCGTAGCGCACCCGCTGGTCGATGCTCAGGTCGTCGTCGTAGCCGCTGAAGCCTGCGTCGAGGCCCATGGTCGCGTCCAGCACCGACGCGGCGACCACGGCCTGGGTCTCGTACCCCGCCGCCTGCAGTCGCTCTGCGAGGGTGTCGTGGTGGGGCTCCAGGGGGAAGCCGTTGCGCGGGATCCCATGCTGGTGGGGGTCCAGGCCCGTGAGCATCGACGCATGGCTCGACAGGGTCGACGGAACATGGGACAGCGCCCAGTCGAAGCGCACGCCCCGCTCGGCCAGGGCATCGAGGCTCGGGGTGGTGCCCGCAGTGGCGCCATAGCTGGACAGAGCGTCGGCACGGGTCGTGTCCAGGGTGATGAGGACCAGGGTGGGCTGGGCAGGCGGTGTCCCCGGCTCTGGCGCACGGGATGAACAAGCGGCCAAAACCAGGGTCCACAGACACACGCAGCCGTCTTAACGAGAGCCTGGAACACCCGATGGGCCCCGGGGTCTCTGGACAACGATGATCACGCTGTTGCTGACCGGCTGCCTCTCCAGTGGGGCGCCTACTCCTGCCTCCTACGCCAGTCAGTCGAGTCCGGCGTCCGAGCTGCGAGGGCTCTGGGTCACCCGGTGGGGCTACAAGACCCCGGACGACGTCCGACGGACCCTGCACGCCGCGGCGGACGCCAACTTCAACGCGGTCTTCCTACAGGTGCGCGGCACCTTCGACGCGCTCTACGCGTCCCCGATCGAGCCGCGCTCCGCTCTGCAGACCGGCACCCTGGGCCAGGACCCGGGGTGGGACCCCCTCGCCGTGGCGGTCGAGGTCGCCCACGCTCGCGGGCTCGAGCTCCACGCCTACCTGAACACCTTTCCCCTGTGGCGCGGGACCGAGCCTCCGACAGCGGCAGATCCGGCCCATGCGTGGTCCGCCCACCCGGACTGGGTCCTGGCCCCCGCCGGCGGCGAGCCCATGGCCCTCAACGACGGCTACGTCTTCGCGAACCCGGCCCACGCTGGCGTTCGGGAGCGGGTGGCGGCCGTCGCCGCCGACATCGACCGGCGCTACGACGTCGACGGCATCCACCTGGACTACATCCGCTACCCGGGCCGGGGGGTGTACCAAGGACCCGACGACATGCCCGGTCTGTCCGACGAGCCGGCCTACCGCGGGCGGCTCCAGCGGGAGTGGGTCAACCAGACCGTGGCCGGGGTGAGCGCGGTGGTCCAGGTCCCCGTCACCGCGGCGGTCTGGGGCATCCACACCAACGCCTTTGGCTGGCAGGGGGTCTCCCAGGGCTCGCCAGACTTCTATCAGGACAGCAGCGCCTTCCTGGCCCGGGGACTGCTCGACGCCAACATCCCGATGATCTACTGGCCGGTCACGGACACGCCCGGAGAGCGCCTGGACTTCCGCACTCTGGCCCAGTGGCACGTGGACCACCGCGCCGGTCGCCACGTCTACACGGGCATCACGTCCGAGGCCGACAAGATGACGCCCGAACAAGTGCTCCAGGCCGTTCGCGTCAGTCGCGAGGTGGGGGCCGACGGCTTCGTCCTGTTCGAGTCCACCTTGTCCGAGCCCCTGTTCGGAGCCTTGACCGCCGAGCTGCTGTCCGAGCCGGCTCTGGTGCCACCGATGGGGTGGCGTTGAGCCCCGTCACAGGCCGTGCCGCTTCCGCGTAGGCACTTCTCGGCGCTCGGGGTAAGCTGCGGGCGCTCTCGTGGAGGATCGATGGCGGTGACCGCCCTGGCCGTGGCCCTGTTGGGTGCGTGTGGCACTAGCGACGACGACGTCTACGCCCAGCAGTTCAACGAGAACCTGGACGACACCGGGGTGATCCAGGACTTCGAGCCGCCGGTGATCGAGCACACCGAGGTCACCGGTCCCCACTCGGCCAGCGCGTCGCTGGCGATCCTGGCGAACATGGTCGACGACACCGGGATCCTGGTGGCCGGCGTCTACTTCCGGACCCAGACCGAGCTCACCTTCCAGCAGCGGGGCATGTCCCCGGTGGGCGGGGAGCTCTGGCAGGGCACGATCAACGCCGACGAGATGCACACCGCGGGCATGCACTACTACCTCGAGTCGGTGGACCTCTCCGGCAACGTGGCCTACCTCCCCGAAGAAGCCCCCTTCGAGTACTTCAAGTTCGACCTGGTGGACTGATGATCACCCTGCTTTTTGCCCTGGCCGGCTGCGAGAGCGACTTCACGGTCACCCGCACCGAAGACGTCCAGGCCCCTGTCGACACCTCGGGCACCATCGTGGGGCGCGTCTGCGACCCCACGGCCTTCGTGTGGCTCGAGGGCGCCACCGTGTACGCGAACCTGGCCGATGAGCACGGCCAGTTCTACGACATGCTGCTGACCACCACCGACGCCGACGGATACTGGACCCTGGAAGAGGTCCCCACCGACACCGAGCTGACGATCTTCGTTCAGCACGGGGGCGTCATGGTCGACGAACACTCCCTGAATCTGTACGCGGGCGAGTTCCTGCGGCTGGACGAGCCGGAGTGCTTCGACCCGACGGTGCTGGACATCGCCGTGGTCACCGGGGACTTCGACGACTTCGACGAGGTGCTCGAGGGCATCGGCGCCTTGGACTACGCGCTCATCGACGGCGGCCACCGCGGCCAGCTGGAGAGCTTCCTGCTCGATCTTTCAGCCATGCAGGAGTACGACCTCATCTTCTTCAATGGCGGCTGTCTCGAGGACGGCATCTTCTACGACACGGTCGACGCCAGCAACCCCAGCCCGCCGGCGATCCTGGCCAACCTCCAGGCCTATGTGGAGGGCGGGGGCCGGGTCTATGCGTCGGACTGGGCCTACGACCTGATCGAGCAGACCTGGCCGGACAAGATCGACTTCCTGGGCGTGGATCACGTGCCGGACTCGGCCCAGCTGGGCAATGCACAGCTGGTCACTGCGTCCATCGCCAACGAGGTGCTGGGGCAGTTCCTCGAGGACCAGGACGGCGAGATGGACGTGCTCTACGATCTGCCCGTCTGGCCCCCGATCGAGCGCGTGGGCAACACCGTCAGCACCCACCTGTTGGGCACAGTGACCTATCGCGAGGCGTCGGTGGACATCCCGATCCCCAGCTCGCCGCTGATCGTGTCCTTCAATGGCGGCGGCGGCAAGGTCGTGTACTCGACCTTCCGGCTGAGCTCGAACCTGGATCCGCAGATGCTCCAGCTGTGGAAGTACGCGATGTTCGAGCTCTAGTCGCTTGGAGCCCAGCGACTTTCCCGTGCAGGTGCGGACCCCGGTGGCCTGGGGTCAGCTCGACGCGTTCAACCACGTGAACAACACCGTCTACTTTCGCTGGTTCGAGGACGCACGGATCGCCTGCTTCCAGCGCATCGGCTTCACGGCTGAGGTGATCAAGTCGGGCATCGGACCGATCCTGGCGCGCACGTCCTGCGTGTTCCGGCAGCCGCTGGCCTTTCCCGACACCATCACCGCCTGTGCCCGCATCGAGGACCTGGACGACGACCGGTTCACCATGATCTACGCGGTGTTCTCGGACCGGGTCGGGCTGGCCGCCCATGGCGAAGGCCGGATCGTCTGCTTCGACTACCGGGCCGGAGCCAAGGCACCCCTGCCGGACGCTGTGCGTGCGGGGGTGTTGGCCCTCTGACTCAGGTCCCGGGCACCACGACCACGATGTCCTTGGTGTCGAGCAGGATGGCGTCGTCGCCGATGATCTGCAGGGTCATGCTGAACAACTGATCGTCGTCCGTGGCGGCGATTGCCCCCAGGAAGGTGAGCGTGAAGTTCAGGCTCGGCACGTCCTTGGGGTCGACGTTCTCGTAGGACTCGGGCTCGATCGACTGGACCAGGTTCCACTCGTCGCCGGTGATCTCCAGGTGGACCTTTTCAAAGGTCACCGTGGAGACCAGCTGCTCGACGGCCGTGACCACGTTGGCGGTCAGCTCGGCGCCGAAGCTGCTGCTGCCTTGGGGCACCTGGAAGACCAACAGATCTGTTGCGTCACCATCGCCGTCGAGATCGGCCATGGAGAGCGTGTTCTCGGCCAGGTACTCCATCTGTGGAGTGGGGCTGTAGTAGTCGGTGGGCTGGTAGCTGCCGACGTCGATTCCGATCATGTAGGCGCCCATGTCCAGGTATTCCTGGATGACCAGATCCGAGCCGGCGTCCTGGGCGCAGCCGCCGGGCACCTGGGCCAGGCTGCTGTCTGAGCTGTCTGGGTCGCGCATGTAGATGTCGGTCGCGTAGACGATGATGGGCAGGCTGAAGTCCCGGAAGCCCATGCCACCCCGGGTGCCGGTGCCCGCCACGGCGCTGTCGTAGGACTCGGTGCTGGACTTGCCACCAAAGGCGTCACCGCTGGAGCCGATGAACGGCGGCACGTCGTCGCTGGTGTCGTACGACTGATCGCAGTTCATGTCGTAGCCGTTGCCGGTGATGGCCTGGTACAGCGCTTCGTGATCGGACTCCTGGCCGTCGCCGCCGGAGTGGCCGGGGATCGAGTTCAGCGCGTTCTGCATGTCGCTGGTGCTGTCGGTGATCTGCTGGAGCAGGATGAAGGGCTTGTCCTGGCTGCTGCCCATCGAGCCGTAGTTGTAGTCGTCGAACGTGGCCAGGGCGAAGGCCATGTTCTCGAACGTGCCCTCGAGCTCGGTCACGATCTCCTCGAAGCGGTCGGCCGTGGTCTGGATGGTCGAGCTCATGGACCCGGTGGTGTCGATCAGGAAGCCGATGTCGCCGTACTGGATCTTGAGCTCGAATTCGAACTCGGTCTCGACGGTCGTGCGCTCGCCGACCTCGACGTACAGCCCTTCGATGGTGGACTCGGGGTCCTGGGGGTCGGTGCCGGCGTAGATCTCGGCGCCGTCGGACTGGCCGTCGTTGTCGGTGTCGGCGTCGTAGGGGTCGGTGCCGGTCTGGGTCACTTCTTCGACGTCGGTCAGGCCGTCTCCGTCGCTGTCGGGATCGGCGGAGTTGTAGCTGCCGTCGTTGTCGGCGTCGTCGGGCTCGGGGCAGCCGCTGCCGGCGCCGGCCTCGTCGAAGTCGGAGAAGCCGTCGTCGTCGGAGTCCAGGTCCCGGTAGTCGTAGGTGCCGTCCTCGTCGGAGTCCACGGGCTCGGCACGGTAGTCGGTGGTGCCGCCCTCCCACACGTCGCACAGGGTGTCGTCGTCGGAGTCCAGGTCGTGGTAGTCCGGCGTGCCGTCGTTGTCGGAGTCCGGCGGGGTCGCTGGGTTGAAGTCCAACTCCCAGTCGTCGGTGATCGTGTCGCCGTCGTTGTCGTCGTCCTGGAAGTCCGGGACACCGTCCAAGTCCGTGTCTGTGGGGTTCTTGGGGTCTTCGCCGGCCTCGTCGGTGTCGGAGATGCCGTTGTCGTCGGAGTCGTCGTCCAGGAAGTCCGCGACGCCGTCGCCGTCGGTGTCGAAAGGCAGGGTGTTGGGGTTGTCGTCGCCGGACTCGACGTGGTCGGGGATGCCGTCGCCGTCGCTGTCCCGGTCCTCGCTGTTGGGCTTGCCGTCGCCGTCCGGGTCCTCGTCGCCTTCGTGCAGGTCCAGGATGCCGTCGTTGTCGGTGTCGTTCACCACGACGATCTCGACAGCGGTGTCGCCGGAGTCGCCGCTGTCTGTGGCCGCTGTGGTGCCGTCGTCGGTGCAGGCCAGGAGTGCTGCAAGGGGGAGCAGCAGGGACATCGGGGGCCTCTCTGGAGCTGGATCGGAGGGGAAGGTACCATGCAGCGGAGTGCCCCGCGCAGGCCGATCGAGGGTACGCCGGAGGAGGTCTGGCTGTGACGCTCGGGCAGCGCTGGATGGAGTCGGCCGCGGTCGTCCGCATCTACGAGGGCGCCTTTCGGCCCCTGGTCACCCGCCTGGTGGGGGGTCCGACCTATGCCCAGGAGGAGGCCTGGCTGACTCGCTGGTCCCGGGTCGCGCACGCGGGACCGGTCCTGGACGTGGCCTGCGGGACCGGTCGCTACACCCGCTGGCTGGCGGACCGGCATGGCCGGACCACCCTGGGACTCGACCTGAGTCCGCCGATGCTCGACGCGGCAGAGCGAGCTGGGCTCACGGTCCTGGGCGCCAGCGCACAGGCCCTCCCGCTGCGGGACCGATCGGTGGCGGGGCTGAACTGTTTCGGGGCACTGCACCTGTTCCCGGATCCGCTGGCTGCGCTGGCGGAGTTCGGGCGAGTGCTGGTCCCAGGAGGCGGGCTCACGGTCTTCTGTGGGCTGCGGCAGGAGGGCCGGCTGCAGCGCCTGCTCCCCGTGGTGGACTGGGTCGGCGAAGACACCATCCGCGAGGGCCTGGCCCAGGGGGCCGTGACCCTGGACACGTGGGACTCCCGGGGCTGGATGGTCATGTTTGCAGGGACGCGGGCCGAATGTCCCTGACCCGACGGCAGGCCCTGGGGGGCTTGGCTGGGGCGCTGTTGGGGTGTCGCTCGGGCGCCGCAGCCGACCCGCAACAAGAGCTGGGCTTCGACCCCCGACCGGTGGCGTTGCCCCACGGCTTCCAGGCCGGCATGAGCCTGGCCCATCTCCATCGCCGGGGACAGGGGTATGGCAGCCAGGCGTCGCGGGTCCAGCTGGCCCGACTCCGGGGCCTGGGCCTGACCCACGTGGTGCTGACGCCCTTTGGGTACCTGTCCAGCCTGACCGGGACGCGCATCGTCTTTGGAGGCGAGCTCGATCCGACCCTGACGGACGCCGATCTGGTCGCCGAGATGGCCCAAGCTCGCCAGGCCGGGCTCCGGGTGGTGGTGAAGCCTCACCTGTGGGCGCGGGCCTTCAGCGGGGGCCAGGTGAGCCGCCAGGACGTCCGGCCCGAGGAGTGGGGGGCCTGGTTCCGCGCCTATGAGGCGTTCATCGTGCACTACGCCAAGCTGGCCGGAGTGGCCGGTGCCGACTGTCTCGTCGTGGGCCTGGAGTACCTGAAGGCGACCCAGGAGGCACCGGGCGCCTGGGCCGGGGTGGCTCGGGCCTGCCGCCAGGTCTTCGGTGGTCGACTGACCTATGCGGCGAACTGGTACGCCGAGGTCGAGGTCTTTCAGGACTGGGGCGCCTTCGACGCCATCGGAGTCAACGCGTACTACCCGCTGAGCGACGCGCCAGACCCAAGCATCGCCCAGCTCCGGGCCGGGTGGCAGCCGCACCTGGACCGCCTCCAGGCGCTCTCGGTCCGGTCGCGCAAGCCGGTCTTGTTCTGCGAGACCGGACTGCGGGCGGTGCGCGGCGCCGCCGCCCGGCCTTGGGACCAAGGCCTCAGCGGGTCCGCGGACCCGGGGCTGCAGGCGCGGGGTTACGAGGCGCTCCTGCGCTCGATCGCGGGTCGCTCGTGGCTCGAGGGCGTCTGGTGGTGGAAGTGGTTCACCGACGAGCCCGGTGAGCCCGATCCATACTGCCCGCGCGGCAAGCCGGCAGAAGGAGTGCTCGCCGCATGGCACAGCTAGCTTTCGTCGCGACCTGCACCCGCGGCGCCGAAGGGGTCCTGGCGGCGGAACTCGACGGCCTGGGGCTGGGGCCCTGTCACACCGATCGCGGCGCCGTCGCGTTCGAGGGGCCTCTGACCCACGGCTACACCGCGTGCCTGTGGTCTCGGATCGCCAGCCGGGTCTTGCTGGTGCTCGACCGCGTGCCCGCACCTCATGCGGACGCGCTGTTCGATGGCGTGGCCAGCATCGACTGGCGCGACCACATGCTGCCCCAGCGAACCTTCCGCGTGGACTTCGTCGGCAGCAGCCCGACCCTGCGAAACACCCGCTTCGGTGCCCAGGTCTGCAAGGACGCCGTCCTGGCCCGCTTTGACCGGATGACTCCCCAGGTCGACCTGAAGCGCCCGGACCTGCGCCTGAACGTTCACCTGCGCCGCGACCAGGCCCAGATCGCCCTGGACCTCTCGGGGGAGCCCCTTCACCTGCGCACACCGGGGCGCCAGGGGGGAGAGGCGCCTCTGCGGGAGAATCTTGCAGCAGCGTTGCTTCACATTGCGGATTGGCCGGAGCGTTGCCGCGAAGGCGCCCCGCTGCTGGATCCCATGTGCGGGTCCGGCACCTTCTTGGCCGAGGCGGCAGGCATGGCGCTGGACAGGGCGCCGGGTCTCGCGCGGCAGCGCTGGGGATTCACGGCCTGGCTGGGTCACGTGCCCGTGGCCTGGGAGCGGATTCGAACCGAAGCCAAGGGCCGGGGCGCCACCGGGGCCGCGCGCCCGCTCCTGGTCAGCGGTGCCGACGCGAGCCCCGACCAGGTCGCCCGCGCCCAGGGCAACCTGACCCGGGCCGGGTTTCCCAAGGTGGCGCTCGAGGTCCGAGCCCTCGCCGACCAGCAGCCGGCTGACGGACCCCCCGGGCTCGTGGTGGCCAACCCGCCCTATGGCGAGCGCCTCGGCGGCGATTCCGATCTCCAGGGGCTCTACGGCGAGCTCGGGTCGATGCTTCGCCGACGCTTCCTGGGCTGGACCGGCTGGGTGCTCGCCCCGGACAAGCAGCTGGCCAGTGCGGTCGGGCTGCGACCTGCCCGGCGCGTCCCGGTGCACAACGGGCCGATCGAGTGCCGCTGGCTCAAGTTCCCGATCCGCGCGGACAGGGTCGCCCGCGACCGCTGATCACGGGTTGGCGGACACCTCGACGTCCAGGTAGCCGCGCTGGCTCCCGGTCTGGGCCATGACGGTGCAGGCACCGGGCTCGAGCCACGTGAGCACGTTCTCTTCGAGCGAAGCAGAGGTCGCGGGGTCGACCCGGATGACCGTGGCGCCGAACACCGGATCGCCGTCACACAGGGGCCAGACGGTCCAGCTGTCGCCCACCACCGGAGGGTCCGGGCCGTCGAAGCCCACCTCGACCAGCTCGCAGCCGGCGGGTTCTGTCCGGGTGTCCGTGGTGACCGGGTCCGAGTCTTGGGGTTCTTCGGTGTCGGCACCACAGCTCAGCAGCAGCAGGGTCAGCCAGGTCATCAGTTCTCCAGCCCGCAGTCCAGGAAGTCTTGCAGCAGCACCAGGTCATCGGGCACCACGCCTCCGCCCACGGGCATCCGCTCGCCCACCAGCACGGCACTCTCGATCGCGTCGGCCTGGTCGCGGACCTGGGCCAGGGTGTCGAAGTCGAGACCCTCGGGCGCACCCTGCCGGTCTGTGGTCGAGCCGGAGTGGCACGCCCGGCAGTAGGTCGTGAAGAAGCCGTCGGCCCAGTTCTGCCAGGTCACGGC
>CAZFLE010000120.1:0-4565 GCA_964519895.1 uncultured Enterobacterales bacterium | reverse complement strand
TCGCTGTTCGGCCGCGTCCAGGAGAAGCTGCTCGGTCGCCGGGTGACCCGGCTGTTCGCGGACCCGGGCCAGGCCGACGAGGCCCTGGAGAACGCCCGCACCGGGCAGGGTCGTCTGGGCGTGGAGGTCGCGCTTCGCAGCAAGTACCCCGGCGCTCGCACCGCGATCGTGACCGGCATGCTGGTCCACTCCGAGCCCGATCAGCCCCCGGCCACAGTGCTCGTGTTCCGCGACGTCAGCGCCCTGCGACACGCGGAGCGCGCCTGGCGGCGCAGCGAGCAGTTCTTCCGAGCGGTCTTCCACGAGGGGGCCGTCGCCATGGCCGTCCTGGACCTGACCGGTCGCTTCGTCCAGGTGAACCAGGCGCTGTGTGATGCGTCGGGGCAGGACCGAGCGGACCTGTTGCAGGAGGGGCTCGGGAACCTGGCCCACGAGGCCCATCGGGACTTGGTGTCCAGCGTGCTCAAGAAGCTCCGTCGGGCGCCCACGGAGCCGGCCCGCGCGGAGCTTCGCATCGTGGACGCCCATGGCTCGGAGCTCTGGGTGAACCTGTCTCTGAAGCGGGTGGAGGACCCGACCCTGGGGCGGCCGCGGGTGCTGTGCGTGCTCCACGACATCACCCAGGCCAAGCGCGGGGAGGCGCTGCGCAAGGAATTCGTGGAGGGCGTCGTGTCCGCCCAGGAAGAAGAGCGCCAGCGCGTGTCTCGGGAGCTCCACGACGGCGTGGGGCAGACCCTGAGCAGCCTGAGCGTGCGCCTGGCGACCCTGGGGGCCACCCTGGAGCCGGGGCCGGATCGCGAGCGCGTCGACGAGCTGGTCTCCCTGGCCCAGGCCGCGACCGAGGAGACCCGCCAGATGGCCCACCGCCTGCGGCCGCCGGCCCTGGACGGGCTCGGGTTCGCCGCGGCCATGCGCAACATGGTGGCCGACCACGAACGCACCCACGGGGTCTCGGTGGCGTTCCATGCGCGGGGCATGGGGGACCAGCGGCTGTCGTCGGCTGTAGAGACCGCGCTCTACCGCATCGCTCAGGAAGCACTGGCCAACAGCGCCCGCCATGCCAACGCCGGCAGCGTGTCCGTCCTGGTGGATCGCACCCAGGGCAACGTGAGGTTGATCGTCGAGGATGACGGGAAGGGCTTCGAGACCGACGACCTGGTGGGCGGGCTGGGGCTCAAGAACATCCGGGAACGCGCGGCGCTCCTGGAGGGGGAGGCGACCATCGAGTCCTCCCCTGGAATAGGGACCAGCGTGTACGTCGATCTGCCGCTAAGAGAGACCCCATGAGTACTGCAATTCGCGTCGTGTTGGCTGATGATCACGGTGTGCTACGGGACGGCATTCGAATCCTGGTAGAGAGCCAGGAGGACATGGAGGTCGTGGCCGAGGTCGAGCGTGCCGACCAGGTGGTCGACGCGGTCCGGGGGTCAGAGCCGGGGGTGCTGGTCCTGGACCTGTCCATGCCGGGCGGCGGCGGTCTGAGCGCGATGGAGGCCCTGAGCCAGGCCCGGGTTCCGGTGAACGTGCTGGTCCTCACCATGCACGAGGAACCCGCCTATGTGCAGCGGGCCCTGGAAGCCGGTGCCCTGGGCTACGTGGGCAAGCGCGTGGTCGGCACCCAGCTGCTCGACGCGATCCGCACAGTGGCGGACGGGCGCTCCCACGTGGACCCGGACCTCCTCCAGGCCTTGGAGAAGAGCCGCCAGACCGACGATCCGGACAACCAGCCCCTGGGCGCCTTGTCCCCCCGGGAACAAGAGGTGCTGCGGTACGTCGCCAACGGCTTCACGAACCAGGAGACCGCCGACGCCCTCAGCCTGAGCGTGAAGACGGTCGAGGGCTACCGGGCGCGGCTCATGCGCAAGCTGGGGGCCCGGGGGCGGGTCGACCTGGTGCGCCACGCCGTCCGCTTCGGACTGATCGACCCACTGGCCTGAGCGTGCGTCCCCTCTGGGTAGGCGCCTTGGGCGGTCTGGCGGCGAGCCCGGTCGTGGTCGGGCTGCTGACCGTGCTGCGCTACATCTGGCCCGGCTTCCCGCTGCTGCGCGTGCTGGACCTCATCGCAGCCTTCGTGGTCCAGCCGATCGCCGTGCTGACGGGTCAACCCGTGGTTCGGGACGCCCTGGGCGGCATCGAGTCCGGCATGGTCACCTTGCTCCTCGGCTACACGGTGGTGCTGGTGCTGTGGAGCACGGTCTGCGGACTCGTGGGCGGGGCGATCTGGGAACAGGCGCGAACCGAGCGAGGCGACCGTTGAGCGGCTTCGTGGACTGGCTGCTGGCGTCGGGTCGTCCAGGGGGCGCCCTGGCCGTCCTGCTCGCCCTGGTGTGCTTTGGCGTGACCGCTGTGGACTTCGAGATGAACGGGGGCTTCTTCCTGATCCTTCCCGTCATCGGGGTGATCTTGCTGATGTTCGGGGCCGTGCTGCTCGTCCATGGCAATCCACAGTCCGGAGACTTCCGCTTCAAGGAGGCAGAGCCTCCGTCAGAGGCGCTCATGGCTGCGCTGAACGAGACCCCCAGGCCGTTCTATCTGTGCACGAAGTGTCGCATCATTGGTGACGTTGGACTGTGTTCGCGTTGCAAGAAGGGCCTGGACTGCCTGGAGATTCGCGACGACGAGGACCTGAGGCTGGCCCTGCTCGCGCTCGGCTGAGTGCGCTCAGGGCAGGCACACGTCCCGTCCTGCGCCGCTCAGGTCGGCGAGTTCTGCGGGCCCTCGCGCCAGCTCAGGTCGCCGACCGGCGTGACCTGGTTCATGCGTGGCCCGGCGTCGGCGGACGTCGTGCCGGAGCTCTCGTCGGGCTCCAGGTGGAGCAGGAGCCCAACGTGATCGAAGTCGTGGGTCTGGTCGTCGGGGGTGCATGCCGTGGCCGCCGTCGCGGCAAGGCCGAGCACGAGGAGTCTGCGCATCACGGGCCTCGGGGTGGGTCAGCACTCCGACGGCGCTCGCGGCGAACCCACGGGTCACCATTTGTCTGGGATCAGCGTGCCAGGCCGAGCTGCCGGTGGCGGCGCAGGGTGCAGTCGTCCATCACGACCTCCAGACCAGCCCGTTGGGCGAGCCGGGCTGAGGCGGGATCGATGACCCCGTCCTGCATCCAGAACACCCGCGCGCCCGCGGCGATGGCGTCCTGGGCGATCGGCGCCACCTGGTCCGAGCGGCGGAAGACGTCGACCAGGTCCACCGGCTCGGGCACGTCTTGCACGGTGGCGACGATCGGGATGCCGGCCAGGGTCTGGTCCGCGAGCAGCGGATTGACGCCCCAGACCCGGTAGCCCTGGGCCGCCAGGTAGACAGCGATGGCGTGGGAGAAGCGGTGGGGCTTGGCCGAAAAGCCGACCACGGCCACCACGCGGGCGTCGGTCAGGATGCGGCGGACGCCTTCGGTGCCAGGGTGGAAGGGGCGCAAGCGTGAACCAAAAAAGGTGAAGCCCGGGTTGCCGTCGTGGCTACCCGGGCTTCCAGAGCGTAATGCCCCGTCCTTCCAAGAATCAAGGTAGTCGGGCGCCCTGTCACCGGATGTCACGGACTGTCGGGGCATGTTCAGCCGCCGTGGTCCATGTACCCCAGGGCTTGCAGGCGCTCCCGTAGACCCGCCTCGAGGGCCGGGTCCTCTCGGCCCTGGGCAGCGTCAGGGCGCCCGCGGACCTGGTCGATCAAGGCATCGAGCCTCGGGTCAGTGGTGTCCCCTCGGTCCCCTGGGAGCAGCTCGGTGTGGCGCCGCTCTGGGCCGCCATCCGCAGGGGCCTCGACGATCAGCGACTGGCCGTGCAACCGGGCCCGGACCGCGTACTGGTCCCACCGGTTCCCCTCGGCCTCGGCGCCCCAGAGGCCCGGGGCCCACATGAGCTCCGGCCGGTACTGCTCGCTCAGGGCCACGCCGGGCCCAGTGGCGGGCCATCCAAGGCCAGCGGCGGTGGCCGCCTCGGGAGGCCAGGGCACCAGCGCGGGGGCTTCGGGCGTGAGCCCTGCCAGGGCCAGCACGGTGGGGTGGATCGCCTGCAGCGAGACCACGTCTGGGATTCGAGCAGGCGACAGACCCGGCCCGACGATGACCAGGGGTACGTGCACCAGCTCTCGCCACAGACCGACCAGGTGGCCCTGGACGCCGTGCTCGCCAAAGGCCTCGCCGTGGTCCGACGTCACGATCAACCAGGTCCGGTCCCGTCGTCCGGACGCCTCGAGGCCTTGGACGAGGTCCGCCAGCTGGGCATCTACGGCGGCGATGGCGGCGGCATAGACCCGGGCCGCGTCGGTCTGCTCCTGCTCGTCGGCCGGGAAAGCGGTCGCCCACCAACCCTGGGTCTGGGCGTCGAATGCGCGCTCTGATGCCGTGACGGGGTCCCCGACCCCAAAGCGGCCAGGCTCCTCGACCAGGTGGTAGGGCGCATGAGCCTCCATCAGGTTCACCACCGCAAGAGACGGCGCATCGCCCGCTCGCTCCAGCCAGTGCAGAGCCTCGCGGACCACGATGGGACCGCCCTTGAAGGGGGACTCGGGCACCCAGCGGAACACCCCGTAGGCCCAGAAGCTCGCGGCGTAGATCGACTGGCTGTGCACGG
>CAZFLE010000119.1:0-23133 GCA_964519895.1 uncultured Enterobacterales bacterium | reverse complement strand
CCCCCAGCAAGATCAGGGCCAATCCACTCGACATGCCTGCCTCCGGCGTTTGTCGTGTTGAATCGACCGTATCATGCGGTCTGGGAGGTGCGAGGGCACTGAGACCGAGGCCCGCGGCCTCACCCCCTGAACCCAGAGTGCGAGCCCCCCGCCCGCTGGAGGAGCCGGTCCAGCGGGCAGGGCACTCAGGCGGCCAGGATGACCGCCAGACAAGCGGACGGGCTTGTCGCTCAGTCGTAGTTCGGCAGCACCTGCGTGAAGTCGTACGCGTCCTCGGAGTCGAAGACGGTGACGTCGACGAAGTAGTCGCCGCTCGTGCAGTCCAGCCAGGTGCTGTACTCGAGCCAGTCCGAGTACCAGACCATCGGGTCATTGGTCTCGTCGTACAGCTCGAAGGAGTCGATCCACTCGCCGGAGTCGTAGTCGTAGACGTCGGCGTAGACGACCTCGACGTCGTTGAAGCCGTTGGCGTCCCAGATGGTGGCCTCGAACCACCAGATGTAGTCCTTGTAGGCCGGGGACCAGTAGCAACCAGCCGACGCGTCTTCGATCGTGGGCGCCACGTTCTCGGTCGGGTTCTCGACCTGGGGCGACGTGCTGCCGTCGTCGTCGACGTAGACGATGCATGCGGGGAGCAGGAAGGCAGCGGCGAGGACGGGGGCCAGGCGGAAGGCGTTCATGGTGCGGTCTCTCCGGTTCGGTCTGATGGACACCGGCACCGACGACGCGCGCTACCGCATCATTCGGATCCATCCTGTCACCGCGTGTCTCGCAGCCGTTAGGAGGCGTCGGTGGCCAGGATTGCGCTACTGGATCTGAACGGCGGGAAGCCGAACGAAGCGGTGGCACTGCTGCGGGCGGCGATCGCCCTGGCCGGACACGACGCCCAGTCGATCGACGTGCTCGCCGGCGAGCCCCTGCCCGAGCAGCCCGGGGCGATCCTGGCCACGGGCGGCCCCGGATCGCCCCATGCCCCCGGGCCTTGGCAGGTCCCCTTGCGCACGGCCCTCCGACGGGCGCTGCTCCAGGAGACCCCGCTCTTCACCATCTGCCTGGGCTTCCAGATCGCGGCCTCGGAGCTGGGTAGCCGGGTGGCGCCCCTGCAGGAGCCTCGGTTCGGCATTCATCCGCTGCACCCCACGTCGGCCGCGGCGGCCGATCCGCTGGTGGGGCCCCTGGTCGGCGCTGCGGCCTTCGAGCAGCGGCGGTGGGGGGTCTGGGCCGGCGACCTCCAGGCCCTGGCGACGGGGCCCGAGGGAGACGTCACCTGCGCTCGGTTGGGGCCCCAGGCTTGGGGGTGTGTCTTCCACCCCGAGGCGACCGCCCAGGCTCTCGCCGACTGGTCCGAGCGCCCCGACGCCGCTCGCAAGCTCCAGACCCGGCTGGGCCCCGAAGCACTCGGGCGCTTCCGTGCGGACGCCCACCGGGTCCAGGCCGTGCACGAGACCCTGCTCCAGGGCTGGCTCACGTGCCTCGCCTGAAGCTCCCCAAGGACGCCATCGCGGCGGTCCGGAGGGGCCACCCCTGGGTCTATGAAGACGCCGTGTCCGAACGGCACGAGCCCGGCACCTTCGTGCGCCTGGTGGATCACCGGGACCGCCTGGTCGGCACCGGCCTGGCCGACGAAGGGCCCATCGCTGTGCGGGTCCTCGGCACCGGCGCCGAGCCCTTGGAGCAGCTGCTCCCGGCCCGCATCCAGCGAGCGGCTGCCCTGCGCCGGCGGGTGGTGACCGGCGACACCACGGCGTTTCGGCTGGTCAACGGCGCCGGGGACCTGCTCCCCGGTCTGGTCGTGGACCGCTACGACACCCTGCTCGTCCTGCGGGTCTACGCCGCGGCCTGGGTCCCACACCTGGACGCCGTGGTCGACGCCCTGTCCGGGCTCGACGGCGTGCAGTCCATCTACCGCCGCTATGGCGTGCGCCGGGTAGACGGCCAGGACGGCGGGCAGACCCTGTGGGGCGGCCCGGCGCCAGAGACCCTGGTGGTGCGCGAGCACGGCCTCAAGATGCTCGTGCGGCCTGGCATCGGCCAGAAGACCGGCCTGTTCCTGGACCAGCGGGAACACCGCCGGAAGCTGGGCGAGCTGAGCCGGGACGCCACGGTCTGGAACCTGTTCGGCTACAACGGCGGCTTCTCCATCTACGCCGCTGCCGGCGGCGCTCGGCGCGTGCTCACCGTCGACGTGTCCGCCCCAGCGCTGGACGACGCGGTCGAAAACTTCCGGCTCAACGGTCTTGATCCCGACGCCCACGGCTTCGAGTGCACCGACGTGTTCACCTGGAGCGCCCCCGGGCGCGCCGACGTCTTGATCTGCGATCCCCCCAGCCTGGCCCGCGGCAAGCGCTCCGACCCGGCCGCCCGCGCGGCCTACCGTGACCTGGCAGCCAGGGTCGGACCCTGGGTGCAGCGGGACGGCCTGTTGGCCACGTTCTCGTGCACGGCACGACTGAGCGCCGCACGCTGGGAAGAGTCCGTCCGTGACGGCCTGCGAAGAGCCGGCCGCTGGGCCTGGCTGTCCCGCGGAGAAGCCCCGCCGGATCACCCGGTCCCCCTGGCCCACCCTGAGGGCAGGTACCTGAAGTCCGGGATCCTGCGCCGACTGTGATCCAGGGGTCCGCTGAGGGGGAAACCCCTATGTTCCCTGAATCTGTCACCTGAGGGGGCGACGGTCGTAGGACAGGCGTGGACTCACTCGTCGGCATGAAGCCCGTCCTCTCCTCTCGCAGCGCCCGGACCCGGCCCGGTCCCGCTCCCCAGGACTACGAAGCCCTGGTCCGGGACCGGAGCTCGCGCCAGGACAGCGCGGTGCGGAAGTCCCTGATCTGGGGGGCGGTGGCGTTGCTGGTGCTGGTCTCCGCCCGGCTCGTCGCATGGGGGCCGTACAACCCGGTGACCGGGGTGCTGGCGGCCGTCTCTGCGGCCTTGTTCGCAGCCTCGCTGGTGCCGCTGCGGGGCCGCTTCAGCGAGTTCTCCAAGCACGCGCTGGCCCTGATCAGCCTGTTGGGCGCCGCAGCGGTGGCGCTCGTCGACGGGGGACTGGCCTCCGAGGCGGTCACCTGGCTGCTCTTCGTGCCCATGCTCGGGGCGCTCGGGCTCGGGGCCCGCGGGCTCCTGATCTACGCCCTGGGCGCGGCCGCGGTGGCCATGGCCCTGACCGTCGGCGCCGTGGCCGCAGCCGAGTCTTGGGCAGGCCCAGCCGGAGGGCTGCACGCCCTGTTCCGGGGGATCGGTCTGGTGGGGGCCATCGGCCTCGCCGGGCTGGTCGGCCACAGCCACCGGGCGGCCTGGCAGGGTGCGCTGTGGCGGCTGCACCACGCGGCCCTGTCCAACCCGCTCACCGGCCTGCCCAACCGCGCGGCCTTCGACGCGGCGCTGGTCCGGGAGGACGCGCGGGCCGCGCGGAACCGGACCTTCGTGGGCCTGATGATGATCGACCTGGACGGCTTCAAGGCGATCAACGACCTGCACGGCCACGCGGCCGGCGACCTGATCCTGCAAAAGGTCGCCCGCCGCCTGCGCCGGAACCTGCGGGCGGCCGAGGAGCCCTTCCACCTCAGCGGCGACGAATTCGCCGTCGTCATCCCCGCGGAGCGTCCCGACCTGGACCTTCGGCGGGTGGCGGCACGGCTCGGCCAGGTGATCAACGGGCCTTACTTCATCTCCGGGGCCTCTATCCAGGTCCGTGCGAGCGTCGGCTGGGCCGTCGGGCGCTCGGGCGAGGACCCCCACCGGGTGCTCGAGCGGGCCGACCAGGTCATGGTCGAGAACAAGTCCAGCCGGCTCCCGGCGTGAGCCCCGCCCGGCGCAGGGCACGGGGCAGAGCGCGAGCAGGTACCTGAAATCCGGGTGGTTGCGGAGACCGTGACCGTGCGGTTCCGTGGCCCCCGGCCGGCCTGGTCGCCGCCGCGCCGCCGTTGACTGGACCCGCTTGCCGTGTCAAGAAGTACGCCTCGCTTTCTGTCTTCCCCCTTTCGGCCCGTTCCCACTCCGGGCCCTCCCACATCTTGCAGGACCCCGTCCCGCCGGAGCACCACGCATGGTCGGTCAGAAGAAGCTGCCGCCGCTGGTGAGCCTCCGAGCGCGTGTGCACGGGTCCTCCGGAGTACACCTTGTCCTCAGAGATCATCGTCAACGCGACGGCACGGGAGACCCGCGTCGCGCTCATGGAGAACAGCCAGCTCACTGAGCTGCACATCGACCGGGGCAAGGACCGCGGCTACGTCGGAAACGTCTACCTGGGCCGTGTGGTCCGGGTGCTGCCGGGAATGCAGGCCGCGTTCGTAGACATCGGCCTGGAGCGGGCCGCGTTCCTGTACGTGGGCGACATCTACGCCGCGAACCTGGATCTGCACAAGTCGGGCGACTCCGAGTCCAAGGTCCCCCTGACCAAGGACGGGCCCCGGGCCGGTCCGCGCACTGGGCTGCCGGCGATCCAGGACCTCCTCAAGGAAGGCCAGCAGCTCGTGGTCCAGGTCGCCAAGGACCCCATCGGCACCAAGGGCGCCCGGATCACGACCCACATCACCTTGCCCGGTCGCTTCCTGGTGTTCATGCCCACCGTCGAGCACGTGGGCATCTCCCGCCGGATCGACAAGGACAAGGAGCGCCGCCGCCTGCGGGCGTTCGTGGACCGGAACCGCCCCAAGGGCGCGGGCTTCATCGTGCGCACCGTCTGCAACAACAAGAGCGAAGAGATCCTCCAGGCGGACATGGACTACCTGCTCCGGACCTGGCAGAAGATCAGCGACCTGTCCAAGCAGAAGAAGGCCCCGGCCGTCCTGCACGCCGAGCACGGCCTGCTGCTGCGCTTCGTGCGCGACTACCTGACCGACGACGTGCGCAAGGTCGTGCTGGACAACAAGTCCGACCACACCCGCGTGATCAACTTCATGTCGGACTTCATGCCCGACTTCAAGGACCGGGTCCAGCTGTACCGGGGCACCGAGCCCGTCTACGACGTCTTCGGCGTCGAGACCGAGGTCGTGCGGGCCACCGGCCGCAAGGTCTGGCTCAAGAGCGGCGGCTACCTGATCATCGACCAGACCGAGGCGCTGGTCGCCATCGACATCAACTCCGGCAAGTTCGTCGGGTCGAGCTCCCTCGAGGAGACCACCACCCAGATCAACCTGGAGGCGGTCAAGGAAATCGTCTACCAGCTCCGCCTGCGCAACATCGGCGGCATCATCATCATCGACTTCATCGACATGGACAAGGAGTCCAACCGGGACAAGGTCTACAGGGCCCTCGAGGAAGAGGTGAAGTCCGACAAGGCCCGCACCAACGTGCTGAAGATCAGCGAGCTGGGCCTGGTCGAGATGACCCGCAAGCGCGTCCAGGAGGACCTGGATCGCTTCCTGACCGAGGACTGCTTCTACTGCGAAGGCACCGGCGTGCTGCGCAGCCGCGAGACCCTGTGCTTCGAGATCTTTCGCGAGATCCAGCGCGAGGCCCACCGGTCACAGGGGCGGGAGACGCTGTACGTGAACGCCCACCCAAAGGTCGCCGACCAGCTCTATGGCGGGGAGCTCCGCGCCCTCGAGGAGTTCGAGCGCTCCCTGTCCAAGCGCATCGTGGTGCGGGCCATGGGGCACTACCACCTCGAGAAGTACGAGGTCTACAGCCGGTGACGCCATGAGCGGATCGGGGACTGGCCGGCCGCGGCTCTGGCGGCGCATACTCAGCGCATTCCAGTCGGACTTCCTGGCCGGCATCCTAGTGGTCATCCCGCTGGCGGTGACACTCTCGGCAGGGATCTGGATCGTCGCCCGGGTCGACGGCCTGCTGGACCTGCTGCCGGACTTCGCCCACCCGGAAATGGTCCTGGGGCGGGACCTGCCGGGCCTGGGCGTGTTCCTGACCCTCGTGGTGGTCATCCTCGCGGGGGCGGCCACCCGGTACGTCACCGGCCGCCAGGTCGTGGCCTTCTACGAGGCCGTCTTGCTGCGCGTCCCATTCCTGCGGGTCGTCTACCAGGGCTTCCGCCAGCTCCTGGACACCGTGTTCCGGGACCAGTCCAAGAGCTTTCGGCAGGTGGTCATGGTGGAGTACCCCCGCCGCGACGTCTGGGCGCTGGCATTTCTCACCGGTCAGGCCGAGCTCGTCGAGGAGGCCGAGACCCAGGGCCCCGGTGCCCACGACCTGGTCAGCCTGTTCCTGCCGACCACACCCAATCCCACTTCGGGCTTCTTCTTGATGCTCCCGGCCCACGACGTCTTCCTGGTGGACCTGACGGTCGAGGAGGCCTTCAAGATGATCATGTCCGCCGGCATCGTGGTGCCCGAGTCGCTCCGACGGGTCACCCGGCTCTCGGACCTGTCCGACCTGCCCCCGCTGCCGCGACCGAGCGGGTCGTGACCTCGGACGACGCGCGGCTCGAAGGAGAACTGCGGGAGATCTCCTACAAGACCGACGACAACCGCTTCGCGGTCGCAGAGGTGTTGGACGACGCCGGCCGCCGCCACACCGTGGTCGGCCCGATCGGGCACCTGGCCCCCGGGGCTCACGTGGTGCTGGACGGCCGCTGGGGCGACCACCCCCGCTACGGGCGTCGCTTCAAGGTCCGGGCTTGGCTGGTCGAGGACCCGCGCACTCGTCGGGGGCTGGAGCTGTACCTGGCGGGTGGTGCCGTGAAGGGGCTGGGGCCCGCCCTGGCACGGCGGATCGTGGACCAGTTCGGGCTGGAGACCCTCAGGGTCCTGGAGCACGAGCCGGATCGTCTGCGCGAGGTGCAGGGCATCGGGACCAAGCGTCTCGAGGAGATCATCGCTCACTGGGAGCGCGACCGGGTGGGGCGCGAAGTCACGGTGATGCTGCGGGGCCACGGCCTGGGGGCCGCAGTGACCCGCCGGGTGCTCGAGGCCTGGGGGACCGACGCGATCCGCATCGTGACCCGAGACCCCTACCGGCTGGCGGCGGAGATCCGCGGCGTCGCCTTTCGCACCGCCGATGGCATCGCGCTGGCCAACGGGCTCACCAAGGACGACCCCCGCCGGGCCGAGGCCGCGGTCCGGTCACTGCTCGACGCGTCCAGCACCGAAGGCCACACCTACCTGCCCGAGGGGGAGCTGATCCTGCGGGCGGACCGGCTGTCCGTTCCTCGTGCAGCGGTCTCCGCGGCGCTGGACCGCCTGGCCTTGCAGGCTGTGATCGTGCGAGGGCAGGCCCTGCGACGGGGCGATCCGACCACTCGGCCCGTGATCACCGGCGCCATGCACCGCATGGAGGAGCGGGTCGCAGCGGCCCTGGTCAGCCGCTGTCGTGCCGGCCGCGCTGCAGACGCCGCCGTGCTCGCCGCCGAGGGGCGGGTGGACCTGGAGCTGGGCGCCGAGCAGCGGGACGCCGTCGCCCTGGCGCTGGGCTCGGATCTGTGCGTGATCACGGGGGGGCCGGGCACGGGCAAGACCACGATCGTCAAGGTCCTGGTTGCGGCGGCCGCGCTGCGCGGCGAGACCTGGGCCCTTGCGGCACCCACGGGCCGCGCGGCCCAGCGGCTCGGTGAGGCCTGTGGACAGGAAGCCCGCACCCTGCACCGCTTGCTGGAGTACAACCCACAGAAGGGCGGGTTCCAGCGCACGGCCTCCCGTCCGCTGGACAGGGATCTGGCCGCGGTGCTCGTGGACGAGACCTCCATGGTGGACCTGCCCCTGTTGAATGCCCTGACCGAGGCGCTGCCCCCAGGCTGTCGGCTGGTGCTGGTCGGAGACGCGGATCAGCTCCCGTCGGTCGGGCCCGGGCAGGTGCTCGCCGATCTGGTGGCGTCGGGTGTGGCGCCCGTGGCGCGACTCCGCCAGGTCTACCGCCAGGCCCAGGGCAGCGGCATCGTGCGCAACGCCCACCGCATGCTGCGGGGCGAGACGCCCATCAGCGCCCAGGCCGAGGACGGTCGCAAGGACTTCTTCCTGGTCCCGCGGGAAGGCGCCGACGCGGTCCGGTCTGCCCTGGTCGAGATCGTCGCCGTGCGACTGCCCGCCCGTGGCTTCGATCCGATGGACGAGGTCCAGGTCCTCACGCCGATGCACAAGGGACCGCTGGGATCCCGGTCCCTCAACCTCCTCCTCCAGTCCGAGCTCAACCCGGACGGGGAGCCGCTGATCTTTGGGAGCCGGACCTTCCGGGTCGGGGACCGGGTCCTCCAGATTCGCAACGACTACGACCTGGAGATCTTCAACGGCGACGTGGGGCGGGTCGTCCGCCTCGAGGGCAACGGCCTGGTCGTGACCTTTGGAGGCCGAGAGCTCGCGCTCATGGGGGAGCAGCTGGAGCGGCTCGAGCTCGCCTACGCGATCAGCATCCACAAGAGCCAGGGCAGCGAGTACCCCGCCGTGCTAGTGCTGCTCGATCGGGCCCACCACATCATGCTGCGTCGGAGCCTGGCCTACACCGCGATCACCCGAGCCCGGGACTTTTGCTGCGTGCTCGGGAGCCCCCGGGCCCTTCGCACAGCCGTGGGGCGCTCGGGGGGGGAGCGGCGCTGGACCGGCCTGGCGCGGCGCCTCGCGCTCCAAGCACCGGCTGCGGGATCCACCTGACAAGTCTCAGAAAACTCTTGTGTTTCTGTGACTATTTGGAGAACATGCACCCGGGAGGGGCAGGCAGGATCCGGGGAAGTCATGGACGGGGGTACACAATCCTCAACGGGCGTCCGATCGAGGGGGAGCATGCTCCCCACCGATCCAAGCTCGAGTGTGATCTCGCGGCGCTCGTCGTCGGTGACCCGACGCGGTGGCGCCAGTGCCGAAGGTCGTGAGCGGCACAGCCGCGCGGCCCTGGTCGTGGAGCTGCTGGACAAGGCGGTGCTGGCAGCGTCGGCGGAGCGCCCGTCCCCCAGGACGCTGCAGCGCAACCGCAAGGCCCTGGCGCTGCGGGTCGGTGACGCGCTCAAGGTGGGCCCGGTCGTGCTCGACGTGGGTCCCTTTGGACTGAGCTCCTGCGGACGCACCATCCACAACCCCGGCAAGCGGGTCGAGTACGTGTTCCGCTTGTTCCTGGCCGGCGTGCGGGGCCTGGTCTTCACAGACGCCATCACCCCTCGGGCACTCGGCGAGCTGGTCGACGTGTGCGCCGGAGACCCGCCCCACGGCGACGACCGAATCACCTGGCTGTGGCGCAAGGGCCTGCCGGGTCTGCAGATCCAAGCCGTGGACGTGCTGCTGTCGGATTTTGAACAGTCCGGCGACGGCGAGCTGCGGCTGGCCGAAGACTTTGGCCAGATCCGGGTCAAGCGCTCCGCCCCGGGCCAGGCCAACGAGATCATCATGCTGCCCCGGGACGACATGCGGGTCCTGCGAGGCTCGAATCGGCTGGCGTGGATCAGCGACGTCACCGTGCCGTCGAGCGGCGCCAAGGAAGTACGCACCCTGGCCCACGACGTGCGCAAACACGCCGGCGGGCGCACGGACTGGCCGCGCTTCATGCTGCACATCATGCGGGCTGCGGGCTTTGGTGGACCCCGTGCGGTGTGTCCGTCGCCGCTCCTGGGCGGCCTGGTGGACGCGCTCGTGGCCGAGGGCCGGGACGACGATCTGGCGGCTCTGCTGCGGGCCTTCGCCCGCTACGACAACGCAGAGGCCGTGCGCATCCGCAAGCTCGTCTTCACCTCTGAGCGGCTCCTCAGCCTGGCGCCGGCGATGGAGCGCCAGCCCGACGAGCTCGCAGATCCCCTGGCCTTGATGGCCCAGGATCTCGGTGGGGCCCTGGCCGAGTTGATCATCGCCGTGAAGCGCCAGCGCGCGGAGGAGCGCATGTTCCTGATCGCCCAGGACGTGGGCGATGCCCTGGCCATTCCCTGCTACGTGCGCCAGCTGACCAGCGGGGACGTGCAGCAGGGCCTCAAGGCCATCCCGCCGCTCGCGCGCTCCCAGGAGCCCGCGGCCCTCGCCGGGCTCGGCCGCGCCCTGGACCACAAGGCACCGGCCATGCGCCGAGCGGGGGTCAAGGCGCTCGCCGGTCGCTACCACGAGGATCTTCGCGAGCCGCTGCTCAAGCTGCTGCGGGACCGGGAGCGGCCCAACCGCGTGGCCGCGCTCGGCATCCTGCGGGACAGCAAGGACCCCCGGGTGGTGCTGCCCATCATCCAGCAGGTCAAGGCCGACGAATTCGCAGAGCGGCCCGCCGAGGAGCGCAAGGCCTTCTACCGGTGCCTGGTCGTGATCGGAGACGTGAGGGGCCTCGGCCACCTGGAGCACGTGCTCGAGGGACGCAAGGCCGGAGACGAACAGCTGTTGGTGGTCCAGGCCTTTGGCCGGGCGGGGCCCAAGCGCGCACGGCGCGTGCTGGAAGCAGCCAAGGCGCGCCGCGGCCTGCCCCGTGCGGTCCGCAAGGCCGCAGAGGAAGCTCTCCTATACTGGCGGACCGTCTGAACTGACCCGCGAGTCAGAGGGAGCCCCAGCCCATGCCGAGCAAGGCCGGTCGCACCGTCCAGAGCTCCGGGCGGGCCTTCGTCGAGCAGCTGCGGAGCATCTGCAAGAGCCTGCAGATGCACGACGCACACAACACCGCGGTCGCTCGGCCCCTGGGGCGCCTGTTGGAGCTCCAGCAGGACTTCATGGCCTGGCAGGGTCGTCCCCTCCGCCTCCAGCTCGTGGCCGGGGAGTGGTTCGTAGACGGCACGCTGCTGCGCCTGGAGGGCACCAGCTACGATCACGGGCGCGAGGTCGCCGAGGTGCTGAGCGAGCTGGGCTACGGCGAGATCGCCTTGGGCGGCGGTCTGTCCGAAGGCTCCTTGAAGGTGTTCGCCCGAGACCTCGCCCACTGGTTCCGCCACAGCGAGAACAAATTCGATCCGGTCAAGTACGGCGCCTTGGACCTGCAGAAGCTGCGGGTGGGCTCGGTCGCCTTGCACCGCTTCCAGAGGCATGAGCTGGCGAGCTGGCTCCACGGGAGCCTGTTGGATCTGGTCGACCGGGTCCGCGACGAACAAGAGGCCCGCACCACGCCTGATCTCCGGCCCATCAAGCGCATGGTCCCGCTGGTCGTCGACGCCATGGCCCAGGACGATGCGCTGTTCCAGTTCCTGGTGTCCGTGCGCAACCACAACCGGCCCATGTCGCCGGTGCGCACCCGGGTCGCGGTGGCTCTGCACGCGCTCGGATTCGCCAGCTGGCTCCAGCTGCCGCGCGAGGAGCTGATGGCCCTCGGACTCGCCGCTCTGCTCTTGGACCTGGCGGGTGTCGACGACCCCGCGAGCTCGGTGCGCGCCTTGTTCCCCCAGGGCGACCTGGGCAGCATCGCGGTGCCGGTCGTGCTCGCCGTCTACGACGCGGTGGGGGTCGCGGGGGGGGAGGCCGGCGGTCTGCGCGGGCAGATCCTGGCCCTGGCGGTCCGATACGAGGAGCTCACAGGCCACCACCGCGGCCGGACCGGGCGGTCCCCCGCGTCGGCACTCCTGGAGCTCGCCCGGGACCCCCAGGGCGTCGAGCCCAAGATCATCGCGCTCTTCACGTCGTGGAAGGGGCCGACGCCCGTGGGCTCCCTGGTGCGGCTCAGCAGCGGGGAGATCGCCGTGGTCGTGGGGTGGAGCGAGCGAACCCGCCGGGACATGGGCCGTCCGGTGGTGTCGCCCCTGGAGGACGGCAAGAAGCTCGGACGGCGGATCGACCTGTTGTGGCGCACGGAGCTGCGCATCGAGGGCACGCCGGCGCCGGCAGACGTGGGGGTGGACCTGAGTCGGCTGGCTGGACCGCCGGACTAGTCGGTCACCGCGTTAGAACCCCCCCATGCCCCGCGGCCCCCACACCGACGACCAGGGCCGAGTCGACGTCAAGTCCCTCTCCCTGAGCCAGCTCCAGGACAAGGTCCAGGAGCTCGGGCACAAGAAGTTCCGCGCCTTGCAGATCTACAAGTGGGTCTGGCAGCGCGGCGTCACCTCCTTCGACGAGATGACCAACATCGCCAAGCCGCTGCGCGGGGGTCTGGCCGAGCACTTCTACATCGCCTTCCTGGCCGAGGCGTCTCGCAAGCACTCCGACGACGGCACCATCAAGTTCGTCTGGGACTGCGAGGACGGCAGCCAGATCGAGTCGGTCTTCATCCCCGACGACCGCCGCAACACCCTGTGCATGTCGACCCAGGTCGGCTGCGCCATGGCCTGTACCTTCTGCCTGACCGGCGACATGGGGCTCAAGCGCCAGCTGCGCCCGAGCGAGATCGCCAACCAGCCCCTCCAGGTCCAGCGCACCCTGGACGCCCTGGGCCTGGACACCCGCATCACGAACCTGGTGCTCATGGGCATGGGCGAGCCGCTGCACAACCTGCCCAACGTCATCCCCGCCCTCGAGATCGCGCTGGACGAGAACGCGCTGAACTACAGCCACCGCAAGATCACCGTCTCTACGGTCGGCATGGTGCACAAGCTGCCCGAGCTGGCGGCCGCGCTCCCGGTGAACCTGGCGGTGAGCCTCAACGCCACCACCGACGCCCAGCGCGACCAGGTCATGCCCATCAACAAGCGCTTCGACCTCGAAGAGCTGCTCCAGGCGTGCCGGGACTTCCCCCTGCCCAGCGGCAAGCGCATCACCTTCGAGTACGTGATGATGGCCGGCTTCAACGACTCGATGGACGACGCCGCGCGGCTCGAGAAGCTCATGCGTGGCCTCAAGGCCAAGGTCAACCTGATCCCGTACAACGAGAACCCCAACCGCGAGATCAAGCGGCCGTCCGACGAACAGGTCAAGCGCTTCCAGCACTACCTGGTCAACCGCGGCATCAACTGCTCGGTGCGGGTGACCCGGGGCCAGGACATCTCGGCCGCCTGTGGACAGCTCGGCAAGGTTTGAGCCCGTGGGCACACCGGCTCCTGGAGCCAGCTCCATCGTGCCCTTCGAGGGCGCCATCCAGCTCGCGTTCCGGGATCCGGCCTGGGGCCGCAAGCTGCTGTTCGGCTCGGTCTGGCTGTGCATCCCGGTGGTTGGCTGGCTGGTGTTGTGTGGCTGGTGTCAGCGGGCCTTCCTTCGGGGGGCCACCAATCGCCCGCCGCTCCCGGAGTTCGATGAACCCTTCGCCCTGATGGCCGAGGGGGTTGCCGGCTTCGTGACCCTGCTGGTGTGGTTCGTGGTGCCCGTCCTGGCCCCCATCCAGGCCATGCTGCTGTTCACCAGCAGCGAATTCGGTCGTCAGGCGGCCCTCTCCCCGTGGTTTCTTCCCCTGTCCCTGGTGTTCGCCGGCGGGGTGGCCGTGGCGCTCGTGGCGGTGCTCAAGCTCCTGCCCGCTGCACTGATCGGCGTCGGCGCCACCGGTTCACTGTGGCCGGCCTTCAACCTGCCGGCCGTCGCCGCTCTCGTGCGGGACGCTTTCCGGCCGCTGCTCTACGCGGTGGTCTTCTATGTATTAAGCCAAGCGCTCGGACAGTTCGCCCTGCTCCTGTGCGGTGTGGGCATCCTGCCGGCCCTGGTCTGGAACCACGGGCTGACGGCTTGGATGCTCGGCCGGGTCCACGCGGCCCACGCTGGAGCGGAGCTGACGGACATCGACACCCTGTTGCAGGAGAGCGAGCCATGAGTCTGCGGATCGGCGTCATCGGGGGCAGCGGCCTCTACGAGATGGAGGGCTTGACCGACCTGCGTGAAGAGCGCGTCGAGACCCCGTTCGGTGACCCCAGCGACGCCATCGTCATCGGCAAGCTCGGCGACGTGGAGCTCCTGTTCCTGCCGCGCCACGGGCGTGGCCACGTGCACAACCCGACCGAGGTCAACTACCGGGCCAACGTCTTCGCGCTCAAGAAGCTCGGGGTGTCGTGGATCGTGTCGGTGTCCGCTGTCGGTTCCCTGCGCGAGGCCATCGTGCCCGGTCACATGGTCATCATCGACCAGTTCATCGACCGCACTCGCCACCGCAGGGACACCTTCTTCGAGGGTGGCATCGTGGCCCACGTGGGCTTCGCCGATCCGCTGTGCAACACCCTGCGCGGCTACCTGTACGACGCCTGCCAGGAGGTCGGCGCCACGGTCCACGCGGACGGCTGCTACGTCAACATGGAGGGCCCGGCCTTCTCGACCCGGGCCGAGTCCCACCTGTACCGGTCCTGGGGCTGCGCGGTGGTCGGCATGACCCAGCTGACCGAGGCCCGCCTGGCCCGCGAGGCCGAGATCTCCTTTGCCACCCTGGCCATGTCCACGGACTACGACTGTTGGCACGAGGGTCATGACGACGTGACCGTCGACGCCGTGGTGGCCGTGATCAAGCAGAACGTCAGCACCGCACGCGCCGTCATCCGCAGCGTGGTCCCGCGGATCGCGGCCCACGACGGACCGGCACCCCACGCCAATGCTCTGGCCGGCGCGATCATGACCGCCCCGGACCGCATCCCCGCCGCACGGCGCGAGGCCCTGGCCCCGCTGGTGGGCAAGTACCTGTCGTGATCTCGGCGCTGTGGGTGGCCGCTCTGGGCGCACAGCTGGCCTGTGTACCCCCCAAGCGCCAGGCCAAGGCCCAGGCCCGGGTGGATCTGGGCGCGGCCTACCTGGTCGAAGGCTCCACCGAGCTGGCCATCCAGCAGCTCCAGGAAGCCGTCAAGATGGACCGGCACAACTACAAGGGCTGGGAGCAGCTCGCGCTGGCCTACATGAAGCGCGGCGTGTTCGACCAGGCCGAGCAGGCCTTCAAGCGCGGGCTCCGGCTCGTGCCCGACTCGGCCAGCCTGAACCTGAACTACAGCTACCTGTTGCTGCGCACGGATCGCGCAGACGAGGCGATTCCGGTGCTCGAGACCGCGCTGGGCGACCTGACCTACCGGTCCCCGGCCCTGGTGCTCAACAACCTGGGCTACGCGCTCTACCTCGAGGGCCGCCACGCCGAAGCCGAGCATCGGCTCCACGAGGCCACGGTGCGGGCGCCGAATTTCTGCCAGGCGTGGTTCAACCTGGGGCTGTCCCGTGAAGCCCAGGCAAATGGCCGAGGCGCGGTCAGGGCCTATGACCAGGTCGTGCTCCTGTGCCCGACCGACGCGGCGGGCTCCTACCTCAAGGCCGGCACCCTGAAGCTCGAGCTCGACGGCCAGGCCGAGGGCTGTGACTACATCCAGTCCGCCCACGAGCTGGCCCAGGGCACGCCCCTGGGCGACGAAGCCCAGGCCGCGCTCTCCGAGCGCTGCGCTTTCTGAGCATGGCCAGGCGGCAGAAGCTCAAGCTGCGCACCCCCCCCAACGCCCAGCCTGCAGCGCCGGTCGGGCGCATCCTGGCCGGGCTCGGCGTCTTGGTGGGGCTGGGGCTGGTCGTGCTCCAGCTGGGTGACCACCTGTTGGACGACGGGACCGCCCAGGCCGACCCGGCACCGGAAGCGGCGCTGACCCCGGCGAGCGAAGTCCGTCCAGAGCTCCACCTGAGAGCCTTGGAGAACCTGCGGGCCAGGGTCGAGATCGACGGCCAGGTCGTGTTCGAGGGTGTGGTCTCCGGTGGCACGGACCGGACCTGGACCGCGGGGGCAGTGACGGCCCTGGAGCTCCAGGACCTGACCCGGGCGACCATTCACTACGACGGCCAGCGGGTGCAGCCCCTGGGCAGCCTGACCACCGCGCGGCGCCTGGAATTCATCGACGATCTCTGAAGAATCGGCGGTGCGTTATGTGCCCGACCGTCCGCTGAACCCGTCCGCACTCCCGAGAAGCGGCATGGCCGAGAACCTGGTCCAGGCCCGGGTAGACGCGCTCCGCCGGCTCACGCGGCGCCGAGCGACCAAGCCGCTCAAGAAGGCCGTGGACAAGTGTTCCTCGGCCGACGTGGCCGAGGCTGTGGCCCACCTGACCCGGCCGGAGACCCTGTTCCTCTTCGACCGGCTGTCCGACGACGTGGCCGGGGACGTGATGCTGGCGCTGCGGGAGAGCGATCTCCAGTTCGTCACCGGGGAGATCCCGCTGGAGCGGCTGACCTTGTGGCTCGAGGCCATGGAGCCCGACGACGAGGCGGATCTCGTCGCCCGCCTCCCGGAGGGCCTGCGCGAGCGGCTGCTGTCCCGGCTCGAGGCCGCGGAGCGCGAGGACGTCGAGGAGCTGCTGGCGTGGCCCGAGGACTCCGCCGGCGGCATCATGAGCCCGGTGGCCTTTCGGGTGCACGAGAACACCACCTGCCGCGAGGCCATCGATGCCTTCCAGGAGCAGGCCGACGTGGAGATGGTGTTCTACCTCTACGTCGAGAACGACCAGGACCAGCTGGTCGGCGTCACGTCCTTGAGGAACCTGCTGATCAACGCCCCGTCGACCCACCTGCGGGAGTTCATGGCCGCAGACGTGATGGCCGTGACCCCCGAGACCGACCAGGAGCAGGTCGCCCGGCTGGCCGCCCGCTACGATCTGCTCGCGGTCCCGGTGGTGGACGAGGCCCACAAGCTCCTGGGCATCGTGACCATCGACGACGTGCTCGACGTCATCGCCGAGGAAGCGGCCGAGGACATGATGGTCATGGCCGGAGTCTCCGAAGGTGCGGATCCCTACGGCGAGTCGGCCATCGAGGCGGTGCGCTCCCGGGCCCGCTGGCTCCTGGTGACCCTGGTGGCCGGCATGGTGATGGCCGAGGTCATCAACCTCTTCGAAGGCACGCTGGCCCAGAACGCCATGCTGGCGGGCTTCATCCCGGTCGTGATGGGGCTGAGCGGCAACGTGGGCATCCAGGCCGCCACGATCACGGTGCGCAACCTGGCCACGGGCCACGTGTCGGCCGGCGAGGGCGTGGCCGAGCTCCTGTGGAAGGAGGGCCGGGCCGGCATCCTGATGGGCCTCGGCTTCGGACTGCTGCTGATGGCCTGGGGCACGCTGCGCTTCCCGGGCTGGCAGGTCGGCGGGGCGGTGGGCGCCAGCATCGGGCTGGCACTGATCGGGGCGGCGGTGCTGGGCGCGGTCATCCCGCTGGTCCTGGATCGCTTCGGCATCGACCCGGCGGTCGCCACCGGACCCTTCGTGACCACCCTGGTGGACCTGATCGCCATCGCTGTCTACTTCACCGTCTGCACCACGCTCTTCGGCTTCTGACATGGCGGGCCCCGCCGCGAACCTCGACGCCATCGTCATCGGTCGGGTGGACTACGGCGAGGCCGATCGCATCCTGCACCTGCTGACCCCGAGCCACGGCAAGATCGCCGTGATGGCCCGTGGCGCCCGCAAGTCCCGTCGCCGCTACGGCGGTGCGCTGGACCTGGGCAACCGGCTGCAGGTCCAGGCCCAGCGGGGCCGGGGCGAGCTCTGGACCCTGACCGGCGTGGAGCTGGTGCACGGCCACGGGCACCTGCGCAGCGACCTGGATCGCATGGCGCTCGCCACCTATGCGACCGAGCTGGTCGGCTTGTTGGCGCGGGAACACCATGCCGAGCCGCGGCTGTTCGGCCTGCTCGACGTCGCACTGCTGGTGCTGGACGCGGCCACCAAGGCGCCCAGCGACGTGTGGCGCTGGGGGCTCGAGGCCAAGGCCCTGACCTTTGCCGGCCTGACCCCGCGCCTGGACCGCTGTGGGGTCAGCGGAAAGCCCATCTTGGACGGTCTCGCGGTGTGGGATCTGGCGTCGGGCGGGGTGGTCCTGGCCGAGCACGGGTCCGGCACGCCGATCACCGGCGCCTGGGCCGCCCAGGTGGAGCGGGCCCGGCGCACGCCGCTCGCGGACCTGGTCGACGTGGCCCCAGAGCCGGGCCCCGCCTGGCTGCTCCAGGACCACCTGCGGTGGCACACTCAGCGCGACCTGAAGTCCCGCAAGCTGCTCGAGGATCTGCGAGACCGGGACGGCGGGAGATAGGGTGCGGCGATGTGGTTGATCGCCAGCTTGAGCGCGTGCCAGTTCCTGGTCGAGGTCCGGGAGCCGCCGACCGAGGTCGCCTACGGCGGCACCATCTACGACGGGGTGCCCACCGGCGACGCCGACCAGGTGCTGACCCTCGGCACCGTGGACTTCATGCTGCCAAAGGCGGACCTCACCCTGGGCATCGACGCGCTCGTCGACGCCGGGCAGCTCTGGGCGGCCAGTCAGCCCTACGAGTCAAGCCCCGGGTACTGGCAGGTGACCCTGCCGATCGACACCCAGGTCGCGGTGCGCATGGAGACGCCCTCCAGCTATCCGTCGGTGTTCACCGGGCGTAGCCCGAGCTGGTCCGGCTACTGGTTTGCTGGGGTGCTGTTTACTTGGGACCGGGTCTACACCACTGAGTTCCTGGCCAGCCTGGCGGAGCAGTTGAGCATCACCCTGGACGATCTGGACGACGGCGACAGCGTGCACTTGTGGGGTGTGCTGCGGGACGACGACCAGGCGGTCAAGCTCGAGGGCCGCAAGATCACCGTCATCGACGGCGACGGCCACGACGCGAGCGTCTACCCCTTCGAACTCACCGAAGACGGCTTCCTGGCCCAGAACTACGACGCGCCGGTGCACTACTTCTTCGCCTTCAACCTGGCGCCAGGGGACATCCAGCTGGTGCTCGAGGGACCAAGTGGCGACACCGTGACCGAGCACTACCCGACCCTTGGAGGAGACATGATCGGCGCCTGGTGGCTGGGGGTGCCCGAGTGATCGCCCTGTGGACCTTGATCGCGTGCATGCCGGACCCGGAGTTCGTGACCATGACCGGCACTGTCTTCAGCGAGCCGGGCACCGATGGCGACGCGGTCGGAGGCGCCGAGCTCTACACCCTCGCCCTGACCGGAGAAGAGGTCGATCGCGCGGTCGCGGATGACAGCGGCAGCTTCTCCATCCAGATCCCCTCCGGCGCGGTCTTCTTCGTGGGCGTCGAGGGCGACGGCTACGTGCCGACCGGCTTCTCGGGCCAGTCGGGCACGGCGGACTACCCGGTCACCGACGGCCTGCTCTACATGCGTTCGCAAGAGGCCTACGACGTCATCCAGAGCGACTTCGACGGCTGCCCGGCCAACGACGAGGACGGCGGCACCATCGAGGGCTGGGTGGGCTTCGGTATCGACAATGGCGAGGGGGTCGAGACCTTCCTGGTGACGACGGCGTGGGTCACCGTGTACGACGCCAACGCCATCCCCTACGACACCTGCTACCTGAGCGACGACGAGGACGAACCCCAGTACGACCCCGACGCCACCCTGACCGGCCAGCACGGCCGCTTCCTGGTCCAGGGCAGCCCCACCGGGCTCATGACCCTGGAGGCGACCTACTGGGTCGACGAGGCGACGGGCCTGCAGGTCGAGCCCCAGCTGTACGTGATCTACGTGCCAGAGGGGGGTGTGGCGAGCTTCCTGCCGCTGTGGGTGCCCGTGGTCGACTGACTACTCGGCCCGATCGATCCGTCGCACATAGCCGACGTCGTTCTCGGTGATCAGGAGCCGACCCCGGCTGTCCATCGTGATGGACCGAGGCTCGCTGATCTTCTTGCCGGGCGTGTCGAAGGCCTCGCCGTCGCCGGTGTGGCTGTCCTTTTCGCCGTCCAGGAACAGGTGGATCACCCCGTCGGTGTCCACGTACCAGACCTGCTGGCCCACGTGGGCGGCCAGGAAGTAGCCGCCCAGGGGGTGGAACCAGATGCCGCGGACCTCGGCCAGGGCGGTGTCCACAGCCAGATCGCCGTCGCCCCCGCCGCCGGTCATGCTGCCGGTGCCGGCGATGACCTCCTGCTCGCCGTCGGCGTGGATGCGGGTGACGTCGTGGCCGGCGCGGTCGGTGACGACCAGCAGCCCGTCGGGATCGACGACCAGGTTGCCGAGGGAGAGGAAACCGGACGCGTAGACCTCGACAGCCCCGCCCGGCGTCCAGGTCTGCACGGTGTCCCCGCAAGCCACGAAGACCCTGGAGACATCGTCGGCGACCCACAGGCCGCGGCCGGTGTCGCTGCCCAGGGTCTCGAAGAGGGTGGTGAGCTCGCCGTCTGGGGACAGCTGCCGCACCTTGTCATTGCCCATGTCGTGGATGAAGACCGTGCCGTCGGCCAGGACGTAGAGCCCGTTCGGCTGGTCCAGGCGGCTGTCGACCCCCGGCGCGGGGGAGTCGCCGTCGTCGCCCGCCACCCCGGTGCCCGCCAGGGTGGTGATGATGCCGTCGGGATCCACCCGGCGGATCGCGTGGGCGTCCTTGTCGGCGATGTAGAGCTTGCCCGCAGCGTCGGCCATGGTCATGTGGGGCCGGGAGAGCTCGGCGTCCAGCGCCGAGCCGCCCTCCATGTCGGCGTCCCACAGGTTGACGCCCTTCGAGCCGTCGGCCCCGGCGCCAGCGACGGTGTCCAACAGTCCGTAGCAGCCCACCAGGGTCGCGAACTCATCGCCGTCGGACTCGGCGCACCAGGGCTCCTCGGGGGTTCCGCTGTCGCCCGTGGCGTCGGTGTCACCGCTGTCGGCGGCGAGGGTCGGCACGGGAGGTTCGGGCGTACCCGATGCCGTGCAGGCCAGCAGGAACCACAGAGTCATGGCCGAAGGCTACCCCGTCAGGGTTGGCTCGCTCGGCCCGGAACCGCCCGGGTAGACTGCCCGGGTGTGCTCTTCCTTGGTCCTCCTCGCGGTCCTGGCGGCCTGCACGGGGAATCCCGACGCCCCGGCTCCGCCCGTGCTCGCCACCGGCGGGACCGACTCGGGCACCGACTCCGAGTTCGGACTGTTCAGCTTCTTCGTGACGAGCCGGGTGGCGCTCTACGAGCTCTCCGGGAGCGAGTACGGCTTCGGCGGGGACCTGCGCTACGGGGAGACCGGTCCGGGGGCCGGCCTGCGCGGGGCGGACCTGATCTGTGCCGACGTCGCTGAGCGCAGCATGCCGGGCAGCAGGGACAAGCAGTGGCGAGCCTTCCTGAGCGCGACCGCCGACGACGATGGCGACCGGGTGGACGCGATCGACCGCATCGGTCCGGGGCCCTGGTACGACCGCATCGGCCGGCTGATGGCGCCGACCACGGACGATCTGCTCCACACCCGCCCCATGCAAGGCGACGCGCTCATCGCCGACGACCTGCCCAACGAGAACGGGGTCCCGAACAGCGAGGTCGACCCCGGCACGGAAGAGGCCAACGAGCGCAACCACCACACCCTGACGGGCACGGGCACCGACGGCCGGCTCTACCCGGGTCGCTGCATCGAGGAGGCCGAGGAGCAGGGCCTGGTGATCCAGTGCAAGGAGGACTGCTACGACACCGGGGGTCTGAGCATCGAGCACTACGTGTGCGAGAACTGCGAGCTCCCCATCGAGGAAGAAGACGTGCTCTCCGAGTTCTGCGGTGCCGCCTGCGAGGGCCTGGACGCCTACCCCGCGGACTGCGACGCCCCCGTCGGTAGCACCTGTCTGGACTGGACCACCACGAGCACCGACCGCGACGCCGGTCAGCCGCGGATCGGCCTGTCCTGGCCCCGGGACGACCGCACCATCGACCAGGAGTGGATCTCCTGGTGGACCGTCGGCGGCTGCGCCCCGGTGGGCTCTACCGGGGGCGGCGGCGGCTCGCCCGAGGTCGGCCAGCCCGGCTCCTACGGCGGCTTCTACTGCTTCGCCCTGGTGCCCTGATGGCGCCGATCCTGCTGTTGTCGTGGCTCGCCGCCTGCGATCCGGTGGCCCAGGACTCTGGCGGCGTCCCCGGCGACCTGGACGTGCACGGCGCCTTCCAGCTCGAGCTGGTGCCAGAGGCCGACGGCAGCGGCCAGGCCGCCATCCTGGGCCGGCTCTACGACGGCGCGACCCCGGAGAACGTGATCTGGGAGATCGCCGACACCGACGGCAGCTGTGAGCTCCTGACGCCGCGCATCCCCTTCTGTGACCCCGGCTGCACGGGCTCCGAGGCCTGCGTGGAGGACGGCGTGTGCGAGCCCTACCCCACGGCGATCGACGCCGGCCTGGTGACCGTGGAGGGCGTCGAGACCGTTGCAGGTGAAGCCGGCTTCACCATGGAGTCGATCGCCGGCTACTACCAGCCCCCCGCCGGCGTGGCGCTGGCCTGGCCCCCCTTTGCCGAAGGGGACGTGGTGCGCTTCTCCGCCGCCGGTAGCGCCGCGTCCGCGCCCTTCAGCATGACCGCTCATGGCATCGCCCCCCTCGAGGTGACCAGCGGGACCGTCGACCTGCCCGACGGCGAGTCGGTCACGGTGACCTGGACCCAGTCCTCGCAGCCGGACCTGGCCGACCTCTTCGTGAGCATCAACATCAGCTACCACGCCGGCACCAAGGGCCTGCTGCGCTGCGAGGTCTCCGACACAGGCTCGCTCCAGCTGTCTGCGTCGCTCCTGGACGGGCTCAAGGCACTCGGCGTCTCGGGCTGGCCGATCATCGTGTACTCGCGAGTGAGCGAAGGCACCTCGGATCCCCAGGCCCCGGCCCGGCTCTTCGTCGAGTCGTCGGTGACCGACGACGTCACCATCCCCGGGCTCGTCTCCTGCACCGGGGACGCCGACTGCCCCGACGGTCAGAGCTGCCTCGGGGACTTCCAGTGCGGGTAGGCCCGGGCTGAGCACGGTGGCCGCACTTCCCGCCCTGCTGGGCCGCGCCTCGGTCGCCGCCGTCGCGGTCGGACTGCTGGCCTGCACGCCGGTGAAGGTCCCGGTCCCCCCCGGGGTGCTCACGGTCTCCCAGGAGCCCCAGGCCACCTGGATCCGGAATTTCAACCCGCTGCTGCCCCACGGCCTGGCCCGCTGGCCGACCCGCAACGGGATCTACGAGCCGCTGATGATCTGGAACCCGCTCCAGGGCGAGCGGGTGCCCTGGCTGGCGACCGACGCCCGCTGGGTCGACGGCACCCAGGCCCTGGCCCTGACCCTGCGAGAAGGGGTGCGCTGGTCCGACGGCGCCGCCTTCGACGCCGAGGACGTGGTCTTCACCTTCACCTTGATGCAGGAGACCGCGGGCTTCGATGCCAGCGGGGTCTGGCAGATCCTGGAGGGGGTGGAGGCGGTCGATGCCCACACCGTGCGCTTCACCTTTCAGCGGCCCTATGCGCCCGGCATCGACCGGATCGTGGGGCAGGTGATCGTGCCCCAGCACCTGTGGTCCTTGGAGGAGGATCCGACGAGCTGGGCCAACCCGGAGCCCGTGGGCACGGGGCCCTTCACCGAGGTCCTCCGCTTCGGCGGCCAGACCTGGGAGCTGGGCCGGAACCCGCACTACTGGCAGGAGGGGCGACCGGCGGTGACGTCCCTGCGCTTCCCAGCCTTCCCCACCAACGAACAAGCGACCCTGGCGCTGATGGACGGCGAGGTGGACTGGGCCGGGGCCTTCGTGCCGGCCATCGACCGCA
>CAZFLE010000118.1:0-23267 GCA_964519895.1 uncultured Enterobacterales bacterium | reverse complement strand
GGCTTCGGCATCCGGGACAGCCCTGGCGGCCTCGCCGACTCCTGGACCGACGACTCCGAAGGACCCGAGCAGCCAGACGCCAGACCGTCCGTCGAACCCGAGCTCGACGCCTGAACTGCGCGACCTACAGCGCCACCCCAACCTCCAGCTCCTGGCTCGGCGCCTCCGTCTCCCAGGCCTTCAGCGTCGTGCCGCCGGCGACCCCGGTGATGCTGAATGACACCGCATCCGCCACACCGTCGCCGTTGGAGTCCACGTCGTGGGCCAGCTCGGCCACGGCCAGTTCGCCCAGCACGCCGACCAGGCTGCCCAGCTCCTCGACCGTCGACGCGGGGAAGGCACCGGTCAGGGTGTAGACCAGGTCGTCGCCCTGGCGCTCGCCGGTGATCTGGGCGTCCAGGACATAGGCGTGGGCCGACTCGCCGTCCACGCTCAGGGGCAGGTACCCATCCATCACTGCGGTCGCGAAGGTGCCGCCGTCGTCAGCGGTCACGGGCAGGGCGAAGCCCAGACCGGGGGCCTGGATGCGCACGGCGCTGTCGATGGACTTGACCGGCCCCACCAGGACGTGGTCGTCGCTCAGCACACCGACGATGTTGCTGCGCTCGAGCAGCAGGGACAACAGCGCCCGGGAGTCCGTGTTGCCGCCGAAGCGCAGCACCTCGGGGGCGTCGGTCAGCATCCAGGCCTCGCCCTGGGCTGGCGCGGCGGAGCTGATGTCCTGGACCAGCACGCTGCCGTCGGCGGCGGTGGCGACCAGCTCGTAGTCGACCCCCTCGGGCAGGTCGGCGATGGGCTCGCAGACCGCGGCCTGGGTCGCCACGTCCAGGGTGCACGCCGGGCGCCAGGTCCGTCCGCCGCCGCTGACCTCGACCTGGGGCGGCGCGGAGAGCTGGTCTTCGCCCAGAGAGACCCGCACCTGGAGGTCGCCCCGCAGCGCCATGGAAGCCTGGGCCGGGAAGGCCACCAGGTCCTGCTCGCTGGCCGGCACTTCGCAGCCGATAGCGCCCAGTCCCAGCAGGGCGGAGAGCAGGGCGGCGAGGCGGCGGTGGGGGGTGCTGGACATGTTGGCTCCGTGTTGCCCTGCAGAAAAGCAAGGGGTGTGCCAAGCAGGGCTCGCGCCGTAATTTCAGATGCTTGAGCCGAAAGTGTCCGCGGTTGTCACGACGGTGCGTCTGGCCGGAGCGCGCCTGCGTTCCAGCGCGTCGCGGCAGGCCGTCGGCCCTACAACCCGGCCCCGCTGATCCGACAGGTTCCCCACGAGGAAGCCATGACGCCCGAGATCCGCGGCCTGCTGGACCAGCTGCAAGCGGCAGAGGACTTCGAGACCGCCGCCCAGGCCACCCTGGAGGCCCTGCTGCGGGTGGCTGAGCGCGCCCTGGCCAGGTCCGTCGACGGCCCCCACCAGGCCACCCTGCTCCAGGCCTTGATCCACCTCCGGCCCGATCGGGGCTATCGGGGCCTGTCCGTGAGGCGGGCGCGACCCGGCCCAGGGAACCAGGACGCCACACCGCTGACGTCGAGCACCGCCTGGCGCTGGATCGAGAGCCGGCGCCAGGCCGCCATCTTCGACGTGACGATGAAGGCCTTCTGGCACGGCGACGGACCGCCGGTGTCCTTGGACCGGGCCAGCCCCTTTCAGAGCTGCAGCGCCCTGCTCGGCCACGGGGCCACCCACCTGGTGCTGCTCCCACTGGGCCGCCGCGGCGACCAGGTCGACGGCATGGTGTCGCTGGAGCTGAGCTGTCGAGAGGCCATCGGGGCCCGCTTCACCCGGCTGGCGTCGGGCATGGCCGACCTGCAGTTGCTGGCGGACCTGGCTGCGCCGACCCTCGCGGCCCTGCCCCAACGGGCGGTCGACGAAGCGCAGACCTGTGACCTGCTCCCGGTCATCGGACGCTCGATGGCGCCCATCGTGGCGATGCTGGGCGCTTTTGCCCGCTTCGACGAGACGCTTCTGTTGCGCGGGGAGACCGGGACCGGCAAGAGCCACCTGGCTCACTGGGTCGCCAGGCGCTCCGGCCGCCCCGAGGGGCCCTTTGTCACCGTCCAGCTCCACGCGCTGCCCGAGAGCCTGCGCGAGGGAGAGCTGTTCGGTTGGAGGAAGGGGGCCTTCACCGGGGCCGTGTCCGAGCGGACCGGGGCCGTTCAGCGGGCCCAGGGCGGCACGCTGTTCATCGACGAGCTGGACAAGCTGCCCACCGACGCCCAGGGCAAGCTGCTGCGACTGCTGGAGGAGCGCCGGTTCACGGTGCTCGGCGAGAGCGTCGAGCGGGCCGCCGACGTGCGCTTCGTGGTCGGCACCAACGTGGACCTGGAGGCCGCTGTGGCCGAGGGCACGGTGCTGGAAGACCTGTACTACCGGGTCAACGTGCTGCCGGTGGAGCTCCCGCCGCTGCGCGAGCGCCGGGACGAGATCCCGGCGTGGGGGGAGGCCCTGCTGCAGAGCCTGCACGACCGGCACGGCGCGGGGCGCGCCAGCCTGAGCCCGACCGCCGAGCGGCTGCTCGCCGCCCAGGACTGGCCCGGCAACCTGCGGCAGCTCAACAGCGTCATCGTGCGGGCCTATGCCCTGTCCATGGCGACCCGCGGCGGCGCTCTGGCCAACGGGGCCCACCTGGGGGCCGCCGACGTGGAGCGGGCCCTGGCCCTGGACGGCGGCGCCAAGACCCGACCGGTGCTCCAGTCCCTGCAGGCCGCGGCGGACGCCTTTGTCACCGAAGCCGAGTGGCGCCAGGAGCACGATCTACCGCCCCTGGATCTGGACCTGACCGATGCCTTCTGCGGCTGCGTCTTGACCGCAGCAGCCGAGCGGCTCGGGGACGAGAAGGAGGCCTTCCGGCTCTTCGGCCTGGAGCACCGGCTCAAGGGCGGCAGCTACCTGAAGACCTTCCGCCGGGAGCAGGAGAGGGTCGCAGCGCTGGCCGCGGCGCTGGAGGCGACGCGGAAGGCGAGCTGATCCAGTGCGCAGGAATTCAGAGCGCCTTCCCTCTTCCGCCTGAGGGACGATCAAGGCCTTCTCTTGCCGTTTCCTGCCCCCGAAACCCGCTCGCGAGACCGCTGTGGACGGCCAAGCGGAAGAACGACGAGGCTCTACTGGACGAGGCGGAAGAACCAGCGGGCTCTGAGCCTTGTGGGGCGCCGGTACCGACTACGGCGCCGGTTCGGCTGGCTCCTTGGGAGCGGGTTCTTCCGACGCAGGCGCCTCGGTCTCCTCGGTCTCGCCTTCGGGCTCCTCAGGGACCTCGGCGTCGCCCTCCGCAGGCTCTTCGGCGCCCGGATCTTCCGCCTCGCCCTCCGCCGGCTCTGCGGTGTCCGAGTCCTCCACCTCGCCCTCCACCGGCGCCGCTTCGGCCTCTGGCGCCTCAGGCTCCGCGGGCTCCGGAGCCGCCTCCGGAGCCGGCGCCGGCTCGGGCGCGGCTTTCTCGGTCTGGTCGCCCAGCAGGAAGAAGCGCGCGGTCAACCCCACCACCATCTCGCTCCGGGTGCGCAGGTCAGGGCTGCCCAACCACAGCCCCGCGTCCACTCGGGGCATCTCCCCCTGGGGCAGGGTGTAGAAGACGCTCAGCCACATGGGGATCGAGAGCTGGGGCACATAGGCCATGTCATCGACGTGGATGCCGGTGTCCAGGTGCAGTCCGACCTGTGGGATCGGATTGAAGCGGGCGCCGATGTCCGCGCGGAAGCCCACGTCGATCGAAGGCACGAACTGGGTGCGCACGAAGAGCCCCAGGTCGATGGCGAGCCGCTCCTCGAGGTGGAAGCGCATGGGCATGCCGAAGTCCAGGGTCACGTGGCGCTCGGGCCCGAAGAAGGCCAGGTCCCCGGCCACCTGGAAGCCGACCTCGTGGTCGTCGATGAACAGGGAGTAGCGGGCGCCGAGCAGCGGATCGCTCACGCGGGGCTCGAAGCTCTGAAGGCGCGGTCCCAGGAAGATCTCGATGTCGTCGGTGACGCCGAAGCGGATGGGCACGGTGACCGAGCCGCCGACGCCGGCTTCGCCGCGCACCAGAGCGGGTGAGAGCCCCACGACGAAGTCCCGCTGGCCGAGGGTCAGGTTGCGCTGGGCGGTGGACAACGGGACGTCTTCGGCGTGGGCGGTAGACAGAGCCAGAGTCAGCATCAAGGTCATGGTGGGGGTCTCCTGGGCGGATGGTAGCGCCTGCGGGCCGAGGCCAGACTTTGCGGAGGCCTGACCCCTTGGCCCTGCCCGGGGCGTGCGGGCCGGTCCGCTGGAGTCTATACATCCGGCACGCTGCACCGAGGACCCGATGACGCCCAAGCACTGGACCGCGCTAACGACCCTGACCCTGGCCCTGGCTCTCGGGGCCTGCACCGACGGCTCCGGCACCTCGGGGACCGGAAATGACTCCGCCACCGGTCAGAACGACTCAGGCACCACCACGACACCGGACAACCTCGCGGTCACCGACGCCACGGCCGTGGTGAACGACCGCACCCGCACACTCCTGAACGTCTCGTTCACCCTGTCCGACGACGCCACGACCTGGGTCACCTTTCACACCGGCGACGACGACTGGGTCTCCAGCCCCAAGGTCGACAGCACGGCTGGGGCCAACGAGACGATCATCGTGGGCGTGACCGCCGACACCGAAGTCACCTGGAAGATCATGGCCGAGGCCGGCGCGGCGGCGGCCGAGTCCGACGAACAGGTGACCACGACCGGGTCGCTGCCCTCGGACATCCCCGTGTTCGACCTCATGGAGAACGATCCGTCGGGCTGGACCCACCCCTACGTGTTCGGCAGCGTGGGCACCGACGCCGTGAACCAGTGGCTGTTGTTCATCGTGAACCGCGCAGGCGAGATGGTCTGGTACTACTACCTGGATGAGGGCTTCTGGGCGCCCTACAGCCAGATCGCCCAGGACAACCGCAGCATCCTCTACGTCGCTCGGGACACCCCCAACGACGACCGCCGCATCGTGCGCATGGGCATCGACGGTGAGATCCACAAGGAGTGGGAGCTCGACGGCCTGACCCACGCCTTTGTCGAGCTCGAGGACGAGTCCGTGGTCTACGTCCGCGAGGTCGGGACCGACGAAGAGGTCACGATGGTCAAGCCCGATGGCTCGACCCAGGTGGTCTGGACCTGTTCCGACTGGCTCCGGGACACCAACAACCCGGCCCTGCCCTGCTTCCACAACGGCCTGAACTGGTACCCCGATCGCGGCACCTTCCTGATCAGCTTCTACAACCTGAACACCGTGGCCGAAGCCGACATCGACTCCGGCACCACCATCCGGTCCTTCGGCGAGGTGGGCGGCAGCTACGGGTTCACCGATGCCGGCGTCTCCTTCGACTTCCAGCACCACCCCACCTGGACCAGCCGGGGCGGCCTGATGGTCACCAGCTCCGATCCCCCCCGAGAGACCTGGGCCCGGGAATTCGAGGTCGACGAGGCCAACGAGACCATCACCCAGATCTGGTCCCACGGCGAAGGCTACGGGCTCGAGGCCCGGACCATCGGCGAGGCCACTCGGCTGGACAACGACAACACCCTGATGAACTGGGGCTCCCACCCGCACATGCGCGAGGTCAAGCTCGACGGCACCATCGTCTGGGATGGCTACATGGATGGCGCCGCCTTCATGAGCCGAATCCACCCCGTGGTGGACCTGTACGACTTCTATTGCCCTGGCTGCTACGAACAGACCGAGTAGTAAGGGTCGCGTGACCCGCCCCTTCTGCTTCGCGGTCATCGCCGACAGCCACTTTCGGGTGGAGGGTGATGACCCCCAGGCCTCCCATCCGTCGGATGCGGGGCACAACGACCGCAACCGGCGGGCCGTGGCCCAGCTGGTCGCAGCCAGGCCCGACCACGTGGTCCACCTGGGCGACGTGCCCCATCCGGTCCCTGGCCTGGCCGCCCACCACACCGCCCTGGCGCTGGCCCGGCAGACCTATGCCGCGCTCGGTTCGGTCCCGCTGACAGTGGTCCCGGGCAACCACGACGTGGGGGACAAGCCGCGACCCTGGGCCAATGCGCCGGGCGTGGCCCTGGACAAGCACCAGGTGTTCACCCAGGCGTGGGGCGCCCCCTATGGGTCCTTTGATCACAAGGGCGTGCACTTCGTGTGGCTGGACACCCCGATCCTGAACACCGGCACGGCCCTCGAGATGGACCAGTGGGACTGGCTGGCCGAAGACCTGGACCGGGCCGCCGGCAAGCGCTGCTTCGTGTTCGTGCACTACCCGCCCTACCTGCACGAGCCCAGGGAACCGGAGCACTACGACAACCTGGCCGAGCCCGGCCGCAGTCGCTTGCTGGCCATGCTCGAGGCCCACGGGGTCGAGGCTCTGTTCGCCGGACACGTGCACAACACGTTCTTCGACCGGCTGGGGGCGATGGATCTGCACGTGCTCCCGTCGACCGCATTCGTGAGGCCCGAGTACGCCGAGCTGGCCGACGTGGGCCCCGGCGGGGAGTACGGTCGGGACGACCCGGCCAAGTTGGGCTTCTCCTTGGTGCACGTGCACGCCCAGGGCTACGGGCTCGAGATCGTGCGGACCGAAGACCCGCACCTGGCCCCCTTCGCGGACCTGCACCCGGCGCTCCGCCCAGGGAGCGGGCCCACGCCGCCCGGACCACTCGGCGCCTCCCTGCGCCACGACTGGGCGCTCCCCCGGGAGGTGCCCTTTGGAAACCTGGACGAATTCAACCGCAAGGTTGCCCGCCAGGACGGCGCCGTGCTGGCCCTGTGGGACGCAGGCCTGACCCGGCTCCGAGTGCCCGTGTCGGACCTGGACCAGCCGGAACGCCGGGCTCGCTTGGAGGCCTTGGCGGCACGGGGTGCGGGCTTCCTGGTCTTCTCGACCGGCGTGCCGACCGCTGCGACGGCCGCCAGGGTCGCGGGCCACGCCCCCTTGTTGCTGGGCTGGGAGATCCTGGTGCCCCAGGGCCGGCTGGCCGCTGCCCACCAGGCCCTCGCCGACCTCGACGTGCCGGTCCAGGCCTATCTGTCCCGGGTCGGCGGCCACCAGGCCCAGGACGGGGCGTACTTCAGCCACTTCCCCGAGCACGGCTTCACCCCCGCCGAGGCCCAGGACTGGCCGCTGGAACCGCTGCGTCCAGTGGTCCGGGTGACCCCTGGCGACCGGCCCTGGGACGCGATCCACCAGGTCGCCAAGGTGGGGGGACCGGCAATTCTGCGACTGCAGCTGCCCCGCGCGGGCGAAGCGCGGGCCTTCACCGACGACCGGGTCGTGGCGCTGCGGGTGGCCGAAGCAGCCGTGGCCGCCTGGGCCCATCCAGAGCTGACCGTGCTCGTGGACACGCTGGTGGACCACGATCGCGGGTACCACCCCCGCCACGGCTTGTTGGACCGTCGCTGCAACCCCCGCCCGGCGTTCTTCGCGCTCCGCCACCTGGCCCGCCTGCTGCCCAAGGCGCCGGCCGAGGTCCGGGTGGAGGACCGGGATCGCGAGCGGGTCCTGTCGGTCGCGGGCTGGGGGCGGGTCCACCTGCCGGCGAGCCCCATCGCCGCGTCGGGAGACGCCCTGGACCTGGTGAGCGGCGCCCGGCTGAGAGGCGGCCAGCTCTGCGAAGTGCCCTGGCTGGAGCGGGACTAGATGACCTCGGCACGAGTAGCAAGCCGTTGCGCGGACCCCTTCCGCCCCTGTCGGCCCCGCGGGGCGCTTGGAATGACTCGGCCATGCCTGCGGCCCCGCCAGACCAACAGGAACGAAAGTTGCCTCGCGCACCGGCTCACTACTCATGCCGAGGCCATCTAGGCCATGCGCGCCTTCGTGACCGGCGGCTCCGGGTTCCTGGGCGGACACCTGATCCGGGCCTTGATCGAACGGGGCTATGCCGTGCGAGCACTGGCCCGTTCCGATCGGGCGGTCCAGGCCGTCGAAGCCCTCGGCGCCAAGGCGGTGAACGGCGACCTGGCGGCCACCGACGCCATGGCGGACGGCATGCGCGGCTGCGCCGTGGCCTACCACTGTGCAGCCCTGGCCGAGGACTGGGGGGAGCTCGCCCGATTCGAGCAGGTCAACGTCGAAGGCACGCGCTGCGTGCTCCAGGCGGCCCGGACCGCAGGCGTGCGGAAGCTGGTGCACGTCTCGACCGAGGCCGTCTACCTGGACGGCAGCCCCCTGGTCGGGGTCACCGAGTCCCGCCCGCTGCCCGAGCGACCACTGCCCGGCTACCCGTCGACAAAGGGCGCCGCCGAGAGGCTCGTCCTCCAGGCCAACAGTGCCGAGTTGGCGACCGTCATCGTTCGCCCCCGGCTGATCTGGGGCCGAGACGACCCCAAGATCCTCCCCCGATTGGTCGAAGCCTCGGACGGTGGCTGGCTCAGGCTGATCGATGGTGGCCGCTTCAAGACCTCGACGTGTCATGTGGACAACTGCGTCGAGGGCATGCTGCTGGCTGGCGAGCGCGGCGAGCCCGGGAGGGTGTTCTTCCTGACCGATGGCGAGGACGTGCTTGTCCACGACTTCATGGCCCAGGTCCTGGGCGCGGTCGGCCGGCCGGCCCCGACGGGCTCGATCCCGCTGTGGGCGGCGACCTGGTTGGCCCGGATCTGTGCGCTGCTCTGGCGGCTCCTGCCGCTCAAGGGCACCCCGCCCCTGACGCCGATGGCCGTGCTCCTGAGTGGGCACGAGATCACGGTGGTCGACCGCCGGGCCCGGACCGAGCTTGGCTACCAGGGCCGCGTGACCCGCGACGAGGGCCTGGCGACCCTGACGGGGCCCCCGGACCTGCCACCGCCCCCCAGCGGATAGACGGCCCCGGTGTCCTGGCTGATCCTGACGCTGTGGGGCTCCGCGTGGTCCCAGGAACCCGACGTGGCCGACGACCCGAACCGGATCGAGCCAGGCGGGATCGTGCTCGCTGCGTACAACGCGGACCTGGGCTTCGGCGGCGGCGGCGTCCTGAATCTGGCCCGCTTCAACCCTGGCTACGACCCCTTCCGGTGGCGCGCCCAGCTCGCCGTCCTGATGTTCGCCAAGCACAACGGGCTGAGACCTGCGGGCACGTTCCAGAACCTCTCCCTGATCGTGGATCTGCCCAGCGCAGGTCGGGCACCCCGGTGGCGGCTCGAGGGCTACCTGCGGCGACAGACCAACGCGGGCTGGTATGGGCTGGGCAACGCGTCGGTGTTCGAGCGCCCCTGGGAAGACATCGACCCGCTCCTCGATCCCGAGGCCTACGCCCTGGCCAGGCACCACAACGAGTACGAGCGAAGCCGGGTCGGGCTGAAGGCCGCCGGGCGCCTGAACCTTGTGGACGATCTGGACGCCTTCTTCGGCGGCGGCTGGACCCTGAATCGGTTCACCATCTATGACGGCAGCGTGCTGGACCAGGACCTGGCCGGTGCCCACGGCGCCGACGCCCAAGGCCGGGTCTCCTGGGCGGTCCCCCATCAGCTGCTGGAGGCGTCGGCCGGCGTCTACTGGGACGTTCGGGACCACGAGACCGCTCCCCGCCAGGGCTTCCTGGTCCAGAGCTCCGTGCGAGGAGGCGTCGGCGTCGGTCGCTCGGGGGCCTTCTGGGGGGCCAACCTGACCGCCAGCGCCTATGTGCCGGTCACGGGCCGGACCGTGTTTGCAACACGTCTGTTGCTCGACTCCTTGGGCGGCGATGTGCCGTTCTACGAGATGGCCCGCCACGGCGGACTGGTCCAGGAGAACTCGCCCGGGGGCGGACGCTCCGTGCGCGGCGTCAACCTGATGCGTCTGCACGGCCGCCACAAGGCCCTGTTGAACGTGGAGCTCCGCCCAGAGCTGCGCGCCTTCGAGCTGGCGGGCCAGGCCAGCCGGGTCGGGCTGACCGCCTTCGTCGACACGGGCCGGGTGTGGGCGACCCTGCCCGCCGATCCGGTGCTCGACGGGGACACGGGCCTGCACAGCGCCATGGGGGCGGGCGTGTGGCTGCACTGGGGCGACAGCTTCCTGCTGCGCTTCGACGTGGGCACGTCGGCCGAAGGCACCGGGGCCTACCTGGACGTGGGCCAGATGTTCTGATCAGCCGACGCCGAGCAGCTCCACGTCGAAGACCAGGGTGCTGTGGCCCGGGATGACGGGCGGGTAGCCGCGGTCGCCGTAGCCCATGTGGGGCGGAATGGTCAGCCGCCGCTTGCCGCCGACCCGCATGCCCTTCACACCGTCGTCCCAGCCCTGGATGACCTGGCCGACGCCCAGGGTGAACTCGAAGGGCTCGCCCCGCAGCACGCTGGAGTCGAAGGGGTCGTCGGCGCTCTTGGTCGACAACCAGCCGTGGTAGTGCACCGACACGGGCTGGCGCTCGGTCGCTTCGTCGCCGGTGCCGACGGTCAGGTCTTCGATCTGCAGGGTGGCCATGGGGTCTCCGGGGTTTCCGGGCTCCTAACCCTCAGCGGGTGGGGCGGACCCCGACCGTCGCGCCGTCCTGGACGCCGTCCACGATGGCGTAGGCGTTGTCCCGGTGATCGCTGTCGTTGATCGCAAAGGAGAGCGAGCCCTCTCCCGGGGCGGTGAAGGCAGTGCCTGGACCGATCGGGAAGATCGTGACCTGGCCGTCGAGGCTCTCGAAGCGCCCCAGGAGCACCCCCCACAGGCAGCCGTCGTCGGTGCAGAGGGCGTCGTCGGGGGCGGGCGGCTCGGAGAGTCCAGCCACGGTGCTCAGTGGCCCCTGGGTCCCCAGGTTGAACTCGGACCGGGCGGTCGCCGAGAGCTCGACCTGCTCGTCGGGACACATCGCCACCTCGTGCTGCCAGCCGCGATCGACGGTCAGCGTGTCGAACCAGGCCTCTTCGACCAGCGCGATGCAGTCGTCGGCCGTGAGCTCCGCCGGCAGGTCCTGGAGCCAGCCCCCCCACCCCATCGTCGCGACGCCGCCCGCGGCCCACTCCTGGCAGTACTCCAGGTTCGCCGCAGCGACAGGGTCGACCTGGTCTGGCTTCTGGCGCAGCAGGTCGCGGACCGTGCGCGCCAGCTCGTCGCCAAAGTCGACACCGTCGTTTCGCCCGCCACGCCACTGCATGGCCAGCTGGTCCACGGTCTCCCGGCGGCCCGCCGCGAGGTCTTCCGGCGTGGGGTTGTCAAAGGTCTCGGGGACCCAGCAGGAACCTTGGGCGCCCTCCATCCAGCCCCAGGTGGGGGCCGGTGGCTCGGGCGGGGCCTTGGGGCCGCAGGCCACTGTGAGCAGGGCGAAGGAGGCGAGAGTCTTCATGGCGACGGCCTAACCGGAGGTCGGGTCCGCGGGTGGGCAGACGATGTCCAGGTAGGAGGTGAAGCCGGCCAGCCCCACGAAGGGCACCGGCTCGCCCGGGTCGAAGGCAAAGGAGAAGTAGTGCTCCGTGCCGCAGTCTCCGCCTGGATTGTCGAGCACCAGCTCGTAGTCCCCAGGTGGCAGGTTCGCGACGCCGGCGAAGCCCGAGCCCGACGTGCTGCTGAGGTCGTCGTCGGCCAGGAAGAGCCCATTCATGTAGTAGGGCGTGCCCGCTTCGGGGGTCACCGAGAACGACACGTCCTCGGACTTGGGGGGAAGCTCCTCGCCGCCCGGGTCCCGCGCAAAGTGAAAGAGCGTGAACGCCAGGTGGGCCGCGTCGGGGTCGTAGGCCGTGCCCATGCGCTCGGCGTTGAGCTCGGCGAAGCTGACGTCGTAGAGCGTGGCGACGAAATTCCGTTCCTCGTCGGCGCTGTTCTGAAGGAAGGCCGTGGGCACCACGCCGTCCAGGGTCGCGGTCACCACCAGATCGGCGTCCCGAGGCAGGCCGGCCAGCACGAAGCCACCCTCGGCGTCGGTGAGCTCGCACGCGACGTCCTCGACGTCCAGCACGCAGACCTCGACCCCTTCGATGCCCTGCTGAAGCAGCGTGATGAAGTTGCCGCGGAAACAGGCGAAGTCATCGTCCGCGGCGTCGCACTCCGGAGGCGTGGGATCGTCGCAGGCCAAGGCGAGGAGCAGGAGCATGGCGGAAGGGTATCCTCCCCGGCCCGACCCAAGGAGCTCCGATGATCGCCGTCCGCGTCCAGTACACCGTCCGCCCCGACTACGCCGACACCAACGCCGCCAACATCCAGGCCGTCATGGATGAGCTCCAGACCCTGGGCCGACCGGGCATCCGCTACAGCGCCTTCACCTTGGCCGACGGCGTGACCTTCGTGCACTTCGCGATGTTCGCGAGCAAGGAAGACCAGGCCGTGCTCGGTCAGACCGCAGCGTTTCCCAAGTTCCAGACCGCGCTCAAGGCCAGCGGCCTGGTCAGCCCGCCGGACGCCCAGCCGCTGACAGCTGTGGGAGCGAGCTGGGAGGTCTTCTAGAGCTCGGCGTAGACTCGCCCCCGGAGGAGCCGTGGCCGAGCGCCGGGATCTGCTGCGCGGCGCCCTGTCCTGGGGCCTGACCCTGGCCATCACGGCAATGGTGATCCGGGTCCACAGCGTCTGGCTCGCCGTCGACGAGCAGCTGCCCTGGGGGGACGCGCCGGGCCACCTGCGCATCCTGGTGCGGTGGGACCACTGGATCGGGCTGGGCTGGAAGGTCCCGATCGATCCCTTCCCGCCAGCGCTCTACCTGGTCAGCGACTTCTTCCACCGCCAGGTGGGTGCGGGGCTCGACACGGCCCTGTTCGGGGTGGTCGTCTTCGCGGGCGTCCTGGCCGCCGGCTTGAGCCGCGTGGGCTGGCGTCTCCAGGGGCTCACGGCCTGCGTGCTGCTCCCCCTGGTGGTGCTGGCCGCCCCGACCATCGGCAACTACGCCAGGCTCTACCTGCTGGGCCTTCCTGCAGCGGCCTTGTTGCCCTGGGTCTTCCTGTGCTGCTGGGCCAGCGACGGCTACCGCCGCTGGCTGCCGACGCTGGGGGTAGGGCTGACCCTGGGCCTGGCGATCCTGAGCAAGTACCAGATCGCGTACTGGCTGCTGCCGATCCTGGTCGCGCCGGGGCTCCTCATGGTCGCTCGCTCACCGGCCGCGCTGGTGCCGCTGATAGGCGTCGCGCCGGTCTTTGCCCTGGTCCTGAAGCGCCTGGTCGACCAGGCCGTGGTCGACCCGGCCGCGACCGGCGAGCTGCTCGACGCCACGATCCGGTACCAGGGCCTGCTGATCGCCGAGGCGGCCGGTGTGCTGGTGGTCCTGTGGGCGGCGATCCGGTGGAAGGCCTCCGGGCGCTGGCGCACCCGGCTGCAGCCCGGCTTTGCCCTGGCCCTGGCTGCGCTGCTGACCCTGGCGATGGTGGTGCCGTGGAGCATGGTCGTCGCCGACGCGCTCCACACCCACGTCCAGTACGTCACCCAAGAGATGGAACGGGCCCCGTGGCCGATCCACGAGGCCATGCTCTGGGGTCAGATCGACGGTTTCTGGCCCCTCGCCAGGACCTGGCTCTGGCTAGGCCTGGGGCTCGCCGGACTCGAGCTCCTGCTGCGCTGGACCCCGATCGAGCGCACGCCACTGCCCCGCTGGCTCTACGGCGCCGAGGACCGGCTGCCCCTCGGAGTCCCCCTGGCCATCGTGGCCACCAGCGGGGGGCTGGGCGTCACCCTGACCGTGACCCAGGTGCTCGCCGATCCCCGCTACTACCTGCCCCTGTTCGTGATCCTGGGCTTCCTGGTCGCGCTCCCCCTGTGCCGCCTGCGCCCGACCCGTTGGGTCCTGGCCCCGGTCCTGGGGGCCGCGTGCCTGCTCCAGCTCCACCCGGGCTGGGGCCGCACCCTCGACGCCCTGAGCGGCCGCTTCGTGAGCGTCGGAGTGCACAGCGCCTACACCAGCGGTCGCTACGACGCGCTGGTGCCACCGGACGGCAAGTGGCTCCTGCACTACGCCGCAGACCCGGTGGCGTCGGGCGCAGCAGGGGCCACCGAGCGGGCTCTGATCGCCGCACGCACCATCGGTCGCGTGCCCCGCACCCTGGGCGGGAGCACCGAGTGCGGAGGCATTGCCTACATCACCGGGGTCCCGGTCGAGGACCGCACGATGTACGGACTGGCCGCGCTCCACGGCCACGGCGAGTGCACCGTCGACCGGCTGGCCCGAGTCGAACAGCGCACCGGCCAGCTCATGTGGGAGCCCAAGACCCGCAGCCCCAAGGCTCTGCTGATGGTCGCCACCACGCCCGATCAAGACGCGACCGTCCTGACGGCGCTGTCGGAACGATCCGAGCTGGGGTGGGAGGTCCTGTCCAGTGAGCCGGTGCTCGGGGACCGTGCGGTCACCCTGTACCGGTGGGCGCGTCCTGAGGTGGCCGACGACTAGCGGAGTCCCAGCGCCTCCAACACCGCAGGGACCGTGCCTTCGACCTGGACCGGGGGGTTCGCGTCCGCCGCGTCCGAGCGGTGGTACGCCACCACCACGTCCGGGTCCTTGAGCAGGTGTCCCGTCAGGATGCCGACCACGTGGGCGTCCTGGGCGATCGTGCCGGCGGCTCGCAGCTTCTTGATGCCGGCCACGGTCGCGCAGCTCGCCGGTTCGGCCCCGATGCCTGCCCCATCGACCCGGGCCTTGGCGGCCAGGATCTCGGCGTCTGTCACGCTCTCCACCAACCCACGGCTCTCCCGGACCGCCCGCAGCGACTTGCGCCACGAGACCGGATCGCCAATGCGGATCGCCGTGGCGACCGTGTCGGCCTGGACGGGCACGGGCACGGCGTCGTCGACCCAGGCCCGGTAGAGCGGGGCGGCCCCCGCGGCCTGGATCACCGCGATGCGTGGCAGCCGGTCGATCAGCCCGAGAGCCTTGAGCTCCAGCAAGCCCTTGCCCAGCGCCGAGCTGTTGCCCAGGTTGCCCCCCGGCAGGACGATCCAGTCGGGAACCCGCCAGCCCAGATCACTGAGGATCTCGAAGCCGATGGCCTTCTGCCCCTCGAGCCGGAAGGGGTTCACCGAGTTGAGCAGGTAGACCCCGTGATCACGGCAGATCGCCCGCACCAGCGCCAGGGCGCTGTCGAAGTCGCCGTCGAGCTGCAGCGTCTTGGCCCCGAAGGCCAGGGCCTGGCTCAGCTTGCCGTAGGCGATCTTGCCCGCGGGCACGAAGACGTAGGCCTCGAGTCCACACAGCGCCGCATAGGCGGCCATTGAAGCGGATGTGTTGCCCGTCGATGCACAGGCGACCTTGGTCGCGCCGTGGAGCCGTGCGGCGGTGACTCCGGTGGTCATGCCCCGGTCCTTGAACGAGCCGCTGGGGTTCTCGCCTTCGTGCTTGAGCTGCAGGGCGTCCAGACCGGCCCAGTCCGCCAGCGCGGACGGCACGTCGTACAGGTTGGTGTTGCCCTCTGGCTTGGTGGCCACCAGGTCCGGGTCGACATCGGGGAGGATCAGCTCCCGGAAGCGCCAGACCCCGCTACGGTCGAGGCGGTCGCGACCGCCCCGCCGATCGTCGAAGACCCGTCGGCTGACCCGGCCTCGCAGCGCGTCGAGGTCGTGGGCCACGTCCAGGGTGCCGCCACAGTCGCAGGTCATGCGCGGGTCGAGCCCGTCGTGGGATGTGCCGCAGGCGACGCAGTCCAGGGTCCAGGACACGCTCACAAGGACCTCCTGTGGCCTCGCTCGGCCGCGATGCGCAGCACGTCGCCCAGGACCCCCATCGCGGTGACCTCGACCCCAGCGCCCGGGCCGGTGACCACCAGGGGTCGGGCGGCGTAGCGCTCGGAGTGGAAGACCACCTGGTTGTCGGTGCCCTTGAGCATGCCCAGCGCGCTGTCGGCGGGCACCTGGGTCGGACCGACGGTGATGCCGTCTGCGCACACCGACGCCACGAAGCGCAGGGCCTGACCCGCTTCCCGTGCAGCGGCAACCCGGGCTGCCATGGGCTCGTCGACGTGGTCGCGCAAGCGCTCCAGCAGCTCGGGCACCGGGGTACCGGCCCACCCGGCGTCGACCAGGCCCTGGAGATCGACCGATGCTCCCGGGCCTGCCAGGCCGGAGAGGCGACCCAGGATGGTGGCCTTTCTTGCGACATCCACCCCAGAGAGATCAGCGACCGGATCGGGCTCGGTGTAGCCCAGCGAGACGGCCTCCTCGACCGCCACCGAAAAAGGCACACCCTGCTCCAGCTTGGTCATCAGGAACCCCAGCGTCCCGCTCAGGCTGCCCGCGGCCGACGTGAGGGCATCGCCGGTGTGCAGTAGCATCTCCAGGGTGTCGACCACCGGCAGGCCCGCGCCGACGGTCGCCTCACACCGAAGCAGGCGGTGGTGCTCGGCCGCTGCGGCCTGGAGCGCTTCGAAGACCGCCACGTCGCCGGCGAGGGGCTTCTTGTTCGCTGTGGCCACGTCGCAGCGTTGGCGGAGGGCAGCGAGCCAGGCGTCGTGGGCGTCGCCGCTGTCCGAGACATCGACCAGCACCGGACGGGACAGCCGGTACTGCAGCGCCGCGTCGACCATCTCGACCGGGGTTCCCGCTCGGCCTTCCCTGGCGTCGGCCAACCGGGCCCCGGACGCCTTTGCGTCCAGGATGGTGCGCAGCCGGTCCAGGTCCAGGCCCGTCGGCTCGAACACGAAGCCGCTGCGATCGGCGATGGCGACCACCCGGGGGTGCAGGCCGAAGCGGTCGAACACGTGGCTGCGGCGTTCCAGCACTTGAGCCACCAGCTCCCGGCCGATGCTGCCGCAGCCCAGCAGCAACAGGTCCAGGTAGCGCTCGGTCTCGATGCCCGAGTCGATCCGGTCCAGACCGAACTCGCTGTGGATCGTGCGCAGGGTGTCGTCGACCGAGGCGCTGTCCACGGCGACCGTGACGTTGAGCTCGGAGCTGCCCTGGGCGATGGCGAGCACGTTGACCCCCGCGGCCCCCAGAGCGCCGAAGAGCCGCCCGCTGATGCCGGGGGTGTGGGCCATGCCCAGCCCGACCGCGGCGACCAGTCCGACAGCGCCCAGCACCACGACCTCGTCCACGTCGCCCCGACCGATCTCGGCTGCCAGCGCCTGCTGGAGCGCATCCCGTGCGCCGTCGGCCTGGGCCGCAGGCACCGCCAGGCAGATGCTGGACTCGGCGCTGGACTGGCTGATCATCGTCACGCTGATGTCTCGGGCCGCCAGAGCCCCGAAGACCCGGGCCGCGACCCCCGGCACACCGGCCATGCCCTGGCCTTCGACGGACAAGAGCGCGTGGTCTCGGACCGCGCTCAGCGCCTTGACGGGGTGGGAGCCCGCCGTGCTCCGGCCATCGACCAACGTGCCCGGCTCGTCGGGGGTGAACGTGCACTTGATCGTCACGGGAATGCCGTGGGCAGACACGGGAATCATGGTGCGCTGGTGCAGGACCTTGGCCCCGTAGAACGAGAGCTCGCCGGCCTCGCGGTAGTGGAGCTGCCGCAGGGGGCGCGCCTCGGGCACCACCCGGGGATCGGTGCTGTAGACGCCGGCGACATCCGTCCAGATGGTCACGGCCTCGGCGCCCAGAGCCCCGGCCAGGATCGTCGCGGTGAAGTCCGTGGCACCTCGACCCAAGGTCGTGGTCGCGCCCGCGGGGGACCGTCCGCAGAACCCGGTCACCACAGCCACCTCGCCGTCCTCGAGCACCGGACCCAGGGTCAGGGCGATGGCCCCGGCACAAGTCGGCAGCGGGTTGGCCGAGCCGTGGCAAGCGTCGGTCTCGAGGAAGGTGTCGGCGTCGACAGCACGAGCCGGGACCCCGCCGTCTCGAAGGGTCGCGGCGAGCAGAGGCACCATCAGCTTCTCGCCGCTGGCCACGATGCGGTCCCAGGTCCGCGGCGTGAGCTCCCCCAGCACAGCGCTGGCCGCGACCAGGTCGTAGAGCTCGTTCAGGCAGTGGTCCGCCCGCCGCCGCAGCTCGCCAGCAGCGTCGTCGGACAGGCCCAGCCCGACGATGGTCTGGTGGTGGCGGGTGCCCAAGCCCTGCAGGCCATCCCGCGCGGTGGCGGCGTGGCCGTCCCGGGCAGACTCGGCGACCGCAATGAGGGTGTTGGTGACGCCGGCCATGGCCGAGCAGGCGACCACGACCGCCGCTCCCCGGGCCCGGGCAGCGGCGATCAGAGCTGCGGCCTGGCGGATGCGCGACGCATCCCCGACCGACGTGCCGCCGAACTTGTGGACTTCGAGCTTTGACATGGGGCGGGAGCCTAATGCACCCGCCGATGGCGGATCACGCGAACGCTCTCTTCGTCCCCTACTCCAGCCCCGCCATGTGCCGGGCCGCGACGTAGCCCCAGGTCATGCCACGCGCGTTGCTGATGCCCGACTGGTAGCCGGCCCCGGTGTCCAGGAGCGCAGCGGTGTTGCCCGCGGCGTAGAGCCCCTCGATGGCGTGGCCGCGCACGTGCATCACCTGGCCCTTGGTGTTGATCCGCAGACCCACGGCGTTGACCCCGACCCCGACCGCGGTCAACGCGATCCCGTAGTACGGCCCCTGATCCAGCGGGCCCATGTTGGGGTTTGGCCGGCTGTGGTCCCCGGTCATCATCGCGGCCCAGGGATAGCGCCCCCGGCCGAAGTCCGGGTCGACCTCGCCGTCGGCGAAGCTGTTGAAGCGGGCCAGGGTCTCCTCGAAGGCGTCGGCGTCGATGCCGAGCTTCTCGGCCAGCTCCCGCGGCGTGTCCCCCCGCGCGCAGACGGTCTCCGGAATGTCCATGCCCGGCATGTAGGTCGCAAAGGCGTACTTGGACCGGTAGGTGCTGTCGAAGATCAGGTACGGCGGGTAGTTCGGGTGGGCCTGTGCCACCCCGTCCCAGTCATGACAGCGTGGCAGGTACTCCCGGTAGAAGGACTCGTCGGCGAAGCGCTCCCCTGCCCTGTTGACCCACAGGGCATGGGGATAGCCGCCCTCCCACGAGGCCCGGTACATCGGCCGACCGCACTGCTGCTCGCCCGGGAGCTGGTACCCGAAGAACATGCCCAGGTTGTACGAGGGCACCCCGGCCAGTGCCGCACCGACCTCGCCCCCCAGGATCAGGTTGTCCCCCTCGATGGTGGGCTGACACATCGAGTTCCACTCGGGCAGGCCCTCGTAGTACTTGGGAAAGTCCGGGTGCCAGTCGTAGCCGCCGATGGCCATCAGGACGCCCTTGCGGGCCCGGACCCGGACCGTGCCGCCGCCGCGCGAACACTCGACCCCGACCACCCGGCCGTCCTCGACCACCAGCTTCGTGAGCGGGCAGTCCAACCACGTGGGGATCTTGCGATCGACCTGGGCGGCCTTGACGAACCACCCCATCATGCCGGGCCCCATGCCGCGCTTGTCCTCGGACAGGCGCTGGCCCATCAACGCAAAGTCCCACTGCATGATGCACGCCAGACCACCCCACGCGAAGAGCTCGTCGTGGATGATGCCGGGCGGCATGTGGGGGGTCTGCCAGGCCTTCTTGCGCCAGTCGCCCAGCTGGTGGGCGTCGAAGAGCTCGCACTCCAGGTAGCGGCCGTGCCGCACGGTGCCCGGGGCGTGGGGGTAGTGGTAGTCCGGGAAGTCCTCGATGATCTTCCAGCGGATGTCACAGGTCTCCTGGAGCCACTTCGCAGCCTCGGGGGCTCGCTCGTACAGCACGTCGGCGAGCTCCGGCACCGAGTACCCGCCCGCCAGGAAGTCCAGGTAGGCCCGGCCCTGGACCGGGTCGTCGGGCTTGCCCGCGGCCGCCATCAGGTGGTTGTTGCAGACGAAGACCTCGCCCCCCGAGTAGGCGCACACGCCCCCGAGCTTGTCGGACTTCTCCAGGATCAGGACCTGCTGGCCCGCTTCGTGGGCAGCCAGGGCGCCGGTCAAGCCCCCCAGGCCAGATCCCACACAGATCACGTCCACCTCGTGGTGCCACATCAGGCCTGCTCCTCGAAGAACTGTCGGTACCAGGTGCGCAGCCGGCCGATGGGCCCGTCGCCGTCACAGATCGCCGGGCGGTCGCGCCAGGTCTTGTTCTCCCAGATCTCGATGTCCTCGTGGAAGCCTGTCGTCAGGTTGTCCACGTACCCAGCGGCAAAGGCCTGGTCCCGGGCGGCGCTGCCGGTCTCCTGCAGCAGGACGCCGAAGCGCAGGATCAGGCGCCCTTCGTCGATCGGCGTGTGGGCGAGCAGCAGCCGACTGTCCAGGAAGCCCTTCATGTCGGTGATCTGAAAGGCCGGCCCGTGGTAGGTCGCGTCGAGCTTGAAGCGGTCCTCTCCGCCACCCCGGGGGTAGGCGACCCCCTCGGTGAGCTGGGTCGCCTTGTGATCCTGGTAGACGTTGTCGAACCGGTCCACGTGGGTCCCGTGCACGATCGGGAAGTGGGCCTTGTCGGCCACGTTCTCCACGATCTCCCTCGGGCTGGTCTTGACCTCGAGGCTGTTGGTGGCCCAGTCGGTCCAGCCGTCAGCCCCGTGCTCGGGGATGACCGGGACGTCCCAGGTCGGGGGGCCGCTCGCGGGGTCGTGCCAGCCGAAGATCGCCCCGTTGCGCTCCACGACTGGCCACGACCGCGTCGCCGCTCGCTTGGGCATCTTCTCGGCGTAGGGGATGTCCGTGCACGCTCCTGTCGCATCAAATGCCCAGGCATGGAAGGGGCAGACCACGCTGGATCCGCACACCTTGCCGCCATGGCCCAGGTGTGCCCCCAGGTGGGGGCAGTGGGCGTCGAGCAGGCCTACCCCACCGTCTTCGCCGCGAAAGAGCGCCAGCTCCCGGCCCCAGGCCTGGACGGGCTGCACGTCTCCCGGGGCCAGCTCACCCGACCAGGCGAGCACGAACCAGCCTCGTGCAAAGGGGTACTTCGCGCCCACGGCGACCTCTCGATAGAACGTGTTCTAGTGAAGTAGAACACGTTCTAGCGACAGCGTCTACGGGAGCTCGATCACCAACCTGAACCACGCTTCCTGTAGGTCCCCACAAGACGACGTCCACCAGACCCACTGGGCGCCTTCGGCGATGAAGTCCGCCGGCCAGTACGTGCCCCAGATCGACTGGTCTGCGCACACGATGGCCGTGGACCAGCTGCTGTCGTCGAAGGTGTCGTAGATGAAGTCACTGGACGGCATGGTGTTGGTCATCTTCCAGACGCCGTCACCGGTCCGAACCTCCCGCACGCCGTCGATCCACACCACGCTGTTGAAGCCAGAGATGACGCTGGCGACGTCTTCGGCGTGGATGGCCAGCACGTGGGTGCCGCTCTGGAGGGTCCAGGTCAGGGTGTCGGTGTAGGACCAACTCGTCTGGTTCGGCGCCGAGATGCTGGTCCCGTCGATCCACCCGAGCCACTGGTCGTCGGCGGTCAGCAGCACCTCGACCTCGTAGTCCAGGACCGCAGGCGCCAGGCCAGTGCCCGACTGGGATGCCGAGAGCTGGGGCGTGTCGGGAGAGGTGGTGTTCACCAGCAGTGTGCCTTCGTCTGCCACGTCGTCGACAGGGGCGTAGAGCACGGTGAGCTCGACCTGTTCTCCGGGGGCCAGGACGAGCTCGCCGGGCAGGTCCCCCACCACGTCGAGCTCCTCGGGCGAGCTGCTCACATAGGACCAGTCCGACAGGGTCGCGGCCGCGTCGCCGGGGTTGCTGACCACCACGGTCACAGAGTCCTGGGCGCCAAGGTCCAGAGCCCCAAAGTCATGGCTGGCGGGCGCGATGACGAGCTCGGGCAGGTGGGTGTCTCCAAGGATCGCCACCGACACCACCGGGTCTAGCGGGTCCTGGGAGTCGATCAAGGCCTGTCCGCTGACCGATCCGAAGTCCGCCACGTCCCAGGTGACCACGAAGGTCGTCTCGGCCCCTGGCGGCAACAGCTCGGCCCCCAGCGCCGACACCGTGAAGGCGCCACCGTCGTCGCTGAGCGAGGTCCCGAGCAGCGCCAGGTCCGCGTCCCCCAGGTTGGCCACGGTGACGACTTCTGAGAGGGCGTCGCCGATGTCGGCGAGACCGAAGTCGACGGTCGCTGGCGTGACCGCGATCAGCGGCGTGCCGGGGTCGTCCCCACCCTGCGGAGGCGGCGGCTCGGACCCCTCCAGGGCGTAGTCGATGCAGCCGGACAGGAAGAGGAGGGCGAACATAGGCAGAAGGTACGCCGTGTGTGAGGGCTGAGGCAACGGAGACTCCAGGTGACGGGGATCACCCGACCATGAAGGGTCATCCGCGCACGGAGTTGTGACTCACCCCGCCAGGAGCATGAACACGAGCCCGCCGATCACCGCCAACAGTCCACCGGCCACGACGGCGATGATCAGGCTGCGATCCACAGGCGCCGCAGGGGCCGGCTCGGGGGCGGGGGCCTGGACGGCCGGGGACGTGCGCGGCGCCAGCGCGGGCTCGGGGGCCGCGATCGGCGTGGCCACGGGCGGCGCAGCGGGCACAACAGGCTCGGGGGGGCGGGCCGCAGCCGGCACGGGCTCTGCCGCTGGCTTGCTCCGTGCAGCCTTCAGGTTCGCCAGAAGATCGGCCCCGGCATTCCCGGCGGCGTGGGCCTTGATCCGCACCCCGCGCAGTCGGGTCACCACGTCCATCGCCTGGGGCGGCCGCTCGGCGGGGTCCTGGCGTGTCAGGTCACAGATCAACTCGCGCAAGGCGCCTGGGACCTCGTCGCCCGGGTCCAGGCACGCCGTCGTCATCTTGCGCTTGAGCACCTGGGTCGTGCGGATCTTGGAGCCGTCCGGGTTGCCAAAGGCCTTGGCGCCGGTGACCGCCTCGAAGAGCAACACCCCCAGCGCGTAGAGGTCGTAGGCCGGCCCCTCCTGGCCGGACTCGAAGGCCTCGGGCGGCAGGATGCGCAGGGTCCCGACCACGGCACCGGCCTGGGTCAGGCGCTCCTCCTCGGACTCCAGGGCCACCCCGAAGTCCATGAGCTGGGCCTGGCCTTCCTGGGCCAGGAACACGGCCTCGGGCTTGACCGACCGGTGCACGATGTCCTCGCTGTGCAGGTAGTGCAGGGTCGCGGCCAGCTCCCGGGCCAAGGACAGCACCGCCCGAGGTTCCAGCGGACCGTGCTCCAGGCGCTCGTTCAGGAAGGTGCCCTCGTGGTACTCGCAGGCGATTCCGGGCGGGTCCTGGACCGTGCCGATGTACCGCGGGATGCCCGGGTGGTTCAGCCGCGCCAACATGCGCGTGAAGCGGGTGTAGCGCTCCTCACCCCGGTGCAGACTCTTGTGGTCGAAGACCTTGATGACCGCAGCGTCGCCCCCACCGGTCGGCCGGCAGAGGTAGCTGATGCCGGTGCCGGACTTGCGCAGCACCCGGTCCACGGTCCACTTGCCCAGGCTCTGTCCGGTCTGCAGCACCGTCGTCCTCCCGGGCTCGATTATGCGCCATGTCGGCCTGGTGGTAGCCTTCGGTCGACGTGATCACGCCCCTGCTCTGGCTCGCCGCCACCGCGCTGGCCGCCGACCCCGTGGACCCCTTCGACGAGCAGGAGCTCTCGGAGCTCTTCG
>CAZFLE010000117.1:0-23273 GCA_964519895.1 uncultured Enterobacterales bacterium | reverse complement strand
GCGTTCTTCGACAAGTCGCCCAAGTTCCTCCACTACCGGGCGAACACGGCGATCCTCACGAGTGTGGAGTTCGATCACGCGGACATCTACCGGGACCTGGACCACGTCAAGGAGAGCTTCCGGGCGTTGGTCGCGAGCCTGCCGGCCGACGGACTGCTGGTGGCTCGCTGGGATCACCCCCAAGTTCGCGACGTGTGCACCGACGCGCCCTGCGAGGTCCAGGGCTACGGTCCCGGCCAGTCCTGGGATGGCCGGGTGCTCTCGGTCGACACAGAGCGAGGCAGCATGACCTTCGAGGTCACTCGGGACGACAGCGTGTTCGGTTCCTTCACGACCCGCCTGGTCGGTGAGCACAACCTGTACAACCAGGTCGCAGCTGTGGCCGCGCTGGTGCGAGAGGGCGCCAAGCCTCAGGACCTGGCCCGAGGCTTCGAGAGCTTTCGGGGCATCAAGCGGCGACAGGAGATCGTGGGGGAGCCGGGCGGCGTGACGGTCCTCGACGACTTCGCCCACCATCCGACGGCGGTGCGCGTGACCCTGGAGGCCCTGCGCCTGCGCTTCGGGGGGCGGCGTGTGTGGGCGCTCTTCGAGCCGCGCTCGGCCTCGTCTCGCCGCGCGGTGTTCCAAGAGGCCTACAGCGCCGCATTCGATGCGGCCGACCGGGTCATCGTCGCGCGGCCCTACGACCAGTCCCGAATCGACGAAGACGAGCGACTGGACGGGCCGGCCCTGGCCGCAGCCCTGCGGGCGCGGGGCGTCGAGGCCGACTTCCTGGAGGAGGTCGAGGACATCGTGGCCCTGGTGGCGGCGAACGCCGTCGAAGGCGACGTGGTGGCCGTGCTGAGCAATGGCGGCTTCGGGGGCATCCACGGCCGACTCGTGGCCGCGCTGACCGAACGCTTCGGGATCAGTCCGAGTGCGGGACCATGATGACGGCAGGCGCGTCTGACGAGTCGTCCGCGACCGCGTAGCCCCCGCTCACCAGCAGGGCGCCGTCGGCCAGGGTGGTGACCTGGCACCCGGGTCGGGACCGATCCAGGTCGATGGTGGTCAGGCGCTCGCCCGTGGCCAGATTCAGGACCTCGATCGAGGCCTGGGAGTGGGTGGCGTCGCCATCGGGACTCCCGCAGCCCAGGGCCACCCAGTCGTCTCCGAGCCAGTGGTCCCAGCTGCCGTCGACCCGGACCTCGTCTGGACTGACCCCAGAGACGAAGACCCGGCTGTCGAGATCGAAGTTGCGCCCTTCGTCGAAGGGCTGGCCCCCCGAGGTGAGACCGCCGCCGATCCAGACCTCGCCGTCGGAGAGCGGGATGAGCATGGCCCCGTCGAGGAAGACGGTCTGGGAGTCATCGACCGGGGTGAAGGCCTTGCCGATCTCGGAGTTCAAGGCCGCCGCTTCGGTGGTGTAGTCGAACACACCGGTGGCGTCTGCCTGGAGGCCTTGGACGAACACGCGCCCATCTCGTGCCGTCACGCAGCCGGTCACCTGACTCGCGGTCATGTCGTCCATCGTGTTGGTCGACCAGCGCCAGATGCCGTCGTCCTTGTCTGGCCGCATGGTCTCGATGGTGCTCTGGCTGCCATTGCCGCCGATGGCGACCGCGAACGTGTCGCGGAAGAAGGTGAAGCAGTGGGAGGACCGAGCCTCGTTCAACGGCGAGAGCTCCTCGAGCGTGTCGTCGGCCGGGTCGTAGCGCCAGGACAGATCGGTCGACTGCGACACGCCCTGGACGCTCAGGCCGCCTGCGCCGTACAGCTGGAGCTCACCGGACCAGGCCAGTCGCGGGTCGTAGATCGAAGCTGGCAGGAGCGGCCCTGGCTGAAACTCCGCAGTCCGTGGATCCCAGGTCTCCGTGTCGTCGTAGTCCAGGGAGCGGCTGGGGTTGGCGCCGCCCACCAGCAGGACCCGCCCGTTCGGAAGCCGCACCGCGCCGTGTTCGCTGCGAAGCTTCTGGGCGTCCGCGTCGATCGTGTAGGCACGATTCACCGGCAGGAACATCAGCGAGACCTCGGTGTCCTCGCCGGGGACCAGCACGACCTCGGCGGAGCGACCGAAGCTCGCCACGCTGGCCCCGAACATGCCGGCCAGGGTGAACCGAACCCGTCCGTAGTGGGACATGTCCGGAAACTCGGCGGTCTCGCCCGCGGCAAAGGACTCGGAGAACAGGACCTGGTCGTCCTGGAGGATCTGGAGCTCCAGCGAGTCGATGCCGCCGAAGGGGTCGGCGGTGGTCGGGTTCACCAACCTGAGCGCGACGTCGTGGCTGGTGGCGATCGGGTCGTCGCCCCCGCCGTCGGTGCAGCCGACTGCGGTCACCGAGAGCAGGAGCAAGCCACCGATCACGAGGCCGCGCGGAACAACACTGGCAGGAGGCCGGCTCATCGGAACCGCGGCATCTTAGTCCGCGGCCTGCCACGAGGCCACGGTGCAGGAGGGCCGGTCAGGAGGCCCGCCGCAGCGGCAGGAAGGGCAACCACTCCTCGGGCGCGTCCATCGGGCTCATCAGGCCGGCGCCGGGGGCCAAGGCAGGAGGCCGCCTGGGGCGCCGGAGCAACACCATGCCCGCCTCCCGAGGGGTGCGGTTGGCCTTGCGTCGATTGCAGCGCACACACGCCGCGACGAGGTTCTCCCAGCTGCGCCTGCCCCCCCGAGACCGGGGGATCACGTGGTCCAAGGTGAGCTCTGCGGCCCGCAGCCTGCGTCGACAGTACTGGCACTGGTGTTGGTCCCGGTGCAGCAGGTTTCGCCGGGTGAAGGGCACCCCGCGCCGCGGCACCCGCAAGTACTGGCGCAGGCGCACCACCGCAGGCACCTCGAGCGTCAACGACGGCGAGCGCACGACGGCGTCGTACTCGGCGACCACGTCGACCTTGTCGACCCAGACCAGCGTGATGGCGCGCTGCCAGCTCACGGTGGCCAGGGGCTCGTAGCTGCTGTTCAGCAGGAGGGTGCGCCAGTCCATCGGGTCTCCTTCCACCTGGCTCCACCGTACACGATGTTGACGCGTCAAGGAGTAGCCGGCTTGCTCCAGGGATACAGACCCCCGCGAGCCCCCAGGACGTCCGTGCCCAGTCTGCCCGCCATGTCCGGAGAGGACCTGCCCCGACTCTCGGGCCCCGTCCCGGGACCCGGCTCTCGCAGCCTGGTGGATCGGCTGGCCGTCCGGGAGTGCCCGGCCATCACTGCCCGACGCGCCCGCCGGGCCCACGCCCTCGGGGTGGCCGACACCGACCCGATCGTGTGGGAGCAGGCCGTGGGGTCCAACGTGGCGGACGCCGACGGCAATGTGTTCGTGGACCTGACGGCTGGCTTCGGGGTGGCAGCCCTGGGCCACCGGCACCCCCGGGTCGTCGCGGCGGGTCAGGCCCAGCTGGCGCGCCTGCCCCACGCGATGGGAGACGCATTCCCCGACCCGACCCGGATCGCCCTCCTGGAGCGGCTCGCCGCCCTCAGCGGACTGGACCGGGGCATCCTGGGCTGCTCCGGGTCCGACGCCGTCGACGCGGCGCTCAAGACCGCCAAGATGGCGACTGGCCGGGATCGGATCCTGGCCTTCCACGGGGGCTACCACGGTCTCGCCACCGGGGTACTGGCCGTGACCCACTACCGGGCCGAGGCCTTTGCGGCGCCCTTCCGCGCCCGGTTGGGCGACGCGGTGGACCACGTGCCCTTCGGTGCCTTGCCCGACCGCCTCGACGGCTACGGCGCCGTGTTGGTGGAGCCCATCCAGGGCCGCGGCGGCATGCGGCCCGCACCCGACGGCTGGCTCCGGGCGCTCCGGGACCGCTGCACCCGGGACGGGGCCATGCTGGTGCTCGACGAGGTCTTCACCGGCTTCGGTCGCACCGGGCACTGGTTCGCCTGTCACCACGAAGGTGTGGTCCCCGACCTGATGGCGGTGGGCAAGGGGCTGGCCAGCGGCTTTCCCATCTCGGCCTGCCTGGGCCGGGCCGACGTGATGGACGCCTGGGGGGCCAGCCAGGGCGAGGCCCTGCACACCCAGACCTTCCTGGGCAACCCGGTGGGCTGCGCCATGGCCTTGGCGTGCCTGGAGGTCCTGGAAGAACAAGAGCTCCCGGCCCGTGCGGCTCGGGTGGGTCGCGAGTGGGCCGAGGCCCTCGCCGCCTTCGGGCCGGTCCGGGGCCGCGGCCTGATGTTGGGGCTGGCGCTGCCAGACCCGTTGACCGTGCACCGCCGCTTGTTGGCCCAGGGCTGGATCGCGCTACCGGCCGGGACCCGAGGCGAGGTGCTGGGCCTGACGCCGCCCCTGACCGTGCACGCCCGCCAGCTGACGGGCTTCGTCGCGGCCCTGGAGCGGTGTCTATGAAGGACCGCCTACAAGACCTGATCACCGGTCCGACGCCCTCCCGCCAGGACCTGACCGCGGCCGCTCTGGCCCTGTTCGAGTGGCAGCGAGAGCACCTGCCGGCCCTGAGAGCCTTTGCCGGAGAGGCCCGGCCGACGCAGCTCGAAGACATCCCGGCGGTGCCCGTGTCGCTCCTTCGGGACGTGCCGATCCGCCACCCCGAGGCCTTCCAGGTGTTCCGCACCAGCGGCACGACCTCTGGACGCCGAGGGGAGCACTGGCTGGTCGACACCGACCTGTACGAGCTGAGCGCCCGTCGCTGGTTCGAGCACTGCGTGCCGGACTGCCCCGTGCACTGCACGCTGTCGCTCGTGCCCGAGCCCGCCCGAGCACCGGACAGCTCCCTGGGCCACATGGTGCAGCAGCTGGCCCCCCAGGCCACCTGGCACTTCGACGCCCGGACGGGCGTGGCCCCCTCGGCCTGGCAGACCCTGGCTGCGGCGCCGGAGCCGTTGTTCCTGGCCACCACGGCCTTCGCCCTCGCCGACCTGTTGGACCAGCCAGGACAGGCCCAGCTGGCCCCCGGCTCTGTCGTGATGGTGACCGGCGGCTTCAAGGGCCGCCGGACCACCCTCGACGCTGCCACGCTCAGGACCCGCGCCGAGGCACGGCTGGGCAGCGGCCTGCGCTGGGTCGGTGAGTACGGGATGACGGAGCTCTCCAGCCAGTGTTGGGACACCGGGGCCGGCTACAGGCCGCCACCCTGGCTCCACGTCTGGACCGCGGACCCGGCCACCGGCCGACCGGCGCCGGAGGGCCTGCTGTGCTTCGTGGATCTGGCCAACTGGAGCAGCCCCCTGGCCATCGAGACCGAGGACCTGGGCCGGGTCTGCGGAGGCACGGTCACCCTGCTGGGACGCCTGCCTCAGGCCCGGCCCCGGGGCTGCTCGCTCACCGCCGAGGAGGCCCGGTGGCGGCGGTAGCCCAGGCCGTGTCCGTGTACGGGGCAATGGATCCGGCGCCCTGGCACACCGGGCTGAGCCCGGAGGGGGCTCGCTTCGCGCTGGCCCACGCCACGGCGCCCTATGCCGGGCGTAGCCTGGCCTGGCCGGCGGGTCTCAGGCCGCCGCGCCGGACCGTGATCTGGTGCGCGGGCAACGTGTTCACAGCGCCACTGGAGTGGACCGCCACCCTGGCTGCAGCCGGGGGCCAAATCGTGCTCAAGGCGCCCAGCGCTGTGCCCGAGCCCGCCCTGGCCCTGGCCCGCTGCTTCGCCGCCCAAGGCCTGCCGGTCCAAGCCCACGCCCTGCCCCACGACCAGGCCTGGCACCTGCTGGACGACGCCGATGCCGTCCTGGGGTTCGGGAGCGACAGCGCCATGCTCGCCCTGGACGCCCGACTGGGCCCTTCGGTCCGACGGGCACTCTTCGGTCATCGGGTCAGCGCGGCCGTGGTGGCCGGCGTCAGGGACGTCGAGGGGCTGGTCGGGGACGCGGTGCTCTACGACGGGCGGGGCTGCAAGAGCCCTGTCGCCGTGTTCGCCCTGGCCGAGGCCGAGGCGGTCGCCGAGCGGCTGGCAGCAGGCCTGGCCGAAGCCTCCGTGGCCGTACCGCGAGGACGCATGGAGGCGGCCTGGGGCCCCAGGTGGCGGCGTCGCGTTGGGCTGGCCCGCATCTTGGACCACGCCCACGCCGGCGACGAGTGGGCCGTGCCCGTGCTCCCGGCCCGCTGGTTCGAGCCCGAGCCGCTGCCCCGGCTGGTCCCCGTTCACCCGGTCGCCGACCTGGGCGAGGTGCGCCAGGCCCTGGCGGGGCTGCCCCTGGGGAGCTGCGCCACGAACCTGGATCCCAGCGCCGCCCGAGCCCTCCACCAGGTGCTCGGCTTTCCTGTCGTGACCCCACCGGGTGGCCTGCACGCCACTGCGCTGGACGGCCACCACGAGGACACCGACATAAGAGCGGTGCTCGGAGAGGAGCTGCCGTGAACCCCGTGACGCGAGAGGCCCAACAGGTCCACGATGCGGCCCTGATCATCGATCTGCACTGCGATCTGCTGCTCACCCAGGCGTTCCTGCGCTGGAACTGGGGCAAGCACCACCGCCCGAACCCCCTCCCCCGGGCGGCCTTGTTCGGGCACTGCGACATTCCCCGGATGCGGGCCGGCAACGTGGGGTGTGCGGCCCTGGGCATCGTGACCTGGCCCTTCGCCGGCCCTCGCGCAGCCCACCGCATGTTCGATCGGCTGGACACCACCCTGGCCCGGCACCCGGACGACCTGGCCCTGGCGACCACCGCCCAAGCCATCCGCTCGGCCCGGGCCCGCGACCGCATCGCCTGCTTCGGCGGGCTCGAGGGCGTGCACTGCCTGAACGGTCGCCTGGAGCCCCTGGAGGCCCTTCGGGACCGGGGGCTGCGGTACGTCGGGCTGATGCACTTCAGCGCCAACGCCGCCGGCCGCCCGATGGTCGGCTGGGGCGGCAACCCGGACTCACCGCTGACCGACTATGGCCGCGCGGTGGTGGACGAGTGCGAGCGCCTGGACCTGGTGGTCGACGTGGCGCACCTGAACCGGGCCGGCGTGTTCGAGGTCTGCGCCAGGGCGAACGACCCGGTGATCTGCAGCCACACGTCCTGCAACGCCGTGCACCAGAGCCCCCGGGGCCTGGATGACGACCAGCTCAAGGCCATCGCCGACACCGGCGGGGTGATCGGCGTGATCTTCGTGACGGCCTTCATCGGGGCGGCCGACATCGACGCCGTGGTCCGGCACATGACGTGGATCCGCGACACGGTCGGCATCGACCACGTGGCACTGGGCACGGACTGGGAGGGCTTCTCGCTCTACCCCAGGGCCTTGGACGGCGCGGACAAGCTGCCGGCCCTCACCCAGGCCCTGTTGGGCGCGGGCTGGACCGCGGAACAGATCCACAAGGCCTACGGCGAGAACTTCTTGCGGGTGCTCGCAGCGGTCGCCGGCTGAGGACCAGCGACCGCGCTCGCGCTACATCCGCGGGGCCAGCCCCGGCGTGTCCTGGATCGCGTCCCGGATGCCAGACAGGTCGCGCAGGCGGATGAGCGCTTCACGCTCGATCTGGCGGACGCGCTCTCGGGACAGGCCCAGCTCCTTGCCGACCTCGGACAGGGTGCGGAACTCGCCGTCCTCGAGGCCGTAGCGACGGGTCAGCACGAACCGCTGCCGCTCGGTCAGCACGTTGTGGAACGCGGTGTCCATGCGGAAGAGCTCTTGGGTCTGGATGGCCTCGGAGTCGGGCTGGGGCGCGTCGTCGTCGCTCAGGAAGCGCTCGAGGGGTCGCGGCCGGGGGCCGTCGTCGACCGGCTGCTCCAGGGAGATGGTGTTGCCCTGGGACAGCAGCAGCTCAGCCCGCTCCTTGTCGATGCCGACCTCGTTGGCCAGGTCCTGGACCGTGTAGCCCACGCCGCTGGCCTCGAAGCGCTTCATGGCCTTGCGCAGGTTTCGGGTCTGCTCGACGGCGCAGCCGGGCAGCCGCACGGGCCGACCGGTGTGGTCGATGGCCCGGGTCATCTGGGCGCGAACCCACCAGCGGGCGTAGGTGCTGAACCGGATCCCGCGGTCGGGGTCAAACCGCTTGGCCGCGCGGAGCAGGCCGATGTAGCCCTCTTGGACCAGGTCTTCTTCGTCCATGAAGGGACCGGCGAGCTTGCGGGCCTCGCCGTGGGCGATGCGGCGGCCGGACATGGCCAGGCGCCACCGAAGGTTCTCGGCCTCCTGCCAGGCACCCGACGCCTTGCGGGAGTAGGACTTGAGCTCCGGGTCCTTCTTGGCCGCGCGGACCACGATCATCACGGCCTCTTCGAGGCGGTCGACCGCGCCGGCACGGGTGCGCTCGGCCCGCTCGGGACGACGCTTCAGGATCTCCTCAGCCATCTCGATGCCGGCGATGGCACCGCGAGCCGCTTCCTCGGCCGAGCGGATCGCCCGGGCCATGTCCTTCTCTTCCTCGGCGGTCAGGCGCTCGGAGCGCCCGCCACTGGAGTCGGAGGAGTAGGAGCCGAAGCCGGTGTGAAGGGAGAGGGACATGGAGACTCCTTCTCGGACGAGAGGGATGGAGTGGGAACAGTGGAAGCGGCGACCGCCGAGTTCACGTCTGGCCTTCTTGGCCGTGTGAGTGCCTGCACCTGCGCGGCGGAGGAATCGGGCGGGTTTTACAGCCCGCGGAGATTCCTGTGTGTCAAGACGATGTGAACTCGTTGTGGCCCGGAGGGCCTTTGATTAGCGGATTCAGTTGAGGCCCACGGCGGCACGGACCCGACCCAGCCTAGCTCTCGCGACCTCTCGGGCCCGACCAGCCCCGCCGGCGAGGATCTCGTCGACCCTCTGGGGGGATGCCTCGAGCGCCTGGTAGCGCTCGCGGGGGGCGGTCAGTCGCGCGTCGAGGAGCTCGAAGAGTTCCTGCTTGGCGGTCCCGTACCCCAGGCCGCCCTCACGATACCGCGAGGCGAGGTCGGCCTGTTGTTCAGCAGTGGCAAAGAGCTTGTAGAGAGCGAAGACCGTGCAGCTGTCCGGGTCCTTGGGCTCGTCCACCCCCTTGCTGTCCGTGACGATGCGCATGATGCGCTTGCGGAGCTGCTTGGGAGGGAGGAAGAGCGGGAGGTGGTTGTTGTATGACTTCGACATCTTCCGTCCGTCCAGACCCGGGACCGCTGCGCGATCTTCCTGGGTGGGCACGACCGGGGTCGGCAGGACCAACACGGCGTCGCGGTAGCGGTGGTTGATGGCCTGGGCGATGTCGCGGGCCATCTCGACGTGTTGCTTCTGGTCCTTGCCCACGGGAACCACGTCGGAGTCGAACAGCAGGATGTCCGCCGCCATCAGGACCGGGTAGCAGAACGTGCCCATGTTGACGTCGCGGCCTGCGTCGCGCGCGGCCTTGAAGGCGTGGGCTCGCTCCATCATGCCGTGGGCCGTGAAGCAGCTCAGGATCCAGGACAGCTCGCAGACCTCGGGCACGTCTTGCTGGCGCCAGAGGGTCGTGCGCTCCGGATCCAGTCCCAGGGCCAGCCAGCACATGGCGACCTGGCGCTGACGCTCCCGCAGCACGGCGGCGTCGCGGGTGGTGGTCAGGGCGTGGTAGCTGGCGATGAAGTAGAAGCTGTCGTGGGTGTCCTGGAGCGCGATCGCGGGCTCCATGGCGCCCACCAGGTTGCCCAGGTGTGGCATGCCACTGGGCTGGATGCCCGTGAGGGAGCGGGGTCGCCTGGCCATGTCCTGCCCGTGCCGCGGATCGAGGGGTCGGAAGAGCCTGCTTAGATAAGGCCAGAGCCGGAGGGGTCAAGCCCCCAATTCAACGCTCCCGTGACAGTCCGGGCGCGAGCCCCCGGGACGGCTCCGATCAGTAGCCGTCGGTCTTGGTCCAGGCGGTGCGGTTCCCGGCGATGAGCAGTCCGACGCCGAGCAGCAGGAAGGCGACACCGGCCATGCCGGCCGAGGTGGCGCCGAAGGAGTCGATGCCGGTGTACCCGACCTGGGAATAGCTCGCGGCGAAGTCCTGGCCCGTCGAGGCCTCGAACCCGAAGAGCATGAGGATGATGCCGGTGCCGGCGCAGATGCCGCCGCCAGGGATGAGCCAGTTGTGCATGAAGCCTCCAGCGAGCGTGGAGCTATCGTGCGGCCGTCCGGCGGACAAGGGGCACGACTCCCCGGGGTCGGCTGCCGGGGAATCCCTGGCTTGGGACTCTCAGCGATCCCCCATTAGACTGCGCTCGCGGCCAGGAAGGCCGCGGATTCACACCCAGAAGCCCATGCAGCCATCCCTGCCTGCAGCGCTCATGTTGTGCGGCGCTGGCAGATACCCGTTCAACGGCCTCTTCGAGCGACGCTGGTCGCAGGGGGGAGTCCGCCTGGACCTGGTCGGCCGGGTGGCCGCGTCTTCGCCGCCCGAAGTCACGTGGCCCGTCGTCATCCGCTTCCACCAGGCTCTGGCCGACGTCGGCGGCGCCGACAGGCTGTCGGCCTTGCGCTCCGCGTGGGATCGGATCCTGACCCTCCCCCGAGCCGCGCTCGGACCGGCCCAGGGCGAGGACCTGGCCCTGTTCCTGGTGGCTTCGGACTCGGCCGGGATCTCCGTCGCAGGGGTCGGGCTGGAGATGGTCTGGCAGTGGTCTGCAGAGCGTGTGCGACCGCTGGTGGGGCCTGAACATCCGCTGCTGGCCCCGGCGGGGGTGCCCCGACTTCCGCCGGGTGCGCTGACCCTCGATGCAGCCCCGGAAGGCCCGCTCATCGCCGCGGCGAGGGGTGCGCGGTCCACCACCGCCGTCACGCCCAAGGAGACCCTGGCGCGCTGCGGGCTGGCCCCGTGAGGGACGTGCTGCGGGGGGACCTGAGCGAGCTGCGACTGCCCCAGGACCTGGCGGCCCTGCGTGCCCAGATCGAGGGCATTGCCGACCCGGCGGGGCTGACCCTGCTCTACGAGGCGCTGGCCAAGCGACACCCAGTGGCGTTGCTCGACCTGGTGATCGGGCCCAGGGCCGTCGACACGCCGGCGGCGGTGCGCGCCGCGCTGGGCGTGGTGGAGCCCCTGGAACAGCGGGCACCGCCAGCGGCGATCTACAAGCGCCTCTTGGAGGTCCAGCCGTCGACCCGGGCCGAGGTCATCGCCATGGCGGCCCAGCGCCACCCTGCAGCGGGCTGGCTCGTCGGGCTTTCCGACCTCGCCGAGCCGGTGCCCGGGGTCGCCCACTTGATGGCTTGTGCCGGCCACCCTGCCTTTCCGGCCATCTGCTGGGCCCACGCCGCGGTCGGCCACGTCGAGGCCCTGGTCCTGGCCGCCGAGACGGGCCGGGCTGAGCCGGCCGCAGCGCTGCTGTCCGCCGGGCGCGAAGACCTGGCGGTCGAAGCCGCCGCTCGCGCCCTGGCGACCGAGCCGACCTGCCCCGTGGTGGCCTATCTGGCCGCTGTCGGCGGCGTCTCCATCGAGGCGCTCTTGCTGCAGCTCGTGCCCCGCCTCAAGAGCGCCCGGGCCGGGGCAGCGCTGCAGGGGGCCCTGATCCCCTTCCCCCGCGCGTCGCGCCTGCTGGCGTCGGTGTTGCCCGGGATGCTGTGACCGCGGAACCTCGGGCTATCCTGGCGGCCCGCGAGCCTGGAGACCGTGGATGGCGCAGTCGTTGACCTGGTGCCGGGCCTGTGACGGCCTGTGCGGAGTCGATCTCGAGATCTCCGGCGGCGCCATCACCGGGATCGAAGGCGATCGCAGTCACCCCAACAACGCGGGCTTCCTGTGCGAAGTCGGCCGGGTCGGTGCCCTCTCGAGCACCGGGGCCACGCGCATCACCCAGCCCCTGAAGCGCGTGGGAGATCGCCACGAGCCCGTCAGCTGGGACGAAGCCCTGGCGGCCATCGGCGGGGAACTGGCGCGGATCCGCAAGGACGCCGGTCCCCAGGCCATCGGCGTGTATGCAGGTGCGGCCCTGGGTCACAACGCCTATGGCGCGGTCCGAACCGCGGCCTTTGCCCTGGGCCTGGGGACCACCAACCTGCTCAGCGAGATGTCCCTGAACGGGAGCTCCCTGCTCTACGCGTCCGAGCTGATGCTCGGGTACCCGGTGGCCTTGCAGTCCGACGTGGGCCGGGCCCACTACTCGCTGGTCCTGGGCGGTGACCAGGAGGACGTCCGCTGGGGCCCGCTCCAGGCGGGCACCATCCACACCCAGGCCCTGCAGTACTTCAAGCGCACACGTCGCTTCGCCCGGCTGATCACCGCCGGCCACCGGACCACACCGCTGTCGGATCAGGCCGATCAGGCGATCTCCCTCCGACCGGGCACCGAGACCTTCCTGTTGTTGGGCATGGCCCACACGATCGCCGCCAATGGCTGGTACGAGCACCAGTACCTGCGCGACTACACCGTCGGCTTCCAGGAGGCCCAGGACTGGCTGGCGCCCTGGACCCCTCAACGGGTCGCCGAGATCTGCGGGGTGGATGCGGGCACCGTGAGCGGCGTGGCGCTGAAGTTCTCACGGGCGGCGATGGCCACGGTGGCTCGGTCGGAGACCCTCCTGCGCACCCGCCACAGCACGGTCTCCGCGTGGGCGTGGCACCTGGTGCACGCGCTGACGGCAAACCTGCTGCGTCCCGGGGGGGCCTTCGAGGGTCTGGGGCTGCTGGACCACCAGCCGGTGGCGCTGGCCTTTCCGGCTCGCAACGGGCCCAGCACCCGCGTGGGTGGCTTCCCTTCGGTGATGCTCCAGGCCCCGGCGACCGCCCTGACCCAGGAGGCCCTCACCGACGGCGAGGGCCAGCTCAAGGCCCTGGTGAGCGTCGCCGGCGACCCGGCGGGCCGTCTGCCGGCCAGGGACCGGGTCGAGCAGGCGCTGGACGCCCTGGAGCTCGTCGTGGCCATCGACGCCTTCGAGTCGGCGACCACCCGAAGGGCGGACTGGATCCTGCCCAGCACGACCCTGTGGGAGCGGGAGGACCTGTCGGCACTGGTGTTGTCGATGCTGCCGGCACGCACCCTCCAGGCCGCCGAGCCGGTGCTGCCGCCTCTGGGCGATGCCCGCGAAGAGCAGGCCATCCTTGCGGACCTGTTCCGGGCGGCCGCGCCACCGGTTCGCGGGGGCGCTTGGGGACTGCACCTTCGCCTGGCGGGTCGCAAGGCGGCCACTGCGGACCTCAAGGACTGGGCGGACAAGCTGTTCGACCTGGCGGGGCAGCCCAGCCTGAAGGACCTGGCCGCGCTGCCACGCGGGGCCGACGAAGGGGAGCTCAATCGGGCGGAGTGGCGCGTCGAGCGCCCCGATGCTCGCATCGACATGGCGCCGTCGGCCCTGCGCGACGCTGTGGCGGCCCTGGCTCCCCCGGCGCCGGACCCGGAGCTCCCGTCCTGGCTGGTCACCCGGACCCGGGGGCCGGACCACATCGGGACCCGCTTCCAGACCGGTCCCGAAGCCGCGGGGGCTGTCCGGGTCCACCCCTCCCTGGGTCTGGCCGATGGCAAGCCCGTGGTGGTGACCACCCGCCACGGCGAAGCGCGTGGCATCGCCAGGCACGACCCGACCCTGCGCGAGGACACCGTCGAGGTGCCCTGGTCGGCGTCCTTCGAAGCGGGCCGCCTGATCGGCGACGACGCGCTGGACCCGTTCACCGGCACCCCCGACCAGGTCGGCTTGGCGTGCCAGGTCCGCGCCGGCTGAGCGCTTAGTCGCTGAGCGCCTGAATCCAGCGCAGGAGCACCCGGTTGGCCTGGAGGCGCCCGGGCCCGTAGAGCTCCGGGGTTCGCGGCACCAGGCCTGCGTCGTGGTCGTTCAGGCGGAACCAGGGCAGGCGCCCCCGGGCTGCGGCCTGGATCATCCGGGCAGCGTGCCGCACCTCGCCGGGTTGGGCGTGGTCGCGGACCGACTGGATGCGCTGGTAGCCACAGGGCAGCTCGCCGATCCAGCGTACGGCCTCCCGGGGGCGCCAGTAGACCTCGTCGTCGAGGCTGTGGCCCAAGGCGGGCGCCATGATGCGGCCACCGGCACAGATGATCTCGCGGTCACAGGGCCCCTCCCAGTCGATGAGCCACTTGACCGGCACAGCACCGTCCAGGTGGGCCAGGCCGCCACACGCCATGGCGATGCCCAGGGAGATCGCCACGACGCCCAGCCTGTCGGGATCGACCGACGACACCCCCGCCAGGTGCCGCAGCGCGACCCGGACGTCGTCCTGGTGTTCCAGCCCGCCGTAGTCCTCCTCGCCCCAGCTGCGGCCCCGGCCTGCGGGGTCGAAGTGGAGCACGACGAAGCCCAGGCTGGCGACCTCGGCCGCGTTGAGGGGTTGGGTCCACCCCTCGAAGACACTGCCGGGATCATCGGTCCCCGGGCACAGGAGCACCCCCGGCCAGCGACCAGACGACTGCGGCAGGTGGACCCGGGCCTCGAGCTGGTAGCCGGCCGACGAGACCAGCCGCACGGACTCGGATGCCGTCGGGATGCCCTCGGTGCGCATGCGCATCATGCGCGGCAGGGCCTGGCCTCGCGTGACCGCGCGACCCTTCACACCGTCCAGGAGTGACATCGCGGCACAATACTCTGGGACGAGCCGTCAGGGGGCGGCGCTCTCGTCGCGCTGGAGCCTTCGGAGTGCGGCCTCGTTGGCCTGGGCCGTGGCGAGGTGGACCGAGCGCGGTGCGGACAGCTCGACCCAGGGCCGGTCGTCGGTGTTCAGCGGCACCCCCCGAGACAGGGTGAGCAGTCCGGCCGGCCCGAGCGTGGCCGCCAAGGGCAGCGAGGCCGGCGGCTGCGGACCGGCGATGAGCAGCACGTCGGCGCCCGGCACGGTCTCGTAGAGCCAGGCGTCGCCAAACACGTCGGTGAAGGTGCGGACGAGGATGCGCAGGTCGCGGTGCTCCAGCCCATAGAGCTGGATCCACTGACAGAAGGCGCCACCCGGGGCCAGCCGGGCCCGACCGAGGGCCCAGTACTCGCGGGTGAAGAGGTTCGACACGCCCGTGATCCATGGATTCGAAGGCTCTGAGACGATCACGTCGTAGAGCGGACCGGGGCGCTGCAGCACCGCCCGGGCGTCGTCGAGGAACAGCGTGGTGCGCACATCGTCCAGAGGGGCGCCGCTCACGCCGTCAAAGGCGCGAGACGCCCGCACCACCGCCGGCTCGATCTCGACGACGTCGAGGGCACCGATGCCCTCGGCCAGCAGGGCCCCGGCCGTGACGCCGGACGCCAGCCCGACCACCAGGGCCCGCTCCCGGCCAGCGGCGATGCGCGCCGGCAGCTGGCCGGAGAGCAGCTGCGTGGGCATGTCCGCGCCGGTGGAGGCGTCGACCTTGCCGTTGATCGAGAGCCAGGTGTTGCCGGTGCGCAGGGAGCGACCAACCGCCACGGCGGCGGTGCGGCCCTGTTCGTAGCGGAGCAGCTCCCAGCCGTCGTCGGCAAAGGACAGGACCCCCTGTCGGGAGCGATCCCCCAGGTCGGAGACCCTCTGGTGGATGCCGACCGCGTGCAGCTTGGCGTTCCAGTCGGGGGCGAGCCACGTGATCCCCACGACGGCCACCAACCAGGCCGGTCGTCCGGCGCAAGCGGCTCCGACCGCAGCGAGCCCCCCGGCCACGTACACCGCCCCCGGCAGGCCCGCGGTCTGGAGCAGCCACAGGCCGGTTCCTCCAGCCCCGAGCACGCCTGCGAGCGTGTTCGCCCCGACGATCGCCGCTGTTCCCGACGCCGCCGAGCCGCCCACCCGGGCCAGGCACCGCGCGAAGACCATGCCGCTGGCCACGGGCGCGCCCGCCATCGCGACCGCTGCGAGCAGGGCCTGGAGCAAGCCCGTCCAGCCCGGGCCGACCAGGTCGTAGCCCCAGGCCAACCAGACCGGGGCCTCGGAGAAGGTCCAAGTGCCCAGGACAGCCAGGGCGCCCAGGGCGCCCAGCGGGTGGCGGATCGAACCCGGCCGGGCCCCCCAGGCCGCCCCCAGGGCGACGCCGGCCAGGAACACCGCCAGCACCCACGCAAAGGCGTGGATCGACGCCCCCAGGAGCAACGCCGCCAGCCGCGTCCAGCTGACCTCGAGGGACATGGCCACCCCCCCGGCACACGCCGCAGCAGCGATGGGACCCCACCGCAAGGGCCCGGCCGGCCCAGGAGCGGCGCTGTCCGGAGCGCCAGGGGGGGTCAGACGCCAGGCGACGGCTGCCACCCCGGCGGTGAGACACGCCGCGGCGAGCTCGCTGCCCCGGACCCCCAGCAAGGGCAGGAGCAGGGCAGGCGTGGCCAGCACGCCGAGCACAGCCCCGGCGGTGTTCCACGCGTAGAGCCTGGAGACCCTGGCAGGGGTGAGGCCCAGGCCCGCGATGACCGGGAGCGTGGCCCCGAGCGCGAGCGCAGGCGGTCCCAGCAACAGCACCGCGATGGCGACGACCGGGCGGAGACCCGGTTCCGCCACCACCCGCGGAGCCAAGGCACCGAGCCAGAAGGGCAGCAGCACCGCCCAGACCGCGACCGCCAGCTCCAGGAGCGCATAGGCCCGGAGCGGTCGGCGGGGACGCCACCGCAGGGCCAGCAGCCCGCCAGCGCCCAGGGCCCCGAAGAACACCGCCACCGTGAGGGTGACGGCCACGCTGCCGCTGCCGCTGAGCAGGGCCAGGCGTCGCATCCAGAGGACCTCGTAGGTCAGCCCCGCACAGCCCGAGGTGAACAGCAGGGGTGCCAGGCGGTCCGGCATCACCAAGGCCACAGCGCCACGCGAGCGGGCCAGGCGTCGGTCCAGGCCGGCGTGAGGGCCGCCCAGGCCGCGACCCCCACCAGGGCCAGCCCCAAGGCCCACCGAGGAGGTCGGAGGCGCAGGCTGCCCAGGGCGGTCAACACCGGGGCCCAGACCAGCGCCAGCACGACGGCCCAGACCCAGGGCACCGGCGGCAGGACCCCGTGGAAGACCAGCTCCCGCCAGGTGTCGGGCCAGGCCAGGTACAGGGGGAGCGGAAGGGCCAAGAGGCCAGCCGCGGGCCAGCGTTCCGCCAGGGCCAGGCCGCCGGCGGCGAGCCCGAGGGGCAAGGCGAGCAGCCAGTCCACCCCGCAGAGAGGCAAGCCACACAGCACCGCGAGGAGGGCCCCACCCCGGGTCGCATCGTCCCGGCGGGGCTGGAGCAGGCCCACGGCTAGCGCCCCCACGGCCCAGGCGGCCAGGCCCGGCGCAGCCAGGGCCCCGTCGGGTGAGCGCCCGAGCAGTGCCGTCACCCAGCACAGGGCGCCCACCGCGCTGGCCAGCCCGGCGATGGCCAGCCCGCGGACCGCCGTGCCCCAGGCCCGCCGACCCGCCACAGCGCCGCCTGCGAGCCCGAGCACGACGCCCAGCACCACCCCGGCCCCCGGCACGACGAGCCGGGTTCCGGGCAGCTGGAGGGCCGGTCCCGGCCGCTGGTCTGGAGGGCCCCGCCGCATCAGGCCTTCGACCAGGTCGACCATCTCGTCCAGGCGCTGGGGGTCCAGCCGCGCCAGATCGTCCCGGGCGGTGTGGTAGGGCCAGTACACGCCCGTGTCCGGACGACCCAGCACGAGGAGTCCGGGGATGCCGGCCGCCGCGAAGGGCCCGTGATCGCTCCGCGCGAGCTCGGGGAATTGTCGGGCGTAGATCCGGTAGGCCCAGGGGATGGCGAGCCCGGCGGACGACGCCCACCGCAGGCCAGCCGTGCCCCAGGTCGGCCCCAGCCCCATGGCCGTGGGCCTGCCTTGGCCGAGCAGCTCCAGGGAGATGACCCACGCTGGCTGGAACTGTCCTGCGAGGACGCGGCTTCCTCGCAGACCCAGCTCCTCGCCATCGGGAAAGGCCACGCAGACCGGCTCCGATGGCGGGGCTGCCGCCAGTCGCGCAGCCACCTCCAGGGCGACCCCCACCGCCCCGGCGTTGTCGACCGCACCTGGACAGGCCTGGTGGACCGTGTCGGTGTGGGCCAGGAGCCAGCCGGCCCCGTCCGGGTCTCCGGTACAGCCCAGCACGGCGCCGGCGCCGCCGGGGTGCGCTCGGTGAAGCGGCTCCAGGCCGGCGTCGGCCAGGCGCTGGGCCGTCCACCGCTGGGCCTCGTGACCCCCGGCCGTGCCGGCCACCCGGGGGCCCAGCGCCACCAGACCGGCGGCCTCGTCGTAGGCACCCGCCCCGGCCGGGCCGAGCCCCAGGACGACCAGCAGCGCAAACCGGGTCACGGGGCCATCCTATGATACGAGCCGCCACCATGCCCGACACGCCCGCCAAGCCCCCTGAGCCGCCTGCTGAGCCCCCGGAGGAACGGGACTGGGACCTGCTCGACGATGACTCGGAGACCACCCCCGAGGACACCGGCGACCCTTGGTCCCAGAGCGATGACGACGGGACCGCCCTGGACGAGGAGCCGTTGCTGGAGCCCGACGAGCCTCCAGACTCGTGGCCCGCGATCGACGACGGAGACCAGCCCTTGGACGACGTGGACCTGGACGACCCGGACACGGATCCCGGGGAGAGGGACGTCTGGGAAGACGACGCGGGAACCGCGTCGGACCAGGACTGGCTGAACGAGTCCGATGGACCGGTGGTGGTCGGGTGGAGCGAGCGCGCCTCGCTGCCGGCTTGGGGGATCCACCGGGTGCCGGCTCGCTGCAGCACGGACCAGGAGACCTCGGCCCTGTACGTGGAGCTGCGACCCGGGCTGCCGGGCCGGGTCACGCTGGTGCTCGGCGATCAGACCGTCGACGCCGGCGTGGGCGAGCTGGGTGACGAGTTGGTGGCGCTCACCCTGGTTCGGCTGGTCGGCCGGGAGTTCCAGACCACCCTGCGGCTCGTCGGCACCAGCGGTCCCCCGCACCTGGTGCTGGGCCGTGACGTGCTCGCGGGGCGCTTCCTCGTGGACCCCAGCCTCACGTGGACACACCGCCCGCCCTCTTGAACCCGATCCTGCGCTTCATCCGGGACTACCCGTCCCGCTACTGGCCCTGGTACCTCGCCGGCGCCACCTTCCTGTGGGCCACCAATTGGCTCGCCGTACAGATTCCTCTGGAGCTGGCGGTGGCGGTGGACGCCCTGCGGGCAGATCCGGCCGAGGCCGCGGCGGTCCTGCTGGACGCTGCCCGGATCATCGCCGTGATGGGGGCCGCGGTCATCGCGGTCCGCACCCTCTCCAGGGTGCTCTTCTTCACCCCGGGACGACTGGTCGAGTACCAGCTCAAGAACGACCTGTTCGCGCACATGATGGCGCTTCCGGCCGCCTTCTACGGCCGCTGGACCACCGGCGACCTGGTCTCGCGGGCCTCCAACGACATCACCTACCTGCGTGTGCTGTCCGGCTTTGGCGCCCTGCAGGTCGTGAACATCACCGTCGCGCTCCTGCTGGCCGGCGACGCGATGCTGGGCCTCTCGCCTCGGCTGACCGGGGTCGTGGCGGTGCCCGTCGTGCTCTGCCTCGGGCTGGTCCAGCTGGGCATTCGCAAGCTCTTCGACCTGACGCGGCTCCAGCAGGAGCAGCTGGCCGACATCAGCGACCACGTCCTGGCCAGCCTGCAGGGCATCCGCACCATCCAGGGCTTCAACGCCGAGGGGGCCTTCAGCGGCCGCCTCGACACCCGCAACCAGGCCTGGCTGCGCACCCACATCCAGCTGGCTCGCATTCGTGCCTTTGTGCTGCCGCTGCTCATGCTGGGTGGCGGCCTGGCGGTCTGGGGGCTCTTGTCCATCGGGGGGCCGATGGCCGCCCGGGGCGAGCTGAGCGTCGGCGAGCTGGTCGCCTTCACCACCTATGTGGCCTACCTGCTGCCGCCTCTGCGCAGCCTGGGGTGGTTGCTCAGCGTGCTCCAGCGGGGCCTCACCAGCCTGGAGCGGCTCGACGAGGTGTTGGCCCAGCCCCGGGACACCGCGGGGGACGTGCGCACCGCCCCGGGGGCCGCACCGGCCTTTGAGCTCCGCGGCCTGGACTTCTCGTACCCCGACGCCGACTCCCCCACCCTCACCGGCCTGAGCGCGACCGTCGCTGCGGGCTCGACCGTGGGCGTGTTCGGGCGCACGGGCTCGGGCAAGAGCACCCTCCTCCAGGTGCTGACGCGGGAGTGGAACCCGCCCCGGGGCACGGTGTTCGTGGACGGCCAGGACGTGCTGGAGCTGGACCTGGACAGCTGGCGTCGGCGGCTCGCCGTGGCCCCCCAGGTGCCGTTCCTGTTCAGCGAGACCGTGGCCGACAACATCTCGATGGGGGTGCCGGATCCGCCGGGGGTGCGCGACGTGCTCGACAGGGCCGCCCTCACATCGGACCTGGCCACCCTGCCCAACGGCGTCGGCACCCTGGTGGGCGAGCGGGGCGTCATGCTGTCCGGGGGCCAGCGCCAGCGGGTGGCCCTGGCCCGCGCGCTCTACCGCGACTTCGACGTGCTGGTGCTGGACGACGTGCTCTCCGCGGTCGACCACGGCACCGAACAGCGTCTGATCCAGGCCCTGGCTGCGGTCGGTCAGGGTCGCCACCGACCGACGGTCTGGCTGGTGTCGAATCGGACCTCAGCTCTGGTCCACGCCGACAACATCCTGGTCCTCGAGGACGGCCGGCTGCGGGACCAGGGCACCCACAGCGAGCTGATCGCCCGCCCAGGCCCCTACCGGGATGCGTGGCGCCACCAGAGCGTCGAGCGGCCCGAGCCGGAGGGGGTGTCGTCTTGAGCGAACACCGCTCGGCCGTGGACCTGGGCAGGAGCCTGTGGCCCTACGTCAGGCCCGATGCCTGGCTCTTTGCGGTGCCGATCCTCCTGACGCCGCTGGCCATGGCCCTGGCCCTGGTCCAGCCGTGGCTGCTCAAGACGGCGATCGACGACCACATCACCCCTGGCGAACTCGAAGGGCTGGACACCCTCGCACTGGGCTACCTGGGCGCGGTGGTGCTCAGCTACGCAGCCCACGCGACCTACCAGCTGGCGCTGGCCGTGGCGGGTGGGCGCTCGATCCAGCGACTCCGGCTGGCGATCTTCGATCACCTGCTCGGGCTGCGTCCGGCCTTCTTCGACCGAAGGCCTGCCGGGGCCTTGTTGACCCGCGCCACATCGGACGTCGAGAGCCTGGGCGACGCGCTGACCCAGGGCGTCGTGACCATCGTGCTCGACGCGATGATGGTGCTGGGGGTCCTGGCGTCCATGCTGTGGCTGGACTGGGAGATGACCCTGTGGTTGTGCGCCGTGGCGCCGCCGCTGGTCGTGGCCCTGTCGATCTGTCGCCGGGCCTTGCGGCACTACTACCTGCGCGTCCGGGAGACGCTGTCGGCCGTCAACGCCTTCCTGGCCGAGCGCCTCAACGGCGTGCGGGTGGTGCAGCTCTTCAGCCACCAGGACGCGGCCCAGGGGCGCTTCGTGGGGCTCAACCGGGCGTACCGGGACGCCGCGGTCCGCAGCAATGTCTTCGACGCCTTCATGTACGCGGCGGTGGACGGCACCGGGTCCATCTGCATCGCCCTGATGCTCTGGTACGCCTGCTCGGATCCGCTCGGCGGGCTGGTCAGTGCGGGGCTGCTGGTCGCGTTCGTGGACTACCTGGACAAGCTCTTCAAGCCGCTCCGGGAATTCAGCGGCAAGATCGCGGTGATCCAGCGGGCGCTGGCGGCACTCCAGAAGATCTTCGGCCTGCTCGACGATCGGGACCACATCTCCCCCGGCCGCGTCCCCGACGAGCCCCTGACGGGCCGCTTCGAGGTCCAAGACCTGGCCTTTCGCTACCGCCCGGAAGACGACGACGTGCTGCGCGGCCTGTCCTTCCAGGTGAGCCCCGGTGAGGTGGTGGCGATCGTAGGGCCCACGGGCTGTGGCAAGACCACCATCTCCCGGCTGTTGACCCGGGCCTACGACGGCTATCGAGGACACGTCTGGCTGGACGGACACGAGCTCTCGGAGCTCGATCCCGCGGCGGTTCGCAGCGTGGTGAACCGGGTGCTCCAGGACGTGCACCTGTTTCCAGACACCGTGCGCTTCAACGTGGACCTGGGCAACCCGGGCATCGACCAGGCGGCCTGCGAAGCCGCCGCGGGCCTGGTGCACGCGACGGGCTTCATCGCCGAGCAGGACCTGGGGTGGGACCACGTGCTCAAGGAACGGGGCAGCGATCTGAGCGTGGGCCAGGGTCAGCTCGTGACCTTTGCCCGCACGATGGCCCACGACCCGCGCGTGGTGATCCTGGACGAAGCCACCGCGTCGGTCGATTCGGTCACCGAGTCCCTGATCCAGGACGCCATCGCCCGCATCCTGTCCCGCAAGACCGTCATCGTGATCGCCCATCGCCTGTCCACCATCACGGCGGCTGATCGCATCCTGGTGATGGACGCTGGCCGCATCGTGGAGCGCGGAAGCCACGGGGAGCTCATGGCGCTCGACGGCCGCTATGCGGCGCTGGTGGAGAGCGGTCTGGGCCAGGATGGCGCAGCGTGAGCGGGCCGGTCCTGGTGCTGCACGGCGGGGCGGGCCGGCTGGCCGCGGGTGGGCGGACCGACGAGGCCCGGGAGGCCCTCCGAGGGATCTTGACCGCCAGCTGGCCCCAGCTCCGGGACGGCGGGACTGCGCTCGACGCCGTGGTAGCGGCCGTGGTGCGGCTGGAGGCCTACCCGCTGTTCAACGCCGGCACCGGCAGCAAGCTCCAGCGAGATGGGGTCGCTCGCTTGTCGGCGGCCGTGATGGACGGGGCCCGGGAGCGCTTTGGCGGCGTCGTGAACGTCGAAGGGCTGGCCCACCCGATCCGCTTGGCCAGAGCCCTGGTCGAGGAGGACAGCCGGGTGCTTGCCGGCGCCGGTGCGCTCGCTCGCGCCCGAGAGCTGGGCCTGGCCGAGCGCGACGTGCGCACCCCCCGGGCCATCGCTGCCTGGGAGCGCGGACTGGCCGGCGAGACCGGCACAGTGGGTGCGGTGGCCCTGGACGCCGAGGGTCGCCTGGCGGCGGCGACGAGCACGGGCGGGCGCGGCCTGGAGCGGGTCGGGCGAGTGAGCGACACGCCGACGGTCGCAGCCAACGTGGCGACGGAGGCGGCAGCGGTCAGCCTGACCGGCGTCGGCGAGGACATCGTGGACGGGCTGCTGGGTCCGCGCCTGGTGGCAGCGGTCGAGGCCGGACAGACCCTGGCTCAGGCCGAAGCCGCACTGCTGGAGCGGATGCGGGCCCGAGGGTGGCGGGCGGGCTTCATCGCCGTGGACCGGTCCGGTGGGTGGTGCGCTGGGCACACGACACCGGGCATGACGTGGGGCGTGGCCACCGAGGGCGGGGTGCGGGGGTGCTGGGACTGAGGCTTTGGTGTTCGGGCTCGGGCTCGAGCTCGGGACCAGAACCTGTAGGACAGAACCGGGGTCAAAACCGGGGTCCGTCAAAACCGGGGTCCAAAACCGGGGTCAGGAACCCCTAAACTGGGGTCAGGAACCTTTTGTTAAGCATTAGCATCGCGGGTATGGATCGTTGTTGTGATTGGTTCTGATCCTAGGGCATGACTCTGGGTTGGGGTATCGCGTTGGGCTTCCTGGGGCCTAGC
>CAZFLE010000116.1:0-23390 GCA_964519895.1 uncultured Enterobacterales bacterium | reverse complement strand
GTGCACGTGGACGACCACGTCTCACGACCCCCGATTCACCGCACGCTGCTAGCGCCCGCTAGCGGGACCACTGCCCCTGGGCCTCCAGGTGCGGGAACAGCGCCTGGGCCGCGGCCAGATCCGGCGCCAGCAGCGCCCACAGGGCGTCGACCTCTGCGGGGTCCGCGGTCTCGATGAGGTCGTTCGCCTCGGCCGGGTCGGCCAGGCGATCGTGTAGGCGCAGCGCCCCGTCCCAGTTGTAGGACAGCCGCCAGCGGTCGGCCTCGACCGAGTGCCGTGGCACACCGTCGGCGCCGGTGTCCGTGAGCCGAAAGTGGAACATCGTGCGGGCCCGGTCGGCGGGAGCCTCGCCCACGGCCAGGCCCGTCGCGTCGGGCAGGGACAGCCCGTAGAGCGTCGCCAGGGTCACGGCCAGATCCTGGTGGGTCGTGGGCTCCGACCACACCGTCGGGGTCAGCCCGGGCGCCCAGAAGCCGGCCAGCGCGGCGGCTTCCTCGACGTGGAGGTGGTGGCCGTGGGCCCAGCGCCCTCGCTCCAGGTGCTGCTGTCCGTGGTCCGAGACCACCAACACCAGCGTGTCATCGAGCATGCCCAGCTCGTCCAGCCCGTCCCACAGGCGGGAGAGCTCGTGGTCCCAGCTGCGCACCTCGGCCCGGTACTCGGCGGTCGCCCAGGCCTGGACGGCGAGCTTGTCGGCGTCGGACAGGGAGAACCAGTCGGCCTCCAGCTGCCGGATCTGCTCGGGGTCGTTCAGGTCGTAGGCGATCGGCTCCGCGGGGTCCCGAAACGCCTCGGGGGCCTCGTAGGGCTCGTGGGGGTCCAGGTAGTGGACCTGGAGAAACCAAGGCTCGGTCAGTCCCTCGGCCAGCGCCAGGCCCGCATCGGTCACGACCGTGCCGCTGGCGAAGGGCTTGGCCGACACGGTCTCGAACCCCTGGCCCAGTGGCCACGACGACGACGGCTCCAGGTAGGGGTTGCTGGTCACCAGGCGGCCGGTGAACCCCGCCTCGGCGAGGGCCTCGGGCAGGGTGTCCAGGCGCCGGGGGGACCCGGGCACGGCGTCGTCGCCGGACTCGACCACAAACCCCAACTCCAAGGGCCGGGCGCCGGTGTAGAGGCAGTGGAAGCTCGGCGCGGTCCAGTTGCTGCACCCGCCGTGGTCGTCCAGGGCCACCCCCTGGGCAAGCAGCCCGTCCACGAAGGGCGTGTCCCCGGTGCCGGCATAGCGCCCCACCGTGTCTCGGCGGAGGGTGTCGACGCTCAGCCACAACAGGTTGGTCGGCGTGTCCTCGCCGAAGTCCAGCAGCGGCACGCCGGCGGGTTCGGGCGGCCTGCACGCCAGGACCAGCAACCACAGGCTCAGAAGCCAGCCCAGCGGTCCAGCTCGTCGCACCGGTCGAGCACCCAGTCGTGGGTGTGGTCCTGGTAGTAGAGGGCGGTGTCGTACCCGACTTCGCGTCGGGGGTCCTCGCGCACGTAGGGGTTGATGAGCTCGGCGGTGGCTTCCAGGTCGGCGGTCAAGGCGCTGGTGTCCAGGGCAGCACACACCGCATCGAGCTCGTCATAGAGCCGGTCGCGACACCCCAGGTCCTGCTTGCAGCAGCTGCCCAACAGCCCGGCGGGCTGGTTGATCCACAGGTCGTCGTAGAACGGCTGGTCGTGGTCCCACGGCATCATGATCATGCGGCCTTCGCGGCCGGGATCGAAGTAGATCCGGTAGTTGTTCGAGTTGTAGTTGTAGCCGTCCCACTGGCCGACCCAGATCTCCATCGCCCAGAACCGCAGCCAGTGCCCGTAGTCCACGACGGTCTCGAGGGTCTCGTCGAACTCCTGGGTCCCACAGGACGCGCTGACCGCGTCGGTGACGGCCGCCACGTCGGCCAGGCCCACGTCGGTGCCCGCGTCCAGGTCGAAGTAGGTGTACTTGCTGGGGCTGAAGTCCACCAGGACATAGGACGACCAGTCGTCGGCCAGCCAGTAGTCGCCGTCGTAGAGGTTGCCGTCGCTGTCGGCGAAGTGCTGTTCCAGGAATTGGTCGTCGTAGTCCTCGACCAGCCCGTAGAGCCCGTAGGACTCGCCGTCGACGGTGACCCAGGCATAGCCGACGCGAGGGGCCGGCACGTCGACCGAGCGGTAGGCGTTGTAGGCCACCCGGTCGTGCAGCTGGGAGCCGTCCTGGACCAGGTTGTTCACGTTCAGGTGGGTCAACCCATACAGCGTCTGGGACTCGTTGAACCGGTTCAGGTCGATCTTGAAGCCGGCCTTCTGGGACAGGCTGCGAAAGCTCCCGTAGCGACCCTTCAGGCGCAGACCGACACCGGTCAGCGACTTCCCGTCGAAGCGGATCTCGGTCTCGACGTGGGTGTAGGGATCGGCGTCGAGCTGATCGCGGAGGGCCGACCCCAAGGTGATCTCGATCGTGTGCACGCCGTCGATGGCGAACACGGCGTCGCCGGGGTCCTGCACGGCGGGCACGTCCTCGACCGTGTCGGTGTCGTCGGGGGCCGTGTCGGTCGCCGGCCCGGTGTCGGTCGCGGTGTCCAGCGCGGCCACGCTGTCGCTGACCGGTGCCTCCAGGGTCACGCCCTGCACGCAGGCCAACACCCACGACCACACCATCACCGGGACCTCCTGGACCCCCCCATGGTGCGCCGATCCGGCGCTCCCGTCTACCTGCCGAAGGGGTCAGTGGCTCGCGGCGTCCCCCCACAGCTGCTGGAGCCGCCGGTCGCGCCCGCAGCCCTGGCGGTACCGGGTGTAGTGGCTGGGGTTCTTCAGGTAGAAGTCCTGGTGGTAGTGCTCGGCCACCCAGAACACCGCGGCGGGCATGACCTGGGTGACGATCGGCTGACCCAGGGTCGCCTGGGCCTGGACCTTGCTCTCCTCGGCCAGGCGGCGCTCGGTGGGGTCGCTGGTGAAGATGCCCGTGCGGTACTGGTCACCCTTGTCGCAGAACTGCCCTCGGGCGTCGGTCGGATCGACGTTGTGCCAGAAGACCTGGAGCAGCTCGGCATAGCTCACGACCGAGGGGTCATAGACCACCCGCAGCGCCTCGTAGTGGGCGGTCTGGTGGTTCGCGACCTGGCGGTAGGTCGGCGCAAGCTCGGGTCCACCGGTGTAGCCAGAGGTCGTGCTGAGCACGCCGTCGACGAGATCGAAGGGCTTCTCCATGCACCAGAAGCAGCCGCCGGCAAAGACCGCGGCGGCCTGGTTCGCCGGCACGTCGGTCGCGGCAACGGTGCCGGGGTCCTGGGCCGAGGCCCCCTGGGTGTGACAGGCGGCCAGGACCAGCGCCAGGGTCAGGGTCGGGGCGGACAGGGTCTTCATGGGGACTCCGGGGACGGGTGCGCCGAGGAGTTCGCCGGAGCGGGCCGAACGGTTCCCGGCGGAGACAAAGGGTGACATGACCTGCGATGATGCCGCCGTGTTCCTGACGTCGCTGGTGATCGCTTGCAGCGATCCGATCGAGGCCCCCGAAGACGTGGCCGAGCTGACCCTGTGGTTCTACGAGCAGTGGTCCGAGGAAGACCCGGCCTACCTCGAGGCCGCGGTCGCTGCCCTGCTGGACCACGCCGAGACCGTGGACTTCGAAGCCGGCTGGTCCGACCGCTCCTACGAAGTACAGCCCCTGGAGGCGGCGGTGCTCGACGGCAAGATCGAGCACGGGCGAGACGTGGCAGATGCGCCGGGGGTCGGCGTGGTGCACCACTCGAGCTTTGCCCTGGACGAATTCCTGGCACTCCAGGCCATGGCTGACCAGACCCCCGTCGAGCCCACGTCGCCCGAGCACTACCTGAGAGCGCTCATCGAAGGCGACCCGTGCTTCTTCGATCGCAGCTGCGACGTGCTGCGGACCGACAACAACATGACCCGCGAGAACGCGCTCTACGCGGTCACCTACGATCTCCCCAAGGAATTCCGGTGGGTCAGCGTGGGCGACGACGACCGGACCGCCTTCTGCGCCCGCTCGTGGATGCCGCTGAGCGCCCACGACGGCGACAAGATCAGCCTGTGGCAGGGGTACTCGGCCGACGTCTGGATCCCGCTGGACGGCGGCACCCTGCGCTACCAGATCAGCTGGCAGGAGACCGAGATCCCAGGGCTCACCTGGGACAACATCGTCGGGATCGTGGCCGGAGGCATCGATGACATGTTCGAGACCCAGGACGAGTTCCTCCTGGACCCTGAGGCGGAGAACTGAGCTGTGCTGAGTGCCTTGCTGATCGCCCTCGCGACCCCCTCCGCTCTGGCGGTGACGACCATCGGACCGCCGGTGGGGAACATCTGTGCCGCGACAACGAGCGCCCCGAAGAAGGTGGCCGAGCTGGTGCCCAGGCTGGGCAGTCAGCAGACCAGCGGTGCCGTCCAGGGGCTGCTGAAGGCCGGCCCCGAAGGCTGCGACGCCGTGCTGGCGTGGCTCCAACAGGGCGGCCGAGGTGCCGACGACGTCCAGTTCCGCCGCGCCGTCGGAGCCCTGGTCCGGGGCACGTCCGACCGGGCCCTGGCCACGGCCCTGACCTGGCTGCACGCCGACGACCCGATCCTGGCGGCCGAGGTCTTGACCGCTCTGTCCGAGCGGCTGGCGGTCCTGGAGCCCGCCGAGCTGGACCGGGCCACCGAAGTGCTGCTGGATCCCCGCCTCAGGCGGGGGCGGCCCTATGACACCCTGCGGAATCCCGGCACGGGCATCCGCCCGGCGTGGTCACCAGACGCCGTGCTGCTCCAGCTCCTGATGGGCGTGTCCACCCGGGACCGGGCGGAGACGCCGGACCCTCTCGCGGCCAACTACACGACCAGCTGCGAGAGCTCACGGCCCAAGCCGCCCCCCCCCGAGCACGTGGAGCGGCTGGACTGGCTGCTCGACAACGCCGGGCCGACCCTGATGGCCCGCTTCGCGCACACCGCCGCCTGCGCCACGCGCATGGACACGGGCGGGACCGACGACTGGGGCCGGCACCTGGCCCGCCAGATCGAGGACGCCGAAGAAGGCGACCGCACAGCGCTCTACGCGCTCAAGGCGCTCGGTCGAAGCCTGCCCCCCGAGGCCATGCGCGGCGCCGAAGCGGCGGTGGAGCACCACAGCGCGACGGCCCAGCGAGCCTTTGTCACCGCTCTCGACGCTCACCTGGCCGAAGAAGGCATCAGCCGGCGAGCGACACAGGTGCTCGAGGTCCTGGAAGAGTCGCCGGGCAGCCAGGTCACGACCGAAGCGCGGCGGCTCCGCAAGCGGTACGCGGACTGATCAACGGTCCGGGTACAGGGGCCCCCGGGCAGTCCAGGCCTGCTGCTCGAAGCGCAGCCGCACGCCGACGATGAGCCGGAGCGGATCGGCGACGTCGGGGTCGTCGGAGCTCCCGGCCCAGAAGCCGCCCCAGCCCTCGACCCCCCCGTAGCGCCGCTTTGGCAGCTTCCAGACCTTGCCCAACCCGGCGTCGGCTGAAAAATAGCCCTGGGCGACGCTGAAGCGGGTGTTCCCGGCCAGGAACCATCCGCGCCAGGACTGTCCCTCGATCCGCACCGTGTTCTCGAGCTTGCAGGTCGTGGCCCAGTCCTCGGGCGCCGTCAGTGGGCACCGCAGGCCCGGACCGACGAAGAACAAGCCCGTCGGCGTGCGCTTGCCGAAGTAGCCGGAGCCCACGACGCTGTCGGGATCCACCCCGGCCTCGACCCCCAGGATGTTCTTCCACGCCATCACCGTCGCCCCAGCGTCGAAGCGGTCGTAGAGGTTGGCCAGGCCGCCGCTCAGCTCCACCCTCACCCCCGACGACCCGCGCACCTTGGGCGGGACCAGCAGCGCCTGGGCCTCGGCGCTCTGGGCCGCGGGCTCGACCTCGTCGGTGGCCTTGTAGGCCACGGTGGCGGACACCCGGGGGGTCCACGTGTCTTCGCCGTCGATCTTCTCCGGGGCCAGGCGAACGCGGAACGCCGGCCGCTCCTCGTCCTTGGGCGGGGGCAGGTGCCAGACCTGCACATGGGGGTCCGACTGACCGCTCAGGGTGACCAGCGTCTCGTACCCGGTCAGGTCCCCACGGTAGAGCTGCCCCAGGTCCCACCAGCGCCCAGCCAGGTCGTCCTGGGTCTGATGGATGATGAAGACCTCGGTGCCCGACACCGCCACGATGGTGCCTTCGCCTTCGTTCCGGCGGTCCAGGAACACCTGGTCCAGCTCGCCGACGTCGGGCCACTCCCGCAGGAAATTCGGGGCCTTGCCCAGGGGCAGGTACAGGCGAGCGCCGAGCTCGCTGACCTCGACCCGGGCCACCGGGATGTCCCGGGTGTCCACGACCACGCCGTAGCCGTTGTAGATCTTCTGCTTGAAGCTGAGGGTCTCCATGACCAGCTGGCCGTCGACCGGCGCGCCCTGGTCCCACACCAGCCGCAGATCGGAGTCCTGCAACAAGTCTCCCCGGCGGGGCAGCTTGAGACCGGCCGGCACGTCCTGGGGGCGCACAGACTGCTCCAGCTCGATGGGCTCGCCCGGGTCGGCGTCGTCGTCAGAGTCCTGGGCCAGCGCCACGCCGGCCAGCAGTGCTGCACACCAGACGAGCATCCTGCCTCCCGTGGCCAGAATGGTAGCGTGCGCCCGTGGCGGGATGGTGGACAAGGGCCGCGGTTGCAGGCCTGGTGAGCGCTTCGGTCGGGTGGACCCCCGCCGTGGCCAGCGCGTCGACCGGGCAGGAGGCCTGCCTGGCCAGTGGCCTGCGGCTGGTGACCCGCCACGTGCCGGGCTCGACCCAGCTCGGCGTGGCCACCGTGATCGACGGCGGCCGGGCCGGCGATCCCGAAGGGTTCGAAGGCGCGGCGCACCTGGTCGAGCACCTGTGGTTCCGGTCCCACGAAGGCGACGGACCGGCGGTCGAAGGCGTCCTGCGGGGCCTGGGCGCTGGCAACAACGGCTTCACCCGGATCGACGAGTCGGTCTACGTCACCCGCAGCGTCGCCGAAGACACCGCCGCTCTGCTGTCGCTGGAGGCCCGACGCCTGGCGGATCCGCTGGCGGGGATCGAACAGGCCGACCTGGACCTGGAGCGGGAGATCGTGCGCCACGAGCTGGCGGTGCGTGGCGGCGAGGACCACTCGCTGGCCACCGAGGCGTTGGGCGAAGCCCTCTACCCAGAAGGCCACCCCAGCCGTCGCTTCGCGACCCAGCAACAGGAGACCCTGGCGGGGATCGAGCTCTCCGCCCTCCAAGACTACGCGGACCGCTGGTATCGGCCGGAGCACGCGACCATGCTGCTGGTGGGCGACCTGCCGGCCCAGGGCGATCCCAACGCCGTGGCCCTGGCGCTCTTGCCCCCCTCCTTGCGCGGCACCGGCCAGACCCGACCCTGCAACCTGCTCTTCGTCACCCGCTCACCGCCGGATCCGCTGCACCGCGAGATGATCGTGCGCAGCGCCTACCGGGCTGATCCCACCCTGCTGGTGGCGTGGAGCCTGCCCGGCGGCTTCGGCGCCGACGGCGCTGCCCTGGACGTGCTGGGCACGTCGACCGCCATGTTGCTCCGCTTCGGAATCTACGAAGCCGGGCTGGGCAGCGCTGGCATCTTCCCCTCGTGCAGCGTGCTCCGCCGGGTCGAGGCCTCGGAGCTCCTGTGCTCGGTCCCCGTCCCGCACACCATGGGCCCCGAGCAGCTTCGGGACACCCTGCTCGGCACCCTGGACGGGGTGCTGTTCAGCGCCGTGGCGCGGATCTCGCTGGACAACCTCATCGCCGAGGCGGTCGAGGAGCAACAGGCCTGGGTCGGGGTCCAGGACGCCGAGTCTGCGGCCGCGACCCTGAGCGGCTTGTCCCGCGAGGCCAGATCCTGGCATCGCGAGGGCACCGCGGCGTCGCTGCCCAGCCGCCTGGCAGCCCTGGACCTGGTCGGGACCCAGCGCGTCCTGGGCCTGGCCCGGCGCTATGTCATCCCCGAGCGAGCGGTGAGCGTGTTGCTGGTCAGCCACGAGCTATTGCCGCTGGATCGCGAGGAGACCGACGCTCTGGAGCTCCCGGTGGGGACCAGCCTGGCGCTCGCCCCCACGCCGGCCTTCGATCCACCGCCGCCTCCCCAGATCCGGGCCGCGACCCTGGAAAACGGGCTGCCGCTCTACGCCATCGAAGGGCGCAACCCGTCCCGCAGCACCGCGCACCTGGTGGTGCGGGGCAGCACCCAGCACGAGTCCCTGCCCGGCCAGCAGGCGCTGGCGTCGCGCATGGTGAGCCTGTTCCAGGGCCGCTGGGAGCTCCGCAGACGGCCTCTGCCCCTGGGGGGGATCTGGCACCTGAACAGCAGCTCCGGTCACTGGCTCTACGGGTTCGAGGGCCCCACCGACCACCTGCCGCGGCTGTTCGCCAGCCTGCGAGAGCTGATCGACGGCGTGCTCTTCCACACCGACGACCGGCGCGACGTGCTCAAGTCCCAGGCCGATCCGCCGCGCCCATCGCCGTTGGGGGCTCTCCAGGCCGCCGTGCTCCAGCACATGCTGCCGGGCCACCCGCTGACCCGGGCCTGGAGCGAAGGCACCCTGCCGGCGACGCTGTTCCAGACGGCCCGTGCGCGGCGCTGGTTCGAGGGTCTGATCGCGCCGACCAACTCCGCGCTCTTCGTGGTGGGCGACAACGACCCGGTCGCCCTGGAGACCCTGGTCGGCCAGAACCTGGGGTCGTGGCAGGGACAGGGCCGCGCGGAGCTTCCGCCCCCGCCCCCGGTGCCTGCGCTCGACCGCCAGGCGGTCTACGTGCCGGGGCTGGGCCCGCGCACGATCGTCCAGGTGGCAGCCCCCATGCCCTCGGACACGGTCGCCGGGCACTCGCTCCGGCGGGTGCTCCAGCTTGCGCTGAATGACGGGGTGCACGACGTGATCCGCTGGCAGCGGGGCTGGACCTACTCGCCGGCGGTCGGTCACCAGGTCTCCCCCGACGGCGGCGCCTACCTGACCATGCAGGTCAGCGTGCCCCACGACCGGGTGCCGGCCACCATCACCTTGCTGCTCGAGGTGTTGGAAGGGCTGGCCCAGGAACCCCTGAGCGCCGACGCCGTCGCCCAGCTCGACGCCCGGGCGGCCCGCCAGCTCAGCCAGACCCTGCACTCCGATGACGGCACCCTGGACCTGCTCGAGGCCGCCTGGCTCCACGGCCACGATCCGGATGTGCTGATGAGCCACAGCCCCGTGGATCCGGCGGCGCTGCACCAGGCGCTCCAAGGGGCAGCCGGACACGAGTTCATCGGCGTGGTCGGCCCACCCCAGGTGTTCGAGCCTCTGGTCGAGCTGGGTCACCCTCTCCGGGTGGTCCTTCCCTGAGCGCGGGCCCGCGCCCTCACAGCCCGAGCACGCCCCTCACGCTGGCCACGACCTGGTCGTGAAAGCGGCCGTTGGTCACGATGACCCCTTTGTTCTTGGCCAAGCCCCGACCGAGCGAGAAGTCCAGCCGCTCCCCGCGCACGTCGGTGACGGTGCCACCGGCTTCGGTGACCACGGCCACCCCGGCGGCGTGATCCCAGATCTTCTCGACGTAGTCCTTGCGGGTGGGCAGGCGCAGGTAGATCGAGGCGTCACCCCGGGCGACTGCGGCGTACTTGCACTGGCTGTCGATGCGGAAGGGCGGGCGATCGATGCCGAGCTCCCGCGCCACTCTCGCGCTGTCGCCCTGGGCCGTGTGCCCGCTCTCGACGGACTCGCAGAACCTGGCTGCTGAGGCCTGGGCCACGGCGTCGACGGCGATGGCTGTCTCGGTGTCGCTGTCCAGGGTGCGCCAGGTGGCGCCCTGGCCCTGCACACCGATGAACAGGCAACCGCGGTCCCCGTCCGGTGCGCCGGCGTCGTGGGGCAGGTTGGGACAACCGAGCACGCCCAGCACGACCTGGCCGTCCTCGATCAAGGCCAGGGCCACGGCGTATTGGTCGAGCCTCAGGAAGCCCTTTGTGCCATCGATGGGGTCCAGGACCCAGTGGCGCCCGGTGCTGCCGCCCGCGTAGGTCCCCCGGTCGATGGCCCCGAGCACAGTGTCGGCGCTCAGCCCCGGCAGGACCGTCTCGACCGACGCCAGGACCTTGTCGCGCAGGGCCGCGTTCTCGGGCTGGCGAAGGGCTTCTGCGTCCTCCTCGCCCACCAGCGGGACGTCGGGGAAGACGTCGGCCAGCAGGTGGCTCACGATGGCCTGGGCGGCGTAGTCGGCGACCGTGACGGGGGACTTGTCGCCCTTCTGGAGGGCGGACCCGGCGACCAACCGCTGCTGGACGGTAGCGCAGACCCGAGAGGCTGCAAGGGCGGCTTCGACAGCGACAGAGCGCTCGGCGGCGAGGGACATCAACAGCTCCGGGGTTGGCGGCGCCGCCTCTATCCGAGCGAGGGGGCCGAGCCCAGCGACGGACCGGCGACCCCCCCTCCCCAATTGGGGAATCGGTCACCGGCCCGCCGGGCCTGCCTCGGCCCCCGCTGCAAGCTGTTGGACTGGGGCCACGGTCCGAGGTCCGATTTCCCCTCACCTCTTCCTGGGCCGATAGGATCACGCCGACTCGCTCGGAGGCGGCCGGATGGCCCTGAAAGACCCCCGCCTGGCCTCGATCCGTGCGGCCCTCGAGGACGTGCCTCTGGCCGAGCTGCGCAAGGCCGCGGCACACCTTCCGCCCCAGCTGGCGGGCGTGCTGACAGGGCTCGCCGACGCGCTGGACGGGGGCACCCTGGACGACGAGGTGCTGACGCGGCTGGTCGGGGGCCACGACCAGGCCGATGTCCTGGTCCGGTCCCTGGGCGCGGTGAACCAGGCGCTCCAGGCCCGGACCGCCGCGCTGCGGGAGCGGGTGGCGGCGATGCGCCGCCAGCTCGACGGGCTCGCCGAGCATCGGGGGGCCCTGCACAAGGGCTTCGGCCAGCTGGAGGGGCTGGCGGCCGGCGACGCGGACCTGGCGGCGCTCTTGGCCCAAGCCGCGGCGACCGTCAGCGACGAGGGGCCGTGGCAGGCGTCGGCAGCGCTGCTCCAGCGGACGGAGCGACTGGTGGCGCGGCTCGCCGACCTGGATCCGCTCCTGCACGCCGACGACCGGACGGGCCAGGCCCTGGGCTCCGAGGCTGCGGCCTTGGAACAGGCCGCCCAGGCCCTCCAGGCGGCGACCAAGCCCATGCTCGAGGCGCTGCCAGGACTGCTGGACCAGGCCACGGACCTGGCCCTGACGCGGGACCATGGCGCCGCGCCAGCCATCGCCCTCCAGGCTGCCCGAGTGTGGGAGGTCCGGGCGGGACTGGCCCACGCCGACGCGATCGCGCGCTGGTCCAAGGCCTTCGGGGCGGCCCTGAAGCACGACGTGCTGCCCGCGGCCTGGGTCGCCGGCAAGCGCCTCCAGGCCGCTGCCCTGCCGAACCAGGACTTCGGTCGCGTCGCCGCGATCGCCCACCAGGTGGCGGACCTGGCCTATCGCCAGGGGGCTCGGCCCCAGGCGGTGATCGCCCGCCTGGAGGAGGCCCAGTGCCTGGCGCGACTGCCGGACCACCGGGACTCGGCCCGGGTCTGCGCCCACGACGCCCTGGCCATCGCGGACAAGGGCCAGGACACGGCTCTGCAGGCCCAGGCCCGCCTGATGTTCGGCCAGGCCATGGAGCTGCTGGACGATCCCTCCGCTGCGGTGGAGGCGTACCAACGGGCCCTCATGGACGCCCGCGCTGGCGGTGAGCTCGGCGTCGGCCACGGACGCATCGCGCTGCACCTGGGGCGCATTCAGAGCACCCAGGACCCGACGGACCCCGCCTGGGAGCACCTGTCACTGGCCGTGGATCTCGGCGTGGCGCACGCCGACCCGTCCCTGCTCTCGGCGGCGCTACAGCCCGCCGTCGACCTGGCCCTGGCCCGGGGTTCCGACCTCGATGCCGGCGCAGTCCTGCGGGCCGTCGTCCAGGTCCTGCTCAAGAGCGGGGCAGAGGGCGAGCTGCTTGCCCGGGCGACGGCCCTGTGGGGTCAGGAGCGGGTGGGCCGCTGGCTCAAGGGGTCTGTGGACTGATCGGCTGGTTCGTCGCGGGGGGCGACGGTCGCTGGGTGCTCCACGCCAGTCCACCGCCCAGGCTGATCGCCAGAGCCGCCACGGCGAGACACCAGCGGGTGCGCCGCGGGCGCGTCGGGGCTCGAATGGCCCGCCAGACCCGCCGCTCATGGAGAGCCAGCGCGTCGACGGACGGCTCGGGGCGGGGCGCGGCCCGGTGCGGAGCAGGCGTGGGGCCGACTCCAAGGCGATCACAGGCCTGAGCCAGGGCTGTCCGGCCCTGGGCCAGGCGGCGGACCACCGTGCCTTCGTCCAGACCGGCCCAGGCGCAGAGCTCCTGAAGGCGATGGCCCTCGACCAGGTGGGCCCACCACAAGACCCGCTGCTCGGCAGGCAGGCAGTCCAGGGCCAGCCTGATCCGGGCGTCACGCCCGCGGGTGAGCACGACAGCGTCGGCAAGGGGCACGGCCGCGGGCCGTTGCAGCACGATCCGCTCCGGCAGGAAGCGGCGGATCCGCGCCCTCCGCTCCTGCCGCCGCACCTGGCGCAGCAAGACCCGGCCTAGCCAGGTCCCGAAGCGGGCCGGGCGCTGCACATGTGCCAGTCGCCTCAGGGCATGCACCAGGACCTCGTGGGCCAGGCCGTCGGCTTCCACGTGGCGGCCCGCCACCGCCCGACACCAGCGGTGGACCTCGGAATGCCAGACCGCCAGCAGGCGCCGCTGGGCCCCGTGATCCCCGGCGACGGCCCGGCGCCACAGGGCCTCGGAGACCACCTCGCGTCCGACCCGAGCCATGGCCAGACCTCGCTCCTCGGACTCCTGGAGGATCCGGTCCCCCAACGTCCACGGATCGACCCACTCACCCCCGAGCTGGCCGGCCAGGGCCCGGGCCCGCTGGAGGGGGTCCCGGGTCCGTGGCTTGCGGGCGGCACCGATCATCGCGTCTCTTCCCCCTTGGCGTGCACGCTTCGTGTGGCGGTGCGGGGGACCCTTCAACCGCGGCAGGGTCAGGACGCCGATGGGGTCACTGCAGGTTGTGGAAGACCTGCTGGACGTCTTCGTCCTGTTCGAGCTTGTCGACGATCTTCAGCACGTCCGTGGCGGCGTCTTCGGCCAGGTCGATCAGGTTCTGGGGAATGTACTCACTGCCCGAGCTCAGGACCTTGATCCCCCGCTCCTCGAGGGCGGTCTGCATGACGCCGAACTCGCCGAAGCTGCAGTGCAGCACGGTGCAGGGGTCGCCCTTTTCCGTGGTGCCGTCGCCGAGCTCTTCCAGGCCGTGGTCGATCAGGTCGAGCTCGATCTCCTCGGGATCGAGGTCGCCCAGGTCGACCCGGAACACACCCATGCGGTCGAACATGAAGACCACGCTCCCGGAATTGCCCAGGTTCCCGCCGTTCTTGTTGAAGTGCATGCGCACGTTGGCCACGGTGCGGGTCGGGTTGTCGGTCGCGGTCTCGACCAGGATCGCCACCCCGTGCGGTGCATAGCCCTCGTACAGGACCTGCTGGTAGTCCTCGCCCTGGCCGCCCAGGGCTTTCTTGATCGCGTTCTCGATCTTGTCCTTGGGCATGTTGACGGTGCGGGCGTTCTGGATCGCACGCCGCAGCGCAGGGTTGTTCTCGGGGCTGGGCCCGCCGGACCTGACCGCGATCGCGATCTCCTTGCCGCAGCGGGTGAAGGCCTTGGCCATCCGGTCCCACCGCTTGAACATCGTGGCCTTGCGGGTCTCGAAGATGCGCCCCATGGATCCGTCCTCTGCCACAGCCGCGGCCACTGGTCGGCCACTCTATCCGGCCTGCGAGGACTGGGCGGTACACTCGCGACCCCCCCCTGCGAGCGCCCGAATGCCCCAGACCCCCCGAACCTTGAGCGGCGGGCGCTACGAGCTGGTGGCCCAGCTCGGAAGCGGGGGCATGGGTGAGGTCTGGCGGGCGTGGGACCACCGGCTCAAGACCCACCGGGCGATCAAGCTGTTGAGCCCGGCGATGGCCCAGCACCCCCAGGTGCTGCGGCGCTTCGAGCGCGAGGCCCAGGCCATGGCCAGGCTGGACCACCCCAACATCGTGACCGTGCACGACCTGGTGCTCGAGGAGCACCCGCCGTTCATCGTGATGGAGATGCTGCGGGGCGGCAGCCTGGAGGACTGGCTGGAGCGCCACGGGGTCATGCCGCCTGCGCTCGCCTTGCGCGTCATGGCGGCGGTCCTCGAGGCCCTCCAGGCGGCTCATGCCCAGGGGGTCATCCACCGGGACGTAAAGCCCGCCAACGTCCTGCTGACCGAGCGTGGCGTGCCCAAGGTGACCGATTTTGGGATCGCCCACCTGGTGGACAGCTCCCGCACCATCACCCGGGCGGGACCCATGGGGACCCAGGCGTTCATGCCGCCGGAGCAACAGGTCGACCCGGGCCGGGTGGACGGTCGAGCCGACGTCTACGCGGCGGCCACCACCATGCTGCGCCTGCTGACCGGACGCTGGCCGGTCAACGCCCACGCGTCGGTCTTCGAGGACGTCCTGTTCAGCGGCATCGACCCCGCCCTCTTGCCCGTGCTGCGACAGGCGACGGCTGCGGACCCCGACGATCGTCCGCCGACCGCGGCCGCGCTCCAGGAAAAGCTCGCGCTGGCTCGCGACTCGGTGCCCGAAGTGCCCGAGGGCGCCACCCTGGTGCCCCACCGGGACACCCTGCTCGAGATCGGCCCGCCGCCGTCCCCCGCCCCGGTGGCCGCAGCGGCGACCACGCCCCCGCCAGAGACGAGCCTCGACGGATCAGACGCTCCGCTGCGACTGCCCTGGACGCAGCTGGGGCTGGTGACCGCCGTCGGGATCGGCCTGGCCGTCGTGCTGTGGCCGGGCACGGGCGAAGACCAGGGGGCGCCCCCCGGGGAGCCGGGCAGCGGCCGCCTCACGCCGCCCGAAGGGCCAGAGGAGCCAGAACCAGCGCCTCAGCCGGCCGACCAGGCAGCCGACCTCGAGACGCCAGAGCTGCCCCCCGCGACGCCCCCAACGGCAAGGACACAGCCGGTGCGCGCCCCCAAGGCCGCCGCTGCGCAGCCTGACCCCGAGCCTGACCCCGAGCCCGAGGCCGCGGCCGAGGCCGAGCCCGAGCCCGAGCCCGAGGGGACCGCGCCCCTGACCCTCAACGCGATCCCCTTTGCCCAGGTCCGCCTGGACGGCACGGCGCTGGGGGAGACGCCGCGCACGGTCGTGGTCGCGTCGGGCACCCACCGGGTAGAGTTCCGTTCCGCGGACGGGGCCATCGTGCTGGAGCGGCAGGTGACGGTGACGGCGGACACGCCTCAGACCTTGTGCGTCGATCTGGAGCGGGACGCGCCTTGTCAGGGGTGATGCTGGCAGCTCTGGGCGCCTCGGCCCTGGCGGCCACGCCCGTGTTGACGGTGGGCGACCCCGACCAGGCCGTGGCACGGGTCGCTCGCGCCACGGACACACCAGCCTCGGACTGGGTCGGGCAGCACCCCCTCCTGTTGCTCGGCACCCTGGAACCCACGGTCCAGGGCGGCACGCTGACCCCCTGTGTGGGCGGCGGGCGCACCCTGGCGGAGCTCCAGACGCTCCAGGTCCAGCTCCAGGGCGCGGTCAACTATGTGCGCCTGGACGAGGCCGTGGACACGGTCGCCCGGATCGACGCGGTGCTGGGCTGCCTGGGGGAGCCGGTGGACCCGGTGCTGGCCGGACGTGTGGCCTTCATGGCCGGGGTGGTGCACCACCAGCTCGGAGCGCCCGATGCGGCCGACGCCGCGTTTGGCCAGGCCCTGGCCTTTGACGGGTCGTTGGTCTGGGACCCGCGACTGTCGCCCAGGCTGGGCCAGGAGAGGTTCGAGGCCGTCAAGGGGCGCACGCCCGACCGCCTGGTCCTCTCCCTCTCGCCGCCCCCAGACGGTCTGAGCCTGCGGATCGACGGGGTCGCCGTGGCCGCAGGCACGAGCACCCTGGCGCTGGGGCCCGGCCGCCACCTCCTCCAGCGGGAGACGGACACCGTGCGCTCGGCCTGGCTGGTCGTCGAAGCTGCGTCGGCCACACTGCAGCTGCCCCTGAGCCAGATCGACCCGGCATGGATCGACGACGCCGCAGGGCGGACCCGCCTCGCACGTCAGCTGGCGCTGGCCCTGCCAGAGGGGCAGCCGATTGTCTGGGTCGGCGACGCCATCTGGGCGGGCGAGGTCGGGGGCACGGAGTGGCGCAGGGTCCTGCCCCCGCCTCCTCCAGCGGTGAACGCCCTCCGACTCGGCGGACTGGTGGTCGGGGGCACGGGGGCCGCGCTCGCCGGCGGGGTCTGGGCCTGGGGCGCCCAGCTCCGGCGCGCCTGCGAGGACGCGAGTCCGGGTTCGGATCGGGTCGACACCTGCGCCCAGGGCGCCGCCACCGATGCCTGGCTGGGCCAGAAGGCCTGGCCCACCGCACTGGTGGTGGCCGGGGTGGGTCTGGCCGCAGGGGCCACGGGTCTCGGCCTGCGCCGGCTGGTGCTCGCCCCGGCACCGGTGCCCGGTGGCGCCGGCGTGATCCTGGGGTGGGCCCCGTGAGCTGGCTCCTGGTGCTGCTCGCCGGCTGTTGGCCAGCCTACCCAGACGACTGGGACGGAGACGGGCGCACGGGGGACCAGGACTGCGACGGCGCCCGGGCCGACGTCTACGTGGGCGCGCCAGAGGTCTGGTACGACGACGTCGACCAGGACTGCGACGGCGGCTCGGACCACGACGCAGACGGCGACGGGCACGACCTGGGTGACGACTGCGACGACCAAGACCCCGCGGTCTCGCCCGACGCGCAGGAGCGTTGGTACGACGACACCGACCAGGACTGCAGTGGCGGCTCGGACCACGACGCGGACGGCGACGGACACGACGGCGGGGTCGACTCCGGGGACTGGGACGACTGCGACGACGGCGACCCTACGGTCAGCCCCAGCGCCGACGAGATCTGGTACGACGACTTCGACCAGGACTGCAGCGGCGGGTCGGATCACGACGCCGACGCCGATGGCCACGACGGCGGATCCGACACAGGACTCTGGGCGGACTGCGACGACACGCGGGCCGACGTGAATCCGGCGGCGACGGAGATCTGCGACGACGGCGTCGACAACGACTGCGACGGCGGGGCGCCCGAGTGCCTGCTCCAGGGTGTGGTGCCCATCGGGGACCACGTCGCCCGGGTCCTGGGCGAGCCGGAGAGCTTCCTGGGCGAAGCGATGGCTGTCGGCGACGTCGACTCCGACGGGCACAGCGACGTGCTCGTGGGCGCGTCGGTGTGGGGGAGCGCCGACCAGGGCACGGTCTACGTGCTCCCAGGCCCCCTCGCCGCCGACCTGGATCTGGGGTCCCTCGCCTGGTCGGGGGACACCGCAGGCGTGCTGGCGCTCCGGGGGTTCGGCTCCTTCCTCAAGGCCGGTTCCCGCATCGCTCTGGTCGATGTGGACGGGGACGGTCTCCAAGAAGCGCTGCTAGGGCTCCCGCGCAGCTACGCCCTGGGGGGCGACGGCGCCGTGGCCATCGCGAGGCTCGACCGCAGCGGCGAAGTCCAGCTCGACACCGACGACGAAGCCTGGCTCCTGGGGTCCGGCCACGGGGCCGAGGACTTCGGCTCCGACGTGGTGCCCGATGGGCGGGGAGGCCTGTGGATCGGGGCCAGCGGCAACCCGGAGGAGTGGTATTCCGCCGGCACGGCCCACCCCTACGGCCGCTTCTACCACCTGCCGACCGTGCCCACGTCGGACACCCTGCTCGAGGACGTCGAGGGGCTGACCCGCTACGCGTCGAGCAACGAAGGCGAAGGCGGTGGGTTCCGTCTGGCGCCCATCGGGGACATGACCGGCGACGGGCTCGACGAGCTCGCCGTGGGCGCTCCTGACTGCGAACAACCGGCCGGTTTCCCCCACGCCGGGTGCGTCTACGTGGTCGAGGGGGACGCGCCGACCGGGGCCTACCTGGTGCCGCGGGACGGCCTGGTCCAGCTCCACGGCCGGAGCGATGGCGCGCGGACCGGCTACACCCTGGTCGGTCCTGGCGACGTGGACGGGGACGGCGCGGCGGACCTGTTGATCGGGGCCCCCTTCGAGGAGTCCAGCGACCTGGCCACCCAGCAGACCGGCGCGGCCTTTCTCGTGACGGCGGCGGAAGCCACCAAGCTGTCCGGGGACCAGGAGCTCTGGGAGGTCGCCCAGGCCCGCTTCACCGGCCTTGGCCACGGAAGCCAGATCGGCCTGGCCCTGGGCGCCGTCGGCGATCTGGATGGAGACCTGCACGCCGAGGTGGCGATCCATGCCTATGGCGGGAGCACCGCCGGGGGCGTGGTCCACGTGCTGTACGGCCCGATCACTGGAGATCGCACCCTGTCGGATCAGTGGGGCGAGCCCGTGGAGAAGGACCTGTTGATCACCGGCGACAGCGCGGCGAGCGGTGATCTGACCGGTTTCGCCATCGGGGGCGGTGACCTGACCGGTGACGGGGTGCCCGACGTGCTGGTCAGCGACGTGCTTGAGTCGGCGACCGCCGGGGCCCTGTTCGTGATCGCGGGGTCCGGGCCCTGAGCCGAGCCCACATAAACAAACCGACTTGTCTGTTTGTTTATTGAAGACTAAGTGGCCTCATGCCCCGACGCGCCAACCCGGTCCGCACTGCCGAGATGCGCCAGCGCCTGCTTGCCAGCACCCTCACCTGCCTGGCGGAGAGAGGCTTTGCCGGCGCCACCACGGCCATGATCGCCCGTCACGCCGGGGTCTCGCGGGGTGCCCAGACGCACCACTTCCCCAGCCGGACCGCTCTGATGGTCGCGGCCGTGGAGCACGTGTTCGAGGGCCGACGCGCGGCCCTGGGCCAAGCGCTGGCCGAGCTGCCCCGCGGGCCCGACCGGCTGTCCGAAGCCTTGCGACAGCTCTGGCTCGCGGTCCAGGGCGGGCCCACCCTGGCCTGGCTCGAGCTGGTGGTGGCTGCCCGCCACGATCCCGCGCTCCAGGCCCAGGTGGTCGACATGACAGAGGGCCTGCGCCACGCCGCGGCAACCGTCCTAGCAGACCTGTTCGACGCCGACGACCTCCCCCCCGAGGGCCTGTTGTTGGCCACCGCCGTCATGGACGGTCTGGTGGTGCAGCAGCTGGCCGGACTCGACGACGACCGGCGCGATCGTGTCCTGGCCTTGCTCGACAGCCTGGCCCACAGCATCACCTCCCGGAGCTGACCATGCGCGTGTCCCCTGCCCTCGCCTCCGATCTGCCCGACATCGTGGCGACCCTCGCGGCAAATCATGCCGATCCCTCGCTCTTCCAGCAGCCCGTGTGGCAGGTGGCGCGGGACCTGGGGGAGTTCCAAGTCGCTCGCGAGGGGGAGCGCACCCTGGGCTGCATCCAGGTCCACCGGCACCCGGGGGACTCCGTGGAGATCCTGGCGGTCGCCGTGCGTCCCGAGGCCCACGGGGCGGGGGTCGGCACCCGCCTGATGGCCGCCGCAGTCGCCCGGGCACGGGCCCAAGGGCCGGCGCTCATCTGGCTGGGCACCGCAAAGCCCGGGTACTTCGCTCGCCACGGCTTCCGCCAGATGTCCCGCTGGCGCCTGCCCCTGCGAGTGCTCGCCGGCAAGCTGATCCGCATCGCCCAACAGCACCCCGCCCGCTGGTGGCCCGCTCTGGTGGGCACCCAACACGTGATGATGCGCCTGCCTGGCCCTACCTCTCCAGTTCGGCGAGCACCGAGGTACTGAGCACGTCCTCCCAGAGCGGCGCAACGCTCAGCGCCTGTTGCTGGGCCGCGCTCAGCGGCACGCGGATCACCAGGTTCTGGCTGTCCACGTCGCTGGCCCAGTCCCCGGCCACATCGGACTCGCTGCCCAGGATCGGAAAGGCGTAGCGCCCGGCGGCCAGGGAGCGAGCGTCGTGGGCGGGGGTGCCCGGTGGGCTCAGGTGGTCCAGGTTGGTCGTGTAGACCGACAGGAAGCCATTGCCCTCGTCGACCAGCTCCAGGACGCGGCTCTGGATCGGGAAGTCCAGGGTCGACGCCAGCATGAGCTCGTAGTAGCCGGCGTCCCCGGGGTGGAGGTGGTCGGTGTTGGTGTGACCGTGCCCGGTCACGTGCAGGATGACCGCCTCGTGGGTCAGGGCCTGCACGAGTTGCTCCTCGCTGACCGGGCTCAGGTTGCCCAGGTCCTTGGCCCGGTGATGGCTCATCACCAACACCAGCTCGCCGTCGGCCGCGGCCTGGTCCAGAGTCTCGCTGAGCCAGGCGAACTGGACCTCGTCGATGTGGCCCTGGGCGCCCAGACCGAGTGCGTCGGCCTGGTCGTCGACGGTGTTCAGCACCAGCAAGCGCAGGGGCACGTCGGGCACGGGCCGCTCTGTGTAGTAGCCCGTGGTGGTGGGCACGTGACCGTGGTCCTCCAACGTCTGGAGGTACTCGTCGAGCCGCAGCGGCACCCGGTCCGGGTCCGCCGGCGTCTTGCCCTCGGTCACCAGCTCCGCGCCTTCGCTGCTGCCGTCACGGAAGCCGTTGGGGAACACGCCGAAGTAGTAGATGTCGTCGTCGACAGCCGCCTCGCGCAGCTCGTCGGTGACCATCGCGAAGCCGCCGATGTAGAGCACGTCGTGGTTGCCGACCGCGGCGTACCAGGGCGCGGTCAGGCCCACGCTGTGGAAGGGGATGTTGAAGCTGGTGTCGTCGTCGGCACCGCTGTCGGGGTCGACCACGCCTCCGACCAGCGCGGTCAGGACCATGTCCAGCTCGTTCCGCTGCCCCCCGTCGGTCAGATCCCCGGCCACCAGCGCGAAGTCGAAGGGCCTGCTGATGGACTCCACCCGGGCAGCCGTGCGCACGTGGGCCTCCCACGCGTGCGGAGACAGGTGGCCCTGAGGGCGGTAGAGCTCGCTGACCGCCGAGAGCCGAATCGGCGACTCCTCGTCGATGACCTGGGGGTCGGCAGCCTGCCAGATCCAGGCCACGCTGCGGCGCTCGGCGCCTTCTTCGAAGCCGGGCGCCAGGTCGGCGAGTTCGCGCCAGGTGTCGCCGGTCTCCTCCTGGACGCCGAGTCCCCGGTCTTCGAAGTCCAGCCAGTCGTAGACCGTGAAGCTGCCGTCGTCCATGGCGGTCAGGGTCTCGGCAGGCGGCACCCTGGGGGCCCAGCGGCTCTGGAGCGTGGTCCAGGTCCCCTCGGCCAGCGCATGGGTCTCGGGCTCGACGGGCACGGCGTCTTCGGGGGACGGGCAGGCGAGCAGGAACAGCAGCATGGCGGGAGTCTAAGCGGCGCTCGGCGGGCCGTCCCGAGCGTCAGGGCTGGAAGTCGAAGCGCCAGGTCACGGTGCCCCCATTGACCCCTTCACTCCGCACGGCCTGCTCGGTCAGCAGCCGGTAGAGCCCACCCCCCTGGTCGGTGGCCACGCCGATGCTGTACCAGTTGCCCGAGTCGGGCACCCACAGGTCCCAGCCGTCCGAATGGCCCTGGTCGATGCCATAGGCGATGGGGTCCGGGATCGACGACAACAGCTCCGCCGGACAGCTCGCGGCGTCGACGCTCAGGGCGCCGTCGACCGTCAGATCGGTCTCGGGACACAGATCGCCGCTGGTCCGCGGCAAGAGCTCGGCGGAGTACGACGCCGTGCAGGTGCTGTAGCCCTTGGCTTCGAACACCGGCGAGGGGTCGTAGACCAGGGACAGCACATGGTCGATGCCGCCTGCGGCCGAGCCGGTGTCCGCGGTCTGGGTCGTGCCGGTGTCTCCAGTCCGGGTGTCGCCCTCCAGGACCACGATCTCGACGCCATCGGTGGCCTCGGAACCCTCCACCACGGCGGTGGCCAGGAGCAGGGCCCACCCCTCGGGCAGGTCTCGCACCTGGACCTGATTGCCCAAGGCCTCCCATTCCGTGCCGTGCACCGTCCAGCGCACGTCGGCTGGCTCTGCCTCGTCCCCTTCGGGCCCGATCCCGGCGACCTCGAGCCACACGGACTCGCCCTGGACGAGCTCGGCGCCGTCGTCCGGGGACAGGATCGACAGGCTGGACGAAAGCGCCGCCACCGTGCTGTCGGCGGTGTCGGTGGCGCTGCACGCCAGCACCGTGACCAGGAGGAAGGTCGTCATCGCCTGGCCACCGTACTCCGGTCGAGCCCCGCCGCGCTGATCCGATGAACAGGACGACCCCCGGCCCGGCCGCCCGATGACCTTCCTGCTCCTGCTGAGCGCTTGTGGCACGCGCTTCGTCGCCGACGGCGTCGAGGTGGTCGTGCGCTCACCGCCGGATCGGGTTCACGAGGCCCGCCTGGAAGTCGCGCTGGCGGACCCCCTGGTGCCTGAGCTCAGCTGCTCGGCCCAGGACGACGACCACGAGCGCCACCGGCTGCGCGGAACGGCCAGCACGCCCCAGACCCTGGTCTTGACCGGCCTGCTGGCGGACACCACCTACGACTGCAGCTTGACCACCGACGCGGCCAGGCTGGACCTGGCCCTCACCACCGGGCCCCTGAGCCCGCTCATGCCCGAGTGGACCGTCACGGGCAGCGCCGACGACCACGACGGCGCCTGGACCCTGTTCAACCACGGCACCGCGGGCCACCACGCCACCGACGAGAAGCTGGTGGTGGTCGACGCCCAGGGCCGCGTCCGGTGGTCCTACACCCTGCCGGTCGACCCCGGGGCGGACATCGACGTGTCCGTGGTCGACGGAGACGTGCTCTACGGCGGCACCGGTCTGGGCGGCCGGCCGACCCGCCTGACCTTGGACCACGAGCGGGTCTGGCGGGCCCCGGTCCAGACCGATCGGGAGCACTACCACCACCACGTCCAGGACATCCCGGGCGTGGGCATCATGACCCTGGAGCGGGCCGACGACACCACCCTCGGCGGCAGCGGCGAAGGCTTCGCGGTCGTGGTCCGAGACCCGGTCGACAACGCCGTGGTGTGGCAGTGGTCCAGCGCCGAGGCCATCGCCAACGGGGACCTCACGCCCGGCGTGGGCCCCGAGGACCCGTACCACGCCAACTGGCTCGACTGGCGAGACGAGGTCGACGGCCCGGCGCTGTACGTGGGGCTCAAGACCCTGGACCGCATCTTGCGGGTCGACCGAGACACCGGGCGGGTCACCGACCGGATCGGCGGCAACACGGACTGGGTCCTGGCGGACGGCGACGGACTGGGCCCGGCGGACTGGTTCCACGGCCAGCACGCACCCGAGTTCAACCTGGACCGGCTGCTGGTCTACGACAACGGCACCGGGCGCTCCAGTGGCGGCGGCTCCAGGGTGATCGAGTACCAGCTGGACCCGGCCTCCCAGACCGCCACCCCCCTGTGGTCCTGGACCGAGACGGACTTCGACGAGTCGGTCTGGGGCGACGCCGACCGGACCCTCTCCGGAGACCACGTGCTCGTCGCAAAGGGCCACTGCGACAACTGCCCTGGCAGCCCCGACCAGGCCCGCAGCGCACTCGTGGAGCTCGATCCCGACA
>CAZFLE010000115.1:0-23532 GCA_964519895.1 uncultured Enterobacterales bacterium | reverse complement strand
GGGGACTACCGAACCGAGCGCATCCGGGGCGGGCGGGTCTCGTTCCACCGGAACCGGACCTTGTTGGCGTCGGCCTCCATGGCCGTCAGGCCGTTCAGGAGCGAGCGGATCAGGGCGTCGGCGCCCGGCTTGGTCTCCTGCTCCAGCGCCGTCAGGTAGACCAGCGGCTTGGGCTGCCCGGACTGCCGCGCAGCCGTCAGGCCGCGGAAGGCCCGGTCGCCGAATAGACGGGCACCACTCAGGTCGGTCTCGGGCAGCATGACCACCAGGGTCTGACCGTCCAGGAAGCCCACGTGGTCGGCGGAGCGCGTGGCTCGCCGGAGCATCCGGGCCATCTCGGCCAGCAGGTCCTGGCCGCGCACGCCCTCGGGCACGGCGCGGCGAGGATCCAGCCGCACGGCGACGGCCGAGAAGCGACGCTTGTAGCGCAAGGCCCGGGCGATCTCGGCGTCGATGGACAGCGCCATCTGGGTGGGCCGAAGGATGTCCTCGACGAAGTCCTTGTCCCGCAGGTCCAGCAGATCGCGGAACAGCGTGATGTGGCGCTGCTTCTCGGCAATGACCTCGTGGGCACGGTCGGCCTCGTCCTTGACGTCGGCCATCAGCAGGATCACGTCCTCGGGCTCGGGTGCAGCGGGCTTGGCCCAGGGCACGCCCTCGACCCGCAAGACCTTGGCCAGCGCCCTGGCCACCTCGGGGATCTCGGCGAAGCGGCCCTTGGGCTCCTCGGTGTTCAGGAGCGTCAGGCAGCCGTCGATGATCCGCCGGGCCGCCGAGCGACGGGTCGGATGGAGGAGCTCCCTGAGGTCCTTGGGCAGCGGCCAGGAGCCGGTGGCCTCTTCCAACCGGGCCAGGGCCGTGGTGCCGAACAGCCGCTCCTCGAGCTTCTCGCGGCGGGCGGGGTGGATCTGCTCCAGCAAGGCGCCGAGCACCGCCTGGTCCTCGGCCTCGGGAATCAGCAGGCGCTGGCCCAGCCGGGCGGCGAAGCCCGCCGTGATCGCCCCGTAGGGGGGCAGGCCCTCGGCCTTGGCGACGACATAGGCCGCCGCCGCGATGGTGACGCACTCGGCCGCGCCGTCGCCGCCCACGTCGAAGAGCTCGCGCATGCGGTGCCACAGGGCGATGTGACGAACCCGCGCGGCACCCAGGAGCTTCAGGGCGTGGCCCGCGTCCTGGACCTCGCGGCCCTGGCCGATCAACGCCGAGCTGGCCGCGAGTCGGATGGTCTCGGAGAGCTCGGGATCCCAGTCGGCGAACCGATCGATGTCCGCTGGGTCGATGCCGCTCCAGTCGGCACTGAGGAGGTCCTGCCAGGACACCCCTCCGCGCTGATCTGGCATCTGCATGACGGCGCCCATCTGCGCTCCCCCTTCTCCCTCGCACCTCGAATCGGATCAGTCGGAGGGGATCTGAAGCTGGACACGGAGAATGGTTGCGGCGCCCGAACCCCGTCGGCGTGCGGGTCCGCGGCTCAAGGTGAGCGGGTCAGCCAGACCTGGCGTCCAACCACTACTTCCACGCGCACAGCGTCTGGCGGCGGGCGCCAGGATGCGCCGGTCCAGGTGGCGATCAAGGCGCCGGACTCATGCCAAGCGGTCCACCGGCGCAGGGGCTCGCCTTCGTCGAAGCCGACGGCGGTGGTCGACCAGATCGGGCCGTCGATCACCCAGGTCGCGTCGTGCACCGGACGGGGTGCACCGGCGGGCCCGAAGCCGGCAACGTCGTAGAAAGCCGGATCGAGACCGTCGTCCCGCCAGTCGCAGTGCACGTGGCTGGTGTACTCGGACACGTAGTCGGCGCCCTCGTCTTCGCAGTAGGCCGCCAGGGACGACAGGCCCACAACCGACGACGCCATGTCCGCAGCGTCGCCGTACATGTGGCGGCTGTACTCGGCGGACCCGCTCAGGCTGCCGTTGTAGCCCGGGCTGCGGTACCCGGAATTGATCGTCAGGGCACCCCCGGTGGCGTCCCGAACGGCCTGGAGGTGCTCCACGGCGTGGGTCTGGTACACGCCCCAGCGCCCCTTCCACGCTTGCATGAGCTCGTCGAGAGAGAAGTTCGGGGCCAGGCTGAGCGACGCCGACGCCTCGTCCAGATCGACGAAGCGCACGGGCGCGATGTACTGGGCCGAGCCGTTGTAAGGATCCGGGTAGTCGTAGTCCGAGCCCCAGCCGGCGCTCCAGTCCACCACGTCCACACAGGTCGTGCCCGAGCGGTCAGAGCCCAGGTAGCAGGCCTGCGGGCGACCCGAGGGCTCCGTGTCGGTGTCGGTGTCCGTGTCCGTGTCGGTGTCCGTGTCGGTGTCGGTGTCGGTGTCCGTGTCGGTGTCGGTGTCGGTCTCGGCTGCGGTGTCCGCCGAGTCGATCGTGGAGTCGAAGAGCGGCGGTCCGTCGGGGAAGGGACGGGATTCGAGCGCGTCGGCACAGGCCAGCAGGGTCAACATCCACATTGCATGGGCCTTGTACCGCAAGGTAGACCCAGAGGGCGCGCCCTTCGCCCAGGACTGACACCATGTCGACCCTCCTCCTCGTGACCCTCATGGCCTGCGACCCCGAGCCGGCGATCCAGGACGAACCCGTCATCCCCGCACCAGGGCTGGCCCTGCACGAGGACGCCCTGGCCCTTACCGCGCTGGCCGTCGAAGCCATCGGGCTGAGCCCCGCCTGGCTCGCCGACGACCTGGTCGTGGCCTTCGACCGCCTGGGCGCCACCCTCCAGGACGACCTGGCCCTGCTCATCGTGGACAACGACGAGCCCTGGACCTGGGACGAGATCGCCTTCACCATCGCCCACACCAGTCCCGAGGTCCTGGCGGCCAGCTGGTTCTACCCCCAGCTGCTCCTCGAGAACGCCCAGCTGATCTACGCCCACGACCCGGCCCTGGACTACGTCGAGATCGTCGACGTGGGCGAGCCCGGGGTCGACCCGGACTACTACACGGTGGCGACCTACCGGATCCAGTCCGGGGACCAGGTGGTCGAGCGCACCATCGAGCGGGACACCTGGTACTGGTACGTGGTCCACCCCCGCATCGAGGACGAGTCCCCGATGTACGTGGACGGCTGGGACGCCTGTGGCAGCAGCCAGTGCCCCACCACGCCGGAGCTGGGGCGGTTCTGGCGGGACTTCCTGTGGTCCGGAGCCGCCCAGGACTGCCCGGCGGACACCACCTGCATCGTGCTGGAGGACGTGCTCGCAGACATCGACGTGCTCTGGGCCGAGCAGCTCTACAGCCGGACCGACAACGGTGCTGTGGGGGCGCTGATCCAGTTCGTGCTGGACGCGATGAACTTCGGTGCCCAGAGCGGCCAGGTCCGCAGCGTGCAGCCCAACTCGGTCTACGCGCTGGTGTACGGCAACTGCGGCGAGCACAGCGACATCACCGGTGCGGCGGCCCGCACGGCCCTGATCCCGAGCCAGAACGTCAGCGCCTGGGGCAACGACCACACGTGGAACGAGTTCTGGGACGACGGCTGGATGCAGTGGGAGCCGGTCAATACCTACGTGGGCCACTGGTACTACTACGCCGACGCCAACGGCGACTACTACCGCTCCAGCGACAAGCTCGACAACGACTGCGACGGCCTGGCCGACAACGGCGGCGGCGACGCCACCGACGACATGCTGTACGGGGACTACGACGAGGACGGCGTGAGCATCGCCGACGGCGACTGCAACGACGCCGACCCGCTGGCCTACCCTGGGGCCCCCGAGACCGACAACGCCAAGGACGACGACTGCGACGGCGTCGCCGACGACGGCACCGACGACACCGACGCCGACCTGGACGGCGTGAGCATCCTGGACGGTGACTGCGACGACACCCGCGACACCGTCTACCCCGGCGCCAGCGACACGGTGAGCCCGAGCAGCAACCGCGTCCAGGCCATCAGCGTGACCCGCGGCGACACCCTCGTGCGCCAGCGGACCGACAGCTACGGCAAGTCCGTGACCCTGGAGGTCTCGATGACCGACGAGGACGGCTGGCCCCTGGACGGCGCCCGGATCACGACCTTTGGCCGGGCCGAGGTCTACGGCTACGACACCTACTGGTGGCCCAACACCGTGGCCATCACCGACCTGGACGGTCGCGTGGACCTGGTGCTCGGCGAGGCCAACGACTACGCCTGGCGGGTCGATCACCCCCTGGGCAGCTACCCCTCCAACAGTGACGACAGCCGCCAGAGCCACTCGTGGCCCTATGACTCGGACACGTTGACCCTGGACGAGTGGCTCGATGCCCTGGTCCCGGCTGGGCTCGATGTCGCCCAGATCGACGGGCCCGGGGGCGACGCCGAGCTCACCATCGACGTGGACCTCGAGGCCAACAGGGTCTGGGCCAGCGCCTGGTTCGGCACCGCGACCGTGGCCCATGACGGCGGCCGGCTGACCCGCTTCGTGGTGGACAGCGACAACTACGCGCTGTTCGTCGCCGGCGATGACTTCGAGGCGGTGGACGTCGAGCGGCTCACCGCTCCGGCAACGACCGCACTCAGCCTGCCCAGCGACCAGGACTGGACCGTCGTCCTGGCCAACGAGCGCACCACTTCGACCACCATGATCGGAACCCTGGGGGTCTCGGTCGCTGGCGAGTGGGACACCGTCGACCACCAGGAGCGGTTCTACGTGGGGCCCGGCGAGCACGTGGCGGTGGCGCTGACCCCACCGGAGTAGGCCCCGGGGTCACTTCCCCCTCGATCCGCACCTGGGGTTCGGGCAGAATGGCCCCTTCGATCCTGGGGGGGCCCTGTGGATGCACGGTTTCCGGGGAGAAGTCTGCGCGTGACGGTGGGGCGGCTGGCTCTGGGCCTGTGGGTGGCGACCCTGGTGGGCAGCTGGGCGGTCCGATCCGCCGGGGAGGTGTTGGAGACCCTCGACGCCCAGGTCGCGGCCCTCGACCCGGAGACCTTGCCCACCAGCATGGTGCTGCGGGCCCGGGATGGGCTGGTGGTGGACGTCGACCACGCCGAGCATCGCCAGCCGGTGCCGGTGGCGCAGCTGTCGGATCACACGGTCGCCGCGTTTCTGGCCGCCGAGGATCGCCGGTTCTGGCTGCACGACGGGGTCGACCCCCAAGCCGTGGCGCGGGCGGCCTGGGTCAACCTGAAGGCCGGGGGCGTGAAGGAGGGCGGGTCCACCCTGACCCAGCAGCTGGTCAAGAACCTGCTCACGGGCCAGGAGCGCACCTGGTGGCGCAAGGCCCGGGAAGCGCTGCTGGCGTGGCGGCTGGAGCGGGCCTGGACCAAGGACGAGATCCTCGAGCTGTACCTGAACTACGTCTACCTGGGCGGTGGCAACCACGGGCTCGACGCCGCGGCCGAGGACCTCTTCGCCGTGCCCGCGGCCCAGCTGGACCCCGCCCAGGCGGCGACCTTGGCCAGCGGGGTCCGGGCGCCGAGCCGGAACTGGCCCCGCAAGGATCCCGACGGGGCGCTGCAGCGGAGGAACCGGGTGCTGGCGGCCATGGCGGCCCAGGGGGTCTTGGAGGAGGAGGCGCTGGCCCGCTGGCAGGCCGAGCCCTTGGGCATCGTCGCCGGGGCCGCCCGCCAGGCCCAGGCCTATGCGACCGAGGCCCGCAGGGCCCTGGCACGGGCGCTCGGGTCGTCCCGCTACCAGCGGGGCCTGCGGGCCACCCTGGCCCTGGACCGGGGGATCCAGAAGCAGGCCGAGGGCGCTGTCGATCGCGCTCTGGCCCGCCTGGAGTCCGAGCAGGGGCTCCTGGGACCCGTGGCCATCCTGGAGCCGGATCAGTGGGGCCCCTTCCTGAGGAACGCCCCGGGACTGCGGCACGGGGGCGATGGCCATCCGGTCTACCCCCAGCCCGACGACTGCTTCCTGGCGGTCTGGCAGGCCGAGTCGGGCCTGCGGACGTCGAACCTGGTGTTCCAGCTGGCGGACGGCGAAGAGCGTCGGCAGGTGCGCCGGATCGATGGCGCCCCCCCAGGTCCCTTCGAGGACGTGGTCCAGCCCGCCCAGGTCTACTCGGTGTGTCTGGTGGCCGACGACCGCGTCCGGCTGAACCCAGGGGCGTGGGCCCAGGGCGCTGCGGTGGTGCTCGATCACCACACGGGCGAGGTGTTGGCCTTGGTGGGGGGTCGGGACGACCACCTGGGCGGCCTGGTCCGGGCCACGCGCAGCAAGCGGCAGCCGGGCAGCAGCTTCAAGCTCTATGTGTGGGCGGCGGCGCTGTCCGAGGGGCACCGGGCCGTGCGGCGGGAGCCCGAGTCCCGGCGGCAGCTCGGCGGCCTGTGGTGGTCCCGCTACAGCCTGCGGCGGGCCCTGGCCCGGAGCGACAACAACACGGCCACCTGGCTGGCTGGGCGTGTGGGCCACGCCCGGGTGCTGCAGCTGGCCCGTGACATGGGGGTGCGCACCCGCCTGGTCGACCACGACACTCTGGCGATGGGCACGCGGGAGCTGTCCCTGATGGACAACGCCCTGGGCTACGCCACCGTGGCTCGCGGGGGCGTCCCAGTGACGCCGGTCCTGGTCAAGTCCGTCGTGGACTGGCACGGGCAGGTCGTGCCCTTGCCGCGGACGCCCGCGCCCGAGCGGGCGCTCTCGCCCGAGGTCGCCGCCGAGCTCGACCAGGCCCTGCGCGAGGTCGTGCGCAGCGGCACCGCTCGCGCCGCGTACCACCCCGACCGGTTGCGCGCGGGCAAGACAGGCACCACCGACGGCCCCAGCGATGCCTGGTTCGTGGGGTACACGGACCAGCACACGGTCGCTGTCTGGATCGGCAGCGACCAGCGGGTGCCCCTGGGGCCCCAGGCGACCGGCGCCAGCCTGGCGCTGCCGGTGTGGCTGGAGATCGTGGAGGCGCTGGAGGCGCGCAAGGGCACTGTCGTCGGGCAGTAGTGGGTGGACTCTCGTCTCGCTCCAGGGTGACGAACGTCCGTACTTCGGACGTTTGGGCCCCCCAACTCAGTTGGAGGCGACCAAGGTCCGAAGTACGGACGTTCGTCCCTCCAGGGGGTCCTCCCCAGTCACCCCCCGCTCAACAACCGCAGGTCGTCCAGCAGGTCCCCCGGCTTGGGCCCCAGCACCAGGTCCTCCTTGTACTCCAGCATCACCTGGCCATCGGGGCCGATGAGGAAGGCGTAGCGGAGGGGATCGGTCGCGTCGTCGCTGTCGATCGCGCCGTAGTGCTTGGCGATCACCAGCTCCAGGTCGCTCCACAGCTCGTACTGCAGGCCGTCGGTCTGGGTCCACTCGAAGGTCCAGTCCGTGTCGGCGATGCCCACGCCGACCACCTTGGCCCCCAGGGCCTCGAACTCGTGGTGCCTGTCGCGGTACCCGCGACCCTGTTCCTCTCAGCAGTCCGTCCAGCCGGTGGTGAAGAACCACAGGGCCACCGGGCTCCCCTCCAGGTAGTCGGCGGACCGCATCAGGCCGTATTGGTTGGACACGGTGAACTCGGGCAGGCCCAGGGCCTCGGCCGGCGGCGTGCCCGCGTAGCTCGGGGGCGGCGCACTGTCGGTCGCGCTGTCCACGATCCCCGTCGTGGCGGGGGTTTCGCCGGTCTCCGAGGGGACCGACCCGGTCGTGTCGGTGGCCGAACCACCCGTGCAGGCCACCAGGAGCAGGATCGGGGTCACAGCCACAGTCTACCGGCGGCGGCGCAGGGCCAGGGCGGTGGTGCACAGCAGCCAGAACATCAGCTCTCCGGGGGCTCGTGCCGGTGGCCCGGCACCCAGTGTCCCAGATCGTGCAAGAGCAGGTGGACCAGCAGCCCAGCGACGATGGGGGGCAGCCACGCGACCAGGCCAGGGGCCGCACCGGGCACCGAGAAGCCGACGACCACGCCCACCGCCGTGCCCACGAGCAACAGCACCGCAATCCGCCAGCTTCCGCCCAGCTCGACCACGAGCGCCGAGACCAGCGGCACGCTGTGGATCGCGATCGCCACCGTGACCCCCCAAGCCCCCGCCTGGAGGGCGTGGCTCGCGCCGATCTCGAAGCCATCGACCCCCTGGTGTAGGACCACGCCGCCCAAGGCCAGAGCTGAGCTGCCGTGCAGATCCAGGCCCGCGCGCACCGCACCCAGCTCGAGCAGCCACGGTGCCAGCAGCCCCGCGGCAAAGGCGCCCAGCGAGCCCACCCAGCCCACGGTCTCGGCGGACTCCGGGAGCAAGACCAGCGCTGCCACGGCCACCGCCGCGACGAGCGCCAACACCCGGGCCGGTCCCATCCATGCTTCGCGCTCGCCCACGAACCAGCCCACGGCGATGCCGCCTGCGACTGGGATCAACGCGCCGAGGAGGGCCAGGAGCATACGCCCCGGCGTCTAACCCTGTTCGGGGTCGGCCTGGGCCATCCGGTCCAGGGCGTAGCGGACCACGGCCTCGCCGTCGTGAAAGGCCCCCGCCGCCAGCCGGATCCCGCGGCCGTCCTGGGTCAGCAGGTCGTAGCCCATCACCAGGCTCGGATCGTTGGCCGCCACGCGCTTGCGCAGGGTCAGGTCCTTCCAGGCGTAGCGCCGGCCGTTGCGGAGGCGTAGGCCCAGGCCATCCATCGTGCGCGGCATGGATCGGGAGACGACCCACAGCATCACGCCCACCAGGCCACAGGTCATGAGGCCGCCGATCACGGCGGTCATGGTGAACAGGGTGCTGGTCTTGACGGTCAGCGGCGCCACTTCGGCGGGTGGGCGATCGGCCACCTCGCTCGCCGCCCGGGCCTGCTCCAGGAGCCGCGAGAACGTGGCCTGCACGTCCAAGAGCTGCGGTGTCTCCTGGATCGCCAGGCGGCTGTACAGCTGCTGCCACGACACCGTACCCCCGCTGACCTCCAGGCTGAGCACGTGGGCCGGGTCCTGGGGCGGCGGCAGCTTCAGGTGGGGCACGTCGTAGGTCAGGATCGTGCTGGCGAGCTCTTGTACGGCGTCGTGCCCCAGCGGGCCGTACACCGAGACCTCGTCCTCGGGCTCGGCCTGGCGCCGCACCTGGACGCGACCGTCCGAGAACACGGTGGTCCACGTGGCGCCGCGGATCCCCGCGTGCACCCCCCAAGTGATAGCGACCGGTCCTTCTGCGGTGCCCTCTCCCACGGCGATCAGCAGGTTCTCCAGGTCTCCAGCCATCTCGCGCTCCCGTCGTGGCGCCCGCGCCATCCTATCCACGCCCGCCGGATAGCAGGTCCCTCAGGAGGTGAACGTGCTCACCGTCTACGGCATCCCGACCTGTGACTCCTGCCGCAAGGCCCGCAAGTGGCTCGACGCCCAGGGCCATGCCCACACCTGGGTCGACGTGCGCCAGACGCCGCCGGCCGCGGCCCGCATCGCTGGCTGGGTCGAGGCCCTGGGCGGTGCCAAGCGCCTCAAGAACACCAGCGGGGGCTCCTACCGCGCCCTGCCCGCGGACAAGTCGACCTGGTCCGACGAGCGCTGGGTCCAGGCCCTCGCTACCGACCCGATGTTGCTCAAGCGGCCGGTGCTGGAGCGCGACGGCGTGGCGCTCACCACGGGCTTTCGCGGCTGGGACGCGCTGCTGTGAAGCGGGTCCTGGTCGACGGCCACCCCTACGTGCCCTACGCACCCGAGCGGGTGCCGCCAGAGCAGGCCCTCGCGCGGGGCCAGGCGCTCTTCGACGAGCTGGACAGTCGCCGCAGCGTGCGGGCCTTCCGTTCGGATCCCGTGCCCAGGGCCTGCATCGAGCTGGCGATCCGGTCGGCATCCACCGCCCCGAGCGGGGCCCACCGGCAGCCCTGGCGCTTCGTCGCGGTCAGCGACCCCGCCGTGAAGCAGGAGATCCGGCAAGGCGCCGAGGCGGAGGAGCGCCGCAACTACGAAGGTGGCCGGATGCCGCCGGCCTGGCGCGAAGCCCTGGCGCCGCTGGGCACGGACAGTGACAAGTCCTACCTGGAGATCGTGCCCTGGATCGTCGTGGTGTTCGCCGAACAGCACGGCGTGGGCCCCGACGGCGAGCGCATCCAGAACTACTACGTCAAGGAGTCCGTGGGCATCGCCTGCGGCCTGTTCGTGGCGGCCCTGCATCGCATGGGTCTGGCCACCCTGACCCACACGCCATCGCCCATGCGCTTCCTGAACGAGATCCTGGACCGCCCTGCGCGCGAACAGCCGAGCATCCTGTTTCCCATCGGCTACCCAGCCCCGGACTGCCTGGTGCCCGATCTACGGCGCAAAGCGCTCGACGAGGTGGCGGTCTTCAAGGAGTGACGTCTACGGACGCCGGAGTGTCATGATTCCGGGCGTGCGTCGTCGTCCCGAGCCCACCCTGGGTCCGTTCCGTCTGGTGCGGCCCCTGGGCCGCGGCCGCCAGGGCATCGTGTGGGCAGCGACCACGGCCCTCGGTGCTTCGGTGGCCGTCAAGGTGTTGGCGGGCGTTCGCACCGGCCAGGACCGCTGGCTGGAGCGCGAGATCCGCGCCCTGGCCGGCCTGCGTCATCCCCACATCGTGCGCCTGTTCGAGCAGGGCACGGTGAGCGCCGACGAGGCGGCTCGCGCCGGCGGGCAGCTGCTGCGGGGACAGCCCTGGTTCGCCATGGAGCAGGCCGACGGGAGTCTCGCGGCGCGGGTCGGCCCGCGGCCCTGGCACGAGGTCCGCGACGTCCTGGCCCAGGTGCTGACGGCCCTGGCCCATGCCCACGCCCGAGGGGTCTTGCACCTGGACCTCAAGCCCGAGAACCTGTTGCTGCGGGGGGACCGGGTCATGCTGGCGGACTTCGGGGTCGCCCTGGACCGGGCTGAGCTGACCACCTGGCGCAGCGACAAGCTGCGGGGAAACCTGGCCACGATGGCACCCGAGCAGCTCCAGGGGGCCTGGCGAGAGCTCGGACCCTGGACGGATCTCTTCGGCCTGGGGCGGATGATCTGTCACCTGCTGACCGGCCAGGTCCTGCTGCCAGACGGCCTGTCTCCAGCCGAGGCCTGGGCCTTTGCCCAGTACCCCGCCGAGCCGCCGGTCCTGCCAGCGGATGCGCCCCCAGGCCTGTCCGAGCTCATCTGTCTGCTCCTGGCGGCGGATCCTCGCGCCCGACCCCGGCGTGCAGCTGACCTGGCGTGGGCCCTCGACGAGCTCGATGGGGGCCGTGGACTTCCCTGGCCACCGTCGCCACCGGTGCCGGCGTCCTGGCGGCAGCGCGCTGGCGAGGCCCGCGCCGAGCGACTGCAGCGGGAGCTCCCGGGTCTCGGGCTCAGCCTGCAGGGACTGCGCGAGGTGCCCCTGGTCGGCCGGGAGGCCGAGCGGGACGTGCTCTGGTCCGAGCTCCGAGCCGCCCTCGTGGACCGGCAGCCTCACCTGGTCTCGATCCGCGGTGCGTCGGGCACCGGCAAGACCCGGCTGGCGAGGTGGCTCGGCGAGCTCGCCGAGGAGCAGGGGGTGGCATCGGTCCTGCGCGCACGCTTCGAGCCTTCGGGGACGTCCGGGCGGGCGCTGGCCACGGCGCTGTTGGAGCCGGGACTGGTCCAATTCCTGGCCGACGGCCCGGCGCCGACCTCCGGCGCTCTGGCCCGGGTGCTCTTGGACGCCGCACGGCGACATCCGCTGGTCCTGCACCTGGACGACGTGCAGTTCGGCGAGCTCGGGCTGGAGCTGGTCGAGACCCTGCTGTCCCTGGGCGAGGGCGCGATCTTGATCGTGCTCACGTCGGCCGACGACGCGTGGAGCAAGGGCGACGAGTCCGCCGAACTGCTGGCACAGCTGGAGGAGCGCGCAGGGCTCACCCTGCGGCTCGCGCCCTTGGCCTTGGCCGAAGTGCACCAGCTCCTCCTCCAGGGCCTGGACGCCGCTGCGGATCTGGCCGACGAGCTGGCCCCCCGGACCCGCGGAAATCCGGCCTTTGCGGTGCAGCTGCTGAACGACCAGGTCCGCCGTGGCCGCATCGAGGCCACGCCAGAAGGACTGCGCCTGAAGGCCGGGGCGCAGGCCCCGCTGCCCGAGTCCCTGGATCGGATCTGGGAGGCCCGAGTCGCACGCATCCTGGACGGGCTGCCCGATCCCCTGGCGGGACAGATCGCCCTCGAGGCGGCGGCGTGCCTGGGGCTCGAGGTGGACCGAGCGGCCTGGGCCCAGGTGACGGCGCCCGGAGCCCCCCTGGCAGAGGTCGAGGAGCGGGTGGTCGCCGCACGCCTGGCCCAGCCCGCGGCCATCGGCTGGCGCTTCGAACACAGCATGGTGCGCGAGGCCCTGCTGGCGATGGCCGAGCGCGCCGGCCGGCGGCGTCAGCACCACCAACGCTGCGTGGACTGGCTCCAGGGGACCGTCGAGACCGGCGACCCTCAGGCCAGCCGCCGACTGGGGTTCCACCTGTTGGCGTCTGGCGAACCGGACCGGGCCGCGGACCTGTTGCTCGAAGCGGTCGATGGTGCGGTGGTGGCGGGCCGTCGCGGCGGGATGCATGCGGTGCTGGCCGACGTGCACCAGGCCCTGGATGCCCTGGACGCGCCCGACGATGCCCGGTGGGGCTGGTACTGGTACTGGAAGGGCCGGCTCTTGGGCCCCACGGTGTCCAACCAGGTCTCCTGGGAGGCCTTGGCCACCGCTCGGGGCCTGGCCGAACAAGCCCAAGACGCGGCGTGCTTGCTGGCCATCCAGCGCTACGAGGCGGTGTTGTTCGCACGCAGCGGCGACCACCAGGCCGCTCTGGACAGTCACGCCAACTCCCTCCAGGCCCTGACGGCGCGCCAGGACTGGCGGGGCTGCTTCATGTGCCGGATACACCGGGTGTCCTGGTTCGCCCGCCTCGGGGACACCGACGAGGCCCTGGCCGAGCTGGAGCGGGCCCGGGCTCTGCTGGACCGTCTGCCCACACTCGCCCGGGCTCGGCTCGGCGTCGCGGCGACCCTGGTGCACAACGCTCGGGGCGAGCGCAAGGCCGCCGAACAGGCGGGCCGCGAGGCCCTGCGCTACGCCGAGGGCAACCCGACCGTGCGCTTCAGCCTGTTGACCAACACCGGTGTCGCGCTGGGACACCTTGGGCGCCTGGACGAGGCCGTGGCCTTCCACCGGGCTGCCGCCGAGCAGGCACGCCAGGGGGGCTTCCCGAACGCGGGCCTGCCGATCCTCAACCTCGCCTACATCCTGGCCCAGCGGGGACAGCACGCCCAGGCGCTCGCCGAGCTGGCCCGGGCGATCCCGATCCTGCGCCGGGCGGGCCGGGTGGTGAACCTGGTCAGCGGCCTGCTGCTCCAGTTGCGACTGCTCCTGCGGCTCGGTGAGACGGACCGCTTCGATGGCGTCTGGCCGGAGCTGGTCGCGCTGGTCCAGCGCCTCGGCACCGCCGGCAGCGATGTCTCCCAGGGTCTGACCGAGCTGGCAGACGTGGCCCGAGAGCTGGGCGACGACCCGCGGCGGGAGAGGGTCGAAGCGCTGGCCAGGCGGTGAAGCTGGCGTGGACAGCCCGTCCGGGTGAGAGGATTCAGTCCAGGCCCCGTTTGACCGATGGAGCCGATTGGAGGCGTCGTGAGCGGACAGGGTCACCAACCAGCGCAGACCAGCGTGGCCCCGGCCGACGCTGCCCAGCAGTCCAGCGGGGCCGCAGCCGGACATGGCAACGCAGCGGCGGCGCTGCAGCTCAAGGAAGAGGGCGGTGGCGGGGCCCAGGACCTGGCCGAGACCCTCGACGAGCTCAGGCGCCGCATCGCGGACCCCGCGCGCTCGGCAGACAGCATCCGGGCCGACGCCGGCAACCTGTTCGGGGCCTCGCCCGAGGCCGAAGTGGCCTTGGCCTTTGGAAGTCCGCTGCTCGCCACGCTCGTGCAGCGGGTCGGCCCTCGTGCCGCCCCCGCCATGCTCGAAGGCAGTGGCCTGACCCTTGGCGAGTGTGTCCGGCAGCTGGACGCGTCCGGCACCTTCGACCTGGCGGCTTGGGGCACCTTGGTCGAAGGCCTCCCCGGCGCCATGGTGCTCCCGGTGCTCGAGGACGAGCTGGCTTTCGCCTTGCTGAAGAAGCTGCCGGGGGATCCGGTCGCGCTCCTGGGCTCCCTTGGGCGGGATCCGGGGAACCTGTCCTATGTGCTGGATGCTCTGCCCCAGGTGGGCAGCTGGATCACCGAGCGTGCCGGTGCGGCACGGCTGGCCGAGCTCCAGGCGCTGGTCGAGGACACGGCGGACGCCACCCAGGAGCGGGCGGCCCACGTCCAGGCGGGTGACCTGTTGAAGTGGCTCGAGGAGCTCCCCGACGGGCCAGCCACCGACGCTGCAGTGCAGCGCAAACTCTACGTCCAGCTGATGGCGGCCGAAGACGACCGGGAGATCAGCGTCCTGTTCCGCAAGCGCTTCGGTCAGACCCTCACGGCCATCGGCTCGGCGTCCTGGTCCAAGACCGACGTGGTGCAGATGTGGCGGGTCGCGGAGCAGCTTCCAGGCGCCGACTTCACCGACATCGCCACCATCCAGCGCGGGGACAGCGGTCCCAGCTTGGGTGGCGGCGGGTTCATGCACCTGACCATGGCCGACCCGGAGCACGGCCTGAGCGACAGCAGCGAGAGCGACAACCAGAACCCACTGCTGGGCCTCAACGTCTTCAACTCGACCCTGCGTCACGAGGTCGGACACAACGTCGCCAAGAAGGCTGGCTGGGACTCAGAAGGGGGCTGGATGTTCCAGCTGGGTTGGCGCTTGGACAAGTCGCTGTCGGACATCCTGGGCAGCGTGCTCGTCCCGGCCATGCCGCTCCAGGCGTCCCTCAGCACCGCCGAGGAGCAAGCGCTCCAGGCGGCCTTCGACACCTGCGAGGAGACGGAGTTCAGCCCCGCCAACCTCCAGGCCGCCATGTCCGCCGAGCTGTGGGCCAAGGTCTCGGGCGAGTCGCTGATCCACTTCATGGTCGCCCGCGCCAGCGACGAGGGCGGCCGCTACAAGGGGGCTGCACTGCCGGTCGCCGGTCGCATGTACCACGCGGCCAAGAAGGGCCGCCCAGAGTGGTACTCGGTCCCCCAGGCCCTCTACGACAAGCGGGTCAGCGACTACATGATGTACTCCCCCGCCGAGTACTTCGCCGAGGCCTACGCCACTTTCTACGCCGACGCGGACCAGCCTGGGGGCCAGGTCGGCGGTCTGCTGAAGGCCCGGGATCCGGCCCTGGAGAAGCAGTTCCAGGACAAGGTCCACGGTCGCCATGACCTGGGCAAGGAGACCGGCCAGACCCAGTCATGAGCACCCTGCTGCCGACCCAGCTGGACTGCTCGGCCTGCGGTGTCCGGGTCCACCTGCGCGTCGTGGTCGTGGGCAACATGGCCCGACACCCAACCCTGCGCACGGAAGCTGCGGCTGGGCGGCTCAACGCCGTCGACTGCCCGGCCTGCGGGCACACGAACCGGGTCGCGCGAACGTCTGTGTTGGTGGACCTGGCGCGCCGGGAGTGGCTGCACATGTGGCCCCGCTGGGCCGAGGTCCACTGGCAGGATCTGGCGGGCGCGGTGGCCGCTCGCTTCGAGCGGGTGGTCTACGGCATCGGCGGCCTGCCGGATCCGGGGCCGCGGGAGGCCTGGACGGTGCGTTCACTCTTCGGGGCCGCCCAGCTCGCCGAGTGCCTGCGTGTCCTGGACGCGGGACTGGACCCGGTGGCTGTGGAGCGGGCCAAGCTGGTCCTGCTCCAGGGTCGACCCCAGTGGGCCCACGCCCGGCTCCTGCTGATCGGAGTCGCCGACGACGTGCTGGCTTGGCAGGTCCGGACCGCGTCCGGCGAGGACCTGGTGATCTCTACCGCGAGCCGCCTGTTGGATGCCGACTGGCCCTCGGGCTTCCTGCCAGGCCCGCTGGGCGCTGACGCCTACGTGAACCACCGGCGCTTCTTCCTGACCCCCGTGGCGGCGGACCCGCTGGCGTTCGACCTGACGGGCACCCGAGCCACCCCGACCTCCCGCGATCACTTTCGATAGTCCTCTCAGGGCAAGGCCTCTTCGATGTCGTCGTTGTCGATCCTGTCGTCCCGGATCAAGACCTCGGGCCCGGGCCCGAACAGGGTCAGGCTGGGCACGAAGTTGTCCTCTTCGAAGCGCACCCCCTCCATGTCCGGGTCGGCCAGCAGGGGGTAGGACACGCCCAGGCTGTCCGCGACGGACGCCACGTCGCCCTGGGTCGCCGGGTCGCCGTTGCCGTCCTCGAAGACCAGACCCAGGACCTGCAGGCCCTGGTCGCCGTAGGTGGTCTGGAGCACCTCGGAGTCGGCTGCGGTGCTGGAGAAGCCCCCCTCCCACAGCGGCGCCCACCACAGCAGCACGGCCTGGTCGCAGTAGTCGTACAGGCTGACGTCGTTGCCGTCCTGGTCGACCAGGGTGAAGTCCTCGGGCACGCTGCCGACGTCGTCGCCCGTCGCGATGATCTCGCCGCAGTCCGGCCCGACCTCCTGGCTGCCACCCTGGCAGGCGGGCTCGTCCGGGTAGAGCTGGGCGAGTCCAAACATCCCGTCGCTGCAGGCTGCTCGGCACAGGGTCTGTTCCTCGTCGGACTCCTCCCAGCACAGCCCCTCTTCGCCATAGGTGGCCTCGAGGGTCGCGGTGGGGGTGCCCGTCGCCTCGGCGCACGCGATGTAGGTCGGGCACTCGCCCAGATCGGTCTCGCCGCTGCAGGCGAGGGCCATCGACAGCAGGATCATCGGGGTCCTCCAGGACTACTCGAGCAGCTCGGGGCAGAGTGTCGCATTGGCGAACACCTCGCACCCGTCGAGCTTCTGGCTGCGGTAGCTGGAGTCGTCCTCGTCGGAGAACGCCACCCGCCACACGATGGTGTCGTCGACCGGGTCCACCTCGACCAGCGCACCCAGGTGTCCGCGGGTGCCGCCCCAACACTCTGCGTGGGACATGTTGATCAGCTTGTGGCCATTGTCCAGCGTGTCGGCGTCGCCCCAGATCGGCTCGTACCAGTCGTCCTCCTGGAACGACCAGACCAGGGTGGCGGTGCCGGCTGCCGTGTCCAGCGCCAGCTCCAGGGCCCGGCTCCGCGCCAGCTCCTGGCCGTTGTCGTAGACCATCAGGTGCCCGTTGGGGTCGACGTCGATGGCGTGCATGCCCGAGAACCAGGCGCTGTCGGGCAGCGCATTGCCGTCGGGGTCCACCAGGGCAAAGTCCCCGCCGGGGCCCAGGGTCCACACGATGCGGCGGGTCGCCCGGTCGATCCGCACGATCTCGTTGGTCGTCAGGAAGCTGACCCACACCGACTCGCCCTCGGCGTCGTCGACCACCGCCATGCTGTTGGCGTGCCAGGGGTCCCGCCCGCCGAGCGCCAGGTCCCCGGTGAGCACGGCCTCCATCGACGTCCACTCCCACAGGACCTCCAGGGTCTCGGGATCGTGCTCCACCAGCCCGAAGCCCTCCCAGGACTGGGGTCCCTGCTCTTCGTCGGTGTTGATGATGCCCAGGATGGTGCCCGCGTCGCCCACCTCGATGTCGTGGTGGTACACGTGCGGGCCGGCGTCGGGGTAGGCCGCGGTGTACAGGATCTCCCCGGACAGGTCCACGAGCTGTGGGTCGCCCTCGTCCCGGTCCCCGCCGCCCCACGCGATCACGCCGTCCCCCAGGTACTGGGACTCGATGTCGATGGTCGAGCCCTGGTCCAGGCCCTCGGGGGTGAAGTACCAGCGCACCCGGCCCTCGTGGTCCACGATCAGCAGGCGGTTCTGGTCGTCCCCGGAGCAGGGACGGCCGTGGTTGACGAGCGCATAGGCACCCCACGCCGTCGCGGTCGCGGGCACGACCAGGTCCAGCCGGGGCACACCTTCGGGCAGCGCCGCGGTGGCCAGCTCGAAGGGGGCCGACGGTTCGGCCGTGCAGTCCGGGGTGGCGGTGCAGGAATAGCTCGCGTCTGCCAACAGACCCTGGACCAGGAAGCGGTGGGCAGGCGCGGCTTCTGCCGAGCGCATCCGGTGCTGCTCACCGGGCTCGTCGAGGGCCTGGGGCAGGGAGACCCGGAGCGCCAGGTCCACGGCCAGATCCGAGCTGGTCGGGGTGGACTGGTGAAGCTCGATGGCGAACAGGTTGTCGCCGGCCAGGAGCAGAGCCGGGTCCAGGTCCACCACCTGGGGATCGCTCTCGCTGCCCCCCGTGATCGACGTCAGGGCCAGGGTCTCCGCGTCCAGCTCACCTGCGGGCAGGTTGTCGCGCAGGACCTCCTGGCCGTTCAGCCAGACCACCACGCCGTCATCCCGCAGGACGCTCAGCTCGGCGGTGAGCACGTCACCCGGGTCGACCAGGGTCACGGTGGCCCGGAACCAGCTGGTGATGTGCTTGTCGTCCTCGTCGTCGCCCCAGCTGAGCGCCGTCTCCTCGTCCTCGCCGTAGCCCAGTGGCCCAGGGCCCTCGGCCCACCCGCTGTCGTCGTAGGACGCCTCCGTCCAGCCCTCGCCCGGCCCGATCCCGTCGTCCAGGTACTTCCAGGTGCTGCCCCAGGGTATCCAGGTGGCCCACTCAGGGGGCGCCCCGGTCTGCTCACAGTGCAGGGTGACGCCGTCGATGCCGTCCAACAGGACCTCGACGAGGCTCTGGGTCACCAGGTCGGGGTTGTTCTCGGCGGTGACCGACCACAGGCTCGCGGGCTCACAGGCTGCCGTGTCCGCCGTGTCCGCCGTGTCCGCAGAGTCGAGGACCGTCGTGGCCGTCGTGCCTTCTTCGATGACCGTGCACACGCCGTCCAGCTCGGTCGTGCCAGGACCACAGGTCAAGGGCTGGCATGCGCTGGCGAGGAGGAGGAGGACCGTCATGGGGCTCCGGGGCGGGCGGGGACCATAGGCCGATCCGGAGCGGACTGACCACCCCAGGCCTCAGAAGTAGGCCTTCCACTCCGCGAACAGCACCGCCGGGAACAGCCCGAATTCACTGTTGACCCCGACCACGTCCTCGACGTCCTGGCCGGCGAAGACCGCGTCGAGCAGCGCTTCTTCGGTCAGCTCGTCCGGCCTCTGGCCGACCCCCGCGTACCCGCTGAGTACCAGGTCCGCGTTGCTCGAGACCGACCACGCCAGCCCGGGTCCCAGCAGGGCCGACTGGTCTTCCAGGTTGGCGATGGCAAAGAGCGACGCGGACAGGGTCGGGCTGGCCTGGAAGCCCGCGCTCAGACCGGCGTACCACCGCCCCACGGCCCACAGCTCGCCGCGCTCGTAGCGGGGCTCCTGGTACCTGCCCAGGTACTCGCTGGGATCGCTCGCGCCGTTGGACTGGAAGTACACCGCGCCGCTCAGCGTGAGCCGCTCTGTCGGAATCCACATCCCGCCGGCGGTCGCCCGCACGAACGGGTCCTCGTCCAGGGCCTGGGCGGGAACGGTGACGGTGGCTTCGGCGGTCACGCCGACAGGACCGACGGATCCGGCCACGGCGACCCCGCTCACCAGGTCCCGCCGGACCAGCCCCGCGAAGAGGCCCAGGTCCCAGACCCCCACCGTGGTCTGGCCATAGCCGGCGAACACCATGCCTTCCGCGTCCCAGCTCCCCGCATAGGCGGCCACGAGCGTCACCTGGTTCGCCATGCCCCAGTACGCGTCAGCCCGCACCGAGTCGACCCCTGGCTTGTACTCGCTGTCCACCGTCGCCGGCGTGAAGGGGTTCACCAGGTCCATCGGCGTGAACATCAGGCCCTTGCCAAAGGACACCGCTTGGCGCCCCACCCGCACGTCCAGGTGCGGCACACTAAGGCCCAGCCAGAGCCGATCGGTGCGGGTTCGCGCGGTCATGGCCCCCGCTTCGTCGGCGTCTGGGGTCAGCTCGAAGGTCAGGGCCACGGCCTCTTCTGACGTGAGCTCGACCCCGGCCGAGCCCAGCCCGGTGCTCCCCGCCCCGGTCCCCGGTGCCCAGGCGGTCAGGGTCTGGTGGGCCTGGAATCGCAAGAGCTCTCCGCCCCGGACGTCGAGCTTGAGCCGTCCGTCCACGATGCCCTGGGCGCTCGCCGTGTCGGGCATGAGCACGTGGTCGTAGGGCACCGTCACCACGAAGAAGGACTTGGTGTCGCCGTGCAGCTGCAGCTGGGCCCCCGCAGCCGCCACGAACAGCCAGCTGATCATTCCCTGCGCTCGTCCGAGTCGATGCGCCCGTCGACCAGCCGGACCACACGCCGGGCCGCGTCCATGACCTTGGGGTCGTGGGTGGCGAAGACGAAGGTGATGCCCTGCTCTTCGTTCAGGCGCTTCATCAACGCCACCAGCTCGGTGCCCGTCTTGGAGTCCAGGTTCGCGGTCGGCTCGTCGGCGAGCACCAGCGCGGGCTTGCCGGCGATGGCCCGGGCCACGGCGACGCGCTGCTGCTGGCCTCCGGACAGCTCGTTGGGTCGCCTGTCCTCCATGCCGCCCAGGCCGACCTGGGCCAAGGTGTGCATGACCTGTTGCCTGCGCTGGGCCTCGGCCGCACCCTGCAGCATCAGCACGAATTCGGCGTTCTCGTAGGCGCTCAGCACCGGCACCAGGTTGTAGGCCTGGAAGACAAAGCCAATGCGCTTCAAGCGGATGTCCGACCGCTCGGCCTTGGACATCGTGCCCAGGTCGTGGCCGTCGACCACCACGGTGCCGGCGGTGGGGGTGTCGAGCCCGCCGATGCAGTTGAGCAGTGTGGTCTTGCCGGAACCCGAAGGGCCCATGAGCACCGTGAATTCGCCGGGCTCGATGGTCAGGCTCACGCCGTCCAGGGCCTTCACCTGGACAGCGCCGCTGTCATAGGTGCGCTCCAGGCTGCTCACAGAGACGATGGACATGGGCTTCCTCAGACGTGGGTCATGGCTTCGACCGGCTCGAGCCGGGCAGCCTTGGCAGCGGGGTAGAGGGTGGCGAGCACGGTCATGACGACCCCGCCGACGGCGAACAGCGTCATCGCGAACCAGTCGTACTTGGCGTAGAGCACCGCCGAGATGGCGACGCCGGACATCTCGTAGGACTCGCCCATGGCCTCGGTCAGGTCCCAACCGTGGGCATACATCGGCCAGGTGAAGGCTGCGCCCAGGGCCACCCCCAGCAGCACCGACAGCACACCCAGGACCGATCCTTCGACCATCACCAGCGTCGCCAGCCGCCGAGGGCTCATGCCCACGGCCAGCAGCACGCCAAACTCCTTGATCCGCTCCATCACGGCCATCAGCACCGTGTTGGCCACCCCCACCGCCACGATCAGGCCGACGATCAACATGAAGAAGATGTTGTACTGCTGGTCCATCTGGATGAGCTGGTAGATCTCGGGGATCGCCTCCATCCAGTTCATGACCGCCACGTCGTCGCCCGGGAAGAGGCCCTGGGCACGCACTGCGGCGGCTTCGGACTCCTTGGGGTTGGGCAGGTGGACCGAGATCTGGTGCGCGGTGTCGGGCTGCTCGAGCAGGTCCTGGGCGGCGGGCAGGGTCGCGATGGCGAAGAAGCCGTCGAGCTCCTTGGACCCGGTCTTCAGGGTGCCGCGCACCCGGAACAGCCGACTGGTGACTTCGTCTTTGCCCTGGGTCATGAACACGACCTTGTCGCCCACGTCGACCTGGAGCGTGTCGGCCACCCCGATCCCGACCAGGATGCCGCGGCTGTCGTCGTCGGCCAGCCAGGCGCCGTCGGTGACCTTGGCCGCCCAGTCTGCGACCTTGGCCTCGTCGGTGGGCTGGACCGCGTTGAGGCCGATGCCCACCGAGTTGTTGGGGCTGGTGAGCAGACCTGAAAGAAAGGACCTGCTGACCACGGTGGCGTGGGGGAACTCCGCTCTGAGCGTGTCGGCCACGGCGGCGGCCGCATGCACCAGCTGGTCCCGCTCGCGCTGCTCTTGCCAGTCCGGGTGCTGAACCACCACGTGCCCGGCCATCTGGCTCACGCCGACCTTGACCATCTCGTCGTAGCTGCCCGCGTTCAGGTTCCGACCCCAGATCATCAGGGCCAGGCCCAGCGAGATCGCCGCCATGGTGATCAGGCTGCGGCGGCGATTGCGCCAGACGTTGCGAGCGGCGAGTCGCAAGATGCCACGCATCAGACCGTCCTCATGGCGTCGACCGGGTCCATGCGGGTGGCGCGAAACGCCGGCCACACCGTCGCACCGATGCAGATGACGAACACGAAGACCAGCGTGAACACCGTGGTGGGCGGGTCATAGGCGCCCTTGATGATCGGGTCCAGGGTCAGGCCCATGTACTCCAGGCCTTCGCCGTTCACCGACATGTCCATGCCCGTGTTGACCATCCAGTACTGCACGCCCATGCCCAGGGTGCCGCCGATGGCCGTCGCGATCGCGCCCAGCAGGGCGCTCTCGGCGATCACCATGCGTCGGATGCGCCGGGGCTGCAGGCCCAGTGCCTGGAGCAGGCCCAGCTCGCGAGTGCGCTCGAACACCGCCATGAGCATCGTGTTCAAGATGCCCAGCCCGGCGACCCCGTAGAACACGAACAGCATGATGGCCAGGCTCATGGTCTGGAACCCCGCCATCTGCGCGGTCTGCGGGTCCGTCTCGGACCAGGTGCGCACCAGCAGATCGTCTGGCACGGCCCCCTCGACCGCCACGGAGAGCGCCGGCGCCAGGTCCATGTCGCTTCCCAGCACCAGGACCTCGTGCAGCTGGTCCGGGAGCGCGAGCAGCTCCTGGAGTCCGGCCAGGTCGACCCAGACCCCGCCCCGGTCCATCATGCCGTCGCCGGTCTTGGCGATGCCGACCACGCCGTAGAGCTCGTTGGCCATGGACCCGTCGGCGGCCTGGAGGATGACCACCACCTCGCCCCCCAGGTCGACCTTGAGCTCCTCGGCCAGCTTGATGCCGATGACGGCCTCGTTCAGCGCCCCGGCGGTGAACAGGCGGCCCTGCCGGACCCGGGCGGAGAGGTTCGTGACCGCGTCCTCGCGGGCCACGTCGACCCCCACCAGCTTTCCGCCGGTGCTGGTCTCGGCCGAGCCCACCAGCCCAAAGCCCGTGAGGCGACCGGTGGCCGAGACCGACTCCGGCAGCGCCTCGACAGCCGCCAGGAGCGCGGCGCCGTCGGGCAGCGTGTCGTGCATGAGCGAGCGCCCGGGGTAGTCCGGGTGGTGGATCTGCACGTGCCCGAGCTTCTGGTCGATGAGCACGTCGTAGATCTGCCCGTACATGCCCTCCATGTACGACACCATCCACATGACCATCACCACGGCCACGGCCATGCCGAAGCCCGTCAGGCCGGAGCGCACGGGGTTGCGCCACAGGTTGCGCCACGCGATCGCCAGGGTGAAGCGCATGGGCCTACTTCCTCAGGGCCTGGAGCGAGAACGTGCTCGCCGGGATGTCCACGTCGAACCGCAGCTCGCTGTAGGTGATCTCCGTGAACTCTCCGCTCTTGTCCGCGGGCTCGACCCGGAAGCGCATCGGGATCTTCTGGCCCGAGACTTCCTGGACGTCGTGAAAGGACATGGTCCGCACCAGGGACAGGTCCTCGTCGTGGTAGCTGATCGACAGCGGGATCAGATCCGGCCGGACCTTGACCACGATCTGGCCCCAGACCACCGCGGCGTCGGGCTTGGGCACCAGCACCACCGTGTAGTGATCGGCCCCGTCGACCCCTGGCTCGCTGGTGAGCTCGGCGTCGAATTCATCGGCCAGCCGGTTCTGCTTGACCAGGTCGTCGTTGGTGATGTGGGAGCCCATCCAGCCCCCGGACATCATCGACG
>CAZFLE010000114.1:0-24097 GCA_964519895.1 uncultured Enterobacterales bacterium | reverse complement strand
GGGTACCCCCGAGGCGATTCGAACGCCTGACCTACGGATTAGGAATCCGCCGCTCTATCCAACTGAGCTACGGGGGCCCGGCCGGCGCTTAACACCGCCACCTCTTCCCGGGCCGACGACCGGCATCCCACTCGGATGCGCCGACCGGGGCGTCTCGACCCCACATCGGCGCCGTTGCACCATCGGGGTTCTGGCACGCCCCCTGCACTGCAGGCCCCCATGCTCGCCCTCTCCCTCCTGGCTTGCGCAGGCCCCGGTGCTGCACTCCTGACCACCCCCGACGACGTGTGGGACACCGACCTGCCGCCGGTCGACGACGCCGCCGCGCTGCTGGGCATCTCCATGCTTCAGCTCGAACCCGGCAGCTACCAGATGGGCAGTCCCGACGACGAGCCCGGTCGCGAGCTGGACGAGACCAGCCGGTGGGTGACGCTCACCCGCGCCTTCGAGCTGGGCGCCCTGGAGGTCACCCGCAGCCAGTTCGAGTCCGTGATGGGCTACGCCGTGAACCAGTCCGGCGCCGACTGCGACGACTGCCCGGTGGATGCCGCGGACTGGCACGAGACAGCGACCTTCCTGAACTGGATGTCCGCCCGAGAGGGTCTGCCCCTCTGCTACCCCTGCGACGGCGAGGGCCGCGAGGTCAACTGCCAGATCGAGGACAACGGCGACGTCTATGCCTGCGCCGGCTACCGCCTGCCCACCGAAGCCGAGTGGGAGTACGCCGCGCGGGCCGGATCCGGTGGCTCCTTCCCCAGCGCCGGGGACCTGCCCCCGGATGCCATCGAGTCCTGCGAAGCCGGCATCCTGCTGAGCGACGGCACCCCGCTCGACGACGTGGCCTGGCACTGCGGCAACTCCGGCGGCGACACCCACCCGGTCGGGTCCCTGGCCCCCAACGGGTGGGGTCTCTACGACATGGCCGGCAACGTCTACGAGTGGGTCGAGGACTCGTTTGACTACTACGACCCGGAAGACACCGTGGACCCGCTCCTGCGCAACAGCCGCTCCCGGTCGTCCCGAGGCGGCTCCGGCTTCGACTACCCCCGGGATCAGCGGGTCGCCAACCGGGACGGGCACAGCTCGGCCCACGAACACCACTGGCTCGGCTTCCGGGTCGCGCGCACCGCCGAGGTGAAGTGATGACGCCCCTGATGATGCTGGCCCTGAGCGCCTGCGCCACAGACCCCGGAGCCCTTCAGCTGAGCACCGGTGCGGTCGACCTGGGGCTGATCGACACCACCACGGACGACGCGGTGGTCCACGAGATCGAGCTCCAGAACGGGGGCACCGGCCCGCTGGCGCTCGTCGCCGCCGAAGTCGTGCTGACCGATGGCCTGGAGGTGGCGCTGGACCACGCGCTTCCGCTGACCCTGGGGGCCGGCGAGACCACCCCGCTCCAGGTCACCGCGACCCCGCTGAGGCGGGGGCTCGGCGACGCCACCGTGCGGGTCTACGCCGACGATCCCGACACGCCGACCCGCGACCTGCTGCTCCACACAGAGGCCCTGGCCCCCGAAGCCGTCGTCGAAGGGGCGGACCTGCTGGAGTACGGCGCCGGCTGCGATCAGTCCTGGACCGGCACCCTCACGAACCGCGGCGACCGGACCCTGCGCCTCGAGGGCGTCTGGGCAGAGAGCGCAGCAGGGGACCTCGCGATCCAGGCCGGCAGCCTGGCCCAGACGCTGGCTCCCGGTGAGAGCCAGTCCCTGACGCTCACGGTGCCGGATGACTGGTACAGCGATGCCCAGATCGACGTGGTCGTGGCCACCAACGACGTGTTCGCGCCCCAGGTCCGCACCCCGATCGACACGGTCTGCACGTCGGAGTGGGTGGGTCAGATCTTCTGGCAGGCGTCGGGCCTGGTGGACGTGTTGGTGGTCGCTGATCTCTCGGAGTCGAGCGACCAGCGGATCTACGTCGATCAGCTCCGAGACGAGCTGCCAGAGGCCCTCCAGGCGTGGCACGACTCGGAGCTCGACCTGCGCCTCGGTGCCGTCCTGGACGCCGATGGCGGGCTGGCCTGGGCGGACCTGGCGGGCTCTCCCGAGACTCTGGCCAGCGAGCTGGATGGGTGGCTGGCGCCGGCCGCAGAGACGACTCTGACCTTTGAGCCCTTCGACCGGGCCCAGCGCGCCCTCGCCGAGCAGCCGAGCTTCCGCAGGACGGGGAGCACGCTGATGGTGTGGATGCTCGACAGCCAGGACAGGGGCTCGGCCGCCGACGTGACGGCGGTGCTCGAGGACTGGTCTCGCAACCTGGACGCCGCCGAGGCGATGCGGGTCCACGGGCTGGTGGCCGATGCCGGCTGCGACGCCCCCCCGACCGACGGCGCCGTGAGCGCGGCGGTCGCCCTGACCGGGGGCCTGGAAGATGGGATCTGCGACGACAGCTATCTGCCGTGGCTCCGGGGCATCGTGGACCAGCACATGGAGCCCGTGCGCCTGATCCCCCTGCCCGCCGAGCCCTTCTGGCACAGCCTGCGGGTGCGCATGAACTCCATCCTGCTGCCGCTGGAGTCCCTGGCCTACGAGCAACCGGTGCTCCTGGTGGACGAAGGGGTGGAGTGGGGTCCTGGGGACTACCTGGACATCAAGTACGTGATCGACGCCCAGTGCCTCCCGTGACTCGGCCCGACCGGGCTACGCTCAGCCCATGCTCCCCGTCCTGCTCCTGGCCTGCACCGGCGACACCGTGCCCGCGGACTCCGCCCCCCACACGGTGCCCTGGACCCGCGAGGTCCCTCCCCTGACGCTGACCCTGCGGGGGCGCACCTGGCAGCGGGGCATCATCCACCTGCACTCGCCGTGGTCCCACGACGCCTGCGACGGACAGGGCATCATCGACGGCGAGCCGAACGCCGCGTGCCTGGCGGACTTCCGAGCCGCGCTGTGCGACAACGGCCTGGACTACGCCTTGACCACCGACCACCCGTCGTACATGGCGTACCAACCCTACGAGGACCTGCTCCACCTCGACACGGCTGCCGGTGACCAGCCGTGGCCCGACGCGGCGAGCCCTGTGGCCAACCGCATCGCCTGCCCCGACGGCCACAGCGTGCTGCTGGCTCCGGGCATCGAGGACGCGCTGATGCCGGTGATGCTGGACCGGCACCTGGCGGGCACCGACGAAGAGCGGGACGTGGCCTACAACGGGTCCAGCCCCGACACCATCGCGCTCTACGAGGAGCTGGGCGGCACCACCCTGGTCGCCCACCCCGAGGGCCGCACCCGGGACGAGATGCTCGGTCACCAGGACGCGGGGCTGGTCGGCACCGAGACCTTCAACCTGCACGCGATGGTCGACCCCAACATCCGCGAGGACGACCTGGGCCTGGACGGGCTGGGCTGGATCAGCGACGTGGCCGTGTTCCTGGACGAGTACGGCACACTCACCCCTGACCTGGTCTTCCTGGGCATCATCGAGCCTCAGGCCCCCAACCTGGCCCACTGGGATGCGCTGAGCGCCCGGGGGCCGATGACCGGCATCGCCGGCACGGACGCCCACCAGAACAGCCTGCCGATGCTGATGGCAGACGGCGAGCGGGTGGACAGCTACCGGCGCATGATCCGATGGTTCTCCAACTGGCTCCTGGCCGACGGCGCGGACCCGCCCGCCCTCGAGGCCGCGCTGCGGGCTGGGCGGAACCTGGTGGTCTTCGAGGCCTTCGGCCGCCCCGCCAGCCCCGATGTGCACCTGGTGACCGACGAGGGCACGGTGGTCGAGGCCGGCGGCGACGCCACCAGCGGCACGCTGGTCGTGGGCTGCGACACCCTCTCCCTGGACTCCCCCCAGGGACCCCGGGCGCCGGAGATCCACACCACGGTGCTCAGAGACGGCGAGCCCTGGGCAGAGGGCTGCGGCGAGCACGCCCTGGACGGGCCGGGGGTCTACCGGGTCACGGTGGACATCACGCCCTGGCACCTGATCGACTTCCTGGACGGCGACGAGGCCTGGATCCGCCCGGTGCCGTGGCTCTACTACAACCCGATCCGGGTCGGCGGCTGATCAGGCAGCGTCGAGAGGCGTGATGCCCAGGGCGTCGAGACCCGCCTGGGCCGGGTCCACCGTCGCAGCATCCAGCGCTGCGCTGCGGTCGGCCAGGCGCTTGTCCCGGACCTTGCCCAGGGCCTTGGCGGTGGCGATGCCCTTGTCCAGCACCGCCGAGATCGCGACCCGCACCGGGGTCGCGGTGAAGTAGTGCTTGCCGTAGCGGCCCAAGGCAGCCCGGTCGATCTCGAAGCCCAGCCCGGGTGACGTGGGCACGTCGAGCCAGCCGTCCTGGTGGGTCCAGGGCTCCTTCAGCACCCCGTCCCGCTCCCGCGGCAGCCAGCCCGGCGGGTCGAAGGGGTACTCCAGCAGCTTCACGTCCCGGTGCTTGGAGCAGGCGTAGAGCTGCAGGTTGATGGCGAAGCCGATGCCGTTGGTCCACGTGTGCGGCGTGTACTTGTAGCCGGCCGCCTCGACCCGGCGGGCGATGGCCAGGGTCTCGGCGATGCCCCCGGTGAACACGGCGTCGGGCTGGTAGACGTCGTAGCAGCCCCGCTCGATCATGACGCCGAACTCGGGCAGGCCCTGGTTGTTCAGCTCGCCGCCGGTCAGGTCCACCGTGGTGGCCGCCCGCAGCCGCGCCAGGTCGTCGTAGCCGTCCATGGCCAGGGGCTCCTCGACCCACTGGAGACCGTGGTCCGCCGCGGCCTTGCAGAAGGCCTCGGCCCGGTCGTAGTCCCACTTGGGGGCGTCGGCGACCACCGCCACCCGCCAGCCCTGGTTGGCGTCCACGCCCAGGATGACGTCGTCCCCCACCCCAGCGCGGGTGCTGCGCAGCTGCTCGATGTCCTGGTCCAGGGTGTCGGCGTGCACCCGCAGCTTGACCCCGGTGAAGCCCTCTTCCATGCGGGCGAGCACCTCGTCGACCCGCGCCTGGCCCGTGCGGACCTCGCCGGTGGACGCGTAGAGCTGGACCCGGCCACCGCGGCCCCCCAGCAGCTCCCAGACCGGCACCCCGCGGGCCCGGCCGACCAGGTCCCAGCAGGCGGCTTCCAGCCAGCCGCAGCGCCAGCCCAAGTACCCCATCTCGCGGATCCGCTGGCGCACCCCGACGATGTCGTCGGCCCGCTCCCCCAGGAAGTACGGCCCCAGCAGCTGGCCCAGGCCCGAGCGCTCCTGGCCCATGGCGGGCGCCGCGCTCCAGCCCTCGGCCCCATCTGCGGTGGCGATGCGCACCAGGGTGAAGCGGTTCTCGGTCTGGGCGAAGCCCGGGATCCAGGAGGGATGGAAGGGGGCCTTGAGCGGGACCTTGACGTGCCACAGATCGATGCGGGAGATCTTCATGCAAGGCCCCTATCCGCGGACACGGGGTAGGGTCGCCCCGATGACTCCCCGCTGGGCCCTGGTGCTGATCGGGGTCCTGGCCGTGCTGCTCGGGGCGTCCGCGGCGTGGCACTGGACCCCCACCTTCGACGAGCCCAACCACCTGGAGATGGGGCGCCGCATCCTGAGCGCCGGGGACTGGTCCCGCTTCGACAACTCCAAGATGCCGGTGAGCGTGCTCAACGCGGCGCCGTGGCTCCTCCTGGAGTCCGCGGACCCCCAGGTGCGCTGGTGGGCGGCGCGGCTGCCCCAGCTGCTGTGGCTGCTCGGCACCCTGGCGGTGGTGTACGGCTGGGCCCTGGAGCGGCGGCCGTCGGATCGATGGGCTGCGGTGGGCGCTGCGGCACTGGTGGCGTGGGAGCCGAACTTGCTGGCCCACAGCACCCTGGTGACCACCGATCTGCCTTGCACCTTCTTCGTGGTCGCGGCGTCGTGGACCTGGGCACGAGCCCTCGCAGAGCCGACCCGCCGCCGAGCCCTGATCGCCGGCGCCGTGTTCGGCCTGGCCCAGGCGGCCAAGTTCACCGCGGTGTTCCTGGTGCCCATCCACGGGCTGGTGGCCGTGGGCTGGTGCCTGCTGGCCCGGAGCCTGCGGCCCCTGCGGGCCCTGCCCGCCTTCGCGCTGGCGGCGTGGCTGGCCCTGAACGGCGCCTATGCCTTCGAAGGCACCTTCACCACGGCGTCCGAGATCGGTTGGCAGTCCCGCACCTTTGCCCCCCTGGCATCGGTCGAGCTGCCCCTCCCAGCGCCGCGGCCCTGGCTCGAAGGCCTGGACTGGGTCAAGTCCGACGACGACCGTGGGCACGGCAACATCTACGTGGATGGCGTGCTGACCCCCGACGGCCAGGACGACTACTACCTGCGGGCCCTGGCCTGGAAGCTGCCCCTGGCGTGGCTCCTGGTGGTGGGGGTGGGCCTGGGGGTCGGGCTGCGTCGGGGTCCCCGGCGGCGGGACACCCTGGCGCTGGCCGTGCCCGCCCTGTTCCTGCTGGTCTGGTTCTCGGTCCCGTTCAACTTCCAGCTGGGGGTGCGCTACTGCCTGCCGGTGCTGCCGCTGCTGGTGATCCTGGGCGCGGCGAACCTGTCCGCCCGCTGGCTCGGCGCCGCCGCTCTCGCCTGTCTCGTGTCCCAGCTGACCTGGTGGCCCTGGACCCTCTCCTACTTCAACGAGCGGCTCGTGGACCGGACCCTGGCCTGGCGGCACCTGGCCGACTCGAACCTGGACTGGGGGCACACCGGACGGGTGGTCGACGCCTGGCGCCAGGACCACCCCGACGGCGTGGCCGACCCGATGGTGCCCACGGCCGGGTCCGTGCTCCTGTCGGCCAACGTGCTCACCGGCGTGCTCGGGGACCCTGCGCGCCAGGCCTGCCTCCGGGAGCGGCTGCCCCCCACCGCGCACCTGGCCTATGCGCACTACCCCTACGAGCTCGACCTTGCGGCGCTGTCGGCCTGCTACCCCCGGGTGAGCCCGCCCGCGGATCCGAACGGCGCGTTTCCAGCGGGGCAGCACGTGCTGGCGCTCCTGTTCCGCGGTGACGCGACGCTGACAGTGGCCGACCAGAGCTGGTCCGCCCAGGGGTCTTCCGAGACCCTGCTGGTCGCGCTGGTGGACGCCGAAGGGCCGTGGACCGCCCAGTGGAGCCACAGCGGACCGGATCTGAAGGTGTTCTTGGACGGCCGTCGATCCTCAGTAGACGCCCAGCCGTGACCGCTCGGACCACGACGTCGCGCCGTGGGGGCCGGTCTCGGGCACGAACAACCAGGGCGGCGCCAGCACGTCGTCGGTGAGGGGCGCGGGGTGGGCCCAGGCCCAGCGGAGCGCGCCCTCGAAGGTGCCCTGGTGGGCGGCGGCCTCGACGAAGAGGGCCCAGCCCGCGTCGTCACCGCCGACTCCGGGGTCCGCACAGGTCCGCAGCTGGTCGTCGCCGAAGGGGATGTCCCCGGGGTCGTGGTTGTGCAGCCCGAAGTTGTCATTGGCGTAGAAGGTGTCCTCGCGGTTGGTGCCCCCGAGCACGCTGTAGGGCCGGCGCCGCACCGGCACCCGGGCGTCGTCCACAGCGGTGGACGCGGTGACCCACGTGGACACGACGTTGTGGTCGTGCAGGCCGAAGGGGTTCCGGCAGCGCTCGTACCGACCCAACGGACCCATGTCCCCCCAAGAGAACTCCGGCTCACAGAGCGCGCCCCGGTAGCGGCCGGTCAGGAAGCGCCGGTTCGCCGGCCCCCAGCCCGCCGCCCAGAGCAGCTCCTCGGCGGTGCAGAAGCGGCGGCCGAAGCCGTCCAGCAGGGCCGCCCAGGCCTCGACCCGGCCGCCTTCGAGCCCGTCCTGGGGCCAGGGGTCGCCGGGGCGGCTTGGGAAGGGGTAGGCGTCGATGCAGAAGGGGTCCACGTCCACCGCCACGGCGACGACCTGGTCCTCGCCATAGGCCGTGCGCAGGTCCCCCAGCACGGCCTGGCCGCCGCCCAGCTGGAGCATGCCCGCCGGGCAGGGTCCGGGGGGCACGACCCGCGGCGGGGTCCACCGGGCCTCACCACAGCCCACGAGCAGCATCCACAGCACGGCGCCGATGGTCCCATCTATGCTGGCTCCGTGGCCAGCGGCCGGCCAGCACTGGGGCCCTTCAGCCTGCTCGCCCCCATCGGTCAGGGGGGCATGGGCGAGGTCTGGCGCGGACTCCACGAGGACCAGGGGGTCTACGTGGCGGTCAAGGTGCTGACCGGCGACCGCGCCCAGGAGCCCCGCTACCTCGAGGCCTTCAACAACGAAGTCCGGGCGATGGCCACCCTGGACCACCCGGGCATCGTGCGGCTGTTCGACTTCGGACAGGTGCCGTTGGCGGCGGACCCCGCCCTGGGCTTGAGACCGGGCAGCCCCTACCTGGTCATGGAGCTCGTCGAAGGAGGCTCCCTCGCGCGCCAGCGCCAGGGGCTCGTGTGGCCCGAGCTCCAGGGGGTGCTCCACAGCCTGCTCGGCGCCCTGGCTCACGCCCACGCCCGGGGCCAAATCCACCGGGACCTGAAGCCCGAGAACCTGCTCACCGGCCTGGGCGGGCACGCCGCCGGGGTCAAGATCAGCGACTTCGGCCTGGCCCACGCCATGGACTTCGATCGGGGCGACGACACGGGGCCCCTGCTGATCCAGGGCACACCGGCCTACATGGCCCCCGAGCAGTTCCTGGCCAGCTGGCGCGACTACGGGCCCTGGACGGACCTGTACGCCCTGGGCTGTGTGGCGTGGGCCCTGGCCACGGGCCTGCCGCCCTTTGGCCGTCGGGGCGACCTGCGGGAGTTCCGCCGAGCCCACGCCAAGCAGCCACCCCCCGACTTCCGGCCACGCCACCCGGTACCGGCCGGCTACGAGCCGTGGCTCCGGCGGCTCCTGGCCAAGCGCCCTCCCCACCGCTTCCAACTGGCGGCAGATGCCCGCCAGGCCCTGGAAGCCCTGGGCGACCCGATCCCTCTGGCCGGCACACACGCCGACCCGGACCAGGCGAGCCCTGCTCCGGCCGCAGAGGACATCAGCCAGACCGCCACGATCATGGAGACCGGGACCCTGGAGTGGGTGACGGTCGCCGGGGCCGAGGAGAGCCTGCGCACCCCGCTCGCCGTGCCGACGCCCCCGCAGAATTGGCGCAGCGATCGCGGCGCAGCGAGGCCCCAGGCCCTCGAGGGTGTCGGCCTGGGCCTGTTCGGCTTGCGAGAGCTTCCCGTGGTGGGGCGGGAGCCAGAGCAGGACCACCTGTGGCGGGTGCTCTGCGGCGTGCACAGCTCGGGGCGGTCCCAGGCGGTGGTCCTGCACGGACCGGCCGGGTGCGGGCGCAGCCACCTGGCCCGCTGGCTGGTCCAGCGGGCTCATGAGGCCGGCGCCGCCCGGATCCTGCGGGCGGAGCACAACCCGGACGGCGGCCTCGGCCATGGGCTCCAGTCCATGCTGGCGCGCTTCTTCAAGACCCGGGGGCTGGGCCGGCTCGAAGCCCTCGACCGGGTGCGCGAGGCGCTCCAGGCCCAGGGCGTTCGCGACGAGGCCGAGGCCTATGCCCTGACCGAGCTGGTGCGACCGGCCAGCAGCTGGGGGCGTGACGCCGGGTCGCGGCGGGTGCAGTTCGGCAGCCAGCAGGAGCGGCACATCCTGGTCGAGCGGCTCCTGTTGCGGCTGTGTCGGGAACGACCGGTGCTCTTGTGGCTCGAGGATGCGCACTGGGCACCTTCGACCCTGGCGCTGGCGCGGTCTCTGCTGACCCGTCACCAGGACCAGGGCCTGTTGCTGCTGATCACCGCCTCTGAAGGCGCGCTCGCCGAGCGACCGGCGAGCGCAGAGATCATCGCGGGGCTGCTGGAACGCGGCGGCGCGGTGTCCATCCCGGTGGGTCCCCTGGACCGGACCGCCCGCCGCGAGCTCATCCGCGGTCAGCTGGGTTTGGACGGGGAGCTCGCAGACCGGGTCCAGGACCGCACGGCGGGCAACCCGCTGTTCGCGATCCAGCTGGTCCAGGACTGGATCCATCGCGGGGTGCTCGAGCCCGGCCCGCGGGGCTTCCGCCTGAGGCCCGGCCAGGACCCGGCGCTGCCACCGGACCTGGTGGCCGTGTGGGCCCACCGCCTGGACGAGCTGCTGCAGCACCACCCCCGCGGACACCGGCGGGCCCTGGAGGTGGCCGCGGTGCTCGGCATGGACGTCTCGGACCAGGAGTGGGCGGCGGCATGCAATCAGGCCGGCCTGGAGCCCGCCAGGGAGCTGGTCGAGACCCTCTGCGCCCTTCGACTGGGTGCCAGGCACCCCAGCGATGGCAGCTGGTCCTTCGTGCACGCCATGCTGCGGGAGAGCCTGCTCCAGCGAGCCAGCGCTGGAGACCGCCTGGTCCTGCACCACCGCGCCTGTGCCGAGATGCTGCGCAGCGGCCCAGCCCGGCCCTCGCCGGAGCGCCTGGGACGGCACCTGGTCGCAGCCGGGGACTGGCAGGGCGCCCTGGCCCCGCTGCTCCAGGGCATCCGGGACCACCTGGGCGCGGGCGACGCCGCGTCGGGAGGGCGCCTGTTGCGGCTCTGGGACAGAGCGATCGACCAGCTCCGGCTCCCGGACGACGACACCCGGCTGGGCGCGGGATGGCTCGAGCGCGCACGCCACGCGCGCCTGGCCAAGGACCTGGCGGCGGCTCGGATCCACGCCGACCGGGTCGAGGGGGCTGCCCGGGCCCACGGGTGGCAGCGGCTGCTCGCCGAGGCCCTGCGCGAGCAGGCCCGCCTGGCCCGGCTCCGGGGCGACCCGGGCCGAGCTTGGGACCTGGTCGTGGCCGCCAGCACCCAGGCCGGTCAGACCACCGATCGGCGTCTGCAGTCCGACTGTGGCTGGGAGCTGGCCCACCTGCTGGTCGACCGGGGCGAATTCGACCGCGCAGACCGTGTCTTCCACCGGTCTCTGATCGGCTACCAGGCGCTCAAGGACGGCACGGGCCGGGGCCACTGCGAGACCGGGCTCGCGGTGATCGCCCGTCAGCGGGGCCAGGTCGAACCAGCCCGCGTGCTGCTGGAGCGGGCGAGCCGGCACTATGAGTGGGCGGGGTCGCGCTGGGGGGTGGCGGAGACGTTCATCCACCGGGGCGACGTGGACCGGCTGGCGGGGGACCTGGACCTGGCTCGGGCCCACTACCAGGAGGCCCGAGAGCGCTACCAGGCCCTCGGCGTCGACGACCACGCCCTGTTGGACCAGCGCGAGGCGCTCTTGTACCTGGAGCGGGGTCAGCCCGACCTGGCCCGACCCCTGCTCGTGACATGCCTGCAGACCTTCCAGGGCCAGCAGCGCTCGGTGCTCGCCGCCTGCACGCACGTCTTCCTGCTCTGTAGTGTCTGCCAAGATCAGGACTGGCACGGGTGGTCCCACCACCTGGGAAGGGCTCGCCAGCTGCTGGCCGTCACCCGACACGTGGAGGTGGATCTCGCGCGAACCGCCCGGACCGCTGGCCACCTCGCGCGCAGGCTCGGACAGATCGACCACGCACGAGCCGCCTATGCGCTGTCGCTCGGCCAGTGGCAGGCGCTCGGGCTGGTCGCCGAGGTCGCCGCCCTGGAGGCCTCGCTCAAAGCCCTGACCTGAGCCTGACAATTCGGCCACAAATCCGCCTGGAAAGCGGCCTCAGGGCGATTGACACCCACCGGGTGGCGAGGGTAGGTTTCCGTCTTCCCCCGGGAGTCCCCATGGCACGCCTGCCCCTCCATCTCGGTGCGCCCCTGCTCGTCTGGCTCGCGGCCTGCTCCTGCCAGCCCGAGAACAACCTCGGCAACGTCCAACCGGACGACCCGAACGGCCTGATGACCCACGACATCGGCCAGTACCTCAGCATGACGCTGAACGACGAGGGACAGCCGGTCATCAGCTTCTATGACCGCGACAAGGGCGCCCTGGCTTTTGGTGTCGGCGAAGTCCTGGGCGAGACCCTGGACTGGACCCTCTCTCCGGTCGACGGCTACCCCGACGACGTGGGCCTGGACCCCGGCGACCGCGGCAAGTACACCAGTGTCGCCGTCGACGCCGCCGGCACCACCTGGATCGCGTACCACGACGCCACCTCTGGCGTGCTGCGTGTGGCCACCTGCCCCAAGGGCGGCACCGCCTGGGAGCTCCTGGTCGGCGACGCCGGCACCGGCGCCTCCCCCGAGACGGGCAAGTTCGCCAGCCTGGCCCTCGATCCCAGCGACAACCCGGTCATCGCCCACTACCAGTCCGACAAGCAGCTCCTGCGGGTCGCCCGCTTCAACGGGACCGCCTTCACCGGCGAGACCGTCGACGAGGGCACCGGCTACGTGGCCCAGGACACCGGCGAACAGGACATCGCCGCCAACGTGGGCAAGTACGCCAGCCTGGCCATCGCCGACGACGGCACCGAGTACATCGCCTACTACGACGCCGCCCACGGTGACCTGAAGCTCGCGACCGGAACCACCGGGGCCTACACGGTCACCACCATCGACGCCGACGGCGACGTGGGCGCGTGGCCCGACCTGATGATCAACGGCGACGAGCTGGTCATCGCCTACCAGGACGTGGGCAACCAGGACCTCAAGCTCGCCCGCGGCTCGGGCAGCACCTGGACCCTCGAGCTGCTGGACGACGCCAACTACGTGGGCGCCGACGCAGCGGTGTTCATGAACGGCAGCTACCCCGGCGTCTGGTACTTCGACGGCCACGACAACAACGTCAAGCTGGCCCAGCAAGCCGGCAGCGACTGGTCCGCCGACACCTGGGCCGGCGACGACGCGGCGCTGGGCTACCACCTCGAGACGGTCACGGTCGACGCCACCGTCTGGGTCGCGAGCTACGACTACACCAACCGCACCATCTGGTCGGACAGCCTGTAGCGGCCGCCCTGACGGCTGGAGCGAAGCCTCTCCCGATGACCGGGTCCTTGTTCTCCCTGTTGATCTGGGCCCAGCCGGCCCTGGCCGGCGATCTGGTGGTCACCCTGCTCGACGTGGGCCAGGGAGACGCCGTGCTGCTGGAGACACCAGGGGGCGCGACCGTGCTGGTCGACGCCGGCCTGGCCAAGGCCCGCGTATCCCACCAGCTTCGTCAGCTGGGGGTCGAGCACCTGGACCTGGTGGTGGCCAGCCACCCTCACGCCGACCACATCGGGGGCATGGCCGAAGTGCTCACGACCTGGACGCCAGACCTGTTCTGGTACAGCGGCATGGACCACACGACCCAGGCCTGGGCCAAGGTCAAGGCCGCCCTCCAGACCGACGACATCGAGACGGTGGCGGTCCAGCTCGGGGACACGCTGGAGCTCGACGACGTGCGCATCGAGGTGCTGTGGCCCGCAGACACGCTGCTGCGCAACACCCGCTCGGACTTGAACGCAAACAGCGTGGTCCTGCGCGTGGAGCACGGTCAGGACTGCCTGCTGCTCACCGGCGACGCCGAAGAGGTCACCGAGCGACAGCTCCTGCGCCGGGGCCTGGAACAGTGTGACGTGCTCAAGGTCGCCCACCACGGCAGCCGTCACTCCAACACAGAGAGCTGGTTCGACGCCGTCCAGCCCGAGATCGCCCTGATCTCCGTGGGCCGGGACAATCGCTACCACCACCCCAGCGAAGAGACCATGACGCGGCTGGTGGGCTGCGAGGCGGCGATCTTCCGCACGGACCTCACCGGTGTGATCCAGCTGGTCTCGTCCGGCGACGGCTGGACCGTGCGAGACGGCCTGCCGTGGGATGCCCCGGTGGACCCGGCCCTGGTCGTGGTGCCGCCCCTGCCGCCCGAGCCCGTCGCCGACGCAGACCCGGTCCAGGCCGACACGGCGACGACGCCGGTCTCCCCCGTCGCCCGCAAGGGATGGCTGCGCCGGCTGCTGGACCGGCGGCGCGCCAGGCGAGCCACGCGGCAACTCTGACAAGCGACTCACGCCGCCCGCTTCACTCCGCTGCGGTGGGCCTGTAGAGTAGCGGCCATGGCACGCCTCCTCCACAGCCTCGGGCTGCTCTTCGCCCTGATCTTCGCCTTCTCCGTCTCGCCCGCAGCGTGGGCGGGGGTCGACGTGAATTCCGCCTCCCAGACCGAGCTGGAGACCCTGCCCGGCATCGGCCCATCCAAGGCCAACGCGATCATCGAGTACCGGTCGACCAATGGCCCGTTCAAGAACCTGGACGATCTGGACCGGGTGCCTGGGATCGGACCGGCCACGCTGACCAACATCGGTCCCCTGGTCACCTTCTCGGGCGAGGTCTCAGCCGCGCCCAGTGGCACGTCCAGCAGCAGCAGCCGCGCCGGCAGCGGCGGCCACATCAACGTGAACACCGCCTCCCAGGCCCAGCTCGAGGGCCTGCCGGGCATCGGCCCGAGCAAGGCCGCAGCCATCGTGGCCTACCGGGACGAGCGGGGGCCCTTTGCCAGCTGCGAGGACCTGAGCCAGGTCAATGGCATCGGGCCGGCGACCGTGGCGAACTTGTCGGGCAGCTGCACGACGCAGTAGCCGGGCTCACCAAGCGCCGCCGGTCACCGTCAGCCCTGGAAGCGACTGAGCGCCGCGGCCACCAGGTCGTGGGCGGACGCAGCAGGAGCACTCGCCGGAGTCTCATTCGGCACCGTCGCTGGCCCCGCACCGGTCCGCGGAAACAAGGACCGGTGCTTGTCGGCCAGCGTCTGCACCACGGCATCGGGCAGCGGCACCGGCCCGCCCAGCTGCCGCGCCACCAGCGCCACCTTGCACAGGTGCTCCAACAGCTCCAGCCGCAGCACACAGGTCTCCAGGTCGGGGCCCACGGCGAGCACGCCGTGGTTCTGGAGCATCACCACGTCGGCGTCGGCCAGGGCATCGCCCAGCGCGGCGTTCAGCTCGGGGGCGCCCGGGAGCCCAAAAGGCACCAGCGGAATCCGAGGTCCGAGGGAGACGATGGGCTCGGCCATGAACGGAGGGCCCAGCGCCTGGCCCGCCACCGCGAACCCGGTCGCGGTCGGCGGATGAGCGTGCACGACGCACTGCACGTCGGCCCGGGTCCGGTAGGCGGCCAGGTGCAGCTTGAGCTCGGAGAAGCCCAACCGCGTCCCCTGGACCACCGCGCCACTGCCATCGACGACGATCAGCATCTCTGGGCCGACCGCGCCCTTGGAAACGGCAGTCGGCGTGGCCAGGAAGCGATCGTCGCCCAGCCGCGCGGTCAGGTTGCCATCGTGGTTGGCGACCCAGCCCCGCGCGTGGAGGTCGCGGGAGCGCCGCACCAGCTCGGCCCTGAGCGCTTCTTCGCTCACGAGGGTCCGGGGCCCTTGGTCACCCCACCCGGGTGGTCGATCTCGTCGACGATGGCGAGCACGACCGCGTGGAAGGGGTCGTCGTCGGTGCCCAGGATCTGTCGGGCGGTGTTGCCCTCGCGGGCGCACAGGACCAGATCCCCGACCCCCGCCTGGACCGAGTCCACAGCCAGGAAGCTCGACGCCAGGTGGGTCTTGCCGTCGGCCCGGACGGGCTCCACGACCAGGACGGTTGTGCCCTCGTAGACCGGGTGCTTGACCGTCGACACGGCGTTGCCGACCACGCGACACAGGATCACTTCGTCACCCCATAAGCCTTGGAGTCGCCCCAGTAGTGGTCCACGATCGCCACCACCCCGGCGTCGACCGGGCTGAAGGGCACCGGCAGGTGCAGGCAGGCCTCGCGGCCGATGATGTACTGGACCGTGTCGCCCTCGCCGGCCTGCATCGGGTCCGCCGCGATGATCGGCTCGCCGTCGGGCACGCCGGCGTGATCGTGGGGCTGGATGATGAGCAGCTTGACGCCGACCAGCGACGGGTGCTTCTCGTCGGCGACCACGGTGCCCAGGACCTTTGCGAGCTTCATTCTGGCGCCAGGTGGAAGGGGGCGGGCCGCAGCAGGACCGCAAGGAATTCAAGGTGGGGACGGGGGATGCACTCGATGCGGTGCAAGGTGCCGGAGGCGTCCAGCTTCGCACGGGCCGCGTCCAGCGACGCCTCGACGTCGGACTGCAGGCCCTGGACCACGAAGTAGGCCCGGCCGCCCAGCGCAGGCGTGATGCGCAGGCCGGTCAGCTTGACGTCGGCGTCCTTGAGCGCCCGGTCGCAGGCCCAGAGCACGCTGGCGATGGTCCGGCCCTCGACCACCCCGATGGTGTCCGGGTAGACCTGGACCTGCTCGCCGCGCAGGCCGGGCACGATGGCGGCGTGCACATAGGGCAGCAGGAGCTTGTCGACCACGGCGTCGTCGCCGACCGCCAGCGCGGCGTCCAGTGCCTCCTCGACCTCGGCCACCCCACCGGCGAAGAGGATCAGGAACTTGCCCGGCTCGACCAGGTTGGCTTCGAGCAGGTCCACGGGCGACCGCTTCACCATCGCGTCGAGGGCGCGGTAGCCGCGGGCGACGGAGTCCAGCTCCACCAGTGCCAAGGCGTCGGAGGACACCCTGGCTACACGATCCGGAAGTACCCGGCGAGTGTGCAGCGCCGGACGCGGGTGAAGTCGAGGGCGGTGGTCAGCCCCTCGCCGGTGGGCGACGCGATGGTGAAGCTGGTGAAGCCTTCGCCGCCAAAGCCCAGCCCAGCGTAGTTGGGCGCGTTCTTGATGAAGATGCTGCAGTTGATGACATTGGCCATGCGGTGCAGCGCGTCCAGGTTCTTGGACCACATGCTGGCGGTGTGGCCGTAGCCGTGCTCGGCCTCGACTGCGAGGTCGATGCCCTCGTGCACGTCGCGCACGCGGGTGACGCCCAGCACAGGCATCAGCTTCTCGAGCTGGATGAAGGGATGGTCAAAGGGCACCTCGGCCACCACCAGCCGGGGGTCGCCCTGGAAGGGCACGTCGATCTCCCGGAGCATGTCGCCGGCCATCTTGCCGATCCAGTCCCGGTTCACGTGGGCCCGGTCCGGGGTCAGGACCAGCTTCTCGAGCCGCGTGATCTGGTGGTTGCGCAGCTGCACGGCGCCGCTGTTGCACATGGCCGCCAGGAGCTTGTCGGCGACCTTGTCGACGACGAAGACCTCCTTTTCGTCGGTGCAGATGACGTTGTTGTCGAAGCTGCAGCCCGCCACGATGCCACGGCCGGCGGCGTCGATGTCTGCGGTCTCGTCGACCACGACCGGCGGGTTGCCAGGGCCGGCGCAGATCGCCTTCTTGCCCGAGTTCATCGCCGCCTTGACCACGGCCCCGCCGCCGGTCACGACGATGAGCCGCACGCCCGGGAAGTGCATGAGCTCCCCGGCGCTGGCGATGGTCGGGGTCTCGACGCAGCACATGATGTTGTCGGGGCCGCCGACCTCGATGCTGGCCCGGTTGATCAGGTCGATCACATAGGCGCTGGTGCGCTTGGCCGCCGGGTGGGTGTTGAAGACCACCGTGTTGCCGCCGGCCACCATGCCGATGCCGTTGCAGATGATGGTCTCGGTCGGGTTCGTGCAGGGGGTGATCGAGCCGATCACGCCGTAAGGGGCCCGCTCCTGGAGGGTCAGGCCGTCGTCGCCGGTCCACGCCTTGGGCTCTAAGATCTCCACGCCGGGGGTCCGGTGGATGACCAGGAGGTTCTTCTTGATCTTGTCCTCGGTGCGCCCCAGGCCGGTCTCTTCGAAGGCCATCCGGGCCAGGGTGTGCACGTCCTCTGCGCAGCGGCGGCGGATGTTGGCGATGATCTCCCGCCGCTTCTCGAGGGGCTGGTTGATCAGGACCTTCTGGCCGGTTCGTGCCGCGTCGACCGCCAGCGAGACGGTCTTGTACACCCCGTGCGGCGCGGCCGGGAGCTCCGTCCGGGCCGGCATGTCGCCGTCGTTGATGCGCCCGAGCACGCGCTCGACGATCTTGGAGATCTCTTCTCGCTGCATGGTCTATTTCTCGGCGGGGAAGGGCGGCACCTTGCGGTACAGCAGGTCGCCGGACATGGACATCTCGTCCACGATGGCCATCACGACGGCGTCTACCGGACGGCCATTGGTGACGTCCGTCTGCCGGGCCGACGAGCCCGACGCGTACAGCACCACCTCGCCGACCCCGGCGCCCATCGCATCGGCTGCCACGACGAAGGAGTCGCGCTCGGCGAGGTCCAGGCTCAGGTCCTGGACCAGGTAGAGACGCAGCCCCTCGATCTTGGGGTCCTTCTTCGTGGAGACGACGGTCCCCACGATGCGTCCGAGCTTCACGAGCTACTTCTTCTTCGTGTTCTGCCGCCCCAGGGGCAGCACGTCGTCGATGTTGCCGTGAGGCCGCGGGATCACGTGCACCGACACGAGCTCGCCGACCCGCTGGGCCTGCCGCGCACCCGCTTCGGTGGCTGCCTTGACCGCCGCGACGTCGCCGCGCACGATGGCGGTGACGTAGCCGCCGCCGATCTTTTCGTAGCCGACCAGCTCCACGCGAGCGGCCTTGACCATCGCGTCACTGGCTTCGACCATGCCGACGAAACCCTTGGTCTCGATCAAGCCCAGAGCATCTGCCATGGGGGACTCCTGTCACAAAGAGGGGGGTGTACGGATCTCACTTCTTGGACACGCCGGTGATGGCCTCGATGGCCGCGACCGCGGCCTGGGCCGCCGAGTCGATCTCGGACTCGGAGCCGCCCATCCACAGCCGCCCGAAGGCGCCGAAGGGGCGCAGGTTCACCAGGTTGATGTCAGCGGCCTTCTCGGCCTCGTTGGCCGCGAGCACGATGTACGCGGCGGGTTCGGTCTCCAGGATGAACAGGCTCTGGCCGGGGATGAGCATCATGCCCTGGCGGTTGCGGTTGATCAGCTGGGCCTGGTAGGCCTCGACCGAGCGAATGATGGTGTTGGAGACGACCTTGGGCTTCAGCCGGTCTTCGGCGGACTTGCCCAGGAACTCGAGGATGGCGTCCCCGGCGCTCATGACCTCGCCCTTGTCGTCGTGGTGGACCTCGAGCAGGCCAAAGGCTCGCTCGACCACCTGGACCGCAGGCACCGACTCGGTGGCCTTGAGCGCCACGTCGGTGACCCGGTTGATGATCATGCCGGGGGCGGTCTCGACCCACAGGGAGGCCTGGCCGGCCAGGGGCAGGAAGCCGCGACAGGTGGTGCCTGTGAAGGCCGCCAGCTGGGGCTGGAGGGAGTCGAGGTAGGTGTAGCCACGGAGGGTGACGGACATGTTGCAACCCGTGCGCTTGCGAGCGGACCGAGGGGCGTAGTTACCGCGTCCAGGGCCCTGGGGTCAAGGCGGTCAGAGGCCCTGGCGGAGGGCTTCGATGGCCCGGAGGTGTGCCTGCTCGTCGCCCTGCTCGGTAAAGGTCACGGCGTAGAGGTAGTGGCCGTCGCCGGGGGCAAGCCGCCGCACGGCGCCCAGGGCCCAGTGCGCGGGCTGATCCGGCACGTCGAAGCGCAGCCGGACGGTGCCGCCTTCGACGAATTTCAGGGTCTCCCCCGACGGTACGGTGAACGAGATGTGGTCCACGGCGACCTCGACCAGGCGAGCGTCACCGCCGACCAGCTCCAGGCCATGACCGTTGGCGGGCACGACCCGGAGTCCGGCGCGGGGACCCGTCGCCCCAGGGGCGTCGGCACCGCTGAAACCGTCGATGAAGCCGAGCAGCAGCCCGTGCTGGGATCGATCGGGCACGGGTACTCCGGCGCGCAGCACCGAGGCCTCGAAGGACCAGGTGCCCTGGTCACCGGCGAACCAAACCCGCACGTCCTCGCCGCCGCTGAAGACAGCCGCCGAGACCACGACCACCACACCGGCCTTGTCCACACGGACGAAGGATCCGTCGATCCACTCGCCGCGGGTCGCGCGGAGCTGGCAGGCCGCCCGGTCGCGGGCGGCTTCGTCCAGGATGGTGCGCGGATCTTCTGCCACGGGCTCCTCCAGCAGGCGGGCGGTCCCTAACCCGCGACGGTTACCCCAGAGCCTCGATGCGCATCGCCCACGTCACCGACATCCACGTCCAGGTCCGTCCCGGGCTGTCCCAGGTCCTGAACAAGCGGCTGCTCGGCAGCGTGAACCTGTACTTGTTCGGTCGGCACGCCAAGTTCACCCCCCAGGTCCAGCAGGCCCTGGTCGACGCGGTCCTGGCCCTGGAGCCCGACGTGGTGGCGTGCTCCGGGGATCTCACGGCCCAGGCCACCGACGAGGAATTCGAGGCCGCCCACGCGCTGCTGGAGCCCCTGTTCTCCCGCCAGCCCACCGTGGTGGTCGCCGGCAACCACGACGTCTACACCCGCGGTGCCGAACGGGATCGCCGGATCGAGCAGCACTTCGGCTCCTGGACGGGCACCGGCGAGTGGCCCCGCAAGCGCCTGATCGGCGACGATCTGGCGTTCGTCTGCGTCGAGTCCTGTCGGGCCCACCTGCTGTCGTCGGGCCGGGTCGGGCCCGACCAGCTGGAGCGGCTGGACGCCATGCTGCGGGATCCCGATCTCAAGGGCCGCGCGGTGTTCGTGATGCTCCACTACCCCTTGCGCGGCCGCAAGGGGGAGCCCTATGGCCCGGCCACCCGAGCCCTGTCCGACGCCCGGGCACTGGAGTCCGTGCTGTCCAAGCACGCCGAGCGCATCGCGGCCGTACTCCACGGCCACGAGCACCACGGCTTCCGCAGCGCCGTGCCCGCCGCCACCCGGGACATCCCGATCTTCAACCCGGGATCGAGCGGCTACGCCTGGCTCCCCGCCGCCGGCCGCAAGGCCCACTTCTGCGTCTACACAGTCGCCGGCGATGACGTGGCGGTCGAGCGCTTCGCCTACGACGGCGACCAGGGGGCCTTCGTGCCGGAACCCGGCGGCGCCTGGGCCACAGGCGGGTAGCGCCGCACCACCCAAACCGGAATCATGCCCCGGTCATAGTTCAGCCGTTCATAACGATCCCTGACCGGATGCCTAATGCTTAACAAAAGGTTCCTGACCCCTGTTTCTGACCCCTGTCTTACGCCCCCCGCGCCGCGGGTGCGAGGTGTGGCCCGCAGGGCCCACGCCTCGCCCGGCGGCCGCAGCCGGAGGGGAGTGGGCGGCGCCGGGTCTGGACCGGCCGAGCGCCAGCGAGGGCAGTCCGAAGCGTAGCGAGGACCCGGGAAGACCCGGCGACGGCCACTCCCCATAGGCGGAGGCGGAGGCCGCCGTCCAGAGGGGTGACCGCGAAGGCGAGCGACAGCGAGCCCGCGGCCTCACCCCCTGAACAGAGAAGACAGCAGCGAGCCCGCGGCCTCACCCCCTGAACAGTTTAACTGTCCATGTCCATGACGCGGCGCCAGAGCGGGTCGGCGTGCTCGGCGGCGGAGTGCACGCCGCTGCAGAACCACTGCCAGATCGCCGTGCGGCCTTCGGGGGCCTCGGGCCCACCGAGATCGATGGCGTAGGGCGCTGCGTCCACGAAGCGGCCACCGAGGAAGTGGAACACCGAGCACAGCGAGCGGTTGGCGTCCACGTCGCCACCGGCTGCACCCAGCACCCGCGCCAGGCCGGTGGCGACCGCGTCGCTCGCGGCGTCGACGGGCGGGATCATGCTGCTGGCGGGCAACAGGGCCAGCACGGCGTAGAGCTCGACCAGTTCGCTGAGGAGGACCTGGAGCTGCGGGCGCTCCTTGGTCAGGCTGTCGAAGCCCTCGAGCCACTGGCAGGCGTCCATACGCGCCCGCACGCTGAGCCGGTCCAGCAGCGGGTCCAGATCGCCTGCCAGCCACAAGGACAACAACTCGTTGCCCGACAGACCAGGAGGCAGTGGGTCGGGAAAGTTCAAGGTCTGGCTGAGCCAGCGCGTGGGGGACTGGCCCCCCTCGCCGGTCATGGCACGGCCCGCCCGGAGCGCCAGCGCGAGCCGCGTGAGCGGCGGTGCCGGGGCGTTGAAGAGCAGATCCAGGACCGCCGGCTCGCCCGGCACGCCCAGGGTGTGAAGCAGGCGATGGAACTGGCGCGTGGTCTGGCGGGCCAGCAGCGCGGGGTCTCGGGCCAGAGCCACGTAGGCCTGGGTCGCCGGATGGCTGCCCTCGCCCGACGCATCGATCTCGAACCACTCGCCGGCGCCGCCTTCAGCCAGACACATCAACATCGGGTCCGTCGCCGGCCCTGGCACTGCGACCAGCGCACCCTGGCCGAGCTCCCGTCCCACACCACAGGTCGCCAGCACCGGGGCATGGACCAGAGCCGGGCCCAGCACGGGCGTGATCGTGTTCGGATCGCCTTCGACCAGGACCGAGAACGGGATGCCGAAGCTCCGGGCGCGAGAGAGCAACAAGATGCCGGCCGTCAGCGTGACCGGGCTGCTGCCGCGAAGGGAGATGGACATCAGAGCGGCTAACCCGGGGGTGCGGGCGCCGAGAGGGGCGCCGCAAACGCATCGTGCCCAAGCGCGTCTCCCCGGGGCCGGCGAGAACTGATCACTCCTCTTCCGGTGCGTCCTGCATCAGGTGGATCAGCCAGATCGGCCCCAGGAGCCACAGCCAGGTGGTGCCCAGCGCGACCCAGGCCAGCTGTGCACTCCACAGGTTCAGAGGCAGCACCAAGGCGCCCCCGAGCACCAGCATGCCCACCCCGATCTGGAAGACCGGCCGGGGTGCCACCAGGCCCTGGGTGAGCATCGGCGCGTCCTTGGCTGCGCAGCGCCCCTCGCGCCAGGCGTCGAAGACCAAGGCCTTGTAGATCATGCGGGCCCCGCCGAGCATCAGGACCGACACGGAGACCGAGAGCAGGAGCGCGACCCACCGCAGGGGCGTCTCGTGTCCCAGCCAGGCCAGGTAGGTCCAGTCCGCCGCCACGGCCAGCCCGACCATCACCTCGATGCGTCGAAAGGCCACCCGCCCCCAGCGGGTCCAGAAGCTGGGCTGGTTCAGACCGGCGGGGGTCTTGCCCTGATACTTCTCGGGCTCACCCGACTTGCCCACCCGGACGTACTCGAGCTCCTCGGGCCAGAATGGCACCGCGAGCATGGTGCGGGGGTTGGCGCCGTCGGGCAGCCAGGGCAGGAGCTCCATGCGGCGCACGTGGGTCATCACCGGGCGGCTGGCGACGGCACGCCCGGCCATGCGGATGGACCACCCGGCGTCGTCGTCCCGGCAGGTGCCCTCGAGCCAGGTGAGGGACTTGAGCTTGCCGACCGTCGACGATGCCTCGCTCAAGAACAAGAAGATGCAGTCCTCGAAGGGCGCGATCGCGCAGCGCTCGAGTGCCACGTGCTCCCCCCGCCCCGAGCGCAGGGTGAGCCGCTCGTGGAGCGCCAGCTGGCGCACCACGTCGGACGGGACGATCTCGACGGCGGCCACGGGTGATCAGGCTCGCTGGACCTGGAGCACCAGGGTCCGGCCGTCGACGTCGAGCGTGTGGGCACCGTCGGTCCCCTCCCCCACGACCCAGCTGCTCGCCAGGGTCTCTCCGGCGATGTGCTCGCCGAAGCGCTCCGCAGCCCGCACCAGGGCCTCGTCGCCACCGATGGTGACACAGATCCGGTCGGTGTAGCCCAGGGACAGGTCCTTGCGAGCGCCCTGGATCCGGTTGATCAGCTCCCGGGCCAGGCCCTCCTCGCGCAGGTCGTCGTTCAGCTCGGAGTCCAGGGCGACCACCGCCGTGGCCGAGCCGGCGGCCTGGAAGGTGCCCTTGGGGCTGACCCGGACTTCGACGTCGTCGGCGGTCAGGGTCGTGGGACCGGAGGGGAGCTCCAGGGTCAGGCCCCCGCCCAGGATGGCCGCTCGAACCTCGGCCGCCGGGCGCTGATTCAGCTGTCCCGCACAGGCCTTCATGTCCTTGCCCAGGCGCTTGCCCAGGGCCTTGTAGTTGGGCTTGACCTGGAAGTTCACGAACCGGCCGGCGTCGGTCGAGAAGCGGACCTCGCGCACGTTGAGCTCGTCGGTGAGCAGGGGGAGCAGGGGTCCCAGCCCGTCGGCGAGCTCGGTGTCCGCCAGGACCACCTCGGCCGCGGCCAGCGGCTGGCGCACCCGCACGCCCACCTGGGCGCGGGCACTCAGCCCCAGGCTGGCGAGCTCTCGCACCACCCCCATCCGCTGGGCCAGAGCGACGTCGATGCGCTCGGCCCGAACGTCGGGCCACGCCGTGTGGTGCACGCTGAGCGCCGCATCGCTCTGGGCCCCGACCACCAGGGACCGATGCAGGGCCTCGGCGGTGAAGGGCACGAAGGGCGCCAGCACCCGACTGCACGTCACGAGCACTTCGTAGAGGGTGGCCAGCGCGTCGGCGGTGTCGCCGCCCTGGCCCCAGAACCGGCGCCGGGAGCGGCGCACGTACCAGTTCGACAGCTGCTCCACGAAGGCCTGGAGGGACCGGGCGGCCTCGTAGAGCCGGTAGGCGT
>CAZFLE010000113.1:0-24142 GCA_964519895.1 uncultured Enterobacterales bacterium | reverse complement strand
GGCTACGGTGGCGGCGGCGGCTACGGTGGCGGCGGCGGTGGCGGCGGCAACCAGGATCGCGGCCCCCAGCAGCAGCCCGCTGCGCCTGCACCGGCCGACGACTTCCCGGACGACGACATCCCGTTCTAGATCTAGAGCGACTGCAGGAACACCACCAGCTGACGCTGCTCTTCAGCTGAGAGCTGGAAGGCCGTGCTCATCCACGGGTCTTCCAGCACATCGAAGAGGTCCAGGGACCGACCGTCGTGGAAGTACGGGCCCCGGGCTCCTACGCCCAGCAGGGACGGCGTGGTGATGGGCTCGTCGGTGGCCAGCGCATAGGCCTTGCCGTCGGTGTAGCCCGGCGGCGGGTGGCAGTCGGCACAGCCGAGCGCGTCGTCCAGGAACAGGTCCTCGCCTTGCTTGACGTCCCGCTCGAGCACCCTCGTCGGCGGGCTCGGCCGCCGGGTGTAGTCGATCCAGGCGGCGACTTCGATCGCCTGCCCGTGGTCCAGTCCGGAACCGCCCATGCGGTCCTTGCTGGTGGCGGCGGCCTCGTGCTCGATCGACGGAGTGCCCAAGGTCCACGTGAACGGTGGCGTCCGGCTCACCTGACCGGCCAAGGACTTGGTCACCCGGTCTCCGTACGGCAGGCTCCACACGGTGCCGTCGCTGCGGCCTTCGAAGTGGCAGGTCGAGCAGCTCACGCCTGCGCTGGGGCTGGCGACTTCGGAGTTCAGCGCACTGGTAAAGAGAGACCGACCCTGGGCCACCCGAGGGTCCAGGGCCGACGACGTGAGCTGGAGGTGGACTGACGTCGAGTCCAGTCGGTACGAGGCATCGGCCACGTCGTCCGGGTCGGTGGGGCTGTCTGTCATCAGGTACTGGACCATGCGACGCACCGCCGCCGGATCCACTCTGGCGACGGCGTGGTCCAGCCCGCAGTGGATCCACAGCGTGTCGTCTGGCAAGAGTGCTGTGGCTCGCGGTCCACGGAGTGTCTTCAGATGCACCCTGGGCACGGGCACCCAGCCACCGAGCTCCTCGGAGGGTTCCTCGATCGGCCGCAGCGGCACGGCGAGCACGGCGTCCGAGGCCTCCATGCTCACCAGGGCGATCTCGCCCCCCGGGTCTGCCTGGACCGAGCTCGGGTAGCTTCGGGCGGTCACGCCCGGGTCCAGATCGGTCCCGAGCCACAGGGCTCGTGGCGAGTGGGGCTCTCCCCGGTCCAGGTCCCAGGTGACCAGTGCCGGCAGGAAGCGGCCAAGGATCGGCGTGGCTCCTCCGCCGGCGGCATAAAGATCGGGGTCATCGTCCGGGGAGGGGTCGACGAACAAGGCCGGGGCCAGCAGCTGCGTCCCGTCGGGGCTGACGACGGGATCGCCCGTGACCCGGCCCTGGAGCGCGTGGATCTCCCCGTCCCGTTCGGACACCAAGTCAGGGAAGGGGAAGCCCACCGGCAGCTCGTCCCCGTCGATCCACAAGATCTCCTGGCCATAGGCCGTCGCGACGTAGAGTGAATCGAGGCTCGGGTGCCTGGCCAGCCATCGCGGCTCGCCGTCGATGCGAAAGTTCCGGACCTCGTCCCCGTCCGAGGTTCGCTCGACCACCCGACCCTCGCGGGACACAGCGACCATGACGCTGTCCCGCTCGGGCATCGCCACGATGCCGTAGGGCTCCGCGCCCGTGGGGATGACGCGAGAGGAACCACTGGCGTCGAGCACCTTGAGCTGGTTGCCGGCCCGCAGGGTGACGTAGAGCAGGCCGTTCAGCAGGGCCACCCGAGTGGGCTCGTGGCCCAGGTACCAGGCCTCGGTCTCCAGGGTGGCGGGATCGAAGAACACCAGCTCTCCCAGCACGGGGATCGGCACCGCCAGGCGGTCGTCCCAGTCGACCCGGGCCATGCCCGGGTGCTCGGTGGGCTCCAGGGAAGCCGGGGCTGGCTCATCGTCCGAGGCGGGCGCGGGGCTCGCCGGGTCGGGGGTGATGGCCTCGGGGCCACAGGCGATGAAGCAGGCGATCAGCAGGGTCATGGGAAGTCCGGGCTGCCCACCCGTGGAGCACGACCCGTGCCAGCCGGCGCTCGGCCCGGGCTGTGGTTCCACCAAGCGGTGCGCATCCCTGCCGAATGCCCACCGTCACCCCGTGACGAGGTCCCGCCTGAGTCAGCTCAGCCCGGCGTAGAACGCCTCGATCTCGCCGGCGTACTTCTCGTTCACGATCTTGCGCTTGACCTTCATCGTCGCGGTCAGCTCGCCGCCCTCGATGGTGAAGTCGTTGGGCAGCACGGTGAACTTCTTGATGGTCTCGTACCGGGCGAGCTCGCCGTTGGCCTTGTCCACGCCGCTCTGCAGGTAGGCCACGAACGCCGGGTGCTCGGCCAGGGCCACGGGGTCGGTGGGCCACCCGTTCTTGTTGGCCAGGACCGGGCCGGCCTCGGGGTCGACCGTGAACAGCGCCGACAGGAACTTGCGCTTGTCCCCGATGACCACGCACTGGCTCACGCCGGCGATGCCCTTCATGAGCTTCTCGATGTTCTGGGGGGCGACGTTCTTGCCGCCGGCGGTGATGATCAGGTCCTTCTTGCGGTCGGTGATGCGCAGGAAGCCGCCGTCGTCGAATTCGCCGATGTCCCCGGAGTAGAGCCAGCCATCCTGGATGGTCTCGGCGGTCGCCTCTGGGTTCTTGTAGTAGCCAGCGCACACGTTGCGGCCGCGGACCAGGATCTCGCCGTCGTCCGCGATCTTGACCTCGACGCCGGGCAGCGGCAGGCCCACGGTGCCGTGCTTGCGCTGGCCCGGGAAGGGGTTGTTGAAGGTGGTCGGTCCGGTGTCCTCGGACTGGCCGTAGACCTCGTGGATGATGATGCCGCAGCTCAGGAAGAACTCCAGCACGTCCTGGCCGATGGGGGCTGCGCCGGTGACGGCCATCTTGAGGCGGTCCAGGCCCAGGCCGGCCTTGAGCTTGCTGAAGAAGAGCTTGTTGGCGACGCGGTACTTCAGCCCGTCCAGGCCCTGGGGGTCACCGGTGGACATCATCGTGCGGCCGCCCTTGAGGCCCTGGCGCATGGACCAGGACACGATCTTGGCCTTGACCCCGGTCGCTTCGCCGAGCTTGGTCTCCAGGGCCGCCTTGAACTTCTCCCAGACCCTCGGCACCGCCAGGAAGAGCGTGGGCCGGGCCTCGACCAGGTAGGCCTTGAGCTGGTCCACGGCCGGGCACAGCCAGATGCTGTAGCCGGCGGTCACCGCCGCCAGGATCGAGAACATCTGCTCGGCGATGTGGGACAGGGGCAGGTAGCTGACCACGCAGTCCTGGGGCTCGGCGCCACCGACCAGGTCCACCGCGAGCTTGGCGGTGAAGGCCAGGTTGTCGTGGGTCAGCATCACGCCCTTGGGCGGGCCGGTGGTGCCGCTGGTGTAGATCAGCGTGGCCAGGTCGTCGTCCTGGATCGCGTCGAAGGCGGCGTCGATGGCCGCGTCGTCGTCGCCGGTGGCCAGGAAGTCCTGGAAGGAGCAGATGATGTCGTCGGCGACCTGGTCGGCGTCGCGGATCATCACGACGCGCTTGAGGTGTGGCAGCTCGGTGCGGACCTGGCTGACCTTGTCCCACTGGGTCTTGTCCTCGACCACCAGCACCTTGGCCTCCATGTGGTGAGCCACGTACTGGAGCTGCTCGGGGGTCGAGGTCTGGTAGATGCCGCCGGCGACCCCGCGCACGTACATGGCGCCCACGTCGGCGATGATCCACTCGGGGCTGTTGTTGCCGGTGATGGCCACCGTGTCGCCGGGCCCGTAGCCGAGCTTGAGCAGGGCCCCACCGAACTTGCGGGCCTGGTCGTGGTACTGGGCCCAGGTCATGGACTCCCAGCCGTGGCTGCCCTTCCAATTCATGGCGACCTTGTGGCCCTGGTTCCGGGCGTGGTCCTTCAGGCGGGAGGCGATCGAGTCGACGGGCATGGGGCGGTCTCCAGTTGAGACAGGGCCCCTAACGTCGGAGACCGGACCGACACCTGGCCCTCAGCCCCCGGGGCGCCCGGCCAGCTCTCCGAGCAGGATCCCCTGACCGCTGGCCCCGGTCTCGCGGGACGGGGGCCGGTAGCGGCCGTCGGCTTCCAGGCACCATGCCCCCTCGTCGTCGGCCAGGCCCAGGTCCAGGGACTCTCGCAACACACGGGCCTTGAGGGTCGGGTCCAGGATCGGGAACGCGACCTCGACCCGGCGGTGCAGGTTGCGCTCCATCCAGTCCGCGCTCGCACACCACACCTCGTCGGTGCCGCCGGCGCAGAAGTGGTACACGCGGGCGTGCTCCAGGAAGCGCCCCACGATGGAGCGGACCCGGATGGTGTCGGAGACCCCGGGCACCCTGGGTCGGAGTCGACAGGCCCCTCGCACCAGGAGGTCGATGGGCACGCCGGCACGGCTCGCCTCGTAGAGCGCTCGGATCACCTGGGGGTCCGTCAACGCATTGAGCTTGGCGCGGATGGCCGACGGCTCCCCCCGCTGCGCCGTCTCGGCCTCGGCGGCGATGCGCTCGAGCAGCAGGGCCTTGAGTCGAAACGGGCTCTGGGCCAGCTCCCGGAGCGGGGGGGCCGCCCCCGGGCCGGTGAGCTGCTGGAACACGGCGTGCACGTCGGCGCCCATGGCGGGATCGCAGGTCAGCAGACTGAAGTCGGTGTAGAGCCGGGCCGTGGTCGCGTGGTAGTTGCCGGTGCCCAGGTGCAGGTAGCGGCGCAGCTCGCCGCCCTCGCGCCGCACGACCAGCAACATCTTGGCGTGGGTCTTGACCCCCACGATGCCGTAGACCACGTTGGCGCCAGCTGCGGTCAGGCGAGCGGCCAGGTCCAGGTTCGCCGCCTCATCGAACCGGGCCCGCAGCTCGACACAGGCGGTGACGGCCTTGCCATTCCGAGCGGCCTCGATCAGGGCCTTGACCACCGGCGAGCCGGACCCGGTGCGGTACAGGGTCTGCTTGATGGCGAGCACAGCCGGGTCGTTCACCGCCTGGCGCAGGAGCTCCAGCACGGGCACGAAGGACTGGAAGGGGTGGTGCAGCAGGACGTCGCCAGACCGGATCAGGGCGAAGACGTCGCCGGTCTCGTGGCTGCGCCCCGGCACGAAGGGCCGCAGCTTGAGATCGGGGCGGTCCACCAGATCGCACAGGGCGCTCAGCCGGGCCAGGTTCACCGGCCCGTCGACCTGGTAGAGATCCGCGGGGGTCAGGTCGAATTGGCGCACCAGGAAGCGGGCCACGTCGGGCGGGCAATTGCTCGCCACCTCGAGCCGCACCGCCTTGCCGTAGTGGCGCCGCGGGAGCTCCATCGACAGCGCCGCTCGCAGGTCGTCCACCTCTTCCGGGTCCAGCCACAGGTCGCTGTTCCGGGTCACGCGGAACTGCCAAGCGCCGGCGACCTCCATGCCCAGGAACAGGTCTTCCATGTGGGCGTGGATCACGCTGGAGAGCATCACGAAGTGGTGACGGTGCCCGGAGACCTCGCGGGGGACGCGGATCAGGCGCGGCAGGCACCGAGGCACCCGGACCACGGCGATCGAGACGTCCCGCTCGAAGGCGTCGTGGCCCTGGACGGAGACCACGAAGTTCAGACCCTTGTTGAGCACCTGGGGGAAGGGGTGGGCCGGGTCCAGGCCCACAGGGGTCAGCACTGGCAGGACCTGGTCCTGGAAGTAGCGCTGCACCCAGCGGTCCACTTCGGCGGGCCACCCGGTGCGCTTGAGCAGGCAGATGCCCTGGTCGGCGAGGGCCGGCAACAGGTCCTGGTTGAGCACTTCGTACTGCCGGGCGATGGCGCTGTGGATCTGGTCGTGGAGCCGCTCGAGGACCTCTTCGATCCCCAGGCCGTCGGGTCCGGGGCTGGCCGCATCCAGGGCCACGCCCTCCTGGAGGCCGGCCACCCGGACCTCGAAGAACTCGTCGACGTTGCTGGAGTAGATGGTCAGGAAGCGCAGGCGCTGGAGCAGGGGGAGCTCGGGGTCTTCGGCCTGGGCGAGCACCCGGCGGTTGAACGCCACCACCGAGAGCTCGCGGTTCAGGTACAGCTCGGGTCGGTTCAGATCCGGGGCCCCTTCGGGCGCGCCAGACGTCCGGTCTTCGTCTTCGGAGGGGGTGTGCATGGCGCGTCTACCTTAGGATCCCCGTCGTGACCCAGCCCGTGCAGAGTCCCTTCCGTGTGTCCTTCGATGGCGCGTTGTCGCTCGCGCACTGCCACACCACGCCGCCGCCCGACGCCCCCGGCTCCAAGGCCCTCAAGCGCGAGCTGGCGGCGCACGTGGACAGCCTGGAAGACCTGCAGCGGCGCCTCTATGCCGAGGGCACCCGGTCGCTCTTGTGCATCTTCCAGGCGATGGATGCCGCCGGCAAGGACAGCACGATTCGGGCGGTCTTCACCGGCGTGAACCCCGCCGGCTGCCACGTCACGAGCTTCAAGCGCCCGTCCAGCGAAGAGCTGGCCCACGACTTCCTGTGGCGGACCCACCGGGCCCTGCCGGCCCGCGGCCACATCGGTGTGCACAACCGGAGCCACTACGAGGAGGTGCTGGTGGTGCGGGTGCACCCCGAGCTGCTCCGGCACCAGGGCCTGGCGCTGCCCGACGACGCCCAGGGCTTCTGGGACCAGCGCCTGGCGAGCATCCGCGAGCACGAGCGGCACGTGGCGGCCAATGGGACCACCGTGCTCAAGTTCTTCCTGCACGTGTCGCTGGACGAGCAGCGACGGCGCTTCCTGGATCGCCTGGACACACCCCGCAAGCGCTGGAAGTTCAACCCGGGCGACCTGGACGAGCGGGCCCTGTGGCCGGACTACCAGGCCGCCTACCAGCACGCGCTCGCGGCCACGTCGCGCCCCTGGGCGCCCTGGTTCGTGATCCCGGCGGACCACAAGCCCTTCATGCGGTGTGCGGTGGCCGACATCATCCGTCGCACGCTGGTGGCGATGGACCCTCGGTACCCGTCTCTGGATCCCCAGGACACCGCCAGGCTGGGGGAGTGGCGGGCCGCACTCGCGTGAGCGTCAGGGCAGGGCCGGGCGCGGCTGCGGACCCCGTGGTTAGGGGGCGGTCGACCCCCTCTGGAGCCCCCCCGATGTCCGAGACCCAGCAGTTCAAGAACCTCGTGGACATGGCCAACCGCTCGGTGGCTCGGTTCGCCGATCGCAAGCGCTTCGCGACCAAGATCGACGGCGAGTGGTCCTGGATCACCTACCGCCAGCTCGGGGACCAGATCGACGCCTTCCGCGGGGGCCTGGCACAGCTCGGCGTGGGCAAGGGCGACGCGGTGGCGGTGATCTCGAACAACTGCGTGGCCTGGGCCGTCGGCGCCTACGCGACCTATGGCCGCGAGGCCCGCTACGTGCCGATGTACGAGAAGCAGAACGCCGAGGACTGGCAGTTCATCCTGGCGGACTCCGGGGCCAAGCTCGTGCTGGTCGCCAACGCCGGGATCGCCGACAAGGTGCGGGAGTTCTCGGGCGACATCGGGACCCTGGAGCGCATCATCGTCCTGGACGGCGACGGCGAAGACAGCTTCTCGGCGGTGATGGCGCTGGGCCAGGACAACCCGGTGCAGCCGGGCGATCCGGATCCCAGCGACCTGGCGGGGCTGATCTACACCTCGGGCACCACCGGCAAGCCCAAGGGCGTGCAGCTGTCCCACGGCAACTTCATCAGCAACGTCAACGCGGTCCAGGCGCTGTTCCCGATGCGCGACGACGAGGTCAGCCTGTCGTTCCTGCCCTGGGCCCACAGCTTCGGCCAGACCTGTGAGCTGCACCTGTTGTTCAGCTTTGGTGCCGCGAGTGCGCTCAACAGCGACGTGACCGTGCTGGTCCAGGAGCTCGGCGAGGTCCAGCCCACGGTGCTCTACAGCGTGCCGCGGGTGTTCAACAAGGTCTACGACGCGATCCACAAGAAGGTCGCGGCCGACGGCGGGGTCAAGGAGAAGCTCTTCCACGCCGCCATCGCCAACGCCAAGAAGAAGAACGCCCTGGCCGTCGACGGCCAGAGCAGCCTGGGGGTCGACCTGAAGCACGCCGTGCTGGACAAGGTCGTGCTGTCCAAGGTCCGGGCCCGGCTGGGGGGCCGGCTGGAGTTCGCCTTCTCCGGCGGCGCGGCGATCTCGACCGAGGTCATGAACTTCCTCGACGCTGTCGGCATCGTGGTCTTCGAGGGCTACGGGCTCAGCGAGACCTCGCCCATTGCCTGCATGAACTACCCGGACCACCGCAGGGTCGGCTCGGTCGGCAAGGCCATCCCCGGCGTCGAGATCTTCATCGACACCGACGCGGTGAACCAGACCATGGGCGAGCAGGGCGAGATCCTGATCAAGGGCCCCAACGTCATGCAGGGCTACCACGGCCTGGCGGACAAGACCGCCGAGGTCATGCGCGACGACGGGGCCTTCCGCACCGGCGACCTGGGCCGCATGGACGGCGACGGCTTCGTGTTCATCACCGGCCGCATCAAGGAGCAGTACAAGCTCGAGAACGGCAAGTACGTGGTGCCGGGCCCGCTCGAGGACCAGCTCCAGCTCTCGGGCTTCATCGCCCAGGCGTTCGTCTACGGCGACAACAGGCTGTTCAACGTGGCGCTGGTGGTGCCGGACTTCGAGGCCTTGAAGGGCTGGTGTGCCGACAACGGCGTCAGCGGTACCCCCGACGAGCTCTGCCGCATGGACCCGGTCCGCGACCTGATCGAGATCGAGCTGGGCAAGCAGTGCCAGTCGGTGTTCAAGGGCTTCGAGCGCATCAAGCGCTTCGCGTTGATCGAAGAGGAGTTCTCGGTCGACAACGACCTGCTGACGCCGAAGATGAGCGTGAAGCGGTTGAACGTGATCGCCCGGTACGGGGATCTGCTGCACGGGTTGTACGACTAGAAACCCGTCGAGAGACGCCAGTCAGCTGGCGAGGGCTACTCGATCCAGGCCGGGTCGAGCAGCACCACGGACTCGGTGAACACCACCCCGTCGGGCAGCTCGTCCGTCCAGCTCAGCGGCTCCAGCGGGGGCTCGGCGTCCGAGGCATAGGCCAGGGCGGCCCCGATCTCGACCCCCTCGAAGCCGTCGCCCCGGTCCACGGCGAACCAGGTGGCAAAGGCGTGGTCGGCGACCCGGCCCCAGGCCATGCCCTGGCGGTCGTAGAGCTGGGTCATCTTGGCGTGCAGAGCGAGAGAGAGGGGGCCGTGGCCCAGGGCGATCCGCTGGCCGGTCAGGGCCGTGGTCGGGCTGCGCTCGCCCCAGTCCTCTTCGGCAAAAGTCAGACAGTCGGTGGCAACCAGGTCCAGGGTGAGCTCGGCCGCGGTCCAGACCTCCCCGGCGTCGTTCAGTGCCACCGGCCCGACGACCTGGGGATGGCCGGTCCAGTCGCAACGCTCGGCCGTGTCCCCGGTCCTGAGCCCCTCGTCGGTCCAGAAGCTGAAGGTCACCGTGGCCCTTGGGTCCGGGTCGACCACCTGGCCGTCTTGGAGACCGGTCCAGCCGGACAGGTAGAAAGCTGCGGGCACGAAGTCCGGGGCCGGCTCTCCGGCGCCACTCCCGAGTTGGGGCTGGATGCTCGACGCGTCCAGGGTCTGCTCGTCCGAGTCGGCAGTGGCGCAGGCGACAGCAAGGAGCAGCAGAGGGGTCACGAGCTTCTCCGTTGAGGCCCTCCATGCTTAGCTGCGGTGGTGGGGGAGAAGGCTCGTGATTCAGGTGGTTTATCATCCTGTAACGGGGGTTACGCGAGGCGGTGTTACGCTGCCCGGGCCCATGAGCCAGACCCTTCAGCTGAGCACCGGAACTGTCGATCTGAGCCGTCAGCGCTTCGAGGGCGATGGACCCCCCGTGGCGCTCACGACGCGAGAGGCCGAGCTGCTCGCCTACCTGGCCGCCCGTGCTGGCGAGGATGTTTCACGTGACGAGCTGCTCCAGGAGGTCTGGGGCTACGCGCCAGGGGTCGTGACCCGCACGATCGACGTGACCGTGCGGCGCCTGCGGCAGAAGCTCGAGCGCGAGCCCGCCCGGCCGGACCACGTGCTGACCGTGCACGGCGTCGGGTATCGCTTCGTGCCGGCCGACGAGGACTCGGTGGTGGACGCCGAGCCACAGCCCCTGGAGCCGCGGGCGGACAAGGTCGTCGGGCGCGACGAGGCCCTGGCGGCCCTGGACCGCTGGGCCACGGAAGGCCGGGATCTGGTCACGGTCGTGGGCGCCGGTGGAGCGGGCAAGTCCGCCCTCGTGGAGTCCTGGCTGGGCGGTGGCGCGTCCCGCTGGACCGGCGGGATCGTGCACTGCGACCTGACCGATGCCCACGACGAGCCCGAGATCCTGGCCCTGGTGGGCGAAGCCCTCGGGCTCAGCGGTGCCGCCGACGGCGCTGCAGTCGCCGAGGCCCTGGGCGGGCTGCGCACGGCGCTGGTGGTGCTGGACAACGTCGAGCACGTGGTGCGCATCCTGGCGCCGCTGGTCGCTAGCTGGCGCACCGCAGCCCCTGGCGTGGCCTTCGTGGTGACCAGCCGAGAGGCCCTGCGGCTCCGCCGGGAACAGGTCCTGCCGGTGCCACCCTTGCCGCTTCCCCGCACCGGCAACCCCGAAGGGCCCGCCGTGGAGCTCTTCCTGCGGCGCGCTCGCGAGGTCCAGCCCGACTTCGACGGGGATCTGGAGACCGTGGCCGAGATCGTGCGGCGGCTCGACGGGTTGCCCCTGGCGATCGAGCTCGCGGCGGCACGCACCCGGGTCATGTCCGTCGCGGACATCCTGCGCCACCTGGCCCACCGCTTCGAGCTGCTCAAGGCGTCGGGCCACACCGGGGCCAGCCATCGGGGCACCCTGCGCTCGACACTGGACTGGTCGTGGAGCCTGCTCGAGGAGTGGGAGCGTGCCGCGTTGATCCAGTGTTCGGCCTTCCGGGGCGGGTTCACCCTGGCGGCGGCCGAGCGCGTGCTCGACCTGTCGCCGTGGCCCGACGCTCCCTGGGCCGTCGATGCCGTGCAGGCGCTGTTCGACAAGAGCCTGGTGGGCAGCGTGCCCGGGCTGCGGGTGCGGCGCTGCCGGCTCTACGAGAGCATCCGGGTCTACGTGGAGCAGAAGCTCCAGGCGCCAGACCAGGTCATGCGTTCCGATGGCACCAGCTTCACCGGACCGGCCACCCAGCGCGCCCTGTGGCAGCGACACTGGGACTGGGCGGCCGGCCTGGGGCCGAGCGCCGCCTTCACCGAGCGTGGGAACCTGCTCGCCGCGGCCGAGCGAGCCCGCGCCGAAGGCATGGCCGACGTGGTGACAGCGTGCGAGGCGGTGCTCCAGGGCTGAGCGGGTCGGACCTACATCGCCCCGCCGCGAACTTCGGCCCAGCGTCTCAGCGAGCCAGCCAACAGCAGCCCGGCCAGGAAGACGCCCAGCCCGACCAGGGGATAGGCCCGCTCCGACGCGATCCGGAAGCGGGTGATGGCGTGCAGGGAGCCGATCCGGCGCCGAGGTGTCGCCTCGTAGCGGGCGACCTGGCCGTCCGAACCGATCACCACCACCGTCTCCGCCAGCTGGCGCTGCAGGGTGTCGTGTCGCACGGCCGCGGCCAGTCTCGCCAGCGCGCGGTCGTCCGGAGCGGCGATCTCGAGGACCGTGCCATCGGGCTGCCAAGGGTGGCGAATCTGCTGCAGCCGGCCGGTCCAGCCCTTGGGCAAGGTGCGGGCCTTGGCGACCGTAGCCAGGGCACCCCGGTCGATGAGCTGGGCCCGGGCTGCGTGGCTTCCCTGGTCGACCAACAGGATGCCGTGCCGCTCCGTGCGCTGGTCCAGGGTGCCCGCGGGGCCGCTCACCACCGCCACCCGCGGCGGGTCGTCGGGCCCCATCCTGCCCAGGTGCGAGGCCAGGTTGGCCGCGGCGCTCAGGCTGTGGATCGACGGCTCGTCGGGCAGGGCGATCACGACCCCGTCGTCCAGGTCCTCGCCGTAGGGCCAGAAGCCGAATTGCAGTCGACTCAGGTCGGGCAGCCAGGCGAAGTGATCCCGAGGCACCCGGAGCTCCGTCGTGTCGTACAGGGTCGCCCAGAGCTGGCGGTCCCGGATGTGCACGCAGTTGCCCTGGCCTCGCGGCACCAGCAGGAAGTCCACCTCGAGGATCGACGCCGGCACCAGCAGCGCCTCGGGCAGGGCCAACCGGACCCGCTGAGCCTCGGATCCGTCCCGGTCGCTCAGGGTCCAGGCCCGCAGGGGGATCCCATTCAGTCGAACCTCGACCCGGGAGCGCAGCGGATCCACCTGGGCGCCATAGGCGAAGTCCAGGAACATCTCGGCGTGGTCCTCCATGGGGTGGCTGTCGCCTTCGAAGCGCAGGGGGATGGTGATGGTGGGGGAGTAGAAGCCGCGCACAGTTCGGTCGTCGAGGCCCAGGTCGGCCAGGGTGAAGCGGGCCAGCTCTGAAGGCACGGCCCGGGGCAGGTCGGTGACCCGGTCGATGGCCATCTCGCCCAGGTGGCGCACCACGCTGACAGGCCCCGACAGCAGGGTGCGGCGGTCCGGGCTGATGAGCGCCCGGGTGGCCAGGGCCAGCCCGGCCGCATCGGCTCCGGTGACCACGACCACGGGCAGCGCGGGCGCGTGGGGGTTGGCGGCGATGGCCACCAGGCCCTCGCCGGGGCTCAGGTCCGGCAGCATCAGGTCGGGCACCGGCTTCAGGTCCCCGACCAGGCCCACCTGGATCACCGCTGTGGAGGCCGCCTCCAGGCCCGCTGGCTCGGGCTCGAAGGCGGTGCCGCGGTAGCCCGCCAGCCGACCGAGGGAGAGGGCGATCTGGGCCATGGCGTCGAGCGCTGCGGCGTCTGGCTGCGGGGGCAGGTCGAAGGCCGCCCGAACCGGCCCGAAGCCCTGGGGGTCCAGGATCGGGAAGGGCCAGTCCAGGAGTTCCCCTTCGACGGGGACCGGCTCATAGGTCATCGCGACCGTGCTGTCCGCAGAGACTCGGGTCCAGAGGGCGGGGTCGAAGGGGTCCTCGCAGCGGGCGTCCAGGTGCTGGGTCACCGCCACCTTGATCTGGTTCCAGGGCTGCAGGAGTTCCCGCGAGAGGGGCACTTCGAGCTGGGCGCTGGCGGCCGTGTCGGGCCCCAGGCGCTGGGTGGCCACGGCCCGGTCGTTCACCAGCACCGTCAGGTTGCTGCGGTGCTCGACCAGCACGGCGCTGTGTTCGTATTTCAGCTGCAGGACCGGATCGGTGGTCAGCTCCCACGCGCGGGGGATGGGAAGCACGATGCTGGTGCTTGCGTGCAGGCCCTGGAGCGACAGGTCCGTGCTCTCGCCCAGGTCGTCTCGGAACGAGATCGTGCGGTTCTGCGGCGCTGCCCACACCGCCGACGCCAGCAGCCACGCCGCGATCACGGGCGACTCGGGTCGAGCTGGGCGAGCGCCTGGCCGGCCCGGTCCAAGCGCGCGTCCAGGAGCTCGTGGTGCAGGCCAGCCCGCAGCTCGGTCTCGGCGGCGCCCAGGGACTGGACAGCCGTGTGCAGCGCGGACTCCCAGCGCTCGCAACCACCGCAGCGGGATGGATCCCCGTAGAGCTGGTAGGTCAGGCGGAGCTCCTTGAGATCCGAGGCGAAGTCCCGGCGGGGCAGCCTGGACGTCTTCAGGGCCTGGTCCAGCTCCAGGTGCAGGGCCCACAGGTGGCCGTGGGCCCGCAACAGCTCGGTGCGGCGCTGGGTCACGTCTCCGGCGAGCCGTTGTTCCACGGGCACCCACACGTTGACGGCCTTGACCAGGGGCGACCACCCCAGGGCCAGGGCCAGGCCCAGGCCCACCAGGCACAGTGGGCCAAGCGCGGCCGTCCAGCGGGGCCGGTAGATCGCGGCATCGGCGAACGGGGACGCCTTGGCCACGGTCAGCGCCGCGCCGCACCACTCGCAAGAGCCGGTGGTGACCGTGCTCTCGCGCTGGCAGACCTCGCAGTCCACAGGCGCGTGGAGGTGGACCAGCGGGATGGCCGCGCGGGGGCGGATGATCTTCTGGGTCCAGTGGGGGCGCCGGATCAGCGCCATGAGGGCCGCCACGATCACGGTGCCCCAGGAGCGCCAGACGCTGTCCGGGGCATAGGCGTCGTGGGACCAGGCGTCGCTGTCCGAGAAGATGATCGTGCCCAGCCCCGACTGCTGCTGGGGGTCCAGGGGCAGGAAGAAGCCGCGGACCATCAGGTGGTTCACGCCCGCATGCTGGTCGACGACCTTGAAGGGCAGCGGTGGGGTCAGGGTGTGGCCGTCCGAGAGCTGGAGCGCCACCTGCTCGCGCAGTGGCTGGACGCCGGGGACCTTCATCGAGAGCCCGCCCATGGACATGTCGATGGTGGCGCCGACCCGGCGGGGCCCGTCCATCAGAGGAGTGACCTCGCACGCCCGGGGGATGCGGTGGTGCCGCCGCCGCTGGGGACGCTCGAAGGCGGTCATCATCGCCGCGATGATCAGGAGCAGGTTGTACCCGTTCCACACAGCGGCGATCAGGATGGGTTCGTGGTCCAAGGGCTGCAGCTCCATCTTCCACGGCGTGGCGAGCACCGCCAGGGCGGCGAAGCCCAGCAGCACCAGGAGCGGGCGGGCGCTGTCCCAGTCGAAGCGGTATTCGTCCTGGGTGGCGCCCTTGGCGGTGACATTGAACGAACCCAGGCCCGGGGCGAAGAGCGCCGTGGTCGTCACGGTCGCCGCATAGGGCGCCATCGAGACCTCGTACACCTCGGGCCAGAAGCTGTGGCGCATGTTCTTGTGCATCGCTTCGGTGCCCAGGAACAGCAGCACCAGGTGCGGCAGCGCATACATGAGGACCTCGCGCACGTCGGCGTCGAGGGGGTGCAGGTTCAACAGCAGGTACAGCGCTGGTGTGAGCAGGTAGACCAGCCGGGGCAGCCCATAGAAGAAGTGCCAGGCCGCGCTGAAGTAGTTGATGCGCTGAGGGATGGACAGGCCCTTCTTGAGCAGCGGGTTGTCCAGCCGGAAGATCTGCGCCATGCCCCGGGCCCAGCGGATCCGCTGGCCTACGTGGTCCGCATAGGACTCGGTGGCAAGGCCTGCCGCCAGGGGCACGTCGTAGAAGACAGAGTCCCACCCGGCGGCGTGCAGCTTCAGGGCCGTGTGGGCGTCTTCGGTCACCGTCTCGGTGCAGATGCCCCCGATGCCCGCCAGAGCCGTGCGCCTCAGGACCGCGCAAGAACCACAGAAGAACGCCGAATTCCAGAAGTCATTGCCCAGCTGTACCCCGTGGTAGAAGAGGTGCTGCTCCGGCGGGACCCGGCCACTGATGCCCAGGTTCCGCTCGAAGGGATCGGCGTTGTAGAAGTGGTGGGGGGTCTGGACCAGGCCCACCCGTGGGTTCTGCAGGAAGAACCCGACGGTGGCCTGCAGGAACCCCCGCACCGGCACGTGGTCCGCGTCGAAGATGGCGATCAGCTCGCCGCTCGTGCGACGCATGGCCGCGTTCAGGTTGCCGGCCTTGGCCCCCTTGTTGTCGGCCCGGGTCAGGTACCCGACCCCCAGCTCGTGGGCCAGATCGCGGATCTCCAGCCGTCGCCCATCGTCCAGGACCCAGACCTTCTTGTTCGGGTAGTCGATGGCCAGTGCGCCCAGGATGGTCGGGCGCAGCACCTCCACGCTCTCGTTGTAGGTGGGCAGATAGACGTCCACGGACGGGACGTTGGCGCCGAAGGGGCCCAGGGGCACCGGGGTTCGGCGCCGCAGGATCGAGAGCTGGAAGTAGCCCAGGAGCAGCGAGATGAAGGCATAGGTCTCGGCCAGGACCAGGGCCACGCTGACCACGGTGTCGCCCGTGGACTGCCAGTTCATCGACTCGGTGTAGCGCCACAACAGGTAGCGGCTCGACGCGCACACGCTCAACACCATCAGCACCATGCGGTACCGCGGGCTCAGCTTGGCCACCGCCAGCCCCAGCCCCATGAGCAGGAAGCTGAGGACCAGGTGGGCCCTGGGGGTCAGGTCTACCCAGATATACGCGGCGACCGGCACGAGCAGAGCGGAAGCGAGCAACCACCCGATCAACCCGCCCACGCGGCCCTGCCCGCTCATCCAGCTCCTGCTGCCGCCAGCGATGTCATCGGACCCCTTTCGTCAGACTGTCGGAATCCTCCCACTTTTTGGAGGGGGTCTGGCGTCAGCCCAGCGTCAGATCGGGCAAGCGGGCCTTGGCGCGAGGCAGGGGAAAGGTGCCTTCTCGGTAGAGCTGGGGACCGCCCCACTGGAGCCAGTCGCCGGACCGGCAGAGGCTCTCCAGGCCCGCGTAGTCCGGCACGGCCTGGGCCATCTCGCGCCGGAGCGCTGCCGGATCGAGCCCGTCGAAGGCGCCCTCCAGGTCCGGGCGCGCGGCGGCGACCAGCTGTGCCGGCACCTGCCACGCCGGCCGGGCGAGCCCCGGGGCATCCCGGCCGTCGATCCGGGGCGTGTAGCGAATCCGACGCTCCACGCTGGTCAGCGTGCCGCCGCCCTGTTGCTCGTGCGGCGTGGCCAGCGGCAGCAGGAGCGTGGTGCCGGCGGGGTCCACGAGCATGGACGGGTCCAGGTGGGTGGCCAGGTGCAGACGCAGCCCGACCCGGGCCAGGCCAGGCAGGGCGGTGGCGCCCAGGACCGAGAGCGGGTCCGCGGCGACCAGGGTCAGGGCGTCGAGCTCACCGACCGCGGCGGCCGCGAGCTGTCCGGTCGCGTCGAGACCCGCCCCGTGCCCGACCGGGTGGCCCCAGAGCTTCTGGAGGGCCTCGGCGTGGGTCTTGGTGAGTGTGGCGCCGCCGGGCAGGCGGACCGGGGTCAGGCCCAGGTCTCGGGCGCCCTGGAAGCAGGCCCCACCGCCCAGGGCGACGAGGCCGCAGTGCCGGCGACCGATGGCGCCTCGGCCCAAGTGCAGGGCGACCAGTGCCTGGGTCGCGGCGGGGTCGGGTCCGCAGAAGCTGACCCAGCTCCCGGCACGGCCGATGAGGGTGGCGAGCCACTCGGCGTGCTCTCGGCGGGTACCGGCCGCGTCGAGCCAGGCCTGCAGGGGGGTGGCTCGGAGGGTCTTGAGCGCGGGCTTGTGGCGGGCCACGTGGGCGGCCAGGAAGTCCGCATCCAGACCCTGGTTGTCGTGGAGCAGCCACAGGGCGGCCGCGAGCAGGGCAGCCGGTGACTTCACGTGGAAGGCGTCATCGGCCTGGTCCAGGTCGGTGTGGGCGTTGAGGGCCACCACCCGTGTTCCCCCAGCTCGGGCCCGGCGCAGCACCCGGGCCAGGGCCGGCTGGTCCCGGCGGGTGTGGGTCCCGCACAAGAGGACCAGATCAGCCCCCACGGCGTCCGCCACGGAGCAGGTCGAAGCCTCTCGGCCCAGGAGCGACGCCAGCACCTCGGCCGACGCGCTCACGAAGGGGGGCACGCAGGCGTCCAGGTGCGGCACCCCCAGGAGCCGCATCGACCGCACCACCGCGTAGAGGGCTTCGTTGGTCAGGCCGCGGGTCCCGGCCAGGACCCCGATGCGTTCGGGCGCCAGGCCGCCGAGGGCCTGGCCGGCCAGCTCGAGCGCTTCGGCCCACTCGAGCCGGGTGAAGCCGCGGTCCCCGGCGCGGGCGACCAGAGGGTAGGGGATGCGCCCCAGGTCCTGGAGACCGGTGGCGCTGCGCAGGCGGAGCAGCCGCAGATCCCGCACGTCGGCGGGCACAAAGGCGCCCTGGGTGTCTGCCCTGAGCGCCTGGAGTCGCTTGAGGCACAGGTGGCGGCCCGGCAGGGTGTCGTCGTGAAGACCGCGGGGTCCGAGCTCGCAGTGGTCGCAGACCGCGTGGCGGAGCACCCGGGTGGCGTGGCCCAGTGCACCGCGGTTCTCCCACAGGGCCGCGGCGCCGTCGCGCAGGGTGGCGAGGGGGTGCGCCTGGAGGCCCGCGGGCACCAGAGGATGGTGGTCCGACTGGCCTCGCACGGGAGGCGCACTCAGCGACAGGGGGATGGTCATTGCCCGCGCTCAGCCCAGCTGGGCGCGGAAGACCATGGCGATGAGTCCGACCAGCCAGAGGGTCTGGAACACCATGGTCGCGATCTTCATGCGCTTGAGCAGCGGGGCCAGGTCGGCGACGCTCTTGCCCTCGCCCAGGCCGGCGTCGATCTTGCGCCAGCTCCCGCCGATGCCCGCCCCGCCCACGACCAAAGCCAGCAGGGCGATGGTCAGGCCGATGTGGATGCCCGGCGACACCGCGCCCATGCCGCCCAGCAGGACGATCATGCCGATCCCGGTCACGATCGTCAGGATGCCGCTCAGCCCCGCCAGGCGGGTGCTGCGGCCCACGCGATCGCGCAGCAGCGCCAGGTGTGACGGACCGGCATCCAGGGTGCGCCGCACGTCGCCGCTGGTGAAGAACACCGCGCCGATCCAGGTGGCCATGAACAACAGGTGGAGGAGACGCAGGACCAGGTAGACCATGGCGGGTCACTAAGCGTCCCTCGCGGGTGGGACCAGGGCGCTACAGCGGCGTGCAGTCGGCCCCGGGGGCGAGCTTGGACGTGCCGTTGCAGCTGTCCAGCGCGTCCATGAGCTCGTCCAGCAGGGCCGCGACGTCGGCCAGGATCTCCGGTGGGTTGCCGGTCTCCCACTCGTGCACCGAGCGAATGCCGCTGCGCTCGATGGCTGCGTTGCTGGCACCGCCGTCGGCGCAGTCCGGGCAGCCATAGACGCTGTCCAGGGTGTCGCCAGCGAGGGCGTTGGCGGCGCCGCAGGCGGCGGACAGGCCGCCGGGGGTGATGACGCCGCTGTTGTCGGCGTGCACGGTGCCGTCCCAGTCGCTCACGATCAGCCGAGCGGCGTTGTCGGACAGCGTCACGGCCCAGATGCAGGTGCCGCCGCACTCGCCGAAGCTCTTGCCACCGGACAGCACCAGGTTGTCGTGGCAGGTCTCGTCGACCGGGGCGGTGTCGGTGGTGCCGACGGTGCCCGAGTCCGCGGTGGTCCCGGTGTCCGTGGTGCCCGAGCCCCCGCCGCAGGCGAGGAACAGGGCGGCGAAGAGCAGGTTGGAGGGGGTCATGGAAATCCCCTTAGCCGGCTCGGTGGTCGGGGTCAGCCGCCGCTGGCCAGCACCAGCCACCCGCCCAGGCCCAGCAGCAGACCGCCCAGCAGCCGATCCACCCAGACGCCCTGGTCGGCCAGCCACTCGGCGGCTCCGGTCGTGGCCAGCACCACCGCCGCAAAGACGTACCAGCCAGCATCGATGCACATCGCCAGGCCAGCCACGCCGGCCCGCTCCAGGGGGGTCGCGTCGGGGGGGAGCAGCGAGCCCAGCAGGGCCAGGAAGAACACCGCGATCTTGGGATTCAGGAACGCCACGGCGAAGCCCTCGGCGAAGCCCACGCGGCCGCTCGTGGGCGCGGTCAGACCGCCCTGGCCGGCGTGGCGCAACACCGTCAGGCCCATCCACAGCAGCACCACGCCACCGGCCAGCTCGACGGCTCGCGCGGCGCCTGGGGTGGCCGACACCACCGCGGCGATGCCCGCGACTGCCCCGAAGGCGTAGATGCCTACCCCGAGTCCGTGGCCGATGCCCGTCAGCGCACCCTGGCGAGGGCCCCCCGCGATGGTGTTCTTGACGACCACCGCGAGACTCGGCCCTGGAGAGGCCGCCCCGGTGAGGCAGATGGCGGCGACAGAGAGCCAGGCGGCGAGGTTCACGCCGAGGATGGTAGACGTCGGCCCGAGCCCCGTCGATCCACACGGCGCCACCGGGGCAGCCGCAGCCGTCGGATCCCCACGTCGACCCCCATGGCCAGCAGCCCCAGCCAGGCGAACCAGGGCCACAGCACCCACTCCTGGAGCCGGGTCTTCAGGTCCCGGAAGAGCTCTTCGGTCGACGGTTCGACCACGCCGCCCGTGGCGCGGGCCAGCAGTCCCAGGGCCTCCCGGTCCTCCAGGGCGCCCTGGAGCTCCAGCGGCGCAGGCGGGGCGGCCTGGGCCTGTACGCGGGTCGGCGGCAGGGACAGATCCCCCTCGACCTCGACGGAGACGAGCACCGGTCCGTCCCAGGGCACGGTCGCCCGGTACAGGCCGAGGGCGTCCTCGACCAGGGGCACGCTGCGCTCGCCGCCTTCTCCGCGGACCTGGGCCACGGGTCGCAGGCCCCCGCGGGCGTTGCCCAGGGCGTCCTGGGTCGCCAGGCGAATTCCGACCCCGTCGATGGCCGGCTCCAGGCTCAGCTGACTCCGATCCTGGGGCGGCCGTCGGCGCACCGCGTCCACCAGATCGTCCAGCCAGGCACCCAGCTCGGGCCAGGCGGCCCAGGGCTGGCCCCAGCCGGTCCCCAGCTCCGACGTGAACACCGTCACCGAGCCGGCGCCGAAGCGCCAGGACGCCACGAGCGGGTCCCCGCCCTCGCCCAAGAGCAGGCCCAGGTCCGCGGTCGGCCGAGGGCGACTGGCATTGTGCCCCGCCAGGGGGAGCGCCGCGTTCCAGTCCACGTCGCCGGCCAGGGGGCTGTCCGGCACGGGCCAGGGCTGGTCCACCTTGTCGACGGTGTCCTTGCCCACGACCATCACCGTCTCCTCGACCAGGATGCGGGGCAGGTCGTCCCAGGTCTCGGTGTACCAGGCCCGCCCGCCGGTGAGCTCGGCCACCTGGGCCAGCTCGTCCCGGGCGCTGTCCGGGCTGATGGCCACGGTCGAGACCGTGATCTCCTGGCCGACGAGCCGTCGCACCACGTGCTGGTTCTGCTGGAGTCGGGTCAGGCTGCGGCCGTCGGTCAGGAGCAGCACGTGGCGCATGACGCTGTCCTCCTGGGCCAGCCGTCGTCCCGCTTCGCCCAACGCCGGGTACAGGGTCGTGCCGCCGCTCGACGTCATCTTCTCCAGCGCTTGTCGGATCTCGTCCTTGCGGGCGGCCTTGGTGAAGCGCACAACCCAGTCGTAGTGGTCGCTGAACTGCAGCACGGCCACGTTGGAGTCGGGGTGGAGCTTCTCCAGTGCGCTCACCACCGCCGAGACGGCCAGGTCCAGCTTGTTCCCGCGGTCCATGGAGCCCGACGTGTCGATGACGAAGGCGATGGACAAGGGGGCCGGTCTCGGCTCGCGGCGGCGGGAGTACTTCACCGGCAGTGCGCGGTTGAGGGACTCCAGGTGGTCGGCGTCGTGGGCCATGCCGTCCTGGTCACCGGCCAGGACCAGGTCCACGCCGTGGTCGCGCACCCTGGCTGCGAGGGCATCGGCCCGCCCCTCCGGCCAGCCGGCCAGGTCCGGATCGAGCACGAAGAGCGTGGCTTCGGCAGGCACCGGCTCCGACCAGTCTGCGGACCAGCGGGTCCGCCGACCCTGGGACTTGAGGCGGTCCTGGACCGGGGTGACCACGGTCTCGGGGCCGCGAAGCCAGATCGTGCTGTCTCGTCGGGTCGTCAGCCAGGCCCCCTGGGCGTCGTCGGCCGTCCACAGATCCCCCGGGGCCGTGGCCCGGAGCTCGAGTCGGTGGGTGCCGGCCGGGGGCGCCTGGACCTCCAGGCTCACCGTCCAGGTGCCCGCGCGGGCGGCGACCGACTCCGACGCCAGCACCCGGCCGTCCAGGAGCACCTGGACCTCGACCGGGGCGTTGCGGCTGGTCAGGACCGTGGCCTCGACCGTGACCGGCTCCCCCTCGAGCACGCCGATCGGCACCGCGACATCGAGCACGCCCGCGTTGACCGGATCGCTCTGCGGCGCCAGGGGGAAGAGCTCGACCCCGGCGCCAGCCGCGGTGGCCGCGGCGGCTGCCAGGGCGTCGCCGCGGTTGTGGGCCCCGTCCGAGAGCACGAGGACCCGACGGGTCGGTGCCGGTGGGCCGGCCTGGGACGCCAGCGAGACCAACCCCGCCAGGTCCGTGCCGCCGTCGGCATCTCGAAGGGCGGCCTCCGGGGTGTCCAGGTCGTCCAGGCTGACCCAGGTGACCGGCACGTCGGAGCCGGCCGACGCGACCAGAGCCTTGGCCCGAGCGCTCATCGCGGCCACCCGCTCGGGCGCCATGCTCGCAGAGCGATCGACCGCGACCACCAGGGACACCGCCGGCACCTGGGTCTGGATGACAGGCCGGGCCGCGGCGACGACCAGGGCCGAGAGCGCCACCAGCCGTACCAACAGGCTCGCCAGGTTGCGGGCCCGGGCAGGGGTCTGGCGATCCCGGGGCAGCACCAGGACGAGCAGCGGCGGCAGGCAGAGCAGCCACAGGAGCTCCGGGTCCTTGAACAGGATCGGGTCCCCGGCCCAGACGGCGTCCAGCAGAGGCGTCAGAGCGCTCACCGGGGCACCACCGGAAACTCGATGAACAGCACGCCCAGGGCCAGCAAGAGCCACCAGGGCCGCTCCGGGGCCTTGGGCGCTTCGGGCTCGGTCGGGGTCTGTGACTGGGCCAGACTGGGCAGCCCCTGGCCCGCGTCTGTGCGCCCGTGTTCCTGGGGGTCCCACATCAGGGCCCACAGGGTGGTCGCACCCTGGCTCTCCACCTCGTAGACGCCCGCCGGCAGGTCGGTGAGGTGGGACAGGCCCGCGGGCGGCTCCCAGCGCCCCTTCGCGGTCAGTGAGCGGACCACGGGGCCCTTGGCGCCCACCAGGGGAACGCCTTCGCTGGTGGTTCGAGGTCGGTCCGGATCCGCGCCGACCGCGTCGCTCCGGGCCCACAGCAGCATGTTGTAGACGAGCTGGGGAAACGCCACGGACAGGGGCAGGTCGGAGCGGGTCAGGTCGAAGCCGATGACCAGCTGCCGTGGCAGCGCGTCGCGCACCGCCACCACCGGGCCTTCGGCGGTGGCGGCGAGGACCCGGGTGTCGTCGTCGACCTGCAGTGGCCGCGCCTCCTCCACCGTCAAGTGCCGCAGGCTGACCCCCTGCAGGATGGGGTGGCTGTAGTCCCAGCGCTGAAAGACGGGGTCCACCACCGGCGGACCGACGGGCCAGGGGCCCAGGCCGTCGGGCGGGTCCACGTAGACGCTGGGCAGCGCCAGGGGCCGGATCGGCCCGCAGCGGTCGAAGATGACCAGGTCGACCGGCACCCTGGGCAGGCGCCAGGCGCCGGGGCCGCTGGTGCGGACCTCAACCCCTGGCATCGCGGCCAGGACCTGGGCCAGGAAGCGGTTACCGGGGGTGACCAGCTCCACCCGTGCTTCTCGGACCGAAGGCATCAGGGCAAAGGACGCGTCGTTGTCCGGCAGGTCGTCGGTGTGGTCCACCAGGCGGGCGCTCAGCCAGCGGCCGTCCTGGGGGTCCAGGGTGAATCGCGCCGTGGCGGTCTCGCCCGGGTCCAGCGACAGGCGCTGGCGGGCGAGCGGGGTGTCTTCGGCCGAGAGCGCCATGTTCACCGTGCGGGTGTGTTGGCCGTGGTGGGTCACCCGGACGGCCACCTGGAGCTTCGGAGGCAGACCGGTGCCGGTGGTCGCGGTGATCGCTTCGACGGCCACGTCCTGGGTCGCCGGTCCCACGGCTTCCAGGCCCTGCACGTCCCGGTCGCTCAGCACCACCGGGCGGTGGCCCTGGGCCCGCACGGCCGCGACGGCTGCGGCCAGGTCCACCTGGCCCGTGCCCGCGGCGAGCTGCGCCAGGCCTCGCTCCAGGTCCTTGCCGTCTGGGGTGGCCAGGAAGCGCACCTGTTCTCCGGCCAGCACCAGCCCGCCGTCCAGGGCGCGAGCGGCGTCGGCTGCGGCCTGGAGCCGTCCGGTCGCCCGCATCGATCCGGAGCCGTCGACCACCGCCACCACCGGCGTGCTGGCGTCGACCACGGGCGCCGGGTCCTGGTCGGGGGGGGCCACCAGGGCCCGCAGGATCAGAGCCGCCGCGATCAGCTGGAGCAGCAGCGCCAGGCGCTCCCGCCAGCGCGGGTTCCGGCGCTTCCCCAGGTGCTGCCGCCACAGGGACAGGCTGGGCACGATCACCCGGAGCGCCCGGGGCTTGAGCCAGTACAGGATCACCAGGATCGCGGCGCACACCCCGAAGAGCTGCAGCGCGAGCTGTTCGTCCAGCAGCTGTCCGATCACCGCAGGATGCCGTGGCGCCGGAAGTGCTGGAGCAAGAGCGTGGAGAGATCCGTCGGGGCGCCGGTGACGGTCTGGACCAGGGGGACCTCCATCCGTCGGCACCACCCTGCCAGGGCGTGGCCGTGGGCCCGTTGCTCGTCGCGCATCCGCAGGACGTCATCGGGCCGCACGCCGTAGAGCACCTCGCCGGTCTCCCCGTCGACCAGCTCCAGGT
>CAZFLE010000112.1:0-24159 GCA_964519895.1 uncultured Enterobacterales bacterium | reverse complement strand
CTCGCCGGATCCCTACCTGGTAGCCCACCATTCACGGATCCGGAACCAGTGGGCTGCGCTGCGGAGCGCCGCCCGGCGTCGCGCCGGTTTGTCCCCGTTGTCCATGGCCCAGTGCGCAGGACCGCGGTGCGCCGAGCTGGGGTTGAATTGTCAAAAGTCCAGGTTCTTCCTTGACAGTTTTGAGGCGCTCGAGGGGGCGACGGCACGGATGGCGCCTGCAGCGGGCGGCGAGGACCCCTCAGAGCCACCAGGCTGGCGTTGCAGCACCAAGGGCACCCCGCGAGGTCACCAAGGAGGTGAAACGAGGGCCTGAAGGCCCTGAAAGAGTCGTGATAACGGCAGGTTAGATTCTCTGTGTGTCCACCGGAGAACCCATGACCGCCCAAGACCTCCACCAGGCCCTGCTCGAGGCCCTCGCCACCTCCCGCGCTGCTGAGCACCGACTCGCCGTCCTGCTCTTGGAGATGAAGGAGCAGCGCCTCTACCGACAGCTCGGTCATCCCTCGATGTCCGCCTATGCGCGCACCTGCCTGGAGTTCGGCGCCTTCAAGCTCAAGGCACTGCTCAAGCTCGCGCGAGAAGCACCTACGCTGCCTGCCCTCGAACAGGCCTTCGCCAGCGGCGAGCTGCCCTGGACCAAGGCCCGGCTGCTGCTCCAGGTCGCAGACCCCGACACGGCAGCCGACTGGGTTGCACGGGCAACCCACATCTCGTCCCGAGAACTCGAGCGCCAGGTGGACTCGGTCTGCAAGGGGGACAAGCCGCCGAGCCCCGATGCCGTGGACCTCGCACCACCAAGACGCCGCAGGAGCTTCCTGATGGAGGCCACCGATGCCGAGGTGCTGGACAAGACCCTGGCGCTGCTTCGGTCTCAGACATCCTTGAGAGACCAGGACATTGACGACGGCCGGCTCCTGGGACTCGTCATCCGCCGAGCGGCCAAGGCCCTAGCCGACGAAGCCGAACAGGCCCCCTCAGAGCCCCTACACCGAACCGTCATCACCCTGTGCCCGGACTGCGCAACCGCCTCTCACCCCGACTTCCAGGTCATGGACCACGTGGTGACCCAGGCCCTCGACGACTCCGAGGTGCTCGACCTGACCCACGGTCCCGACCGCGGCAAGCTCACCCGGCACATCCCGGAGCGCACCCGCCGCGCTGTGCTGGCCCGAGACGACTACCGCTGCGTGTTCCCGGGTTGCACGTGCCACCTGTTCCTGGACCTGCACCACCTGCGTCCCTTCGCCCAGGGTGGCGACCACAGCGAGGCCAACCTGGTGACCGTCTGCACGGCCCACCACGCCGCAGCCCACGAGGGCCACGTGGGCCTGTTCACCGACCAGGGCCAGCTGATGGCCGTGCACCAAGGCGGCGTGGTCGAACCCGCAAGACACCGACGCCAGCCCAGGACTGCGGCCTGACGCCCGACGCGCGCAACGTGGGCCATCCCCTTCGAGCTCCTCGCGGAAAGCACCCCCCGAGCTGGGAGAGAAGTGCGTGAAGAGGAAGCTAGAACACGATGCCCCCGCCCAGGGACACCACCGTGAGCTGGTCCTTGAGCACCACGTCTTCGTCGGCGGTGGACAGGGTCATGGTCGTGCGCTCGTGGGCGACCGCGACGCTGGCCGTCACGAACTCCCAGACCACCACGTCCAGCTGGGCACCCAGGTGGGTGCGGACCGGGTAGAGCGGCCCCAGGGTCTCGGCGGCCTCGGCCCTGGCCTGGATGCGCGGCAGGTCCAGGCGGACACCTGCCGAGAGACGGGGCCCCCACCAGGCGTGCTTCAGGGGCACGAGCACGGTCTCGGCGTCGTCGGCGTAGCGGTAGTACAGGGCCCCGGCGCGGTGCGCGGCCAGGCCTCCGGTGGCCGAGAGCGGGCCCCAGATCGGCTGGCGCCAGGTCAGGCCCAGCACCGCCGACGTGGTGAAGTCTGGAAGATCACCGTGCTCCGAGGCCCAGCCCAGTCCGCGGCCGCGCAAGCGCAGGTCCACCCCGGCGTGCCAGCGGGCGGGGAAGTACTCCGCGTCGAGGGTGGGCTCCACGATGCCCTGAGGCAGGGCGCGCAAGGTGCCGATGTCCGTCGGGAAGCCGTCCCGCCCGCCCGAGCTGTGGCGGACGTCGTACCCGGTGTCGGCCACGGCCAGCCGCACTCGCACCAGCGACGCATCGGAGTCGCTGCCGGCGCCGGACAAGGGTGTGCGCACGCGCTTGGGGGCCGGCTCGTCCGGCTCCTCGGCGTCGTCCGAGGCCTGTGGACGCCCGGTGTCGGCGCTGTCGTCCTCGCCTTCCTCGCTTGCGTCCGAGGTGGCCAGGCGCGCTCTGTCGAGCAGCGAGACCGCGGGCGCTTCCTCGACCTTGGCCGGGCGCTCGGCGACCGTGGCCGGCCCCCGCGTGACCCCCAGCCGCGGGTTGGCCGCAGCCCAGCGCGCGGTGTAGTCCCGGGTCGGCGCCGTGCCCAGGGGTTCCAAGGACGGCGTGCCCGCAGAGCTGGCCTGGTAGAGCACCACGGCACCGTTCACGCTGGACGTGCGGGCCTCGAGCCCCACCGGCCCGGGCCGCGTCCCGGCGATCACCTTGACGGTCGCGAACCCACTGCTGTCCGCGTAGACCCGAGCCGGGACCTGGGCGTCGCCCACCGGCACGACCAGGTCGAAGCGGACCTTGGGCACGGGGCGGCCCAGCGCGTCGACGGCGACCAGGGTGACGTGGGTCGTGCTCTTGCCGTCGGCTGGCACCAGGGGCGACGGGGTCCAGGCCAGCACGTGGGCGACGGGCAGCCTGGACGTGGGCAGGGACACCTTGGTGCCCACCACGAGCGGCTTGCTCGACGTCGGGCGCAGGGTCCACACATAGGTCCCGTCGCCTTCGTCGACCCGACTGGTCTGGGTGGAGAAGCCCTTGCCGCGGGGGTTCACCACGACGCCGGACACGCCTTCTCCGTCCCGGTCCTCGAGGGACACCACGAGCGTGACCGCCCGGGCATCGGGCGGGATGGGGAAGGGGTAGACCGCCAGGTCGGCCCTCGGGGGTTCCGGCTCGAGCTTGACCCGGGCGGTGGCCACAGCGCCGTCGATCGACGCGCTCAGCTCCCAGGGTCCGGCCTGGGCCGGGGGTTGGACCCGAAGGAAGTACCAGCCGTCGCCCGCGGATCGAAAGCGGCCGACGCCATCGAGCTGGGGGGCCGACCCGGACCAGGGCGAGCCGTCCGGGTTGCGGGCGGCGAGCCACAGGGTCACCGGCCGCGGTGTCGGCAACTTGGGGGGAAGGGGCGCAAATGCGAGCTGCGGTGGAACCGGATCCCCCAGGTCCAAGGGGGACTCGACCAGCTTGTCCTCCGGTGTGAGGGTCTGGAGGGACGCCGGCAGCTTCTCGGGGTGCAGCACGACCCGCGACGTCCAAGTGCCGCCGTGCACCGGGTCCGACGACACGCCGTCGTACACCACCACCGCGCCCTCGGGCACGGGCACCGAGACCGTGCGCCGGACCTGGACCGGCAGGCTGGTCTGGCCGAGGACCCGCTCAGGCGCGGAGAGGTCCGTCGCCGTGAAGAGCACTGCCACCGGCGCACCGGACGCCGACGGGGGCGTCCACCGTGCGATCCAGCCGCCGCTCTTGCTGGCCACGGGCGCCGACGTGATGCGGCCGGCCGACGCGTGCAAGAGGACCCGCCGCTTGCGCTCGGAGACCGGGTGGGCCCCCACGGGCTTGATGCGGATGAGCACGCTGCCGCTGCCCGCCCAGGCGAGCTCTGTGGCGGGCTCGATGCTGAGGGAGCCGGTGGGCCCGGGCACCACCGGGAGCTCCACGGTGCCGCTGGCGCCCTTGGCCTTGATCTGGAGGCTCAGCCGGCCGGGCTGGGTGCGCACGAGGGGCACGAGCACGATGCGCACGAGCTCTGGGCCGACCACCTTGGTGGAGCGGATCCGGGCTTCCTTGGTCTTGACCTTGATCCGGTCGCCGGGGGCGGCGCCTTCGACGCGCACCATCACCACCGTGCGGGTGGCCCCGTCGGCCCAGACGGTGCCTGCCGGCAGCAACTCGACCTCCTTGGCCGCCGCTGTCATGGGCAGCAGCATCAGGAGGAGCCAAAGGACCCAGCGCGTCATGCGGGCGGAAGCTATCGCATGGGCCCCAGGGTCCGGCCGGTGGATCCCCGTCCTTGCACCTCCTTGGCAGAGGGGAGCCCAGGTGCCACAGGCGAGATCACACCCCGGGGGTACCGGAGTGGTTGCGCCTCGACGCCCGGGCGGTAATCCTCCCGGCTTCCAGTCCCTCGGAGGAGACATGACCACTCGCCCCTGGCGGCCCCTCGTGGCGGCCGCATTCCTCGTCTTCGGTGCCAGCGCCTGTTCCGGGGACGACACCACCGACAGCGCCGGGACAGACTCGGCCACGACCGGCGGCGACGTGGCCTATGCCGACGTGCAGGCGATCTGGGACCTGACCTGTAGCGGCAGCGGCTGCCACACGGACAGCGGCGACAAGGGAGGCCTGGTGCTGGACGAGGGGGTCTCATACGCCAACCTGGTCGGCGTGCCTTCGGTCGGCTCGCCGCTGAACCTGGTGACCGCGAGCGACACCGACAACAGCTACCTGTGGCACAAGCTCCAGGACACCCACGAAGAGGCCGGCGGCTCGGGCAGCAGCATGCCCCTGGGCACCGACCTGGACCTGGACCAGCTCTCGACCGTCGAGCGCTGGATCAACCAGGGCGCGCTGGCGGACTAGCAGCTACGTGAGGGGGGCATGCTGGTCGCACGCTCCCGCTCCTTGCGAGTCCGGGCCCGCCGCCAGGCGGTGGGCCGGACCATCGACCAGGCCTTTGCCGGCCTGGCCAGGTCCTCGCGTTGGATCCCCGTCACCTGGCCCCGCTTCCACGGCGTGGAGCGCCTCAAGGGCCTGCGCTACGGCCCCGAGCAGGCCCACACCCTCGACGTCTGGAGACCCGCCGCCCGGTCCGGCCCTCTGCCCGTCGTGCTCTACGTGCACGGCGGCGCGTTCCGGTCCCTGTCCAAGGAGACCCACTGGCTCATGGGCCTGGCCTTTGCCCGCCGCGGCTACGTGGTCTTCAACATCGACTATCGCCTGGCCCCGCGGTTCAAGTTCCCGGCCGCACCGGCCGACGTCTGCCGGGCCTATGCCTGGGTCGTGGACCACGCGGCCGAGTACGGCGGCGACCCGAGCCGACTGGTGCTCTCTGGAGAGTCCGCCGGCGGCAACCTGGTCACCATGTTGGCGATCGCCGCGGCCTATGACCGGCCCGAGGTGTGGACCCACCCGGTGCGAGCGTCGGGGGTGATGCCCGCGGCCGTGGTGCCCATGTGCGGCATGCTCCAAGTCAGCGACCCCGAGCGCTTCGCACGGGCGGGTCCGCTCTCCTCGCTCCAGGCCGATGCTCTGTTCGCCTGCTCCGGGGACTACCTGCCGGACCACATCACGACAGGGGCACGGGCAGCCGACCTGGCCGACCCCCTGGTCGTGCTGGAGCGTGGCGAAGCGCCGGACCGTCCGCTGCCCCCGTTCTACGCGGCGGCCGGCACCCGGGATCCCCTCCTGGCCGACAGCCTCAGGCTCGGGGCCTCCCTGCGGCGGCTGGGGGTCCACAACGTGATCGAGCAGTACCCGGGCGAGCTGCACGCGTTCCACGCCCTGGTCTGGCGCAGCGCGGCCCGCTCCTGCTGGAAGGCGCAGTCGAGTTTCCTGGACGAGGTCCTGTCAGGGCGCTGATCAGGCCGGGTCACCAAAGTTCAGGGCAGCAGCGGCTCGGGGCTCTCGGCCAGGGCGAACGCGAGCACGGACACTGCCGCGACCGCCTGGCGCAGGGCCGCCGGGTCGACCTTGTCCACCGTGTCGGCGTGGGTGTGGTGGATGGGCCAGTAGCCGGTGGTGTCGTGGTCCACGCCAAAGCCGACCACGCCGGTCTTGACCAACGGTCCGATGTCGGCACCGCCATAGGCCAGCCGCAGGCCGTCCGCCTCGAGGGGCACCAGGTAGGGCAGCACCGGGGCCAGACCTTCGAGCACCTGCTCCTGACGTCGGCCCTGCTCGTCGGGGTCGTCGTGGCGCACGTCCACCCGGAATCCGGCGGTGAACCCGGTGCCGGTGTCGGACTCCAGGGCTGCCACGTGGCGCTCGTCGGCGTGGGCCTCGGCGTAGGCCGTGCCCCCCCGCAGGCCGTTCTCCTCGTTGGTGAAGAGCACCACCCGCACGGTCCGTCGGGGCGGGAACGGCAGCGTGCCGATCAGCCTCGCGGCCTCCATCACGATGCTGCAGCCCCCGCCGTCGTCCTGGGCGCCCTGGCCCACGTCCCAGCTGTCCAGGTGGCAGCCCAACAGCACGATCTCGTCCGGCGCCGTCCGGCCGACCACCTCGCCGACGACGTTGTGGCTCTCGGCGTCGTCCAGGGTGTGGGAACCCAGAGCCAGGGACACCCGAATGGGCACGCCGGCGTCGGCCCAGCGATGGAAGCGGGCGGCGTCCTCGGCGGTGATGGCAGCGGCTGGGATCGGATCGGCGTCGTCGCCGTAGTGCATGCCGCCGGTGTGGGGGGTGTTCAGGCTCACGGGGGTCACGGAGCGCACCAGGACCGCCACCGCGCCGTGGGCCGAGGCCCGGGTCGCTCCGTGGGCCCGGTACTGGACCGTCTCGCCATAGGTCGTGAACGGCACGTCGTAGATGACGATGGTGCCAGGGACCTCGGCGGCGCGCTGATCCAGCTCGTCGAAGCTTCCGACCACCAGAGCGGCCGCCTCGAGCCCGCCTTCGGGGGTCCCGATGGAGCCGCCCAGGGCCAGGATCTCCAGCGACTCTCGGAGGGGTGCGGTGACCGACGCCTCCTCGTGGCCCCGGATCCAGACCGGGACCTGGACGGGCTCGGTGCGCACGTTGGCCAGGCCGTCCTGGCGCATGCGGGCTTCGCCCCAGGTCACCGCCCGGGCCAGTCCTGCGGACCCTGCCAGGCGGTGCCCGATGCCGTCGGCCAGCTCCAGGAGCTTGTCCCAGGCGCCCGAGCCCTGCAGCGCGGCACCGGTGAGGCTCGCAGCGGCCTGGGCGATCAGCTGGTCCGAGGGGGGCACCGGTGGGGTCTTGGCGCGTCGGGCCTGGGCGGGCCAGGCGACGGCGCAGACGGCGAGGGCCAGGAGCAGCAGGGTCCAGGTGCGGGTCATCGGGGGTCCGGGCTGGGAGACCCGGTGGAGCTATCCAGCCCCGCCGGGCGGTGCCGCCGGCGTGACCGGGGGATAGGAGCCGCCCGCCGAGGAGGCACCATGGCCATCGCCGCGATCACCTTCGACTTCTGGGACACCCTGGCGGTCGACGACTCCGACGAAGGGGCCCGGGCGGCCCAGGGGCTGGCCCCCAAGCCGGTGGCCCGCCGGGCCCTGGTGGTCGACGACATCGTCTCCCACCACCCGGCCGTGACCCGTGGCGAAGCAAGCGCGGCCTGGGACCACTCCCTGGGCTGGTGCCGGCACCGGTGGCTCGAGGAGCGCGTGACGCCGACGGTGGCCGAGCGGGTGGATGCAGCAATGCAGGCCCTGGGTGTCACCCGGACGCCCGGGTTCGACGAGCTCGTCGACCTGCTCTCGACCATGGAGGTGGAGATCCCGCCCAGCCTTGCCCCCGGCGTCGAGACCGCCATCCCGCGGCTCGCCGAGCGCTACAGCCTGGGCATCATCAGCGACACCATCGTGACCCCCGGGGTCGGGCTCCAGGCCATCCTTGCGGGCCACGGGCTGCTCCGACACTTCGGCGTGTTCGTGTTCTCCGATGAGCTCGGCGCTGCCAAGCCAGAGCCGGCTGTGTTCCAGGCGGCGCTGAGCGGGTTCGGCGTCGCTCCGGATCAGCTCGCCCATGTGGGGGACCGCGAGGTCAACGACGTGCTGGGGGCCCAGCGGGCCGGCGCGGTGGGGGTGCTCTACACCGGGGTCAAGGACCGGGGCAGCGAGTCCAGCCAGGCCGACGTGATCTGCCGCGACCACGGCGCCCTGGGCGACCAGCTGAGGGCTCTGTGAGCGCCTTCGACCGGCGCGGTGCCGTCGCCGACCTGGCAGCGCGCTTCGCGTCCGGCTTCGACCCGGTGCTTGCCGGCCCGCGCACGGTCGGGCGCGAGGCCGAATTTCCCGTGGTCGATGCCCAGGGCGTCCTGGCCGATGTGCGGGAGCTCATTCCGGCGCTGCTAGCGCCCGGAGACCTGACCCTGACTCGGGACCAGACCGGCCAGATCGTGGGCCTGGAAGGGGACCGCTTCTCCTTCGTGCTCGAGGTGGGCCTGGGCACCCTCGAGGTCATCACGGGGCCCTGTCCGGACCTCCACACCCTGAACCGGCACCACGAGGCCGGCGTGGACCGGGTCGTCGCGGCCGCTGGCGATCTGGGATGGCGGGTCCTGGGACTCGGCATTCAGCCCCTGACTCTGCGCAGCACCGCGATCATGACCCCCAAGCCGCGCTACGCCGTGCTCCACGACGTCATCGGCGACGGCTGGCTGTGGTTCTGTCTGACCGCCAGCGATCAGATCCATGTCGACGTCGACCGCGCCGAAGCCATCCCGGTCTCCGACCTGGCGAACCTGCTGGCCGGGGTGACCATCGCCCTGTGCGCCAACTCGTCGATCCAGGGGGGAGGGGACTCGGGCTGGTGCAGCACCCGCGAGGCGGGCATGGGCGAGATCGGCGCAGGGGGGCACCGCCACGGGATGCCCGCCGGGCCCGTCCGCACCTTCGAGGGACACGTCGACCGGCTGGTGGCGCTGCCCTTCCTCATCGAGAAGCAGGACGGGGTGCCCCTGGCGGTCGGTCAGCCCTTCGACGCCTGGATGGCCGGACACGGGGTCGACTACGACGCCTTCCTGCTCCACGAGCACTACGTGTGGAACAGCGCCCGACCCCGGAGTCGCCAGGGCACCGTGGAGCTGCGAGCAGCCTGTCAGCAGCCGCCGGACGCGCCCCACGCCGCGGCCGCCCTGCACCTGGCTCTGGTCGAGGCCCACCCGGCCCTGGGGGCCCAGCTCACCGCCTGGTTCGGTGCGGACCCCTGGACCCCGCTACGGGCCTGGCATCGCGCCGTGCTGCGCCAGGGCCTAGGGGCCTCGGAACCCGTCGACGGCTTCCTGGCCACCGTGCTCGGGCTGTGCAGCGATGCGCTCACGGCCCGCGGGCTCGACGAAGCGCAGCTGCTCACCCCGCTCTTCGACCGGCTGGCGGCAGGGGAGAATCCCGCGCAACAGGCGACCCGCCTGGTCGCCGAGCAGGGGCTCAAGGCGCTGCTGGAATCCCGCAGCTTCCGATGAGCCTGTGGCTGAGTGCCCTGTTCGCTGGCTTGGTGGCGGTCGGCGTGACCTTGGCCATCGAGCGCTGGGGTGGCGTGGTCGGCGGCGTCATCGGCACGCTCCCGTCCACCATCGTGCCGGCCAGCCTGGGCATCCACGCCGCCTCTCCGGATCCGGCGGCCTTCACCGCAGCGCTCGCGGCGGCGCCGGCGGCCATGTTGCTCAACGCCCTCTTCCTGTACCTGTGGCGCGTGCTGCCGCCCCGCTTGCCCGGCCGATCCCTGGGGGTACAGCTGGGGCTGATGACCGGGATCGGCCTGACCCTCTGGGGGCTTGCTGCTGCCGGGATGGTCGTCGGCGTGGACGCCTATCGGGCCCGGTCAGGGGACATGCGTGCGCTCGGCGGGCTCCTCACCGCCACGATCCTGGTGGTGGGCGTGGCGGCGACCTGGCGTGCCCATCCCGCCCCGGCCGGCCGTCGGCCTGTGGGCGCCGTGACCCTGGTCGCCCGAGGGCTGTTGGCGGCGGCGGCCATCGGCGTGTCGGTCTGGCTCGCCGCCCGGGGCGGCGCCGTGGCGGCCGGGGTGGCCAGCTGCTTCCCGGCGATCTTCATCACCACGATGGTGTCCCTGTGGCTGAGCCAGGGCCGCTCCGTGCCTGCGGGGGCGGTCGGACCGATGATGCTCGGATCCGCCAGCGTGGCGGTCTATGCGCTGCTGGCCACGTGGACGCTGCCGACCCTGGGGGTGATCCCCGGTGTGATCGCCGCCTGGACGGGGGCTGCGCTGGGTGCCTCGCTGCCCGCGGTCTGGTGGATTCGCAGCCGGCCTTGACGGTCGAGACCGATCCAGTTGCGCCCGAACGGCGACTCCCGTGGTCCAATTGGGGTTCAGTCGCGCCCCCGCGTGACCGATGAGTGAACGCAGAGGTGATTGATGCTGGTTCCCGTCGGCGACGCCGTTTCCATCCCCGTCGAGATCATCTTCCTCACGCCGAGCGGGCCCCGTACCTGCTTCGGGCGCCTGGTCCGCCACGGCGGCGACAAGGTCGAGGTCGAGCTGGGTCCGGACGACGTGACCTTTGCCCGCGAGGGCACCCGCACGATGGTCGACAGCGGGGAGTCCAGCCTGATCCGTATGGTCGGCGTGGTCGAAGGGGTCCAGTCGAGCCGGGTCTCGATCGCCGTCGAGAAGAGCGTGCGGCGGGACCTGCGCGAGTACCCCCGGACCTATGGCGGCATCCACCTGCGCTACCGGGTGCTGGACAGCAAGGACGCGGCCGACGCCGTGATCTCCTGGATGGGGGGCGAGGACGCCGAAGGCGAGCTCGGCCTCTGGCGCCGACCCGACCCCTACATGAACTTCAGCGCCACGGGCCTGCGCTTCGAGGAGCCCCAGGCGACCTGCACCGGCGGAGACCTGGTCCTGCTGGAGATGGACGTGCCGACCAGCCCTGTGCCCTGGCGTGCGGTGGCCGAGGTCGTGCGCTGCGCCCCCCTGCCCGAAGAAGAGCAGACCGAGGACGCGACGCACTTCATCGCGCTGTCCTTCACCGACATCCCGTCCGAGGCCTCCCAGGCCCTCGCCCGGTTCACGCTGCGGGTGCTGTCGGCGCTTGCCTGAGGGCAGAGTGACCCTTCGAGGCCCGGTCTGCGCCGGGCTTCTCGTGCTCTGGACGGACCCCACGCTGTCACCGGACCGTGAAGCGAACGCCGGTCCTTTGACACGATCGGGGCTGGCCGGGTATCCAATGAATGAGCGTTCATTCACCTGGATGGATCCGCGGCAAGGGCCGCAGCGATCCCGTCGACGGAGACCCCGATGATCGAGAACAAGAACCGCAACACCGAGGAAGCCCGCTCCATCCAGGTGGCCGAGGAGAGCCGCGAGCTGGACTGGAAGAGCAAGTCCTTCATGGCGTCGCTCTACATGGGGGACCTGGACATGACCGCGGCGTACCCCTTTCCCGCCCAGGGCCCCGCGGACCTGGCTGCGGGAGACGCGATCGTGGCCAAGGTCCGGGCCTGGTGCCTGGAGCACGTCGACGGAGACGCCATCGACCGGGCCCAGCAGATCCCCGCGCCCATCTTCAAGGGCCTGCAGGACCTGGGCCTGTTCGGCATCAAGATCCCGACCGAGTACGGCGGGCTGGGCCTGTCCCAGTCCAACTACATGCGCATCCTGGCCGAGGTGAGCCTGCACTGCGGCTCCCTGGTCGCCACTCTGAGCGCCCACCAGAGCATCGGCGTGCCCCAGCCCCTGAAGCTGTTCGGGACCCCCGAGCAGAAGAAGAAGTACCTGCCCTTGCTGGCCCAGGGCTGGATCAGTGCCTTTGCCTTGACCGAGCCCAGCGTGGGCTCGGATCCGGCGAACATGCAGACCCACGCCGAGCTGAGCGAAGACGGCGCCCACTGGATCCTCTCCGGCGAGAAGCTCTGGTGCACCAACGGGGTGATCGCCGACCTGTTCGTGGTGATGGCCCGCACACCGGACAAGGTCGTCCGGGGCAAGCCCCGCAAGCAGATCACGGCGTTCATCGTCGAGGCCGACTGGGACGGCATCGACGTCGTGCATCGGTGCAGCTTCCTGGGCATTCGGGCCATCGAGAACGGCCTGATCCGCTTCCGGGACGTCAAGGTCCCGGTGGAAAACGTCGTGCTGGGCGAAGGCCAGGGGCTCAAGCTGGCCCTGACCACCCTCAACGACGGGCGGCTGGGCATCCCGGCGGTCTGCGCTCGGGGAGCCGAGGTGGCCACCGAGCAGTGCGCTTCCTGGGCCAAGAGCCGGGTCCAGTGGGGCAAGGCCATCGGCTACCACGAGGCCGGCTCGGACAAGCTGGCCCGCATCGCCGGGGCCGCCTACGCCATGGACACCCTGTCCCGGTACACCGCAGCGCTGTCGGATCACGGCGGCGTCGACCTGCGCATGGAGGCCGCCACCGCCAAGATGTTCAACACCGAGATCGGCTGGCAGGTCGCGGACACGGCGCTCCAGCTCCGGGCGGGCCGCGGCTTCGAGACCGAGAGCTCCCTGGCAGCCCGTGGCGAACACCCGATGCCCATCGAGCGGGGCCTGCGGGACTCACGCATCAACCGCATCGTCGAGGGCACCACAGACGTGATGCACCTGTTCCTGGCCCGGGAGTCCCTGGACAAGCACCTCGAGCTCGCGGCGCCCCTGTTCGGCCGGGCCAGCCTGGGCACCAAGCTGGCCACGGTGGCCAAGGCCGGCGCCTTCTACGCCACCTGGTACCCGCGGCTGTGGCTGGGGGGGTGGTTCCGGTCCTTTGCCGGCTTCGACCCCAAGCTGTCCCGGCAGCTGCGCTGGATCGATCGGCAGTCCCGCAAGCTCGCCCGCAAGCTCTTCCACCAGATGCTCCTCCAGGGGCCCAAGCTCGAGATGCGTCAGCTCACGCTGAACCGGTTCATCGACATCGGCGTGGAGCTGGCGGTGATGGCGCTGGTGACCGCGCGGCTGCAGACCGAGCTCAAGGCCGGGGACCGCACCAGCCTCGACGCCGCAACCTACTGGCTCGTCGCCCGCCGACACGAAGTCGAGCGCCTGTTCACCGAGCTCTCCCACAACGCCGACGCCCAGGCAAGGACCCTGGCGAAGGCGCTGTTGGAGGGGGCCGAGAAGCTGGCAGACCTGGCGCCCAGGGACCTGGCGCCGCTGCCCCGGGAGCGCGGCCGTGACCTGACCTCGGGCCGCCAGGCCCACCGGCTCGGTCGCCACCCCGACGAGCGGGCGGCCAAGTAGCCGGGCTAAGGGCCCCGCTCGGAGGGCCCCTGTGAAATTCGACGTCGCCGTGGTCGGTGCGGGCACCGCTGGAAGCGCCGCAGCGCTCCACTGCGCACGACGGGGCCTGCGGGTCGTGGTGGTCGAGAGCGGCGAGCTCGACGGGGCCGGGGCCCGGTGGGTCAACGGCGTGCCGGGCTGGAGCTTCGACCAGGCCGAGCTGGCGCGTCCCGTGGGAGACGAGCTGCACGGGGCCGCCGTGCCCTTTCACCTGGTGGCGGGCTGGCAGGGTCCGGCGGTCACCGCCCAGGGCATGGATCTGCTCGACGTGGACATGCGCCTGCTGGTGGCCCGGCTCCAGGGCCTTGCTCGCAGCGCTGGCGCCGAGCTTCGCGCCAAGACCAGGGTGCTCGGCCTGGAGGGGCGGCTGCTGCGCACGACCGGCGACGACGTCCAGGCCGACTGGTTCATCGACGCCTCTGGGCTGCGCGGCGCCAGGCTGTTGGACAGACCCCCACCCGCCCGCGAGGATCTCTGCGTGGCGGCCCAGGAGGTCCGCACCTGCGCCGACCCCCAGGCCGCCCGCGCCTTCTTCCAGGAAAAGGGAGTGCCTCCGGGCCAGGTCGCCTGCTTCACGGGCATCGCGGGTGGCTACTCGATCGTCAACGTGCGCGTCGAGGACGGCCACGTGTCGCTGCTGACCGGCTCGATCCCGGCCCTGGGTCACCCCTCGGGGCGGGCGCTGCTGGACGACTTCGCACGGGAACACCGCTGGGTGGGACCGCGGGTCTTCGGGGGCTCCCGGGCCCTGCCGCTGCGGGCGCCGTATCTGCGGCTGGCCGAGGGCCGGGTGGCTCTGATCGGCGACGCGGCCTGCCAGGTCTTCGCGACCCACGGATCCGGTATCGGCGCCGGTCTGATCGCCGGCCGCATGATCGGCGAGAGCCTGGCTGCTGGGCGGGGGGTGTGGGACTACGCGGTGCGCTGGCAGCGGCGGTGGGGCGGCCTGTTCGCCGGCTCCGAGCGCTTTGCGCGCTTCTCGCGTCAGCTGGGCGTTGAGACCCTCGCTTGTCTGGTGCGCACCGGCGTGATGGGTCCGGAGATGGTCGCCGACGGCCTGGACCAGCAGCCGCCCCGGCTCCATGCCCGGGCGCTGCCCCGGACCCTGCTCGGGCTCCTGCGGGCACGCCGGGCGGTGACCCCCCTGGCCCCAGTGCTGGTCCAGATGGCCCGGCTGGACCGGGCCTACCGGGGCTTTCCCGAGGGCGAGGACGGGGTCGCGGCGTGGGCCCGTCGCCACGCGGGCCTGGGTGTGCTCCCGGACTGAATCGGCCGGTCAATTGCGGTGACCCGGCCGATGGGCGCTTCGTCAGCGCGAGGACCGAAGCTCGACCGCAGCCAAGCGCGGGTCGTCGGGCCACCGGCGTCGGGCCCTCGCCAGGCGTCGCTGGGCCTGCTCCAGCATGTCTTCGTCCAGTAGACGCTCGAGAGCGGCCAGCTCGCCTTCGATGGACGTGGGCGGCGGGCCCTCGACCAGCGCCTCGAGCCGCATGAGGTGGATGCGCTCCTTGCCGGTGTCCCGCAGCGCGTCCAGGCCCCGCCGGGCCAGGGGCAGCTGCTGGCGCCGATGGGCCTCCTCGACCACGCCCACCAGGCCCATCGGGTGCACCCCGACCAGGGCGAGCACGCGGTCCTGGACGGCCGTGCGCTCCGGTCCGCTCACCCGACCCGCTTCGGCGATCAGCTTGCGTGCCCGGCTGATCCGCTGGGTCCTGCGAACCAGGGGCCAGCTGGCCGCGCCCAGGAGCAGCACGAAGGCGGGCAGCATCCAGGGCTCTGCCGTCACGCCAACGGCCACGAGCATGCGCTCCCACAGCAGCAAGAAGCCATCGAAGCGTCCCATGGTGGCCATTTAGTCCCCTGCGAGGTTGAGGGGAATCAGGTCCACAAGCCGTTGTCACCTCAGGTCTCGGTGGGTCCTCTTGGGTCTGGACCGGTGGGAGTGGCCAGGAGCCCATGTGATGGTCAGCCAACGAACCGGGGAGTTCCCATGCGTCTCGACATCCAGTCCGCTGTCGCCCTTCGCCACGAAGGCCGCCGCGCCTTTGGAACAGCCCGCTGGATCGAAGACCAGCGGCTGGCCTTCACCACCTACGGCGACGTGACGGTCGGCCAGCGGCTCGAGATGCGGCTCGAGCTGACCGGCGCCTATGACTCGGTCTGGGCCGAGGTGCTGATCGAGACCGCCAGGCCGATCGGCGTGGGCGGCCCGCAGCTGTGCACCGGTGGCATCGTCTACATGCCCGACGAGGACCGGGACAAGCTCGAGCAGTGGGTCGAAGAGCGCTCGGTCAGCCAGCTCTCGCTCCAGGCCCACAAGCAGGACTCGGTCAGCCGGAGCGCCGCGGCGTCCAGGACCGACGCGGCCCAGAGCGGAACCCGGGGTCGCCGCTCGGTCTCGGACGCGCTGCGAAGCAGCCTGGCCCGTAAGTCGAGCAAGGCCCCCCGGGCCTGGGCAGCGCTCCAGCTCAGCCGCGATGGCTCCCTGCTGTCGGCGGCCTGGAGCACCTGGCAGGGGCTGGCCGCGGACTGGACCCGCCAGCTCTCAAAGAACCTGCTGCGGGTCGACACACCCCTGAACACGCCGCCGCGGGGCTATGCCCTGACCGTGCGCCTGTGCCTGCCCGACGGCCAGGTCCTGGCGGTCCAGGCCAAGGTCACGGACACCGATGGGGCCGGAATGCTGCTGGCCCTCGACCTGTCGCCGGCCACCCGCCGGATCCTCAACCGGGCGGCTCAGCGGCTCTGAGCTCGGTCGCGCCCGGCGGCCGCAGCCGGCAGCACGCGAACACGCCGTCGATGCCCTTGAGCACGGCGTCGAAGTCCTCGACCTGCCAGCCGCTTCCACGGGGCAACCAGCCCAGCTCGCGGGCTCTTGCCACGCTCTCTCGGGACATCACGATCTCGCCGGGCCCGGCCTGGCCCTCGAGCCGCGCCGCGATGTTCACCGTCTGGCCGAAGTAGTCCAGGCGGTCGTTGGCCGTGACCATGTAGCAGGGGCCTTCGTGCAACCCCAGGCGCAGGTCGATGGCCCGGCCTTCGGGGTGGTCGCGACGGAAGGCCTGGAACTCGGTCTGGATCGCCAGGGCCGCGGCAAAGGCGTCCTGTTCCCGCTCGAAGGCGGCCATGACAGCGTCGCCGATGGTCTTCACGATGGCGCCGCCGGCGCGCTCGATCTCGCGCTCCAGGATGGCGAAGTGGTCCTGGATCAGGGAGAAGGCAGGGCCGTCCCCTTGGCGCGTGTACAGGTTGGTCGAGCCGACCAGGTCCGAGAAGAGCAAGCTGGTGCGGGCGATCTTCAGGGCCAGGCCGGGGCGCAGCGTGTCGCCTGAGAACCGACGGCGAAACTCCGGGAAGGTGCTCAGGGTGGCGGCCGTGGCTGCCTGGCGGGCCCACATGACCTCCTCGAGCTTGACGTGCAGCGCGGTGGTCTCGGCCAGCTCGAGCTCGATGCGGCCTCCGGGGGCCAGCACGATGGACGCGGGCTCGATGGACTCACCCACCCGCACGTTGGCCGAGGTCGGGCCTTCTGGCCGCACCTCGACCGCCGCCTTGGCGCCTCCTCGGGCGAAGAGCCGGTAGCGTCCCGAGTCGACGGGCGCCTGCACGGGCTTGGACGCGCCGGGCTCCAACACCGCCTGAGAGTGCACGTGGGGGTGGTGGCTCGGCCCGCTGATGCAGTAGAGCCGTTCCTGGACCTTGCGCACCGCGGGCGCCGGCTGGAACGTGGCCTCGACCGCCTGGTCCAGATCCAGGGCGTAGTCCAGGTCACACAGGTGGCAGTGTCCTTCCTCGCCCAGCTCGTCCAGGGAGATGAGCCGATCCGACGCCGTGCGACAGCTGGGGCAGATCAGCTCCCAGGTGAGGCTCAGGAGCCCCGCGTCGACGGCACGCAGGAAGACGGTCAGGGTGTCCCGGCGGGCGGTGCCCCATGTGTCGGCGAGGGCAAAGGGCCGCATGCCGAGCAGATCGTCGTCAGAAGCCGTGCGCACGTGGTCCACCAGACGCTCCACGATGGCCCGCCGGGACGGGCCCGCCGCCTCCTCGAGTCGGGCCTGGATCCCCCCGAGCTGCGGGCTCACCTTGCCGGCGCGGTGTGCGTGGAGCACGTCGGTCGGCCGCCCGGCGGCCAGGGCCGCGTCGAGCCCCGCGATGTAGCGGACCATCCGGGCCAGCGACCGCCGCCCGTTGAGCCAGGCGATGGGGACAAGCACCCGCAGCGTCGGCACCAGCTGCAGGGTCAAGGAGATGCGCGTGCCGCCATCGGGCAGCGCCTGCCAGTCCTGGCGGTACTCCAGGAGCCTCAGGGCGCCGCTCCGCATCACCCGTCGGTGGCGAAAGAAGCGCTGGACCTCGAACTCGACGGGCTGCTCCTCCCACGCCACCGGAAAGCCCCCCAGCCAGGTGCGCACGGCGAAGCGGGACGCGCCGGGTGCCTCCAGCTTGGAGACCTGGAGGGACGCGAGCCCCAGGGCTTGGTTCATGCGCTGGGTGTCCGCCAGGATCGGCCACAGGACCCCGGGTGAGCAGCGACAGGTCACCTCTTCGGTGAGCAACACCTCCACGGGGTCCTCCTCTGCCCGGCATTCTGGCCCAGCGGGGCGGCCCCCCGCAGGTTCTCAGGCGCTCTGGCGGGATCCGGGGCGCTGTGAGGACCCGGCGTGGGCAGCGATCTGGTCGATCAGCTCGGTCCACAGCTGGGTCGGCATGGCGTGCCCCATCTCGCGCAGGACGTGGAGCCTGGCCCCGGGGACGAGCTGGGCGGTGGCCCGGCCGGCCGCGACAGGGATCAGCGGATCCCGTTCCCCGTGGAGCACCAGAGTCGGCGCGGTGATGGTCTTGAGCGTGTGGCGGCGATGGCCCGACGCCAGGATGGCCGCCAGCTGGCGCACGAAGCCCCGGGGGTGGAAGCTGCGGTCGTAGGCCACGGCAGCGAGAGCCCTGATCTCGTCCCGGTCCGCGTCGAACATCGGACCGCCGGCGCTGATCACTCGAAAGGTGTCCACGGTGCGCTGGACCACCTCGTCCCGGCTGCGAGGCACGGGCCCCAGCAGCGCCCGCAGAGCGTCCGGTCTGCCCAGGTAGCGGCGCTCGCCCGTGGTGGACATGATGCTGGTCAGGGACGCCGTGCGGTCTGGGTGGTGGATGGCCACCAGCTGGGCGATCATGCCGCCCATCGAAGTGCCGACCACGTGGGCGCGGTCGAGGCCCAGGTGGTCCAGCAACCCCACCACGTCGTCGGCCATGTCCACCAGGGTGTAGGGCGCGTCGACCCGCAGCCCCAGCAGGGCCTTGGGCAGCATGGCCCGCATGGGGGGGACCTGGGCGTGGTCGAGCCACGTGGACAGCCCGATGTCCCGGTTGTCGAAGCGGATGACCTGGAAGCCGCGGTCGGCCAGCGCCTGGCAGAAGGCCGTGCGCCACCAGATCATCTGGCAACCGATCCCCATCACCAGGACGATGGGGGGGCCGGACCCAAAGGTCTCGTACTCCAGCTCGATTCCATTGGCGTTGGCGCGAGGCATCCCCCCGGCTAACGGAAACCGGGGGCCGGGGCCCAAGCCCAGGGCCTCTGGCCCCAGAATGTGCGCGACAGGACCCGGCCTCGGGCGATACCCTTCGCGAGCCGTGGTCTCCTTCCTCCTGCTGGCGTGCGCCTCTGATCTACCACCGCCCCCGACCGGGTCGGCCGACCCCGCTGCGGTCCAAGACGACCTGCCCGGCGCCTACGTGCACCAGGGCGACGAGCCCCAGCCCGTGCTCACCATGGCGGACATCGGCGACGGCATCGAGCACGCGCTCGACGAGATGCTGGTGCTGGACCAGCGGGACCTGCACGACGTCTACAACGACCTCCGCAACACCTCCCAGGACGCCGACTGCCCCGCCTACCTGGACTACGACACGTCGGAGTACTGGTACGACACCTGCACCACCGCCGACGGGGCGTACTTTGCCGGCTACTCGAGCACCTACCGGTACCAGGACTACACGGACCCGGACAACAACTACTACTACGACGAGCTCGCCTACCTGAGCGCGGACTTCGTCATCGAGTCCCCGGGGGGCGAGTCCCTGGAGGGCACCGGCTACAGCCACACCTACGAGGGGCAGTACCCGGACTCCGAGAACCGCTTCAACTACGCCCGCGCTTGGGGCCGCTTCCACTGGGAGGGCCCTGGCTCCGACGGCACCTGGCTGTCCAGTGGTCGATCCTTCGACTTCGCGCTCTCGGCGTATAGCTACCCGACCTATCCCGGCGTCTACGTGAACCACTACGGCGGCGTCTCGGGCATGGATGGCCCGGTCAACGCATACGTGGCGGACGGCTTCATGCTCTACAGCGAGACCCTGGGGTCCCTGTGCGAGATCGAGCCCTCCGGCACCATCTCGGTGCGCGACGAGGACGGCAATTGGTACGACGTCGAATTCCACGGTCCCTCCTACTGGGGCGGCTGGGCGTTCGAGCCCGAGTGCGACGGCTGTGGCGACGTGTGGTTCCGGGGCACGTACCTGGGCCAGGCCTGTTCGGACTTCTCGGCGCTGGTCGACTGGCACGGGCGGCCCTGGTGATCGGGCTCTGGCTGGTCGCCTGCAGCACCGGAACGCCGACACCGGCGGTCGACGTCCCGGGACCCACCGACGAGCTGCCCCAGCTCGAGCCCGAGCAGCTGCTGGTTCGGGCCAGCTTGGACCTGCGGGGGGTACGGCCCACGGTCGACGAGCTGGACCGGGTCGACGACGACCCGGCTGCCGTCGAGACCTTGATCGAGGACTACCTGCAGGACCCCCGCTTCGGCGAGCGCGTGATCAGCCTGTACTCCGAGATCTACCTGACCCGGCTGGACTACTACTACGTGACCGCCGAGGAGTACGGCCTCTACGACGAGCCGGCCTTTGCCCGGTCCGTGGGCGAGGAGCCCCTGCGCATCCTGGCCCGCATCGCCACCGAGGACCTGCCGTACTCCGACATCGTGACCGCCGACTGGACCATGGCCGACGAGTCCCTGGGCACGGCCTTCCCGGTCGACTACCCCAGCGACGGCACCGGCTGGCAGCCGGTCCAGTACACCGACGGTCGGCCGATGGCCGGCGTCCTGACCACCAACTCCATGTGGTGGCGGTACATGTCCACGTCGTCGAACGCCAACCGGGGCCGGGCCAACGCCGTGTCCCGGGTGCTGTTGTGCAGCGACTACCTGACCCGGCCCATCGAGTTCGACCGCGACGTGAACCTGCTCGACGCCGGCGCGGTGGCCGACGCTCTGGCGAACAACCCGGGCTGCGTGGCCTGCCACCACAGCTTGGATCCGCTGGCCAGCTACTTCTGGGGCTTCTTCTACTACAACTACAGCAGCAAGCTCGACATCACCGCCTACCACCCGGAGCGGGAATTCCTGTGGGAGAGCTACACCGGCGTGGCGCCCGGCTACCACGGCGAGCCCGGCTACACCCTGACCGACCTGGGGCAACAGCTCGCTGCCGACCCGCGGCTGATCGAGTGCGCGGTCGAGCAGGCCTGGACCCTCTTCCTGCAGCGGGACGTGCTGCTGGACGACACCGATCCCCTGGTCGATCACCGCGAGGTCTTCCTGGACAGCGGGCTCAAGTTGCGCAGCCTGGTGCGGTCCATCCTGCAGTCTCCCGAGTACCGGGCGGGTGCGACCGACGACCCTCGGGCCGTGCCTCTCAAGATGGTCACCCCCGACCTGCTGGCGTCCCAGCTCGAGGCCCTCACCGGCTACCGCTTCACCTACTACGGCTACGACATGATGCAGACCGACACCTACGGGCTGCGCACCCTCGCCGGGGGGGTCGACGGCGCCTTCGTGACCGCCGGTGCGCGAGAGCCGATCCCCACCCTGGTCCTGGTCCAGCAGCGCCTGGCCGAAGCCGCTGCCGACTATGTGGTGGACCACGACCGGGCCAACCCCGACGACCCGCGGCTCTTCACCCACATCAACTTCGGCGAGACGCCGGTCACCGGACGCGACGCGATGGTGGCCCAGATCCAGGACCTGCACCTGCGGTTCTTCGGGGACCGCATCGACGCCGACGGCCCCGAGATCGACGCCAACCTGGCCCTCTGGGACGAGCTCTTCACCCTGGAGCCAGACCCGGCAGTGGCCTGGAAGGGCCTGACCTCGGCCCTGCTCCGCGACCCCGAGTTCCTGTTCTACTGATGGCCCGCACACCGCTCTTCCCGCTCGATCGACGTCAGCTCTTGCTGGGCTCCGGCGCTGGGCTGTTGGGGCTGGGGCTGCCGGCCGGCCTGGCCCAGGCCCGCACGCCGTCGGACCTGAAATTCCTGTTCGTCATCGCCTATGGGGGCTGGGACCCGACCAAGGTCTTCGCGACCGAGCTCAACAAGGACGGGGTCGACCTGGAGTCCGATGCCGAGCTGGGCTCGGTCGGCGGGATCACCTTCGTGGACCACGCGGACCGGCCCTCCGTGCGTGAGTACTTCGAGCTCCACCACGCGCAGACCCTGTTGATCAACGGCGTGCTGGTGCCGTCGGTGGCCCACGAGAACTGCATGCGGCTGATGCTCACCGGCACCACCGCGGCCAAGGCCAGCGACTGGCCGGCGATCCTGGCCAACCCGTACGCCGACGCGGCGCCGCTGCCCCACCTGGTGGTCGCCGGGCCATCCTACCCGGGGGATCTTGGCGGTGTGGTGACCCGCACCGGGAGCTCGGGCCAGCTCGAGGCCCTCATGTCCGGGGACATCCTGGGCTGGGGGGACATCCAGACCTCGCCCCCGAGCGCCCGGGCCGAGCAGATCATCGATCGCTACGTGGCCAGCCGGGTCTCATCGGCCAAGGCCTGGGCCCAGTCGGCCCGCGAGCTCGAGATGCTCCAGGCCATGGACGCGTCGGTCGGTCGCTCCAGGGATCTCAAGGACCTGCTGGGCGTGGTGAACTGGAACGCCGGCAGCGGGTTCGGCAGCCAGCTGGACGTCGCCGTCGACGTGCTGAGCGGGGGCATCAGCCGCTGCGTCACGGTCCAGTACTCGGCGACCTGGGACACCCACACGGACAACGACCGGCAGCAGTCTGGCAATTTCGAGGGCCTGTTCGACGGCCTGGGCTCCCTCCAGGAAGCGCTGGCCCGCACCCCGGGCACCGGGAGCTCCGAGAGCACCCTGGCCGACGAGGTCGTGGTCATCGTGATGTCCGAGATGGGCCGCACGCCGCTCTTGAATGGCGGCAACGGCAAGGACCACTGGCCCTACACCAGCGTCATGATCACCGGTCCGGGCGTCACCGGAGACCGGGTGGTCGGGGACTACGACGACTACTTCTACGGCAAGACCCTGGACCTCGAGACCGGCGAGCTCGACGCCGACGGCGCGAGTCTTGCCTGTGACACCCTGGGGGCCACGCTGCTCACCCTCGCGGGCGAGGACGCCCAGGCGTACCTGCCGGGCGTGGCAGCAGCGACGGGTCTTCTCTCCGACGGCTGACCAGGCCCAGGAGTCCTAGCCACAGCACCACGGGCGGGGCAGCCGGCGAGGCCGCGCAGCCACCACACCCCGTGTCCTGGACCGGCGGCGGCGGCTTGTCGGGGCTGGTGCAGTCGAGACCCAGCTCGGGGTCCGTGTCGTCGCAGTCGTCGCCTTCGTGCTCCTGGGCATCCAGGCCGTCTCGGTCCGCGTCGAAGTCGGAGCCGCCCCCGCAGTCCTGGTCCAGCCCGTCGTACCAAGTCTCGTCTGCGCCGGGATTCACCGCCGGATCGTCGTCGTCGCAGTCCGCGTCGCTGGTCCAGCCGTCCTCGTCGGCGTCGACCACCTCCAGGGCCGGGCCTCCCCAGGCGCCGATGTCGCTGCGGGAGCCGTCCGGGTCGGACAGCTCCGGGTCGCCGGCGTCGATCAGGGAACTTGTGCGGGTCAGCACGAGCTGATCGTTGGTGGGATCGCCGTCGGCGCTGTAGGCGACAAAACCCGGTTGCTCCACCAGGTTGCCGTCGTCGGTCGAGGCCGGGCCCTCCAGCACACCGTCCAGGTCGCCTTCGGCGTTGTCGTAGAAGTCGTTGAACGCCAGGGTCAGGCCGGCGGCGGCGTCGTCGTCTGCGACGTGCACGCCGGCCCCGTAGGACGTCCAGGCGACCACGGAATTCCGCAGATCGGTGGCGTTCTCGGCCAGGTACAGGCTTCCCCCGGCGTCGGTGGCCAGGTTGCCGATCAGCGTGTTGTTCGTGAGCCGGCTGTCCTGGTTGTCGTACAGGCACAGGGCCCCGCCCGAGCGCGCCTTGTTCTCCTGGAAGATGTTGTTCGTCCACGTGTCCCAGGACACGATGGCTTCGGCGGCCTCCTCGTCCAGGGCGGGATCGACCCCGTGGCCCTGGACATAGGCGCCCCCGCCATAGCCCGCGAAATTCGCCGTGAAGCGATTGCCGTGCACGGTGGTCGCGGTGTTCTGCCAGGCCAGCAGGCCGCCACCAGCCACGCGGTCGTCGGCGGCGTTGTCGGCGATCACCGAGTCGATCAGGGTGAACTCCCGGAAGGACCGGGCCAGCAGTCCGCCGGCTTCGCCTGCGGCGATGTTGCCGGTGATCTCGGTCCCCTCGACCCGCAGGTCGTGCTCGTCGCGGGTGTACGTCCACGCATACACGCCACCGCCCGCGTAGTACGTGGTCAGGTTGTCCGCGACGACGCTGTCCCGGAGGGTCAGGTCGCCTCGGTAGTAGTGGTAGATGCCCCCGCCGTGGGTCCAGGCCACGTTGTCCCGAACGGTGACCCGGTCCAGGGTGATGTCGTTGTAGGCATAGCTGTAGAGGGCCCCGCCGGCTGCATAGGTCGACGTGTTCCCGATCAGCTCGGAGTCGGTCAGGGTGAAGGGGCCGTCCAGGTAGTAGAGGTAGAAGGCGCCGCCGTGGGAGTAGCCGATGTTGTCCTCGACCCGCAGGCCGGTTCCTTCGAAGGTGCTGTAGCTCTGCACCCAGACCGCGCCGCCGTAGTAGGCGTAGTTGTCCTCGAAGACGCTGTCGGTGAGCACGACCGTGGCATAGCCCTCGGCGTACAAGGCGCCGCCATAGCTGCCGGCCTCGTTGGTGTCCCAGGTGCTGCCCTGGTCCTCGAGCCACGCGTCGCC
>CAZFLE010000111.1:8108-24207 GCA_964519895.1 uncultured Enterobacterales bacterium | reverse complement strand
ACTGGCGCGGCGCCAGACCGGGATGTGGCACGAATTCGTGCCATTGCGGCGACTGGCGCGGAGGCCTCGTGCCCTTCTCCTACAGTCCCTGCCCCAGCGTCACCGTCACCATGCCGGCATTGCTCGCGCTCGTGTCGTCGTTGTACGCACTCACGACCACGTCGTCCTTGCCGTCCCCGTCCACGTCGCCCGTGCCGACCGCGAATCCGGTGTGCTGGCTGGCGCTGGTGCCCTCGAGCCAGCCGTCTGCCACGTCGGCCGCGGTCGCCGGGCCGGTGGCCCAGGGTCCGTAGAACAGCCACGCGGTTCCGGCGCTGCTGGCGCCGCTGTTGAAGTCCGACGCGCCCGCCAGCAGGTCGGTGACGCCGTCGGCGTCGAAGTCGCCAGCCGCCATCGAGATCCCGAAGCGCTCGTTGGTGCTGGAGCCCTCCCACGTGGTGAAGCTGTCCACCGCCAGGTCCACCGAGCCGGTGACCGGCCCGTAGACCAGGTGCGCGCGGCCCGTGTCGTTGTCGGCGTTCCAGGCCCCGATCACCAGCTCGTGGAAGCCGTCACCGTCCAGATCTCCGACCCCGGCCAGGCTCTCGCCGGCCCCAGCGCCGGCCTCGTCGCCCACGATCTTGGCATCGGCGGCGGACACCCGCAGGCTGTAGGCGTTCCACACCGACGTGGTGTCGCCGAGCACCAGGTAGGCCGCACCGGCGGCGGAACCGGCCTCGTCCTCGTCCGGGGCGCCGATCAGCATGTCGTCGTACCCGTCGCCGTTGGTGTCACCGACGCCCGCAAGCGCTCTGCCCAGGTGGTCCGAGGCCGCCTCGGCCCGGAACTTGCCGTCGGCGTCGGCCAGGCTGTGGCTGCCGGTGACCGGGCCCAGGTACAGGTAGCCGGCGCCGCCCTGGCTGAAGGCCGAGTCCTCGTCCTCGGCCCCGATCAACAGGTCTGGGATGCCGTCTGCGTCGACGTCGCCGGCGCTGGCGAGCGCCGAGCCTGCGTTGTCCGACGTGTCCTCGCCGGTGAACACGGCCCCCGCAGCCGCCAGGCTGCCGCCGACGGTCATCGGTCCGTACAGCAGGTAGGCCTGGCCCGAGTCCGAGCCGTTGGCGTTGCTCTGGAGGGCCCCGACCAGCACCTCGCCGTTTCCGTCGCCGTCCAGGTCGCCCACGTAGGCCACCGCGCTGCCGGCATAGTCCACGTAGTCGGTGCCTTCGAACACCACCCCGTCCTCGTCGACGTAGCGCTCGCCGTAGCTCCCGCTGTGCACGATCACGAGCGCGCCGGAGTCGGTGTCGCCGGCGTTGGCCTTGCGGGCCCCCAGGGCCAGATCGGCCAGGCCGTCGCCGTTGACGTCGCCGACACCCAGGCTGTAGCCCAGCTCATCGCCGGTGGTGGCCCCGTAGTACAGGACTTCGGCCGCGTAGGGGTCCAGCTCGCCCTCCAAGCGGCAGCCCGTGGCAGCGCCGTCGCAGTTGTTGTCGACCCCGTCGTCGCAGACCTCGTTGGCCCCCGGGTTCACCAGGGGATCGGCGTCGTCGCAGTCCCCGCCGTCGGCGACCGCGGAGTCCGCCTCGCAGGTGAGCACTTCGGTGGCGCCGTAGCCGTCGCCGTCGCCGTCGACGTAGAGCACCGCGGGGTCGCTGACGTCCGGGTCGTCGTCGTCGGCCAACCCGTTGCAGTCCTCGTCGTTGTCGGCGTCGTCACAGATCTCGACGGCGCTCGGGTTGATCCCAGGGTCGTCGTCGTCGCAGTCCGTGCCACCCAGCCGGTCGCTCTCGAAGCCGTCCCCATCGGCGTCGGGCACCAGCACCGAGAGCGCGAGCTCGGCCTGGGCGGATGCACCGGGGGTGTCCCAGACCGTCACGGACAGGGTGTGCTCGCCCAGGGCCAATTCGTCCAGGGTCACCGTCGCGGTCGCGTCTCCCCCCGGACCATTGGGTCCTTCGGGCAGGGCTTCGCCGTCCAGCCACCAGGCCAGGGTCAGCGCGGTCAGGTCCGGCTCGGTGTCGTCGATCAAGCGCACGGTGGCCTGGGCCGACGCGCCCTGGGCAAAGGCGGCGTCGCCGGTGGGGTCGGTGAACGCGATCTCCGGCGGGGTGTTCTCGCGCACGGTCAGCAGCACGCTGGTCTCGCCCACGCCCCCCGACGTGTCGGTGGCGTACACCGTGATCCGGTGGTCGCCCTGGCTCAGCGTGGTCGCCTCGAAGATCAAGCGCTCGCCGCTCTGGGTGTCGCCCTCCAGCTCGCCGTCCCGGTCCGAGACCCACAGGGTCGTGAGCTCGTCCAGGGGGGTCTGGTCGTCGCTCACGATGACCTCGAAGGCCACGGGGAAGCCCTCGGTCACGGTGTCCAGGTCCACCGGGGAGACGATCGACAGGTCCGGCGGGTCGTTGTGCACGACCACCTCGTCGCCCACGCAGGCCAGGAGCCACAACAGCACGTCAGAGCCCTCGCCCGGCGAACACGAAGATCGCGCCGGCTTCGGTGGCCTGGGAGTCTTCGCGGGGTGCGCCCATGACCAGCTCGTCCTTGCCGTCGGCGTCCAGGTCCCACATGACGAGCCCGGTGCCCAGGTGGTCGTAGCTCACGGCGCCCTCCCAGTGGGCGTCCAGGCCGCTGCCCAGGTCCACGACCGCGGCGAGGGACAGCAGCGGGCCGTGCAGCAGGGTGACCCGGCCGCGGTCGGTGTTGCCCGGGTACTCGCTGGCCCCGATGAGCAGGTCCAGCTCGCCGTCGCCGTCGACGTCGCCCGAGGACAGGGCGTGGGCCGTCAAGCTGCCGTTGTGGGTGCCCGCAAAGGTGATCTCGGCGCTGGCCAGGGAGATCTCCCCGGTCAACGGTCCACGAAGGAGGAAGGCCGACCCGGGAGCGCTGCGGGACTCGGCGCCGATCACCAGGTCGCCGAAGCCGTCGCCGTCCAGGTCGCCCAGAGACTCGAGGGCGCTCCCGGCCCGCTGGTCGTAGTCGGACCCCAGGAGCTTGGCGTGGGCGCCGTTCATGCGCTCGGAGACCCCGTTGAAGTGGGTGGCGGAGCCCAGGACCAGGTAGACGACCCCGGAGTCCGTGTCGACGTCGTTGCGCTTGGGAGCCGCGATGAGCATGTCGTCGAGGCCGTCGCCGTCGACATCGCCCGCGCTCCCCACCGTGGTGCCCAGCTCGTCCTTGCTGGCCTCGGCCCGGAAGCGGCCGTCGTAGGCGTCGTCGATGTCGCCGGTCACCGACGCTGGGCCCAGCAAGAGGTAGGCCGTGCCCCCGTCGCTGTAGAGGGTGTCGTCCAGGGGCGCGCCCAGCAGCAGGTCGGCCAGCCCGTCGCCGTCGACGTCGCCCGCCGCCGCCACCGATGTGCCCAGCTCGGAGTTGGCGCCGCTGCCGCTCCAGGTGTCGTGGGTGCCCAGGTCGCCGCTGGTCGTCACGGGGCCGCGGAGCAGGTACGCCCGGCCGGACAAGCTGCCGTCGGTGTCGTCGTCCGGGGCGCCGGTGACCAGGTCCGCCCAGCCGTCGCCGTCGACGTCTCCCAAGGCGGCGACGCTGGTGCCCGCGTAGACCCGGTCGTGCTCGCCGGTCCACGTGGGCTCGCCCGTGCCCAGCACCCGCTCGCCGTTGTGGGGTCCCAGAGACACGTGCAGCGCCCCGGCGTAGGTGGTCGCGCTGGAGTTCTGGTAGGCGCCGATGACCAGATCACCCACCCCGTCCCCGTCCACGTCGGCCGCGTCCAGGCTGATGCCGGCCCTGTCGGAGCCGCTGCCCCCGTAGACCACGGCGTCTGCGCTGAAGGGATCGACCTCGCCGGCGTAGCGGCAGCTGGTGCTGGTGCCGTCGCAGTCGTTGTCCAGCCCGTCGTCGCAGACCTCGGTGGCGTCCGGGTTCATGGTGGCGTCGGCGTCGTTGCAGTCCTGGTCATCGTCGACGCCAGTCTCGGGCTCGCAGGTCCAGTAGGCGCCGGCCGGGTCGCCGAACCCGTCGCTGTCGGCGTCGGGCCACGCCTCGACCTGGCCTTCGACGCTGTCGTCGTCGTCGTCGGCCAGCCCGTCGCAGTCCTCGTCGGTGTCGTCGTCGTCGCAGACCTCGATGGCATCGGGGTGGACGTCGTCGTCGTTGTCGTCGCAGTCGTCGCCGCCCAGGCGGTCGGTCGTGAAGCCGTCCCCGTCGCTGTCGGGGACCAGAAGGTCGATCTCCGTGGTCGCGTTGTCACTGTCTCCAGGCGTGTCGGTCACCGTCACCCGGATGGTGTGGGAGCCCACATCGAGGTCGGAGACGGTGACGTCGGCCAGGCCGTCGGCGTCGGGGTGCTCTCCGCCGGTGATCGCGACGCCGTCGACCTCCCAGGCGAGCGTGAGGGCGGTCAGGCTGGCTTCGGTCGAGTCGCTGGCCTGGACCGAGACGACCACGTCGCTGCCCTGTTCGAAGGCCTGTCCGGCCTGGGGGGTGAGCACGGTGATCGAGGGGGGTGTGTTCGGGAGCACGTCCAGGGTGATGCTGTCTTCGCCGACCTCGGCCTCCTCGTCGGTGACGCGCACGGTGATGGTGTGGACGGTCCGCTCCAGTGGCTCTGAGACAAAGCGCACGCTTCCGTCTCGGAGCTCGAGCTCGCCGTCCAGCCCCCCCTGGGGGTCCGACGCGAAGACGATCGCCAGGTCGGTCAGGGCCGTGTAGTCGTCGCTGATGGCCGCGATGAACTCGATCGGGGTGCCCGTCGGGACCGCGGACTGGTTCACCGGGGACGCCAGGGCGACCTGGGGGGGCTCGTTGCGCGTGGAGAGGCCCTGATCGACGTTGCAGGCCAGCAGTGAGGGCAGCAGCAGGACGCCGGGCATCGATCGGACGGTAGCACGACTAGCTCCAGGTCCCCCAGTACGGCCCCGAGCCCCGGTGGGGGTCCTCTCCCGAGGGGATCCCGAGGGACGCTCGCAGCGCCGCTCGCCCAGCCGCTCGGTTGTAGTGGTAGAGCCGCTCGAGGGCTGGATAGCGCTGGGCGCTGCCCACCGGACAGGCCTCTCGCGACGCACAGGATCGGTCGCAGTCGGGCGCCGCCTGGTGAAAGGCCGCGCACCGGGTCACGGACCAGGTGCCGTCCGGGAAGGCGTCGCCAGGGCAGGCGGACACACAGGGGGCCGGACAGCCGACGCACAGGTCGTCGGCGGCAGGACTCGGCGGCAGCGGGAACGGCACGAAGGCGGCGGCCCTCAGTCCCAGCCAGGGGCCCCAGTGCCGGTCCAGCACGAGCCCCAGACGGCTGGGCGCCCCCAGGCCTGCCAGCACCGCCAGGGTGCGGAAGTCCAGGGGGAGTTCGGCGTCGTGGGCCGCGTAGTGCCAAGTCTGCGTGGTGTCGGCGGCGTGGAGCGCCCGCCTGGCAAACGCATCCAGGGGGTGGGCCGTGTGCAGCAGCGTGTCCGGGTCCGCCCGGCAGGCGGCGACGAAGGCCTCCCAGAATGCCGGACCTGCGCTCGCGACCACCACGATCGCCCGGGCGCCTGGGGCCAGGGCCGCGGTGCGGGTCTCCGGGCGGGCCGCCTGATCCCAGGCAGCACACGACGCCACGCCCACGTGGTTCAGGCCGGTGGGCGCCAGGCTGGCCTGGAGCTTCTGCAGCCAGAGCTCGCCTTGGGTCATGGCCCCTCCATGGACCGGGTTCGCGCCACACGATATCGGCCACGGCCAGGACGGACCCATGGTCGAGCTTCGCGGATCGCGTACACACCAACACCTGTTGGAAGCCTTTGCCCGAGAGGCCCAGGCCACGGTGCTGTTGGACCACTACGCCCAGATCGCCGAGATCGAGGGCTACCCCGAGGCCGCGGATGCCTTGCGGGAGCTCGCCGCGTCTCAGAAGCTCCAGGCCCATGGCCACCTGGACTACCTGCGCCTGGTCGGGGATCCGGCGACCGGGCTGCCCGTCGGCGCGACGGACAACAACCTGATGGCCGTGCTCACGGCAGACGGCGCCGACCAGCGCGACGCCTACCCGACCATGGCACGCACCGCCCACGCCGAGGGCTTCCCCGAGATCGCCAGCTGGTTCGAGACCCTCGCCCACAGCAAGCGGCACCACGCCAGCCGGGTGCGCGAGCTCATCGACGAGCACGACGAGCCCAGCTCCAGCGTGGGCCGCCGATGAGCACCTACGACGCCGCTGCGATCGAGGTCCTGGCCGGACTGGAGGCCGTGCGCCGCCGCCCGGCCATGTACGTGGGCTCCACCGGCCCCGACGGCCTGCACCACCTGGTCTACGAGGTGGTCGAGAACAGCATCGACGAGTCCCTGGCCGGGCACTGCTCGAACATCCAGGTCGAGCTGCACACCGACGGCTCCTGTGCGGTGACCGACGACGGCCGGGGCATCCCGGTCGCCGTGCACCCCACCCTGGGCCGGCCGGCCTGTGAGCTGGTGATGACCACCCTGCACGCCGGCAGCAAGTTCGGCGGCAGCGCCTATGCGGTCAGCGGCGGCTTGCACGGGGTGGGCGTGAGCTGCGTCAACGCCCTCAGCACCTGGACTCGGCTGGATGTCGACCGGGACGGCCGCCACCACCACCAGGCCTTTGCCCAAGGACGGGTCGTGGCCGACGTCGCGGACACTGGGCCGTCGGAGCGCACGGGCACCCGTGTGCACTTCCTGCCCGACCCGACCATCTTCGAGTCCACCTTGGACGCTGGCGTTCTGGCTCCGCGCCTCCAGGAGCTCGCCTTCCTGCACCCGGGCATCACGATCGTGCTCGACGACCAGCGCAGCGGCGAGCGGTCCGAGTGGCGCTACGAGACCGGCATCGCCGGCTATGTCCTGCACCTGAACCAGGGCCGCACGGTGCTCCACGACGAGCCCATCCACTTCGAAGGGGTCGAGGACAGCGTCCAGGTCGAGGTCGCGCTCCAGTGGACCAGCGCCTACACCGAGCAGCTCACCGGGTACGTGAACAGCATCCACACGGCCCAGGGCGGGGCGCACATCTCGGGGCTCCAGGCCGCCCTGACCTGGGCGGTCAACCGCTACGCCGAGGACAAGCGCCTGCTGTCTCGCGACGCGGGCGAAGACATCACCGGGTACGACATCCGCGAGGGCCTCACGGCCGTGCTGTCCTTGCGTATGCCCGAGCCCGAGTTCGAGGGCCAGACCAAGAGCCTGCTGTCCAGCCGGGTCACCCACCAGGTCGAGGCCGTGGTCGCCAAGGGACTGCTGGACTTCCTCCAGGACCACCGCGAGATCGCCCTGCGCATCGTGGGCAAGGCGCTCGAGGCTTCCCGCGCCCGGCTCGCCGCCCGTCGTGCCAGCGAGCGGGCCAACTACCGGGTCATCGACCCCAAGGTCTCCGAGGAGATCTACACCGAGCAGTTCGGCATCCGGTCCAAGGACTGGCACAAGAGCTGCACCTGGCTCACCGATCAGTCCCTGCTCGAGGCCCACGCGGCGATGGCCGACGTGCCCGCCGACGCGGTGTTGCTCGACGTGTGCTGCGGCAGTGGCGTGGTCGGCAACAGCTTCCGGTCCAAGGTCTCCAGGATCGTCGGGCTGGACCTGACCCCCGAGATGATCGCCAAGGCCAAGACCCGCCTGGACGAGGTCCACCGGGGCAATGTCTACGAGATCCCCTTCGACGCCAACACCTTCGACATGGTCTGCACCCGCGAGGTCCTGCACCTGTTGCCCAAGTGGGAGAAGCCCCTGGGCCAGATCCATCGGGTGCTCAAGCCTGGCGGCCAGTTCGTGGTGGGCCAGATCTTGCCCTATGGCGACGCCGACGCCGCGTGGATGTACCGGATCTTCAAGAAGAAGCAGCCGCTGTTCTTCAACAACCCCACGGTCGACGACTACTTCGCCATGCTGGACCGCTGCGGGTTCGTCGACGTGAAGATGTCCGAGGTGCACGTGTGGGAGTCCATCGATCTGTGGATCGACACCCACGAGACCACCAGCCTGCACCGCCACGAGATCCGCCAGCTGTACTACAACGCGCCCGAGGAGGTCCGCCGCATCCACCCGTTCGAGGTCACCCCGGACGGCAAGATCCGCGACCAGTGGCGCTGGTGCATCTTCTCTGCGCGCAAGCCCACCTGAGGTCGCCTTGAGCTCCATCGACACCCACGACGTCCAGGGTCACTTCGCCGCCCGCGCGGCCACCTACGATGGCTCCAGCCACTGGTGCACCGACCCGGTCATCGCCCAGAAGACCCGCGATCTCCTGGGCGCCGGCCCGGACCACCAGGTGCTCGACGTGGCCTGCGGCACGGGGCTGGTGTCCAAGCTCTTCCACGGCCGGGTCGGTCGGCTGGTGGGCCTGGACCTGACGGCCGAGATGGCCGAACTGGGCCGCCCCTTCCTGGACGAGCTGGTGCTGGGCTCGGCCCACGAGATGCCCTTCGACGACGGCACCTTCGACCGGGTGGTGTGCCGCCAGGGCATCCAGTTCATGGACGACGCCCGGGCCCTGGCAGAGATGTTCCGGGTGCTCAAGCCCGGGGGCAGGGTGTTGATCGTGAACCTTTGCGCCTATGGCGAGGACGACCGGGTCGAGTACTACGAGATCCTGCGGCTCCGGAACCCTGCGCGGTGCAACTTCTACCTGCGCGACGACCTCCAGGCTCTGCTGGCCAGCGCCGGCTTCGACCCGGTGGTCATCCACGACCACGTGAGCGTCGAGGACGTCGACGTCTGGTCCGCCAATGGGGCGATCTCCGAGAAGCGCCGCGAGGGCATCCGCGCGGTCTACCGCCACGCCTCGCCGGCGTTCTCCCAGCTGCACGCCGCCCAGGTGAGCGACGACCGCATCGTGGACCACATGCTCTTCGGCATGGCCGTGGGCACGAAGCCGAGCTGACGTGCACGTCCTGAGCCTGCCCTTCTTCGGGCTCGTCGTGGGCTCGGTGCTGCTGTACTGGTTCGGGATCCCCGCCCGCTGGCGGGTGGCGCTGTTGGCCCTGGTCAGCGTGATCTTCTGCGCCACCCACGCGCCGGCCTTCACCGGGCTCTACCTGCTCCTGGGCATCGGAGCGTGGGGTGCGGGCCGCTGGATCCAGTCCGAGCGCCCCGAGCGCTCCCGGCAGCTGCTCCTGGTGGGCTGCCTTGTGGTCCTGGTGCTGGATCTCGTGCTCTGGAAATTCGTGCTCTCGCCCGGGGCGATCGAGGGCACGGGCGGCCGCGCGGCCATCCCCAGCTACGAGCAGGTCGTGGTGCCCGTGGGCATCAGCTACCTCAGCTTTCGCCTGATCCACTACCTGGTCGAGCGCTTCCGGGGGGGCCTGCCGGACCGGCCACTCTCCGAGCTGCTGGCGTGGCTGTTCTTCTTCCCGGTCTTCTTGTGTGGCCCGCTCATGCGCTTCGGCGAGTGGGCCGGGCAGACCGTGGAGCGGCCGCGCATGGTCGACGTGAACCAGGCGCTGCTGCGCATCGGCGTGGGGGTGTTCAAGAAGGCGGCGGTGGCGGACACCCTGGGCATGATCTTCCAGCCGGTGCTGCTGGCCCCCGAGGGCGAAGCCTCGTGGCGGGTCGTGCTGGCCGTCTACGCCGTGGCGCTCCAGCTCTACCTGGACTTCAGCGGCTACACCGACATCGCCATCGGGCTCGGCCGGCTGTTCGGCTACCGGGTGCCCGAGAACTTCGACCGGCCCCTGCTCCAGTCCAACATCGCCGAGTTCTGGCGCCACTGGCACATCACGCTCTACACCTGGATCCGGGACTACGTGTTCTTCCCGCTGTTCGGGTACAAGACCTCGCCGCTCAAGATGTACCTGGGGGCGGCGGTGTCGATCTTCCTGTTCCAGGTCTGGCACGCGCTGTCGCCGGGCTTCATCGCCCTGGGGGTCTGGCACGGGGCCGCGGTGGTGGTCTGGCAGCTGCTCCAGGCCCAGAAGCGCAAGCGGCCCAAGTGGCGCAAGGCCTTCAAGGCCCACAAGCGCAAGCTGGCGCCGGTCGGGATCGCGCTGACCGTGAGCTGGTATGCCTTTGGCAACGTGCTCTTCATGACTTCGCCGTCCCACCTGTGGGGGGTGTTGGTGGCGCTGGTCGGGTGAGGGCCGACGGTCCGACCAGGCAGGGTCAGCCCTGGCCGTCGTCCGGCAGACATTGCTTGTCGACCACGTACTTGACGTCCAGGTAGTCCCCGGGCCCCCACTCGATGGACTCGGCGACCGTCAGGGTCGGCGCCTGGTAGTCCATGTCTTCCAGGGCCAGCAGGATCGAGTTCATGCGCACGCGCAGGGACTCCAGGAACGGGTCCTGGGGCATGGGGATCCGGCGTTGCGGTTCGATGTGCTGGGCCAGGATGTCGTCGACCCAGGGCTGGTAGCTGCTGTCGCACAGCCCGCCCGCCACGCCGCCGGTCTGCTCGATGCCGTCCTGGACCAGGGTGCCGCCCGTGGCTTCGCCGCAGCCCTCCCCAGGAACCAGACCGTGGATGCGCAGGTGCTCCCACTCGTCCACCAGGAGCGACCAGCGCTCGGTGTAGTCGGTGACCTCCTCTGGGTGGGTCTGGTCTTCGTCGTCCAGCATCGCCACCATCAAGGAGCTGGCCGGTCGTTGGAAGTCAGGATTGGCGTCCAGGACCTGCTGGGTGACCTCGTAGGGTCGGAAGCCGAAGTCCGATCCCTCGGCCTGGTCGAACCACCCGTCCACCTGGGCGGCCAGGGTCTCGCTGTCCCCCACCAGGTCGACCCACGCCAGGGCGCCCTGGTCGTCGGTCGCCATGCCCAGTCGAACGTCGAGCCCGGACGCCAGCAGTTGATCGAGGATCGCGCGCATCTCGGAGCGGAGCTGGGAGACGTAGCCCTTGCTGCGGCCTGCGGCGCTGTGGTCCGCCACCAGCACGAGGTCCACGGCGCCGGACACCTGCCAGTAGATGAATCCGATCCAGTCGGACTCGCAGACTGTGTGGACGGTGTGCCGGGTCTCGGGGCTGAAGACGTCGTTGGTGGCCAGGATGAGCTCGACGTCGAAGTCGTTGTACCAGTCGTCCGGCACATCGAACGCCAGCTCGGCGGACTCGCCGGGGCCCAGGACATCGCCCTTCAGGAAGCCGGTGATCGGCACGTCCCCGGCGGCGCTCTCTCCGCGCAGGTCCTCCAGGACCAGGGGGCGATCACCGCGATTGCTCACGCTGCCGTGCCAGCCCTGTCCGCAATTCGCGGAATAGCTCAGGGTCGTGTCGCCCTCGATGTAGGCCTGGGGCGCCAGGGACTCCACGTGCAGGTCCAGGTCCAGGGACGGGTTCACCAGGTCTGACGCGTACATGCGTACGGTCGCATCGCCGATGCCTCGGGCGATGGGCGCCAGGGTGACGGTGAGCTCGGTGAGCTCGCCGGCCGCGAGGGTCAGTGGCAGCTCGTGGGCCAGGGACACGGTCACGCCCTCGGCGATGAGCGTCTCGGCCGCGATCACGTCGAGCAGTCCCTCGCCCGCGTTCTGAAGCTCGACGGTGTAGGAGACCTCTGCGGTCGTGGTGGTGTCGACAAGCCCCAGGTCGACGGCGCCTGTGCTGAGCTGAAAGGCCCCGTCTCCGGCCGCGCAAGCCAGCAAGGCCAGCAGTGCGGGCGTCATTGCTCTGCCGCCGTGCGGGTCACGCGAAGGCCCAGCCAGGGGTGCTCGTGGGCCGAGTCGTGCCCGTCGCGGTTGGAGACGCGGGAGTCACGGGGGTAGTCCATGTGGGAGCCGCCTCGGGACGAACGGGAGCGGCTCTCGCGAAGCAGGGGGTCCTCCCACTCGTCCATGTCGTAGTAGTCAAAGGAGTCCTCGACCCACTCGTAGACGTTGCCGGCCATGTCGTAGAGGCCCCAGGCATTCGGGGCCAGGAGGCCGACGGGGTGGGTGTCCTGTTCGGCGTTGCCGCAGTGCCAGGCGATGTCGTCGAGGGGCGTGCCGTCGGACAACACGATGCCTTCGTCGCAGGACTCGATCGCGTCTTCTGGCAGCTCGCCGGCGTTGGGAAAGGCGGAGTCGCTGCCCGCGCGGGCCGCGTACTCCCACTCGGCTTCGGTGGGCATGCGGTAGCCGCCGCAGTCGTAGACGTTGCCGTTGTCCTCGATCTGGCAGTTGACGTTCCGGCCCTCTCCGGCGCACGGGTAGCAGGTCTCCAGGCCCTCCATCTCCGACATGCGGTTGAGGAAGGTCGCCGTCTCGTGCCAGTCCGGGCTGTCCACCGGGCAGTCGTCACAGCCGTCGCCGAACACGTTCACGGCGTAGCCCATCACGGTCTCGAACTGGCTCCGGGTGACCTCGGTGACACCCATCTCGAAGGCCCGCGTCAGAGTGATCTCGCGGCGGTCCTCGTCCAACTCGTGGCCCGCCTCGGTGTCCGGACTTCCCATCCAGAAGCTGCCGGGGGGGATGCGGAGCAGCGCGATGCCCAGGGTCTCCGCGGCGTCGACCAGGGGCTGGTCTCCGGTGGCCCAGACGTCGTCGGGGGTGGTGCTCAGGCCGGCCGCCGGGTCCGCGCACGCGAGCAGTGAGAGCAGCAGGGTCATGGGGACTCCGGGATGCCGAGACGGGCTGGGAGGTGCGGGCCAGAGTAGCCGTGCCAGGGGGACTCTGGGCGGCGCTGCTCAGTAGCAGCTCCCGATGTCGCAGGTGAAGCTGGCGCCGGTTCCCCACGTGTAGGAGGTCGAGGCGTTGTCGTGGTAGGTGTCGCCGACGTTGTTGCCGACGAAGTCGCAGGTCGTGGCCGACAGGGCGCTGGTGTCCAGGAACGCCCCCCCACCCAGGACCGCCGTGTTGGAGGCGAAGGCGGTGTCGACCAGGGTGGCGACGCTGGCGTCTTCGACGAACAGGCCTCCGCCCGCAGTGCCCGCCGAATTGTTGCTGACCGTGACGGTGTCCAGATCGGCCTCGCTGCCCGAGAGCATCATGCCCCCGCCGAAGTCGGCCGAGTTGCCCTCCAGGGTCGTGTCGGACAGGCTTGCACTGCTGCTGTCGTAGAGCAGCAGGCCGCCCCCCAGATCTGCACCCGAGTTGTTCGAGAAGGTCGCGCCCGACACGGTGGCGGTGCTGGCCTTGAGGTAGAGCCCGCCGGCCGCAACCGACGCGGAGTTGCCGGAGATCGTGGTGTCCGAGAGCGTCGCTGCGCTGGAAGACCCCAGGTACAGCCCGGCTCCGAACGTCGCTGTGTTGCTGTCGATGGTCGACCCGCTCAGGCTCAGGCTGCTGCCGTTCGTCAGGTACACCCCGCCGCCGGAGAAGAGGGCTGAATTGCCGGCGATGGTGGTGTTCGTCACGGTCGCGGTGGCGTTGTCGAGCGACAGCCCGCCCCCGTTTGCAGCCGCTCCGCCGGCCAGGGTGAGCGCGTCGATGGAGAGCCCGGTGACGCTGGTGGCCGAGACCACGGCGAACTGTCCCTTGCCGGCCAGGACGGTGGTGTCCTGGCCGCTGCCGACGATGCTCACGTTGTCGGCGGCGATCGTCAGGGTGGTGCTCCACAGGCCGTCGCACAGATACAGCGTGCCCGACGTGGCGAGGGTGAGGGCGCCCTGGGGCGCTGCGCCCATGTCCCTGACGTCGCCGGTGGCCGACACGAAACCCGAAGAGCCGGCGCTGGGCGACGTGGTGCTGTCGCAGTCGTTGTCGATGCCACCGTCACAGATCTCGGCCGCGCCCGGGTACGCGCTCGGCTCGTTGTCGTCGCAGTCGCCGTCGGCTGTGGACCAGCCGTCGCCATCCAGGTCGTTGGCGTCCACGCAGTCCAGCTCCAGGACCAAGAGACAAGGCCCGAAGTCCGTCAGCGTGTTCTCGTCTCCGCGCAGATCGCAGGTGAGATCCGTGTCCACGGTCTCCAGGACGGAAGCGACCTGGCCACAGGCGTAGCCGTTGCTCATGAGGTTGTTGACCAAGCCCCCCCAGTCCGCAATGACGCTGGCCTGTGCCGGGCCCGAAGCCGCGAGCAGGATCCCCAGGGCGGACAGCCGTCGAAGGAGAGAGGTCTTGGTCACGGGCGTGCTCGGTCAGGGGGTCGAGCGAGAGTGCTGGTGCGATGGTACCGGCAGCACGTCTGTCCCTGGCTGCGGACTTCCGGGGAGCCCACGGTATTGTGCCGGCATGTGGATGGTCGTGGCTGCGATGTCGTCTCTCGCTGGGTGCGACGTCGAGGTGGCCGACACGTCGGTGGAGAGCGCCCAGGGGCCCGGGCGGGTGCTGGACGACGCACTCAAGCTGAGCGGCAGTGCAGCGGGCGAGCTCGCTGGCGTGGCGGTCGCTGGCCGCTTCGACTGGAATGGCGACGGCCAGCCCGACGTGGCGGTCGGTGCGACGCTGGCGGACACCACCAGCGCCCTTGCGGGACGGGCCTGCCTCTTCCTGGGCCCGATCCTGTCGGATCGTGTCCTGGACGATGCGGATCTCTGCCTCGTCGGGGTGACCGAGAATCACCTGTTCGGCCGCGACACCGAGGGACTGGCTGATCTGGACGGCGATGGCTTCGACGAGCTCGGGCTCGGGGCAGTGCACGACCACACCGGCAGTCCCACGTCGGGCATGGTGATGGTGGTCTGGGGAGGCTCGCCTCTCGACCAGCCCGAGACCTCGATCGTGCACGGGGTGGACGCGGGGGGCCACCTGGGGCTGTCCATCGCGCCTGTCCCGGGGCCCGAGCCGCTCTTCGCGGCGGGTGCCCACGGCACCGTGCTCAACGCCGAGAGTGGCTGTGAGCTGCGGGGCGAGGGCATCGCCTGGGTGGTGTCCCCGCCCGAGCGGGACGCCGTGGTCGCGGTGGACGAGGTGGGGGTGCCCTACCGGGGGGAGCGGGCCGGGGACCGGGCGGGGGTCTCGGTCCTGTCACCAGGCGACATCGACGGAGACGGTCTGGCGGACCTGCTGATCGGGGCTTCCCATGCGCGAAGGGCCGAGGACGGACCCCAGGTGGGCGCGGTGTATCTGGTCCAGGCGCCCTTCCAGGTCGGACAGGTCGGCCGGAGCGTGGCCGACGCCGACGGGGTCCTGTTCGGCCAGAGTGATCGCGGGTGGTTCGGTTGGGCCACGGCGGTCGTGGGCGATGTCGACGGTGACGGGCTCGCCGACCTGGCCACCAGCGCCTTCGCAGACAGCACCAACGGGACCGATGCGGGCGCCGTCTACGTCTACCTCGGGACCTCGCTCACCCCTTCGGGGGCGGGCCTGCCCCTGGGGACCCTGCTCGGCGAAGTGGCCGGGGACAAGGCCGGCGAAGTCCTGTCCCAGGTCGGCGATCTCGATGGGGACGGCCAGGCCGAGCTGGTCGTGGCCGCACCGACGGCGAGTCACCGCAGGACGTGGGGCGGGGCGCTCTACGTGATCAGGGGCCCGGTCGAGGGAACCCGTGTCCTGGACGACCAGGACGACCTGTGGGTCGGCACCCAGGATCTCCAGTTCCTGGGAGCGTCGGTCGCGCCAGCGGGCGAGTCCACCTTGATCGTGGGCGCCGTGGGTGACACCACCAACACCGGTGCGGCGTTCGTGCTCGGCGGACTCCTTCCGTGATGCTCCTGTGCCTGTGGGCCTGTGCCGCGTCTACGAGCTTGGACAGCGCCACCCAAGAGACGACCGGCATCGACTCGGCCGCAGAGCCCATGAGTCACAGCCGGGACATTCAACCCATCTGGACCACGTCGTGTGCGCATGCGGGTTGCCACGAGCGAGAGCAGGGCCGGGTCATGAGCCTGGAGGACGGCGAGGCCTGGGACAACCTGGTGGACCGGTCTGCGTCGCAGCTTCCGCTCTACGACCTGGTCCAGCCCGGCAGCCCTCAGGGCTCCTACCTGCTCTACAAGCTCGCCGGCACGCACAACGACGTCGGGGGCATGGGACTTCAGATGCCCAAGGGCAAGGACCCGCTGTCCGACGAGGTCCAGGCGCGCATCAGCCTGTGGATCGCCCAGGGTGCACTGCCCTGAGGCCGGACCTCAGAGCGGCGGCAGGGCTGAGTGAAGTGCCTCGGTGGGCCCGGCCAGGGGATAGGCTGTGGCCACTTCTTGGAGGCCATGATGGCGTGTCGTCCCTTGCCGCTGTTCCTCGCGTTGGCCGTGGCTGCGCTGCTGGCGGGCTGCTTCACCTCGGGCACCATCGAGACCGGCACGACCGAAGGCACGGTGGAAGGCGCCGACTCGGACGGTGAGCACGACGGCGACGAAGACGGCGAGCACGACGGCGACGAAGACGG
>CAZFLE010000111.1:0-8008 GCA_964519895.1 uncultured Enterobacterales bacterium | reverse complement strand
GACGGTGAGCACGACGGCGACGAAGACGGCGAGCACGACGGCGACGAAGACGGCGAGCACGAGGAGTGCGAGGAGCTCTGGGCCGAGCTCGAGGAGTGCTGGGACTCCCACGACAACGAGCGCGCTTGTGCCGAGCTCGAGGCCGAGTGGGACCGGCTCTGCGGGGACGAGGACGACGACGAGCGCGGCGAGGAGTGCGCCGACCTCGAAGCCGAGCTCGAGGAGTGCTGGGAGAGCCATGACAACCCGGAGCGTGCCTGTGCCGAGCTGCTGGAGGAGTACGAGCGGCTCTGCGAGGACCAGGACGAGGACGAGGGCGAGCGAGAGGACGACGACGAGACCGACTGCGAAGAGCTCGCCCGCGATGTGCGGGAGTGTCAGGAGGAGAGCGACAACCCGGAGCGCGAGTGCGCCGAGCTGCTCGAGGAGTACGAGGAACTCTGTGGGTAGATCGGGTCAGGCCCTGCACGAGACCTGCACGCTCGTATAGGACCCTGGCGGCATGCGAAGACGCCTGCTGCTCACCGTGCTCGCTGCTCTGACGGTCGTGGGTCTATGGCCCTGGGTCTGGTGCCCCACCGACGGCCTCGATCAAGGCCACAACGCCCTGTGGCTCTCACACGCCTGGCTCGGCGGCCCGTCGTGGTTCCAGGAGCACGAGCGAGACCCGGCGGGCTTCCGGGGTTCCCAGGCCCACGGGGCCCTGGCCGAGCGGGTCGCCGCGTTGCACGTGGACCGTGTCTACCCCCACCTGTGCCCCACCGACAGCGCCGGGCACCTGCCTTCGGTGGATGGCGGCCAGCTCCGGGACTTCGCCGATGCCCTCCCTGGGGTCCAGGTCCTGCCCTGGATCGGCGGGGTGCTCCACCGGCACGTCTTCCTGGACGATCCGGCTTGGCGGGAGACTTTTGTGACAGAGGCCGCTGCGCTGGTGCGCGACGGGGGGTTTGCGGGAGTGCACGTCAACATCGAGCCCCTGCCCAGCGGTACCCCGGAGTTTCTGGACTTGCTCGAGGCGCTGCGTGCCGCCCTGCCGGCCGGGGCGCGGATCTCCGTGGCGGCCTACCCGCCCCAGGTCCTGGCGACCCAGGTGCTGGAGGTGCACTGGACGCCCGCCTATTTCCGTCAGGTCGCGGATCGGGCCGACGAGGTCGCGGTGATGACCTACGACTCCGGCATGGTGCTGCCCGGGCCGTTTTCGCTGCTCGTGGCTCGCTGGGCGCAGCACGTGCGCGACGCGGCCGGCGCGGCCGAAGTGTTGCTCGGCGTGCCGACCTATGACGACGAGTGGATGACCTGGCACTACCCCTCCGGTGAGCACCTGATGTCAGGCCTGGCGGGGCTGGGGCTGGTCGACTTGGGCCCGAACTACCGGGGCGTGGCGATCTACGCAAATTGGGAGCTGGACCACGACGAGGTCGCCTGGCTCCGCCGTACCTTCGTGGCCCCTTGACGACACTCAGAGCCCCTGAGTGAGGGGCCTGCCACACTCAGAGGGGCTGAGTGCGGGGGTCTGGGACGCTGGCCGCACAGGGAAGGTCCCCAGCCCCTCACTCACCCCGTCTGAGTGTCGCAACGGGGCCAGGCTGGCGCCGAACCCCCTCACTCAGGCCATCTGAGTGTGGCCATGCCCGCATTCACACCATCTGAGTGTCGGTCAGGCCCGGCAGCGGGCCTGCGGTGCCGAAGCCTGCGAGCGATCGAAGGCTTCACCGGAGACCCGACACAGAGCGAGTGGTCCCTCCCGGTGTCCGGTGTCCGCGCCGCGTCCTTCTCCGACCCTCGTGCTGAGTGTGGGGGTGTGTCTGCTCGGCGTTGGGCTGCTGATCGTGGACAGCACGGCGCCTCTGCACTGGCTCGTCGTGGCCGGTTCAGCGGCCGCGATCTGGAACGATGTGCGCCCGCCCCGCAGGCGTCGTCGTCGGCTTCGGCCCGAGTCTCGCTACGCGGTCGTGCTGAGCGCCGAGGGCCTGATCAGTCGCCACCCGCAACGGCCCGACGAGGTCGTGCGCTGGGACCAGGTGACCCAGATCAGCGTGGTGACCACCCGCCGGATCAGCGCGCCGCCGCACCTGTTCCTGCTGCTCCACGAGCGCTCGGGGATCGGCGCGACAGTCCCGGTCGGGGCCCCGGGGTCCGAAGTCCTGCTGGCCCGGCTGAGCGACCTGCCGGGATTCGATCTCGCGGCTGTTGTCGCCGCTCGGCACCACGATGGAGACGACGTGTTCCCCTGCTGGCAGGGGGAAGGGCTGCCGCTCGGGGCCGGGGGGGCGGGGCTAGAGCTGGTGGAGTGATTCCCCCAGGTCAGCGCAGCCAGACCGCGCTGGTCACCACCTTGCAGCTCTCGTCGTAGCAGGCCCAGCCGCGATCGTGCATCACGCCGGCCGGGTTGCAGGGGTACTCGCCGGGGGTGCAGCTCATGGCGACCAGCTGGTCCAGCTGGAGCATCGAGTTGTCGTAGGTGTCCCAGGTCGGGTAGCCCTCGGGGGTGTTGCCCAGCCCGTTGGTCCAGCAGCAGTCCGACAGCGTGAAGCTGATCAAGGCGTTCTCGTTGCCGCCGGGGAAGCAGCTGGCGTTGTCGTCCCACGCCCGGACCACCACGTCGAACAGCGCCGCTTCTTCGGGGCTGAGCACGTCGGTGTAGTCGGGGGTGCCCGCCAGGAACTCGGTGGAGCACTCGTCCGGGTCATAGGCCTGGAAGACCCAGTTGGCGATGGTCGCGTCGCCCAGCAGTCCGGTCCAGCCCACGGCGTACTCCTCGGTGCGCACCAGGAGGTCCGCGGCCTGGAGCTCGGCCCAGGCGACGGACTTGAAGTCCGCGCTCTCCCAGGTGGACAGCTCGCCCCAGGTGCCGGTGCCGGTGAAAGCATCCAGGCTGTTCCAGGTCCGCCCGCCGTCGTTCACCACCGAGCCGGCCAGGGTCCAGCCGCCCCCGTCCGTGTCCTGATCACACCAGGCCTGGTAGGGCCCGCTGCCGGTGTCCAGGTACGCGAGTCCGGTCGCGGCGTCGGGGTCGTCGGCCAGGACGGCCAGGCAAGACCCCGCCGCACAGGCTGCATCGGAGCCCAGCAGCCCGGGATCCACCAGGTCGTCGCAGTCGTCGTCGACCCCATTGCAGACCTCGGTCGCGCCCGGGTGGACCTGGGGATCCTGGTCGTCGCAGTCGCTGCTGTCCTTCACGGTGCCCGAGGGCTGCTCGCAGGCTTGCTCCGCGATGGTGGGTGCGCCATAGCCGTCCTGGTCCTGGTCCTGGAACCACAGCTCGCCGGCGCCGTCGTCCACCAGCCCGTCGCAGTCGTTGTCCTTGGCGTCGCACACCTCGGCCAGGTTGGGGGCGCGCTCCGGGTCCTCGTCGTCGCAGTCCTCGTGGGCCGGGGAGCCATCGGCGTCGGCGTCGATCGGCCCCGTGTCCCCTGCGGCGACGGTTTCCTTGGGGGGGGCCGGCGCAGCGTCCTGGCAGCCGGTGGCGAGCGCGAGGAGGAGGGGGGTGAGCGGCACGGGACCACGGTACCCTCGACCCGGCCCGGAGGCCCCCCCATGCGTCGTCCTCACCTTCTGCTGCTCGGCTTCGCCTCCCCTTGGCTCCTGGGAACCCTGGCCATCCAGGCCTGCTCGGGCAGCGGGGGCACCGACTGCAGCGCGGCCTTCACGCTCGCTTTTGCCGACGGTGAGACCGTCAGCATGGATGGGTGTACCGAAGTCGAGGCCCAGGCCGACGTCGAATTCGATCCCGATGCGGCGCCGGCCATCCGGACCGTGGCCCTGACCTTCAACGGCGGGGACTCCAGCGCCCTGGACTGTGACGTGGTGGTCGAGGTGAGCGGGGTCTGTGGCCCCGGCCGGTACGAGGTGGGCCCTGCGAGCACGGTCACCTGGGAGACCGGCGACTGCGAGGGGGTCTCCGATGGCAACGAGGAAAGCTTCCGGGCCAGCTCCGGCGAGGTCACCTTTTCCCAGGTCTCGACCCAGGGCGACGTGGGCCTGGCCGAGGCCGACTCGCTGGAGAGCACCTTGGCCGGATCGGTCGCGGTGGCCACGAGCGGCGGCGCTGAGCTGATCGGAAATTTCTCGCTGACCACCACCGTGGAGACGGAAGACACCGCCGAGGTGCTCTGTCGGAACAGCGAGGACGACGGGGAAGCCGACGCGGACGCCGACACCGACTCCGACACGGACACCGACACCGACTGCGACATCGAAATTCGGGAGACCTGGCCCAGCAGCGGCTCCACCGACGCCTTCTACCGGAACCCCCTGGAGGTCCAGTTCAACAAGCCCCACGACGGCAGTGCCAGCATCAGCGTCGACGGGGTCTCTGGCACCAGCGACTTCAACGACGATCGGACCCTGCTGACCTTCGACCACGACGGTCTGCAGCCCAAGACCGACTACCAGGCCCAGGTCACGTACTGCCGGGGCACGGCGACGTGGGACTTCACCACGTCTGAGCTCGGAGAGCCCCTGACCACGTCGCTGGTGGGCAAGGTCTACAGCGCCAACGTGGGCAGTGGACGCATCGTGGAGCCCCCAGGGGTCGGCGCCGCCCTGAGCCCCTACCTGGAGGATGAGCTGCTCATCGAAGTGCTGCAGGTCCAGGGCACCGTGATCCGCGGGCTCGGCGCCGCGACGGACCCGGACAGCCCGGGCACCCAGGACATGTGCGCGCCGACTTTTGAGCTCCCGATCGGCGACTTCAGCGCGTCGCCGTACCTGGAGGCCGGCCCGGCCGGTGAGCTGACCATCGGTTTTGCCGGCGAGCCGGTGACCCTCGAAGACGTGGAGACGTCGGGTGCCTTCGCGGCCGACGGCAGCTTCTTCGGGGGCGGCACAGCCCAGGGGACCATCGACACACGCCCCCTGGTCCCGCTGATCTTCGACGACGAAGACGATCCCAGCGCACTCTGCGACTTCATGCGGGGCTTCGGGGTGTCCTGTGTGGCCTGCAGCGACGGAACCGGCGACTACTGCCTGGCCATGCACGTGGTCGACATGGTCCTGGACCAGGTGGCCACCGACCTGGAGTCGATCGCCCTGGAGAACTGCCACGAGGACTGCCCCGACACGTGGCAGAACGACGGCAGCCTGACCAACCCGGACTGCACGCTCTGAGCCTGCTGACCCCGCTCGGCCGCGACCTGGACCTGAGCGGACCCCTGGCGCACTTCGCAGAGCATGGCTTCGCCCGGCTGGGGCGAGTCCTGAGCGCCGAAGGCGCTGCGCAGCTGGCCGGACGGGCCCAGGGGTTCATGTCGGGACAGCGCGAGGATCCGGGTCTGTTCTTCCAGCACGACGCCCCCACCGGTCGCTACGAAGACCTGGTCTTCAACGCGGGCTGGGTGGGCCCGTCCGACGCCTACCGCAAGCTGGAGCGCCTGGAGCGAGACCCGCTCTTTCGGGCCTGGATCGAGAACCCGCTGTTCGCGCGGCTGGCCCGCGGGCAGCTGGGCGACCCCGTGTTCCTGTACCGGTCGGTGCTCTGGAACAAGGCCCCGGGGCGGGGCATGGCCGTGCCGTGGCACCAGGACGACGGCCGCTTCTGGGGCTTGGACCGGCCGCCCTTCCTGCAGGTCTGGACCGCGTTGGACGACGCGCCCGTCGAAGCCGGCTGCTTGGAGGTCGTCCCGGGCAGCCACCGCGCTGGGCTGGCGACACCAGAGGGGGGCACGATCCCCACTGCGCGGCTGGCCGAACAGGACGCCGAGCACCGGGCGCTCGCACTGCCTGTCCGGCGAGGCGAAGCCGTGCTCGTGCACAACCACACCTGGCACCGGACCGGGCGAAACCGCACCAGTCGGCCCCGGCGGGCCCTGAGTCTGTCGTTTCTGGGTGCCAACGTGGGCTGCACCCGCAAGCGGCGGGCCCCGCGGCGGTTCTTGCGACTCTTCGACGGGGACTGATCGGACGGCGAGGCCTGACTGCGCCTGGGGTCCCTGACCGGCGTGTCAGGCGGAGTCAGTCCTGCTGCCCCAGGATCGTGAAGACCACCCGGCGATTCCGCTCCCAGGCGCCCTCGTTCTGGCCTGGGTCGACGGGCAGGGACTCGCCGTAGCCGACGGCCACCAACCGGCCCGCGTCGACGCCCTGGGCCACCAGGTAGTCTCGGACCGCCTTGGCCCGAGCCTCGCTCAGGCGCTGGTTGTAGGTGGCCGATCCACGGCTGTCGGTGTGGCCTTCGACCCGGACCCGTTCCATGTCCGGGTTGCGGACGAGCACAGACGCCACCTCGTCCAGCAGCCGGAAGCTCTCGGGCTTGATGACCGCCTTGGCCGTCTCGAAGTAGACCTTTTGCAGGATGTCGATCGAGCCTGCGCTGACCTGGACCAGCGATGCCTGGAGCACCACGTAGAGCTCGACCGTGGCGCCGTCTTCGGCCTCGAAGGGCACCCGCGCGGGGGCGTAGCCGGGGGCGGTCACCGTGGCCTCGTGGGTGCCCACCTGGACCGGGCCGTCCAGGATGGAGCCGGTCACGCTGTCTCCACCGTCCAGGGCCCAGGTGGCCTCCAGGGGTTGTCCATCCGGATCCGTGGCCCGCGCGATCAGGCGCGCGATTGGGTCGTCAGGGCAGCCGTCGTCGTCGGACACGCCGTCGAAGTCCTCGGGCGCTACTGGGCAGGCGTCGTCGCCATCCAGCAGGCCGTCGCCGTCGTTGTCAGGGTCCGGACAGCCATCCAGGTCCTCGTACCCGTCGCTGTCCTCTGGCTCCAGGCGACAGCCGTCCTCGCTGTCGGCGATGCCGTCGTCGTCGTCGTCCAGGTCCGGGCAGCCGTCGTCGTCTTCGAAGCCGTCCCGGTCCTCGGGCTCGGTCGGGCAGGCATCGGCCCGGTCTGGGATGCCGTCCAGGTCTCGATCCTGAGTACCGTCGGGCGCCCAGGACACCCCCGCGAGCACCCGGAACACGGGAGACCCGATGCCCGGCGAGAGGCCGGCGCCCAGTCCTGCCCGGAGGGTGAAGCCCTGGCCCAGGTCGAACCAACCGCCCGCCAGGGCCTCCAGGGGCAGGCCGGCGACGTTGGTGAAGTCCCGGTTCAGCTCGGCCTGGCCCCCGACGTCCAGGGACAGGCCGACGGCGTCTGTGACCGGCATGCCGGCACCGATGCGGTAGGCGAGCTGGTTGGAGAGCGCGACGTTCTCGAGCTCGACGCCCGGCACGTGGCGCCAGCCGGTGTTCGCCGCGACGAGCACCGGGCCGGCCTGCAGGTCGGCCAGGACCGAGAGCTCCCAGCCCACACCGTCCGAGCCCAGGGGTGCATCGACCGTGAGGGTCGGTAGGGTCAAGCGAGCGGCCGCGGCGACGCCGGGACGCAGGCCCTCCCGCTCCAGGATGCCCACGCGGGTGTCCAGGCCGATGTCGCCCAGGCCCGGTCCCGACGGATCGCCCAGATCGCCGTCGGTGTACAGGTAGAGCGGCACGTGGGCGCCGACCCGGATCCGGTTCCAGGTGAAGCCGCCGGTCAGGTCGGTCGCCACCAGGTCTGAGACCACGGCGACCCGCTCGCCGTCGCTGACGTAGACCATCGGCTGGTTCACGTACTGGACCAGGAGGCCCAGCCGGTAGCCCTGGTGCTCGTCCCAGGTGGTGTCCTCGGTCCACAGGGTGGACGTAGAGGAGACCGGGGGTCGGTAGAGCTGGGCGTTCAGGGTCGGGGTGTCCAGCTCGACGTCCTGGGCTGCGGCCAGCCCGAGCAGCGCGAGGGTCAGCATCAGGTCCGCCGCCGCCGCAGGCCGGTCAGGCCGAGGCCGAGCACGAGCCACAGGGCACTGGTGCCCGGGCTGGCGGTCGTCGAGGCACAGCCACAGGCCCCGCCGTAGTAGGCGCCCGGGTTGTCCACGGGCAGCGCGTCCTCCCCGTCGAGGCCCGAGGTGTCGGCGTTGGGGTCGGCGGTATCGGCAGTGTCCGAGTCGGTGTCGGCGGTGTCCGAGTCGGTGTCGGTGTCTGAGTCGGCATCCGTGTCGGTGTCGGTGTCGGCATCGGCATCGGCATCCGCGTCTGTGTCGGTGTCGGTGTCGG
>CAZFLE010000110.1:0-24291 GCA_964519895.1 uncultured Enterobacterales bacterium | reverse complement strand
GCGCCGCTGCCCTTGAGCCCCAACAAGGCGTCGAGCTCGGCCAGGGGCAGGCCCTCCACGTAGCGCAGGTGAACGGCCTCCTGCTCCAGCGGACTCAGGCTCCGGGTCGCGTCGCTCAGCAGCCGGATGCGCTCCTGGCGCTGGAGCAGTCGCAAGGTGCCGGCGGCGTCACTGTCCGGATCGAGCACCCCGTCGTCGCTCAACAGCTCGCCGTGCTTGCGGCGGGCGTTGCGGCACAGGTTCCGGGCGATGCCGTAGATCCAGGGGCCGAAGCGCACCCCCTGCTGGAACTCCGGCAGCTTGCGCCAGGCGACGGCGAGCGCCTCCTGGACCAGCTCCTCGGTCCGCTCCGGATCTCCCGTGAGCCGGCGGCAGAGGGCCAGGACCTGGGGCCGGTGGGCGGCGAACAGCCGGCCGAGCTCGGCGTCCAGGCTGGGGGAGCCGTCGGCGCCCGCGTCGCGCCGCTCGCCCTCCCGGGCCAGGATGTGGGCTTCGGTCTTCGGACCGGGCGCGCGAGCCATCAGAGGGCCGCCGCCTCGGAGGGGCCGAAGAGCAGGTTGGGCCCGAAGTAGTGGGCGGCCCCCAGGCCGGTCTCGCCGCACCAGTCGGTCGGAGCCCGAAGGGTGCTGCCGACGGCGTAGCAAGCCTGGGTGAAGCTGACCCCCGGGCCTGGCGCGATGGCGGCGTGGTGCATGTACCAGTCCGGGTCCGCGGCGTTGTAGGCCGTGCCCCCGATGAGCCAGTCCCCGGCGGGCAGCTCGAAGGGCTCGATGCCCACGTAGCGGAAGCCGTCGACCAGCGGTGTGGCACCGGCCTCGGCTGCGGCGAGGGTGGCTGTGAGCTGCAGCGTGCCCGTGGCCGCGTCGTAGATGCCCAGGTTGTGGGTGTGGCCCAGCCCCGAGCCGGACAGGTCGTACCAGCCCAGGTCGGTGACGCGGAGTGCCTCGGCCGTCTCGAAGCGCCAGCCCACCACGAAGTCGCCCTTGTAGTCGTTGCTGGCGGCGCCCGTCAGCGCGACCGCGGGCTGCACGGGCTTGGACAAGGGCTCACCCAGGAGCGCCTGGGCGAAGCGCCGCCCCAGGGTGCGCATGCCCGGGCCGTTGTAGTGGACCTGGTCCTCCCAGAGCTGCAGGTCGGCTGTCTCGAAGGCGTGCACGTGCGCGTCGGCGTCGGCGACAGCCTGCTGGGCCTGGCGCACGAGCTCGCGGCCCGCCGCACCACAGGGCACGCAGTCGATCAGACCCAGGGCAAAGGGCAGCTCTGGGGCGGCGCTGTCTTGGCGGACCCGCTCGACCAGGTGGGTCAGGTTGTCCTGGTAGGCGCTGGCGTCGTCCAGCACGAGCGCGTCGGACTCGCCCTGCATCCAGATCATCCCGCGGATGCGCACGACCTCGCCCTGGGCTTCCAGCGACGCCAGGGCGGCCTGGACGGTGGAGAGCCAGACGGCGTAGCCCTGGCCCATGTTGGCATCGTCGGCGGTCTGGCCCGGATGCCAGTAGCGGGCGAGGTCCGTGCCCCCGACCGAGTGCTTGATCAACGCGACCGGCAGCGCGTGGGCGTCGCCCACTTCGCGCCCGAACAGCACCTCGGGGCCGAAGTAGGCGCTGCCGTACTCGCTCACGGGCACCAGGCCGGTCCAGGTGGGGTCCCACGACGACCAGATCCACACGTCGTCCTGGGCGGTGCGCAGCGACGGGGGCAGCGACGAGATCTCGCCGATGCCGGACATGTTGGACTGGCCCCCGAGCAGGTAGACCTCGACCGTGGTGGGGTCGGCGGGCGCGGTGTCTCCGGTCCCGGTGTGCCCGGTCTCGGTGGTCGCGGCGCTGTCGTCGGTGCCCGTCTCCGGCTCGGTGTCCTGGGTGTCCGTCGCTGTCGTCGGCACGGTCGAGACCGCCGAGTCGGTCGGGGTGTCGCCGGTCTCCGACCCGGGACAGGCCAAGAGCAGCCAGAGGGGGAACGCAGTCATGGACCCGGTCTACCCCGGGTCCACGGACGCCGGCGCCACTTTTTCTGGGGGTCGCTGTGATCTTCGGCGCGGCGAGCACAAGGACAGGTGCAGGCCACTGTCGGCCGCTCACCCACGGGAGCTCCCATGATCGCCCTCCTCTCCTTGTCCGGCCCCTTCGGCATCCTCTCCGTCACCGTCGCTTCCGTGGGCTTGGCCCTGACCCTGGCCGAGCTGGCCACGGGGGGCCGCCGCAGCTTCCGGCGGGGCATCGCCCTGTGCGCAGCCATCGCGCTGCTCCTGGGCATCGCCGGCACCGGGGCCGGACTCTACGTCGCCAGTGACGCCATCTCCCACGCGCCGGACACCTTCAGCGCCGAGATGCTCACCACCATGTGGCGGGCCGGGTTCGGCATCGCCATGACCACCACAGCCATCGGGTGTGCGGGCGCGATCGCCGATCTGCTGGGCCTGGGCCTGCTGTTCGGCCTGGAGGGTCGCCAGGTCCGCTCGGCGAGCTGAGCGTGGCATCCTCACCGCGTCCCCAGGAGTCCCCGTGGAGCTGGCCCCCGGCACCTGCATCGACCGGTACACGGTCGAGGCCCGGCTGGGGGCCGGCGGCATGGGCACCGTGTACCGGGTTCGGCACCGGGACCTGGGGTCGCTCCACGCCCTCAAGATCCTCCACCACGCCAGCCCCGCCCTGCGGGACCGACTGGTCCAGGAGGGCCGGCTCCAAGGCTCGCTGCAACACCCGGGCGTGCTGCGAGTGACCGACCTCGTCCAGGTCGAAGGGCTGCCCGCCCTGGTCCTGGAGTACGTCGAAGGGGAGACTCTCGCAGACCGGATCCGCGGCGGCGGCGTGCCGCCCCAGGACCGGGACGGGCTGATCCAGAGGCTGCTCGACGGGGTGGCCGCAGCCCACCGACACGGGCTCATCCACAGGGACCTGAAGCCGGAGAATGTGCTGCTGGCCCAGGTGGATGGTCAGCTGCAGCCCAAGGTGGCCGACTTTGGCCTGGCCCGGGCGCTGGACAGCGATGGCCCTCGGCTCACGGTCTCCCACACACCCATGGGCACCCCCGCCTACATGGCCCCGGAGCAGTTCCAGGACGCGAGCCGTGTGGACGGCCGCGCCGACGTGTTCTCCCTGGGCGCGATCCTGTACGAGGTCGTCACGGGACAGATGGCCTTCGAGGGCAGCCTGCCGGAGATCCTGGGCAAGGCCGGCTGGGGAGACTTCACCCCAGTGCTCACGCTGGCGCCTCGGACCCCTCAGGCGTGGGTCGACGCCATCGAAGGGGCGCTGCGGCCCGAGCCCCACCAGCGCATCCCCACCGTCGAAGCGCTGCTCGCGGCGTGGACGGGACAGGGACGTGCCGCGGCCCCGGCGCCTGAGCACCCGCCCCTCCAAGCGCTGCTCGAGGCGCCGGACGACCCCGAGCACAGCGCCCACCTCGCCGGCTGCGCACCTTGCAGGGTCGAGCTCAGGCTCTACCGCCAGGCCTTCGAGGGCCAGACCCTGCACCCGACCGACCGGCGCTGGCCCGGGCGACTGGCTGGGGCGGCCCTGGGGCTGCTGGGCACCGTGGTGGTGCTGGCGGGCGTGCTGGGCGGGCTGGGCAACCTGCTCCACCTGGGCTTCTGGCTGTGGATCTTCCTGGTGCTGGGCGCGGGCGGCGGCACCCTGCTCGCCGACGGTCGGCGCAGCCTCACCGCGGGCGGCGATCCCGGCCTGGTGCGCTGGATCGCCGCGCCCGTGCTGCTCTTGATCGTCGGGCAGCTGGCCTGCGGCGCGGGCGCTCGCGTGGCGCTCGGTGCCATCGCCCTGGCCCCGCTGGACATCGCCCCTGTGCTCATCGCGGCGGGCAGCATGGTGACCCTGTCGGCGTGGTCTGCGGCCCAGCTGGTCAGCGTGCCCTTCCTGCTCGGGGCCGTGATCCTGGTGGTGCTGGTCCGGCGCAGCGTCGCCCGACTGGGCGCCTGGGCGCCGTGGCCGGCCGGCCTGGCCATCGGGGGCGGGGGCGCCATGTGGCTGGCGGAGTCGCTGGTCGCCACCGACCGCACCGCCACGCTGCTGGTCTACGGCACAGTCGCGGTGGCCGGCCTGGTGTGCAGCCTGTTGCCCGACGAGCGCCCAGAGGACGGCCCGGCCCGGTTGATCGCAGCGGTCGCGGCGGCTCTGGCCGGGGCGTCGGCCGCGCTGGGGGTCCAGGTCCAAGACCTGCGAGGGCTGCACATGGGCGCGACCGAGATCCGGTGGGATCATCCCGCTGAAGCGGTCCAGACCGCGGCCGACTTCGCCCTGGCCTGGTCCGCGGCCTTCAACCCTTGGACCGTGGCCTGGGTGCTGCTGTCGGTGTGCGTCGGGGTGCTGGTGGTGGCGCAGACAAACCACGACCACCTGGCGCCCCCAGCCCGCCGCAGACAGCTGGCGCGGCTCTCAGCCGTGCTCGGGTTCGGGGTCGCCCCGGCCGTGGCCTGGAATGCCCAGGTCGTGCAGCAGCTGACGGACCAGATCGTGCCGGCGTGGCGGGCCGCGGCGATCGCCCAGTGGCTGCCCGCCGTCCACCTGGCGCCGCAGGGGCCGGGACTCCGCCTCGACGACGGGGCCAGTGAGCCACTGCAGCCGGGGGACCGCCTGGTGGCGGTCGGCGACCGGACCGTCACGGACCTGGCCAGCATCGTGGCCCTGGTCGACGCCTGCCGGTGCCCAGGCGGCTGCGACGCGCTGCCGAAGTGCCTTTCCGGCGCGACGAAGGTCTCGCTCACCGTCGCGCGCGAGGGCCGCTTGATGTCGGTCATGGTCCCCTGGTCCGAGCCCGCAGAGCTCAGTCGCTGAGGACCCGCTCGATCCGGTCCAGCGCCTCGGTGAGCACGCCCTCAGAGGTGCAGAACGTGAGCCGGACGTGGCCTTCGGCTCCGGGGCCGAACCACCGAGCCAGCCCCGGCACGACCGCGACCCGGGCCTGTTCCAGGAGCAGGCGGACCACGTCGGCCTCACTCCCGCGCCCGAGTCCTTCGATGTTCACGAACAGCACATAGGTGCCTTCGGGCGCCCGCACGCGCAGACCCGGTATGGCCGCCAGCCGGGAGACCGCCAGGTCACGCATGCGCACCAGGTGGGCGAGGAAGCGCTCGGCCCAAGGCCAGGCGTGCGCATAGGCGGCCTGGGCGGCGACCTGGGACAGGGTGCTGACCCCGTACGCCGTCGTGGGGGCCTGGCTGGTGGTCAGCAGCCGCTGCTGGAGGTCGCGGTTCGGCGCCGCGAGGTAGCCCACCCGCAGGCCCGCCAGGCCAAAGGTCTTGCTGAAGCCGTAGACCCCCAGGGTCCGAGCCGCGATCTCGGGACCCAGGGCCGCGATGGACAGGTGCTCGTGGGGAGCGTGCACGATGTCGCACCAGACCTCGTCGCTCATGATCCACAGATCGTGCTCCAAGGCGAGGGCCGCGACGGCTTCGAGCTCATCCCGGCGCATGACCCGCCCCAGCGGGTTGTGGGGATTGCACAGGGCCAGCATCCGGGTCCGGGGGGAGATGCGCGCACGCAGGGCGTCCAGATCGAAGGCCCCGGTGGCCGCATCGACTGGGCACCGCACCGGCGTGGCGCCGGCGGACTCGACCGAAGCGGCGAAGAGGAAGTCCACGGGGTCGAAGATCAGGGCCTCGTCGCCAGGCCCCAGCAGCGCCTTGGCGGCCACGAACATCGCCGACGCCGCGCTGTCCGTGGGCAGGATGTGGCCTGGCTCGCACCCGCGCCAGCCTCGGCGTTCCCGCTGGACCCGCGCGGCGGCCTCGCGGAAGCTCGGCAGGCCCTCGGGGGGCCCATAGGAGAACACCCCTCCCGCGGTGTACGCGGTGATCGCGTCCCGGATGCACGCGGCGATCGGGAAGTCCGGGTCCGCCGCGGTCAGGGGAATCACGTCGGGATCCGTGGTGGCCCAGCGCAGGTTGAACGCCCGCTGGCGCAACAGGTCGAACCGCACGGCGTCGTCGCTGAAGAGGGGGTCGCTCACTGGACCATCGGGAGCATCTCGGCGTCCTCGGCTGCCAGGAAGGCCGCAACCAGGTGTTCGCCCCCTGCGTTGATCTCGGCGATGCGCGGTGCCCGCTCGGCGGCAAATGCGGCCAGGGTCTCGGGCGCCGGACCGCCCAGGGCCAGGTGGCGACCCAACACCACCGCGTCCTCGAGGGCCGAATTGGCGCCCTGGCTGGTCAGGGTGGGAAAGGGGTGGCAGGCGTCGCCGATGAGCGCGACTCGCCCCGTCGCCAGCGGCGCCGAGGGGCCCGGAGCCGGGGTCATCCACAGATGGGTGTGCACATAGTCGGTGCGTTCGATGAGCTCGGGGATGGGATGGCCCCAGCCATCCAGCAGCGCCGCCAGGTAGGCCTGCTTGTCCTGGAAGGACCGGGGCAGCGCTGGCGCGTGCTCCAGGGAGAACTGGACGAACCACACCACCTGACCATAGGCCGCCGGCACCAGGCCGACAGCCAAGGGCACGCCGGGCTTCACGTGCTTCACGAAGGTCCGGTCGAACAGCGCCGAGAGATCTGGCGCGTCGCACACCGAGACCAGCTCTGCCACGGCGCAGGGCTGGCGCTGCCAGTCGGGCGCGATGCGACTTCGCATGGCGGAATTGGCGCCGTCGGCCCCCACCAAGACCCGGCTCTTCCGCCAGGTGCCGCCGGCCTTGAAGGCGACGTGGTCGACCTCCTGGCGCAGCTCGGTGAGCCCGTGGCTCCAAGCGACCGTGCCTTCGGCCACACCGGACTCCAGCAGGGTCAGCAGGTCGTGACGCGCGATGCCGCGGTGCTCCTGGAGGGGGAACTGGGCCATCGCACGCCCCTCGCAGCTGCGGATCACCGCCAGATCGATCGGGTTGCTGACCGCCCGGGCGTCGTCGCCCAGGCCGAGCTCGTCCAGAGCTTCGAGACCGTTGGGCAAGAGCAGCAGCCCCAGGCCCGTGGGCCCGTATCTGTCGCGCTTCTCGTAGATCGTGGCCGACAGCCCCGCCCGCGACAAAGAACGGCCCAGCGCGAGTCCCCCGATGCCGCCCCCGACGATCTCTACGCTTGAGATCTCACCCAAGGATTCCGTTCCTCCCAGCTGGAGGCTAATCTAGAACCGTGGGATGGCGCGGGACCAAGGGGGAAGGCGCTGCGATCGCACCGACGGAAGAGTCGGGACGATCCGACACCCCCGTGCGTCCGGGCCCCAAGGACCTGCGGACTCGGGTCACGACCCTCCAGGAGCAGCTGGTGTTCGCCGAGCGGCGCATCGCCAGCCTGGAACAGCGGCTATCGGACCGCGAGGAGCTCTATCGCCTGGGCCACGCAACGGAGCACGTGGGCGACTCGGTGGAGTTCACCACGACCGATGGGGACCTGATCTACGTCAACCCGGCCTACGTCCAGCTGACCGGGTACTCCCGCGAGGATGTCCTGGGTCGGACCCCCTCCGAAGTCATGCGTTCTGGTGCACACACCCCCGAATTCTACGAGGAGATCTGGAACACGACGGCGTCGGGCAAGGTGTGGAAGGGCCTGATGACCAGCCGCCGCAAGGACGGCACGCTGTTCACCGCGGACTGTACGCTGTCCCCGATCAAGGGCGACGAGGGGGAGCTGGTCGCCTTCATGTGCCTCAGGCGCGACGTCACGGCCGAGCTCGAAGAGCGTGCTGAGCTGCGGCAGTCCTTGCACCGCTACGCGCTGGCCGCGGCCGGCGCGAACGACGGCATGTGGGGCTGGGACCTGGCCACCGACGAGCTCCTGCTCAGCGCGCGCTGGCGGGGCATGCTCGGCTATCCCCCTCAGGAGCTCCGGACCGTCCCGGCGGACTGGTTCGACCGCATCCACCCCAGCGAGCGGGTGTCGCTGAAGGTGCGGATCCAGGCCCACATCGACGGCGAGACAGACACCCTCGAGGCGGAGTACCGGATCCGCCACGCCGACGGCGGCTGGCGCTGGATGCTGTGCCGCGGGCTCGTGGAGCGCTCGCAATCCGGGGAGCCCCTGCTGCTCGCCGGTTCCCAGGCCGACATCACCCGTCAGAAGAGCGCCGAGCTCCGCCTGCGCCACGAAGCTCTGCACGACGCCCTGACCGGCCTGCCCAATCGGGTGCTGTTCGAGGACCGCCTGCAGCAGGCCCTGGCCCGAGTACGGCGGAACCCGGGGCGCCAGGTCTGCGTGCTCTTCGTGGACCTGGACCGGTTCAAGAACATCAACGACAGCTTTGGACACGCCGCCGGCGACCGACTCCTCCAGGAGATCGGTCGCCGCCTGCGCCGGGCAGTCCGCACCACGGACACCGTCGCACGTATCGGCGGGGACGAGTTCACGGTGCTGCTGGACGGCGTGCGCGACATGGAAGAGGTCCGGCTGATCGCCGGCCGGATCCAGGAGTCCGTGCGCATCCCGGTCCTGGTGGCCGGTCAGGAGCTCGTGGTGAGCTCCAGCCTGGGCGTGGCTATGTCCGATGGCACCGCCAGCGACACGACGACCCTGCTCCGGGATGCCGACACCGCCATGTACCGGGCCAAGGCCGAGGGCCGGGACTGCATGGTCCGGTTCGAGTCTTCGATGCGCGAGGCCGTGGTCGGGCTGGTCGAGGCCGAGACCCAGCTCCGGCGAGGCATTCGCAACGGCGAGCTGCTTCTGCACTACCAGCCCATCGTGCACATCCCTTCCCGCAAGATCATCGGCTTCGAAGCCCTGGTCCGTTGGGAGCGGCCAGGCCACGGCGTGGTCTTGCCCGGGGAGTTCCTCCACATCGCCCGCGAGGCCGGCCTGATGGACGACCTGGAGCGCTGGGTGCTCGAGGCCGCTTGTGTCCAGATCGGACGATGGCGCGAGAACGGTGCCCTGCCCGACGGTGCGCACGTGGCGGTCAACGTGTCCCCAGAGCGGGTCACGCTGGGAGACCTCGCCGACGCCGTGGCCGACGTCCTGGACCGCACCGGGGTTCCACCGAGTGCCCTCCGACTCGAGATCACCGAGTCCTCCTTGCTGGGCGACGAGCTGGCCACTGCCATGGTGTTGGAGCAGCTCAGGAACCTGGGGGTCCAGATCTGCCTGGACGACTTCGGCACCGGCTACAGCTCCCTGAGCTACGTGCACCGCTACCCAGTCGACGTGATCAAGATCGACCGCTCCTTCACCAACGGCCTGCCGGGCGATCCGGGCAGCGAGGCGATCATCCGGGCCATCCTGGGCATGGCCGAAGGCTTGGACATCGAGGTGGTCGCCGAAGGCGTCGAGACAAGGGCCCAGCTCGGGCGCCTCGAGCAGCTCGGCTGCGTCTCGGCTCAGGGCTACTTCCTGGGCTACCCGGGGTTGCCCGAAAAGGTCGCCGGCAAGCCGTGAACGCCCTCGAGGCCCGCATCGCGGCCTTTGGCGAGGTCGTGTCCGGGGCCCAGGACACCATGGCGCTCCTGACCGTGTTCGAGCTGGGGGTCTTCACGGCTCTGTGGCGAAGCCCTCAGACCGCCCACGAGCTGGGCGACGCTCTGGGGGTGAACGGCCACCGCCTGCGGGCCTTCCTGGATCGGGTGGCGGCCCTGGGCTTCCTGGCCAAGCAGACCGATCGCTACAGCCTGGTCCCCGGGGACGAGGACCTGTTCGATCCAGAGCACGACCGGGCCCGTGCCTTGGGCTTCGCCAGTGTCGAGAAGACCCTCGGCCGTTGCGCCCGCGCCGTCGAGGTCCTGCGCTCGGACACGTCAATGGCCGTCGCAGGCACTGGTGCCCAGGCCAGCGTCGAGGAACGCACCCGCTTTCTCCAGTACCTGCACACCCGGAGCGAGGCGATCGCGGCCGAGCTGGCGGAATTGCTCTGTCAGACGCCGGCCCGGCGGATTGTGGACCTGGGCTGCGGCCTGGGGACCTATGCCGCGGCCGTGCTGTCCCTCGCGCCGGACGCCACAGCCCTGCTGGTCGACCGGGACACCGCCGAGCCGGCGGTCCGGGCCTTCCTGGCGGACCGGGGCCTGTCCACGCGTGCCCGATTCCAGGCGGGTGACTTCCTGACCCACGACTGGGGGCATGGCTTCGACCTGGCACTCGCCAGCAACCTGGTCCACAACCTGGGCCACAAGGCCACCGTGGCCTTGCTCGCCCGGACCCTCGAGCGCCTGGCTCCAGGGGGCCGGGTCGTGGTCAAGGACCTGGTGGTGGACGACGACCGACTGGCGCCGACCGGCGCCACCCGCTTTGCGCTCATGATGGCGCTGTTCACCGATCGGGGTGGGGTGTTCCCCGCGAGCGAGGTCGCCGGCTGGATGCGCGAGCTGGGCTACGTGGAGGTCGGCGAAGTCTCGCTCCAGACCGCACCCGACGCCTGGGTGCTGGTCGGCCACAAGGCCTGAAGAGCGCTACAGCGCCCGCCGCCAGAGACCCCGCGACCGGATCGCGGCCCAGGCGGTCTGGCCATCGGGGCTGATGGCGACCCCGGACAGGTACTGATCCCGCGAGGTCTGGAACTCGGGCCGGTCCTCGTCCCAGCTCGCCCAGGAGACGCCGGCATCGTCACTGCGCACCAGGCCGCTCTGCTGGTCCAGGGCCAGCACGACTTCGCCCTGGCAAGCGACCGCCAGGGTCTGTGCGGTGCCCTGCCACCCCGGAGTCCACGACGCGCCGGCGTCGTCGCTGTAGAGCACGCCATCGGTGGTGGCCGCGTGGATGCGGCCCGCGCACTCGGCGAACCCGGCCACGTCCTCGATCCCGTCCAGGGAGATGGCGGTCCAGGACCGACCGCCATCGGTGCTCCGGAACATGCCGACCCCGGGCGGGCCGTTGTGGGCGATGTCCCCGCCCCGGAACGAGCCCATCAAGACCACGTCGGGCACGGCGAGGCTGTAGTGCAGCGCATGCACCGACCAGTCGCCGTCGGGCAGGCCGGCGCTCGAGTCCTGCCAGCGGTAGCCATCGTCGTCGGTGCGGTAGACCCGCGGACGCCCATCGGCAAAGCTGCCGGAACCCACCGAGCCGATGAGCACGGTGCCCCGATTCCAGGGGTCGATGTCCAGGCCGTGGAAGTGGACCGCCAGCGAGTCCGGCACCGCGATCTCCCAGCTGCCGCCCAGGTCCCGGGTCCGGTGGACCCGATCGTCGCTCGTGACCCAGAGCGCGTTGGCGTCGTGGGGGTCCTCCTTGGCGACCATCACGTAGTGCATGTAGGTCGGGGCGTGATCCAGGGTGTCGCCGCCGTCGGTGGTGGTGAAGCCCCCGGACTCGCACTGGGTGCCGACGAAGAGGAAGTCCTGGCACTGGCTGTGGGCCAGCACCACCGCCAGGTCGTCGTCGACCAGGCCCTCGCCGCTGTCGGCCCAGGTGGCCCCACCATCCGTCGACCGCAGGATGCCCTGCTCGTGGCCCAGCAGCACCGTGCCATCGGCCAGGGTCTGGGCCGAGAGCGCCGCCCCCGTGCCGAGCTCCGGCACGGACCACGGCACCAAGGCCTCGTCCTCGAGCCGCCACACGCTGCCCCCGGTGAACGCGAGCACCGTGTCCTGGGATGGGGTCGCCGCGACGATGAGCTCGGTCTCGGTCTGGATCCGCTCGAAGGCCTGCCCGGCGTCCCGGCTCACGTAGAAGCCGTCGCTGTCCGCATAGAAGGCCAGCTCTCCTCGAATGCCCAGGCTCGCGACCTGGACCTGGCGGTAGCCGGTCTTGTCCTCCCAGGTCTGTCCCCCGTCCACGGACCGCCAGACGCCGGTCCCGTGCCGGGCAGCCAGCAGCACGCCGTCGTCGCTTGCAACGAGCCGCCAGTAGCTGTCGTCCAGGACGTAGTAGTCCTGGTGCCGGGGGCCGCCGATGACCCCGACAGCGGCAAAGGTCTCTCCCCCGTCGACGCTCTCGTGGACCTGGCCTGACGCCTCGACCGCCAGGAGTGCACCGTCGGACCAGACCATGCCCTTGATGTACTGCTGGACGTCGTACCGGTCCCCCAGACCCGTGGCCTCCCAGGTGTCCCCGGCGTCACGGGAGCGGTACAGCTCGCCCACGGACACAAAGAACAGGTCCGGGTCTTGTTGGCCGGCCAGGGGCTGGGACAACACGTGGGTGACGACCGGATCCAGCCCCTGCCAGCTGTGGCCGCCGTCGACCGAGCGGAAGGGACCGTTGATGCTGCTCACCACATAGATCCGATCGGCGTCGGCCGGGGTGATGGCGAACCCTGAGATGTCGCCGGCTGGGGCCATCGGGAGTGACTCCCAGCTGTCCGACACGGTCGGTGTGCCGGCCGGCGTGGGACAGTCTGCAGCCACCGGCTGGGCGGTGGCGGCCGAGTCAGTGGGGGGGTCCGTCGCCGCGGAGTCCGCAGTCGTCGTGGTGTCGGTGCAGCCGAGGGCCAACAGGATGAGCACGATCACCGGCGCATGATGTCACGGGACCGACGGGGTCATCCCCGGCGTCGCCACCCAGCCCCGAGGGCCAGCCAGGGCAGCCAGATCAGCGCCTGGGTGCCGCTGGCGTCGTCGGAGCAACAGCCCCCCACCTGCTCGGCCTGGGGCTCGCGCTCGTAGCCGAGCTCCTTGAAGCCCTCGCGGACCTGCCAGCCGGGGTTGTCGGCGCCAGACCACTCGTAGGCGCCCACGTCGGGGGCGTCGCCCTCGCGCGGGGCGCCGTTGAAGTCCGTGTCCGGGATCCAGGTGTCCCCCGACGGGTCCGCCGCGTCGACCAGTGCCGAGCCCTGGGCGGGGTACAGGTTCCAGCCCTCGACGTCCAGGTAGTCGTAGAAGCCGCCCCCGGCCGCGACCCCGGAGTCGGGCAGCCCCAGGCTGTCGATGTAGCCACAGGCCACGTTGCCGGTGATCAGGTTGGTCGTGCCCAGCGCCCCGGTGTCTGCCTCGTGGTCGCCGTAGAACAGGCCCAGCCCGACCGGGTTGCACAGCGCATTGTTGGCGAAGACCAGGCCCTCATAGGCCCACCACTCGCGGATCTCGACGGCCCACTCGGTGGTGTCGAGGATGGTGTTGAAGCTGATGACCTGGTCATCGAGCACGCCCGTGTTGTCCGAACTGTGCAGGCCGTCGCCGTCGACGTCGAAGATCAGGTTGTTGTGGATGCGTGCCGCGCCGCGGGCCTCGATGCCCTGGTTCATCACGTTCCAGATGGCGTTGCCGCTGACCGTGTTGGCCGTGCCCCCGTAGGTCTCGCCGATCCGGATCCCCTGGGCGTCGATGTCGTGGAGGACCGTGTGCTCGATCGTCACCCCCTGGCTGCCGTCGCTCAGGTAGATGCCCCCGTCGTTGCCGCGGATGCCGTGGATCCAGCAGTTCGAGATGAGCGAGTCCGCCAGCCAGCAGGACCCGTCGCTGCACCCGGCCCAGAGGGCCCGTCCGTTCTCGTTGTCGTGCAGGTGCGCCCGCTCGATGGTCAGTGCGGAGTTGTCGCCGGTGATGTTGAGCAGGTTGTAGGTGGTGGTGTCGACCTCGACGTCGATCAACGAGACCCCCACCGTGCCGCTGAGGGTGATGCCGTGGTGGCCGTCGCCCTCGTCGGCCAGGGCCGAGGGCCCGGAGCCCCGAAAGTGAAGTCCCTCGACACGCAGCCAGGAGGCACCGGACACGTTGAGGATCTGGCTCGGGTAGTCGCCGTCGTCGCCGGGGGCGAGCTCGATGATGGGCTCGGCACCCGCGGCCGCCTTGATCACCACGGGGTCGCTCTCGGTCCCCGCAAAGGTCCAGTAGAGCTCCGACTCCAGGACGTACACGCCATCGCCGAACACCACCCGATCCCCGGGCCCGAGCGACTCGGTCAGGGTGCGGATGTCGTCGCCCGGGGCGACCTCCAGGTCCACGGCCAGTGCCGCTCCGATCGCGAGTGCTGCCCCAATCATTCCCCTGCCCCTTGGCCCCCGGTGTGGCCTCTGTCGTTGGTCGACCCGTCCAGGTCGTGCCAGATCTGGTAGCTCGGAAGGCCGCTGCCGTCCGGGGGCCCGCTGTCCACGAGCGGGCTGCCGCTGGTGGGGGTCAGATCGTCGTTGGTCGGATCGCCATCGTGGGAGACGTCGACCAGCAGCGGGTCCTCGACCTGGTTCTCGCCGGCGTCCTCGGCGGGGGACACGTCCAGATCGTTGCCGGACGTGGTCAGGTACAGCGTGTTGTAGGCCACCGACGCACCGGATCCCGGGGCCACCCACAGCCCCGAGTCCCCGTCGGACCAGATCAGCACGTTGGACCAGACCAACAACCCGCTGGCGTTGGTCGCGTCCACGAACACCCCGGCCCCGTCGGCACCAGAGGTGTTGGACGCCAGGGTGTTGTTGGCGAAGACGAACGACGCCGTGGTCCCGCCGATCGCGACGGCGCCCCCGTCGGCTGCCGCGACGTTGTCCTGGAAGACCAGGTTCCGCAGCCGGCTGTCCCGATCGTTGACGTCGGTCAGCGCCATGGCGCCACCTTGGAGCTGGGCGCTGTTCAGGACAAAGGCGCTGCGCGACAGGTCCAGGGATCCGCCGAGCACAGCCAGGGCGCCGCCTTGATCGTCGGCGTCGTTGCCGTCGAAGACCACGTCGGTGGCGGTGTAGGCCGTGGACTCCACGACCACCGCGCCACCGCGCACACCCACGTTGCTGTCGTAAAGCGAGCCCTGGTCCAAGAAGGCGCCAGACAGCACACTGACGGCGCCCCCGTCGTCGTGGGAGAAGTTGTCCCGGAAGATCGTGTCGACCGCGGTCAGGGTGCCCGAGCTGACGGCCACGACACCGCCGTCGCCGCTGCAGCTGTTGCCCCGCGCGATCACGTCGACCAGCCCGATGTCCGCCGCGACGGCCCGCACGGCACCGCCGTCGCCAGAAGCGCTGGTCTCGGTCAGGACCAGGTTCTCCAGCACCAGCTCGGCGCCGTTGGTCACGTCGAAGATGCGCTCGTCCTTGACCGCGGGCTTGAGCACCACCCGCTCGGCGTCCTCGCCGCCACCCACGATGCGCAGGTAGCCGTCGTCATAGGACGTCGACAGCGCATAGTCGCCGTCGACCAGCACCACCGTGCGACAGATCTCGTCCCGGTTGTCGATGGCGGTCTGCACGTCGTCATAGGGCCTGTCCAGGGTGCCGTCGCCGCCTGCGTCCGCGTTGAGGTCCACGACCACCGGGTGGGCATCCCGGTCGTCGTCGTCGCAGTCGCCGCCGCCCAGGCAAGGACTGTGGCCGTCCCCGTCCAGGTCGATGTCGTCGACGCTGCCGTTGCAGTCGTTGTCGGCCTCGTCGCAGACCTCGAGCAGGGTCGGGTTGGCCTGGTCGTTGTCGTCGTCGCAGTCGCCATCGCACAGCGAGAAGCCGTCGTCGTCGGCGTCGTCCCGGTCGGGGATGGCGCCGTCGCAGTCGTTGTCCTTGTCGTCGCAGATCTCCTCGGCGCCTGGGTAGACGTTGGCGTCGGCGTCGTCGCAGTCGTCCTCGCAGACCAGCCAGCCGTCGTAGTCCTCGTCCAGCTCCGAGTCGTCCATGGTGCCGTCGCAGTCGGTGTCGAGGCCGTCGCAGACCTCGGTGGCGCCCGGCCAGGCGGCGGCGTTGTCGTCGTCGCAGTCCCCGGTGGCGTTGGAGTAGCCGTCGCCGTCTGCGTCGCGGGTGGACGGACCGCCGGTGCCCGTCAGGTCGACGTACAGGTTGGGCTCGTCGTCGAAGGTGGTCCGGATCTGGATCCGGCCCGTCGCGTCGCCTTCTTCGATGGGGGTGAAGGTGACCGTGGCGATGAAGGCCTCGCCCGGATCCAGGTCGGTGTCCTCGGAGCGCTCCAGCCGCCAGGTGGCGCTGGAGCCCTCGACCAGCGTGGTGGACAGGATCTCGAAGCCGGTGCTGCCGGCGTTGGTGATCGCGACCTCCTGGGCGCTCTCCTCGGACACGGGAATCTCTCCGTACGCCAGGAGTGAGGCCGACTGTGAGAGAGCCGGGCCGACCGTCTCCTCGCCGGTGCAGCCAAGACTCGAGAGGATCGACAGGGCGGCCGCAAAGGCGCACGACAGGGGGATCGACCGGGTTTTTGTCATGGATTCCTGACAAGGGAGCGCGGGGACCGGATGGTACCTTGAGTCCGGGAGGGGTGCCGTCAGGCCCTCTGGTTCTGGGGAAAGTGTTGAGAGGCTCCGGTCGCGCATGGGCCCCAGGACGGGGTTCGCTCGGGCTGTGCATGGGTGTCTTCGCCGCCTGCGGCGGGGACACCGACACGGCGGTCCTGCCCCCTGACTCGGGGAGCCCGGCGTCGGACACCGACACGGGGCCCGGCTGGTTCCCCAGCGACTCCGGGACCGCCGACACCCTGGGCAACGAAGACCCCCTCCACACCCTGGACCTGTTCCAGGAGGGCGACTGGTCGATGAGCCCGGTCGGTGACGGGCCCTACTCGGCGATGACCGGCAACCTCACCGTGACCGAGCTGCTCGACGGCGACGGCACCACGCCGTGGTGCAGCGCGGCCTTCGCCCTGACAGGCGCGGCCATCGAGGCGGCGTGCGATGGCTGCACGGTGAGCATGGAGGTCTCCTACTTCCTGGTCTCCGACGGCCTGGTCGACCCGGACGGCGAGCCCGTGGTCGACGAGATGGGCGAACGGCTCGCCACCCTCGACCACTGCGAGACGCCGGACCTCCCCGTCGACGGCGGCACACTGCGCTTCAGCCTTCACGACGACGACGACCAGCTCTACCTGGACTACGGCGGGAGCGGCGTGTGGCTGCCCTGGTACGACATCCAGCGAGTCCGTCAGGACCTGGACTTCGCCTGGTCCGCCCAGGTGGGCTTCGTGCCCGAGGACGACCGGTGATCGGACTGGCCCTGGCCCTGGCCTGCACCGGCGAGCCGGTGACCGGCTCGACCGCGGGCCTGAGCAGCGGCTCGGCCGAGCTGGCCCGCCCGGATCTCACGGGCGTGGACCTGGACGCCGCGGTGGACCGGGCCCTGTCGCTGGCCCTGTCGGCCACCGCCGGCCCGATCTGGTCCGGGAACCGCAGCACCCTCGAAGTCGGCCGCACGGACTGTCCCGACGTCTACGTGGGCGTCCCCGAAGGCGAGATGGACCTGGACGAGGACCTGAAGGGGGTGCACTGGTCCGATCGCTGCCAGACCGCGGGTGGCCTCTACTTCACGGGCTGGACCTGGTGGCTCGGCACGCTGACCGGATCCGGGTCCGCCGACAGCGCCGAGGGCCGCACGGTCGACGGCACCCGCGAGCTCCAGGGAGAGTCCGCGGTGGGCGACGACAGCGAGCTCCGCTTCCGCTTCAACGGCACGGCCGAAGACGCCCTGCACCGGGTGACGGCCACGGACTACGAGCGCTGGACCTACACCAGCCTGGTCGACGGCCGTGTCGACGGCCGGGACAGCGAGGTCGACGGGTCGGCCCCCGGGGGCTGGCGGGCGGACCTGTACCTGGCGGCGTCGGGGGGCAACAGCGACAGCTTGACCCTGCGGGGCAACGTGTACCTGCTGACCGAGCGCATCGCGGACCGCTTCGACAGCATGGCCATGGACCTGACCCTGCAGGGCCAGACGGGGGCAAGCAGCGACGACTGCACCCTGGAGCCCCAGGGCTGGTTCTCCCTGCGGGACGAGAACGCCTGGTGGTACGACGTGGTCTTCCTGCCCGTCACCGAAGGCGCCGGGGACTCCGGCCTCGATCCGGACCTGTCGGCTTGCGACGGCTGCGGTACCGTCTACGTGCGCGGGCTGGCAGACGAGTCCCTGGGCCAGGTCTGCCCGGACTTCCAGGCCATCTGGGACCGCGGCGTGGTGGCCCAGCCCGACGACACCGACTTCCTGTTCACCCTGCGCGACCTCGTCACGGAGGCCCCATGACCTCGACCCTGTTGGCCCTTGGACTGCTCCAGGGCTGCGCCACGGACGCGGACCCAGCGGGTGAGATCCTGCTGCTGGAGCCCCGCGAGCAGCTGATCCGCCTCTCGGTCGACCTGCGGGGCGTGCACCCCACCACGGCAGAGCTCGACGCCATCGCGGCAGCTCCCGAGCTCTACGACGCCTTCGTGGACCGCTACCTGGACGACCCGCGCTTCACCGAGCGGGTGGTCGAGGTGGTCGATCAACGGCTGCTGCTGTCGACCGGCGACACCTACGAGCTCGAGGACGTGACCGGCCAGGACCTGGCCGGCGAGGCCCTGTCCCTGGTGGCCCGGGTGGTGGACCAGGACCTGCCCTGGAGCGAGCTCGTCACCGCGGACTACACGATGGCGAACCCCGCCCTGGCGAGCGCCTTCGACCTGGACTACCCCCTGGGGGCGAACAGCTGGCAGCCGGCCACCTACACCGACGCCCGGGCCCACGCCGGCCTGCTGTCCATGAGCAGCGTCTGGCTGCGCTACCCGTCGGCCGGGGAGAACGCGAACCGGCACCGCGCCAACGCGATCTCCAAGATGCTCCTGTGCGACGACTACCTGTCCCGGCCGGTGGTGCTCAACCGGGCCGCGGTGGACCAGCTGGTCATCGACCCCGAGGAGGCCATCGCCACCAGCAGCGCCTGCCAGTCCTGCCACTCGACCCTGGACCCGCTGGCCGCCCACTTCTTCGGCTTCTTCGGCGACGAGGACGACATGGCCGCGGTGCACTACCACCCGGAGCACGAGGAGATCTGGAAGGACTACGCCGATCGCTCCCCCGCCTGGTACGGCACGCCGACCGCCAACCTGGTGGAGCTGGGCGCCGCCATCGCCGCCGACCCGCGCTTCGTGGACTGCGGCACCCAGACCCTCTTCGAGGGCTTCACCCAGCGCACCTTGGCCGACGCGGACTGGACCGAGTTCCAGGACTACCGCAGCGTCTTCGTCGACCACGACCTGGCGGTGCGCCCGCTGGTCCGGGCGCTGGTCACGTCGGACACCTACAAGGCCCGAGGCAGCACGGACCCGGAGCTCGCCGATCGGCTGGCCACGGTCCGGATCGCCAGCCCGAGCCAGCTGGCATCGATCATCGAGGGCATCACTGGCTACCGCTGGACCTTTGACGAGGTCGACGGCATGACCCGCCACGACCTGGGGCTGCCCGGGCTGGCCGGCGGGATCGACGGTCGCTTCCTGACCGAGCGGGCCTACGAGCCCGGGGTCGGGGCGGTGTTCGTGCTCGAGCGCCTGGCCTGGTCCGCCGCGTGGACCGTGGCCCGCCACGACCTGGATCCCGACCGCGAGGGGGACGCCGTGTTGCTGGCCTATGTGACGGCAAGCGACCGCCCCGACGCGGCGCCCGATGCCTTCTCGGGCCAGCTGCGGCACCTGCTCCAGGAAGCGACCGGCCTGCCGGTCGACGCCGAAGACCCCCGCCTGCCCGCCCTGGAGACCCTCTGGCGCCAAGTCCACAGCGTCGACGCCGACCCGATCGGTGCCTGGGCCGCTGTGCTCTCCGCCATCCTGCGCGACCCGCGCGTCCTGACCTACTGAGGAGCCCCGGATGAAAAGACGACACCTCCTCCAGTCCAGCGCAGCCCTCGCGGCCCTGGCCGGCTTCGGCTGGTCCCCTCGCATGGCCCGGGCGGCGGCTGGCGAGCGCAAGTTCCTCTTCCTGTTCGCCAGCGGCGCCTGGGACAGCACCTTCCTGGATCCCAAGCACGACTCCTCGTACGTGGACATGAACGCGAACACCGCGTCGATCCGCACCAATGGCCTGACCTACACCGGCGGGGCCGACCTGCCGAGCGCCACCCGCTTCTTCGACAGCTGGGGCTCCCGGACAGCGATCGTGCGGGGCATCGACGCCCACAGCGTGGGCCACGACTCGGGGCGCAAGCTCACCCTGACCGGCACCTCGGCCAGCAGCTATCCGGACTGGGGCACGCTGCTCGCCGACGCCGGCAGCGGCGACTATCCCCTGCCGCACCTGGTCTTCTCCGGACCCGTGTTCCCGGGCACCCGCGGCGGTGCGGTGGTCCGGGCTGGCGGCGGCACGCTGCTCGACCTCATCGACGGCTCCCTGTCGGGCCGGGCCGATGCGCCAGCACCCGCGCTGGACCAGGTGAGCGACGCGATGGTCGACGACTACGTCTACCAACAGGTGGCGAGCTTCGCGGCCCAGCGCGGCGCACTGCCCGGAGTGGGGCGCGTGCGCTCCGAGGCTCTGCTGGACAACACCGAGCGGGCGATGGAGATCGAGGGCCGCCGCTTCGAGGCCGGCCTGGACGACCTGGGGAGCAGCCTGGCCGACCAGGCGATCAAGGCCACCGAGCTGATGCGACTGGGGCTCAGTCGCACGGCCATGATCGGCATTCCCGGGGGCTGGGACACCCACGGGGACAACACGCCGCAGACCCCTCAGTGGGACGACCTGTACGACGCCTTGGACCAGCTCATGCTGCACCTGGCCATCACCCCTGGGCTGGCGACCCGGTGGCTCATCGACGAAGTCGTGGTGGTCTGCCTGTCCGAGTTCGGCCGCACCCCCGGCTTCAACGGCTCCGGGGGCAAGGACCACTGGCCCTACAACTCGGCGCTGGTCGTCGGCTCCGGCGTGCGCGGCAACCAGGTCGTCGGCGCCACCGACGACGCGCTGATCGGCGTGCCCATCGACTTCGGCACCGGCCAGCCCTCGTCCAGCGGGGACCTGTTGGGCAGCGAGCACCTGGGCACTGCGCTGCTCGAGCTCGGCGGACTGGACCCGGCGCGGCACCTGCCCGGCGTCCAGGTGCTGGACGCGCTGCTGGCGTGATCTGGGTGTGGCTACTGGGCTGCGGCGCCGGGGGCGAGACCGAGGACACGGCCTGCGGTCGTGAGCCGCCGCTGGACTACGCCAACTTCGGCCACGCCCACATGGACACCCACTGCACTGGCTGCCACAGCGCCTTACTCCCCGAAGGCGACCGCCTGGGGGCGCCGCTCGGGGTGGACCTGGACACCTACGACGGCGTGCTGGACTGGGCCGAGCGCCTGGCGGTGCGCGCGGTGGCGCCGGATCCGTCCATGCCCCCCGGCGGTGGTCCCGGCGACGAGGAACTGGACCGCTTCCAGGAGTGGCTGGACTGCACGCTCTTGCCGGCGGCCCGGGACACGGGGGTGGCGCGGTGATCGCCCTGTGGCTGCTGGCCTGCTCGGAGTACACCGTGCGCGAGGATCTCCCGGTGGAACCCGCCGACCCGCCGGGAGACGACGACGACGGGGTCGGCCAGGCGCCGGACTGGACCGACTGCGAGGCCGGGTACGAAGGGGCCTACTTCAACCTGCCGGGGGACCACGCCGACCTGGATCCCGAGGGGGCGCCGGACCCCGCCGCAGATTGGGCGGATCGGGACTGGTGGAGCGACGACTACGCCGCGTTCGAGCGGGTGGACACGACCTTGGACCACGGACCATCTTGGTGGCCCGTCGACGAAGGGCTGGCCGGGGATCCGGACTACTTCGCCGTGCACTGGGTGACCTGGATGCGCGTGCTCGACGACGACGACCCGGTGAGCGTGATCGTGGGCGCGTCGGACGACCTGTGGCTCGATGTCGACGGAGAGACCCTCTACAGCGCCCCCGGGGTGCACGACTACGCCCCCACCACCGTCGAGCTGGCCCTCGAGGTCGGGCAGGTGCCTCTGGAGATCCGCTACGCCCACCGCGGGGGACCGGGAGGCTTCTCCCTGCGTCTGGCTGGGGACAACGTCACCGCTTGTCGGCCAGACCACGAGTGACCCTGCTCCTGCTCGCGGGGCTCACAGGGGATGCCCAGGCTGGGCGGCTGTCGCTGGCCTCGGACGTCCTTCCGTGGGCGCTCCAGGGCTTCTCCTTCGCCGCCTATGTGGAGCCATCGCCGACGCTGCGTTGGCGCTTCGGGGCGGAGCTCTGGCGCATGAGTGTGCCCTCGGGCCTGGTGGACACGTGGCCCGCCAACGCGGGCGAGGGCTGGGGCCGCCAGTTCCACCACGGTGTGGCGGTGGTGGCGAGCTGGTACCCCCGGGGTGGCGGCGAGGGCCCCAGCGTGGGGGGCGCCGTGGACTACCTGCACAGCTACCTCTGGCGAGCGGGGCACGGCGACGTGGGTAGCCTGCACTCCCTGGAGCTCCTGGTCCGAGGGGCGTGGACGTGGTTCCCCTGGCCCGACCGCGGCCTGTACCTGGAGCCCATCGCGATGTTCGGCCCCTTGGTCCCACTGACGCCGCCGCCCACGATCGGCGGGGAGACCTGGTCCGAGCCCTGGGTCCAGGCGGTCGCCACGGTCCAGGCCGGGTGGCGCCTGCAGCGCTGAGGAAGGCGGAAGATGCCCGCGATGTACGACGAGCACGTGGCCTGGTACCCGCTGATCGATCCGGTCGAAGACCACGCCGAAGAGGCCGCGCTGTACCTGGAGCTCCTGGGCCCGGCCCGCACCGGGGCGGATCCGACGCTGCTCGAGCTGGGCTGTGGTGGCGGCAACAACGCCTGGTTCCTCAAGGCCGCGTTTCGCTGCACCCTGAGCGACCTGTCCCCGGCCATGCTGGGCGTGTCCCGGGCCCAGAACCCGGACTGCGAGCACGTCGAGGGGGACATGACAGCGCTCAGGCTGGGGCGCACCTTTGACGCCGTGTTCGCCCAGGATGCCCTGTGCTACCTGCAGACCGAGGCCCAGCTAGCGGCGATGGTCGCGACGGTGGCCGCGCACCTGGCACCGGAGGGCGTGGCGTTGCTGGCGCCCGACGACCTGGTGGAGACGTGGTGCCCGGGCACCGAAGCGCTGGCAGCCGATCGCGGCGACCGCTCGCTCCGGGGCATCGAGTGGTCCTGGGACCCGGATCCGAGCGATGGGCTGACCCGCACCGACTACGCGCTGGCCCTGCGCCAGGGAGACCAGGTCCAGGTGGTGCACGACACCCACATCGAAGGGCTCTTCTCGCGGGACAGCTGGCGCCGGGTTCTCGCCCAGGCGGGGCTCGCGGCGCGGGTGGTGCCGTGGTCTCTGGAGGCCGGGTACAGCGGCGAGCTCTTCGTGGCCCGCTGGGCGTGAATGACACGCAGGTCCCAACCCAACGCGACAGGCCTCACACAGGTCCCCCTCGGACGCGACAGATCCGAGCCCCGACCGGCATCTCGAGGCCCCAGGGGGCCCAAACCGTCACCAGTGCAGCCCCTGGAGCCTTCGATTGTCGCGTTCGACCGGGACCTGTGTGCCCTTTGTCGCGTTCGGGCGGGGCCTGCGCTCCATAGAGCGCCGACCAGGTTGGCGCGCTAGACCCCGGCGATGATCCGATTCAGGGTCTCCGACGGCCGCATCGCCGCCGCCGCCAGCGCCGGCGTGGGCATGTAGTAGCCGCCGATGTCCTTGGGCGTGCCCTCGGCTTCGGCGAGCTCCTGGAGGATGGTCTGCTCGGAGCCGGCCAGGGCCTGGGCGACCGGGGCGAACCGCGCCGCCAGGGCCGCGTCATCGGTCTGGGCGGCCAGAGCCTGGGCCCAGAACATGGCCAGGAAGAAGTGGCTGCCGCGGTTGTCCAGCTGGCCGACCTTGCGACCCGGGGACTTGTTCTCCAGGAGGTACCGCGTGGTGGCGTCGTCCAAGGTGGCCCCCAGGACTTTGGCCGAGGCCACTCCGAAGGCATCGCCCAGGTGGTCCAGGGAGACCGCCAGCGCCAGGAACTCGCCCAGGGAGTCCCAGCGCAGGTGACCCGCGCTCTCGAACTGCTGCACGTGCTTGGGCGCCGAGCCGCCGGCCCCGGTCTCGAACAGCCCACCGCCGTTCATCAGCGGCACGATCGAGAGCATCTTGGCGCTGGTGCCCACTTCCAGGATCGGGAACAGGTCGGTCAGGAAGTCCCGCAGCACATTGCCGGTGACGGACACGGTGTCCAGCCCCTGGCGGATGCGCTCGATGGAGACCTGGCAGGCCTGGACCGGGGACAGGATGCGGATGTCCAAGCCGTCGATGTCGTGGTCGCCCAGGTAGCACTTGACCTTGGTGATCAGCTCCCGGTCGTGGGCCCGCTCCGAGTTGAGCCAGAACAGCGTCGTGGCGCCGGTGGCCCGGGCGCGGGTCACGGCCAGCTTGACCCAGTCCCGGATCGGCCCGTCCTTGGCCTGGCACATGCGCCAGATGTCGCCGACCTGGACCTGGTGGGACATGAGCACCTCGCCGTCGGCGTCGACCACCCGCATCGTGCCGGCGACCTCGATCTCGTATGTCTTGTCGTGGGACCCGTACTCCTCGGCCTTCTTGGCCATCAGGCCCACGTTGGAGACGCTGCCCATGGTGGTGGGATCGTAGGCACCGTGGGCCTTGCAGTCGTCGACGACGGCCTGGTAGATGCCCGCGTAGGAACTGTCGGGGATCACCGCCTTGGTGTCCTGGGTGTCGCCGGCCTTGTTCCACATGCACCCGGACGTGCGCAGCATCGCCGGCATCGACGCGTCGATGATCACGTCGCTCGGCACGTGCAGGTTGGTGATGCCCTTGTCGCTGT
>CAZFLE010000109.1:0-24327 GCA_964519895.1 uncultured Enterobacterales bacterium | reverse complement strand
ACGTGGACGGCGTGTCCCACGTGATCCAGGTCGACCTGCCCAACGAGCCCGAGGTCTATGTGCACCGGATCGGACGGACCGGCCGCGCCGGGCGGGACGGCGTGGCCATCTGCTTCTGCGACAGCACCGAGACCGAGCTGCTGCGGCAGATCGAGCGGCTGACCGGCCGGCCGATCCGCCCGGTGACCGACCACCCCTGGCACTCCGACGGGGCGATGGCTCTTCGAGAGGAGGCCGATCGGCGCCGCAACCGGGGCCAGCGGAGAGGGGGTGCCGGTGGCGGCGGTGGCGGCGGTGGCGGTGGCGGTGGCCAGCGCAGGCGTCGACGCCGGCGCCGCTGACCCGTGACCCCGGTCCCAGGGGGACAGGACTGGGACACCGACACCCCGGATCGGCGTGTTCTTGACAGGAATTCCCTCGTTTAGACATGGTACGAAAGCTGCAAATAGTGCAGAGTGACTCCTGGGGACACGGACATGGCCAAGCGACCTTCCACCTTTTCCTTGAACGAGTGCTGGTCACCGCACCTTAGACTCACGGACCTCGAGCCCGAGCCGGAGCCAGCGCCCGAAGAGGTCCAGGTGGAGATCACGGCCACCGACGCCGGCCCCGTGGCCCAGGCGACGGCCCTGCGGTACTCGCCGCTGGTCGAGGCCCCGACGTTGCCGCCACCGCTGCGGGAGACCCGCCGGACGCGGATCCTGAACACCCAGGTGGCGTTGGTGGAGTGGGAGACGGACCTGCCGTCCGGGTTGTTGTAAGGAGAGGCGGCGCCTCCCTGGGGGTCAGGCCGCGGACCTGGGCCGACACCTACGCCGCCGATGGGGTGCCATCCCGGCCGAAAGTGCGCCGGGCCGACACCTACGGCGCCGATGGGGTGCCATCCCGGCCGAAAGTGCGCCGGGCCGACACCTACGCCGCCGATGGGGTGCCATCCCGGCCGAAAGTGCGCCGGGCCGACACCTACGGCGCCGATGGGGTGCCATCCCGGCCGAAAGTGCGCCGGGCCGACACCTACGCCGCCGATGGGGTGCTGTGCGCCATGGACAACGAGGACAACTCCGGCGCGACGTCGGGCGGTGCGGTGCGGTGCTCCGCAGCGCCTTCACGGAGTTGCCCTCCGTTGCCCACAGCCCCGACTACCCCGACTACGACGACGAGAAGGAGGGAAGGACAGGGTCTGGCTCAGCCGCTGAAGGTCCACGCTGCCGTCACCGCCGACGTCAGTCTGTGCCCGCCTCACCTTCCATCAGCTCCTTCATTGTCTCGCCGTCGTCGGGCCTGTGGAGTCGTGGGCAGGTGCTCCGGTGACCCGGCCCAACCCACTGACCTGGCCCGCACCTGTCCATGTCTCCATGGGCCGCCCGGCCACCCCATGCCCCCAGATCCGCACGTCCTGAGACCGGCCCCAGACCGCCCAACGCGACAACCCAACCCAATGTCATGCCCCAGGGTCAGAACCGACCCAAAACCCGATCCATCCCCGCACGGATAATGCTTAACAAAAGGTTCCTGACCCCTGTTTTCCCCTGTTTTCCGGCTTTTCGGCTCCCTGCGTCTCGGATTGTCCATCCCGGAGTCATGCCCTTGACTCAGTTCACGGCGCCTGCCCTACTCGTTCAGCGCGTCGCAGCTCTCACCGCAGTCCCAGCAGTAGGCGTTCTCGCTGCCGTTGTCTGAGATGGTGGCGTCGTCGAACTCGAGCTCGGAGTAGGTGCAGTACAGGCCGCCGCCACCCCACTCGGCGTCGTTGTTGACGATCCACTCGCCCTCGAGCAGCGCCGAGGTCTCGTAGAAGTCCGCACCCCCGCCGTAGTAGACGCTGGTGTTGTCGGACAGCGTGTTGCCCTGGAGCAACGCGTCGTCGACAAAGGAGAAGCTGTAGCCGGCGCCGTAGCCCGCGTTGTTGTCGTTGAGCGTGTTGTTGCGGAGGGTCAGACCGTCCACGTCGTAGGCCTTGAGCCCGCCGCCGTCGTAGGTGGCGTCGTTGTCGCTCATGGTGTTGTTCTGCACGACCACGTCGTCTGACTCGGACAGGTGCAGGGCACCGCCCTCGCTGGCGTTGCCGCCGTTGCCGGTGAAGGCGCTGTCTGTGATGGTGATGGCGATGCCGCCGGTCACGCCGATGGCCCCGGCCCAGCCGCTGGCCTGGTTGTCCCGGGCGGTCAGGTTCTCCAAGGTCACGGTCTCGCTGTCCGCCATGTAGATGGCGCCCCCGTAGGTGGCGCCCCCATCCTCGAAGGACACGTCCTCGATGGTGCTGGCGTCCGCGTACTGCAGGTACATCGAGCCGCCCGAGACCTCGGCCTGGGTGCCCTCGAAGGCCATGTCGCTCAGGGCTGCATCCTCGGCGATGTAGATCAGCAGACCGCCGCCGAACTGGGCGTCGTCGCCGGAGAAGGTGTCCCCGGACATGGTCAGGCCGGTCACGTCATAGGCCCCGAAGCCGCCACCCAGGTAGCTCTCGTTGCTGGAGTAGGTGTTGCCCTGGGTGACGCCGTCCCGGACGCTCATGAAGGCCATGCCGCCGCCGAAGCCTTCGCCGTGGTTGCCCTCGTTGCGCTGGAAGGTGTTGTCGGTGACGCTGGGGCGCTTGGATGCGTAGACGAACACGCCCCCGGCGTCCATGCCCGCCAGGTTGTCCTTGAAGGTGTTGCCGTCGACCTTGGCGTCGTCGCTCGCGTTCACGATGGCGATGGCGCCGCCGCTCTGGAGCACGGTCTCGTTGTCCCGGAAGGTGCTGTTGGCGATGCGCACGCCGCTGGACTCGAACACCGCGATGGCGCCGCCGAAGCCGTCGCCTTCGCTGATGTTGTCCTCGAAGATCATGTCCTCGACGACGGTGTCGTCGCTCCCGTCGATGAGCAGGCCCGCGCCGTGGTTGCGGACCTCGCCGTGGGTGACCGTGAAGCCGCGCAGCAGGGTGCCTGGGGCGCCTGAGACCGAGATGGCCCGGCCGGTGCCGCCCCCGTCGATGACGGTCGTGGCTGCGCCGTCGGTGGCCAGCAGCGTCAGGGGCACCGTGATGGCCAGCTCGCCGTCCCAGGTGCCGGGACCCACGCAGAGGGTGTCGCCGCTGGCCGCGTCCCGTACCGCACTGCGCAGCTCGGTCCCGCCGCCGGTGACGGTGACGGTGCAGCTGCTGCCGATGCTCGTGTCGGTGTCCGTGTCGGTGTCGGTGTCGGTGTCGGAGTCACTGTCCGAGTCGGCGTCGGTGTCCGAGTCCGTGTCGGTGTCTGCGTCGGCGTCGTGGGTGTCGGTGACGGTGTCCCCGTCGGTCGTGTCCGACGTGTCCCCACCGGGCAAGGTGGGGGTGCAGGCGACCAGGAGGAGGGAGAAGGGGAGCAGGCGCGTAAGCATGGTGACCTCGATTGACGGCCGCCATTTAGGATCCCGGCGGCCCGCGGTCCCCGAACAGCGTGCAACGGGATGTTTCGGGGTCTGTCACGCGCTACAGCGCCGCATGGACAGCGCATCGAGAGAGGAGCTCGTCGCCGCTCTGCTGGCGGCGACGACGGTCTTGGAACAGGTGGTCGAGGATCGCGGAGTGCTCGCGGCCTTGGACAGCGACCAGCGGCGGGCGCTGCTGACCGCTGCAGGCCGCATCTCTCGCCCCACGAAACGGGAGCGACGAACCCTGACCCGTGCCCACCGCAAACAGGACAAGCTCGACCGACGCGCCAGCGACGAGGCCGTGCTCGACCGCACCGGCATCCGACAGCTTCGCGAGAACCCGATCTTCCAGACCCCCCGTCGCGCCCAGCCCCAGGCGCCCCAGCTTCCCTCCCCATCCTTGGGCCAGACCAGTGAGGAGCGGGTCTGCTACGTGTGCCGCACGCGCTACACCCGCATTCACCACTTCTACGACCAGCTCTGCCTGGCCTGTGGCGACTTCAACCACGCCAAGCGCGCACAGATGGCGGACCTCACAGGAAGGGTCGCTCTGGTCACCGGGGCCCGGGTCAAGATCGGCTACCAGGCCGCCATCCTGCTCCTGCGGTCCCGGGCCCGAGTGATCGTCCTGACCCGCTTCCCGCGGGACGCAGCCCGGCGCTATGCCCAAGAGCCGGACTTCCGCGAGTGGGGTTGTCGTCTGGAGATCCACGGCATCGACCTACGGCACAGTCCCAGCGTCGAGCTGTTGTGCCAGGACCTGCTCCGGCAACACGACCGGCTGGACTTCCTCATCAACAACGCCTGCCAGACGGTCCGGCGCCCCCCGGGCTTCTACGAGCACATGATGGCGCTGGAGACCCAGACGGGCGAGGGCTTGGACCCCACGGCCAGGGCGCTGGTCGCCACCACCCGCGGCCCCCAGGGCTCCCGGCTGTCGTCGGCGGAGCTCAGTCAGGTTCCGCTGCTCCCCGAGGACCACGCCGACGCCACCGCGCTGTTCCCCGCGGGCCAGCTCGACGCCGACCAGCAACAGGTCGACCTGCGCCAGGTCAATTCCTGGCGCCTGCGCACGGACCAGGTCAGCACCTTGGAGCTGCTCGAGGTGCACTTGGTCAACGCGGTGGCGCCCTACATCCTCAACGCCCGGCTGAAGCCCCTGATGCTGGCCGTGCCCACCGCCGACAAGCACATCGTGAACGTCTCGGCCATGGAAGGGCAATTCTACCGGACCTTCAAGAGCGACCGGCATCCCCACACCAACATGGCCAAGGCGTCGCTGAACATGATGACCCGCACCAGTGCGCTGGACTACATCCAGGACGGCATCCACATGAACAGCGTGGACACCGGCTGGGTGACCGACGAGGACCCGGTCGAGCACGCCCGGATCAAGCGCGAGATGCACCGCTTCCATCCGCCCTTGGACATCGTCGACGGCGCCGCGCGGATCGTGGACCCCATCCTGGACGGGCTCAACACCGGCCAGCACGTGTGGGGCCAGTTCCTCAAGGACTACAAGCCCACGGACTGGTGAGCGCTGTCAGGCCTTGCCGCTGCCACCCCCCCGCCGTCGTCGCCGGCGTCGGCGTCGCTTGCGTGGGGCACTTCCGCCTTCCTGGGGGGGCTTGCCGGGCGTGGGCTTGGCCGCCCGCTCCTGGGCCTGGGCCTTCTTGTGGGCCTGGCGCTCGCGCTCGCGCTCGGCCTCGGCCAGGGCTTCCTGGCGCTTCTTCTCCTTCTTGGCGGCGTAGCTGCTCTGGGGCCGGGCGGCGTGGGCCTCGGCGGCGGCCGCCGCGATCTCCTCGAGCACCGCGGCGGTGTCGGACTTGCGGGACTTGCGGTCGAAGCGGCCGGTCAGCTCGCTGTCGGGAAACAGCGCACCGCGCTCGTACAGGGCCCACATCTCAGGCCCGAAGCGGGTGCGGCGCAGCCTGGGCGCGAAGCGACCCAGGTACATCGCCAGGTTCTTCAGGTCGCGCTTGAGCAGCCGCGCTGCGTTGCGATTCTGGGCCGCGTCACAGGCCTGGGGCAGGTCGATGACCACCGGGCCCGTCCCGGACATCAGGATGTTGTACTCGGACAGATCCCCGTGGACCATGCCCTCGCAGAGCATCAGCACGACCTGGCGGATCAGGGTCTCGTGGAGCGCCAGGGCCTCGTCGTGGGAGGGGCGGATGTCGTAGAGCCGAGGCGCGGGCTCGCCCTGGGCATCGGTCACCAGCTCCATCACCAGCACGTCGTCCGAGAAGTGGTGCGGCACGGGCACGCGCACGCCGGCATTGTGGAGTCGGAAGAGCCACTCGACCTCGGCGTTCTGCCAGGCCGCCTCGAGGAGCTGCTTGCCGTACTTGCTGCCCTTGGCCATGGCGCGCCGCTGCCGGCTGTTGCGCACGGTCCGGCCCTCGCTGTACTGGGAGCGCTGGCGGAAGCTGCGCTCGGTGGCGCTCTTGTAGACCTTGGCGCAGCGGAGCTCGTCCTGGGCGCGCACCAGGTAGACCGACGCTTCTTTGCCGGCCATCAGCGGCCGCACGACGTCCGTGATGACGCCGGCCTCGAACAGGGGGAGGAGGGGCTCGGGGATCTTCATGGTGTCGCCAGGCGGCGAGGCGGGCTCAGCGCGGCCTGTGGTTCGGTCCTCCGATGCGGGTCCAGTCTATCCCAGGGCCGCGGGACTCAAGCCAGGTCGCGCAGGGTCTCCAGCGTCTCCGGGTCGACGAAGTTGGCCTTGAGGTAGTCGCGCTCGTCGCCCTTGCGCAACACCATGGTCATCAGCTGGACCTGGTCCTTGTCGGGCAGCTCCATGACCAGGTCCACCACGTCGCCGACCTCGAGGTGCTCGCAGCCCCCCAGGACCACGCACACCCCGGAGTCGTCGAGATCCAGGGCCTTGGCGAGGGCTTGGTAGCTGGGGAAGATGGCCAGCAGGCCGGCGGGCGGACCCGGGATGTAGAGGGGGGTCACGAGCAGCGACTCGGGCACCCCCTTGCGCAGGGTGGGTGGGGTCCGGCGCACGCGCTTCAGCAGCGCTTCGCGCCGGTCGCCGATCTTGGGATTGCGACGGCTGACGCTGACCGAGTCCTCCCGATGCTTGCGGGCCATCACCCGCACCACCCGGGCCCGGCCGCTGCGACGGGCCATGCCACTGGTGTCCGCGGACACCGGCTCCGAAGTGGTTCCGCGGGGCCCCGACGACTCGGTGAACGAGCCCGCGTGGCCGGTGCTGCCCAGCTCGTGGGTCAGCACCTGAGAGTCGTCGGGATCCATCTCCCGGTAGACCCCGTGGTGGAGCCAGCCCCACTTGTAGACGGTGTCCTGTCCGGACTGGACCCGCTCCACCCGGAGCTCCACGTCGACCTGACTCTCTCCGCCGTCGAGGGTGATGCGCATCCGGTGGACCGCGCCGGGCACGAGCTGCTTATTGGACAGCACCTGGAGCCGGTGCTCGTCCATCATGATCACCTTGGCCTTGGTAGGACCGTGATCGGCGATCAACGTCGCGCGCAGCGGCGCCCGAATGTTCGACGTGCTGCCCGATCTCAGCCCGCTGGTCATGTCGTCCTTGCCCATCCTGGCCAGGGATTCCCCCGCCATCATAGGCTGAGCAGTCGATTCGAGCCCGCGGATCACCCCCGGCGGGACCACCGGACCATGCCTTCGATGGCGGCCTTGACCACCTGGCCAGCGGTCGCGTCGGCGCCCTTGGTGAGCATGGCGAACTTGATCCGGCCCACGTCGTCCTTTTGGGGCGCGGAGCTCAGGGCATAGCCCACCACGTCGGGCTTGAGCAGCCAGGCCCCGACGTTGTAGGCGCTGCGAGCGCCCCGTCGCTTGTCCAGCCGCCCGGTCTCGGTGTCGAGCTGGTGCCAGGCACACACCCGGAAGCCGTCGCGCTCCCCGTGGTCCGTGAGCACCAGGTCCATCTGGATCTCGCCCAGGGCGGGCACCTTGATGCGCTGGTAGAAGCGGACCTGGGCCGGGGCGACGAAGCGGCTGTCCGAGATGCTGCGGCACTCGACCACGTGGTCCACGTTGCCCACGTAGTGGTCCACGTCCATGATCCGCGCCGCCAGTGCGTCCACGTCGATGCCCGACGAGGGGAGCATTCCGAAGCCCTCGGAGGTGGGCCGGCCCGCTTGTCGCCAGTTGTCGAACTGGAACCGAGCGACCCGGCCCCGGGGGACGTGTTGGAAGACGCGATCGAGGAAGGCGTTGGCGCTCATGGGGACGGTGGCTCCGGGGCCTGCGGGGCGGGAATCCTATCCCGCGGTCCCCGTCCGGCGGACCGGATGGGCGATGATGCCGCGTCGTCAACCTGGGAATGCTGCCGTGCAGACCATCGATCTGGCCTTGGCCAAGGTGTTCGGCGAAGCCCTGGCCATCGGGCTCTTCATCGGGGTGGAGCGCTACAAGAGCCGCAAGCCGGGCGACGCCAAGTCCGCTGGTGTGCGCACGTTTCCGGTGGTGGCACTGCTCGGCGCCGTGGCGGCACTGCTGGGCGAGACCCTCTTCACCAGCCTGATCTTCGCCGCGCTGGTGGTCATGATGGCCATCGGCTACCACCGCCAGACCGAGCGCAGCCTGGGCCTGACCACCGAGCTGACCGCCCTGCTGACCTTCTGGCTCGGCTTCCTGGTGGCGACCCACGAGACCCTGGTGATCGCTGTGGCGATTGTGGTCGTGATCCTGTTGGCGTCCAAGGACGCACTGCACGGGTTCGTGCGCGGCTCGATCACCGAGGTCGAGTTCTACGACACGTTGAAGTTCCTGGCGGTCGTGTTCGTGGTCTTTCCGCTGCTGCCCAACGAGCCCATCGGCCCCGATGGGCTGTTCAACCCGACCCAGGCCTGGTTCCTGGTCATCCTGGTCTCGACGATCAGCTACTCGGGCTACCTGCTCGTCCGCGTGCTCGGGCCCCGACGGGGCCTGCAGGTCGGCTCGCTGGTCGGCGGGCTGGTGTCCACGGTGGCGGTCACCGTGTCCCTGGCCGACCGGGCGCGGGAGGCGCCGGAGTCGTCCCGGTTGCTGGGGGCGACCGCGGTGATGGCGAACGCCGTGCAGTACCCCCGGCTGCTGGTGCTCGTGTGGGCGGTCCAGCCCAGCCTGGCCCAGGAACTGGCGATCCCCTTCCTGGCGGCCACGATCGTGGGCATCGTGGGGCCACTGCTGGTCGAGCGGGTCCAGCGCGGCGACGACGCCGATCCGGAGTCGCCCCTGACCCTGGCGAATCCCTACTCGTTCTGGCCGGCGTTCAAGTTCGCCTTGTTGTTCGTGGCGGTGCTGGCGGGCGCTCACTTCGCGGAGCAGTGGCTCGGGGCCCAGGGGGTGTGGCTGGTGAGCGCCGCTGCAGGACTTGCAGACGCCAGCGCCATCTCGCTGTCCGTGGCCGAGCTGGTGCGGAGCGGCGGGCTCTCGCTGGACGTCGCGGCGTGGGCGGTGGTGATCGCCGTGTCCACCAACGCGCTGGTCAAGAGCACGCTGGCCATGACCCACGGCACCCGGTCCCTGGCGCTGTGGCTGGCCGCGGGTCTGGGCGCCATGCTCGCCGTGGCCGCTGGGCTGCTCGTCGCGCTCTGAGTGCGCGACGAGGCCGTGATAGCGTGGGCCTGTGACAGCGCGTGAACAGGGCCAGCGTGGCTTGGGCCGGGGCACCCTCCTGGCGGTCCTGGCTGCGGTGATCGCGGCGGGTGCATGGGCGCTCCAGGGCGGCGCTGCGGTGTCCCCCGAGCCGGGGCCCCTGGCCCACGTGACGGCGCCCGTCCAGGCCGTCGCCGCCCAGGGAGCGCTCGACGACTTCCGGTTGATCGACCATCGCGGAGACTCCCACGGACTGGGCTACTACGCCGACCAGGGCATCGTGACCCTGGTCGGGGCTTCGCGGGACTGTGCCCGCCTCGACGAGGTGATGGGTCGCGTGTCCGAGGTCCAGGGGCTGCGCTTCCTGGTGGCCGCAGACCCCGACGAGGACCGCGAGGCGTGGGGGGCCCTGGTCGAGGCCGCTGGGCTGGACGTGCGGGTCCTGATGGACGCGACCACCACGGTGGCCCCCACCGTCGGTCTGGGCCACGCCGGCGACGTGGTCCGGGTCGATCTGGAGGCCTTCACCTGGGAGCGCGTCCAGGACGGCTTCCCCGACTGCCCGCTGCCCCGGGCCGACGGCCAGGGGCTGTCCTACACCGAAGACGTGGTGCCCGTCATCGAAGACCTGTGCTTGGAGTGCCACAGCGACCGGCGCAAGATCCCCATGTTCTCGGACTACGACACCCTGATGGGCTGGTCGGCCATGATCCGCCGCACCGTGCGGACCCAGCGGATGCCCCCGGGCGGGCACGACGCGTACTACGGCGCGGTCCGCCACGGCTTCACCCAGGACCAGCTCGCCACGTTGGTGTCCTGGATCGACGCCGGGCTGCCCCGCGGGTCCGAGCCCGACCCACTGCCCGGGCTGAACGCGGCGATCACGAGCACGTCGAAGCGAGAGCGGTGGGGCAAGCCGGACCGGGTGTTCCGAATGTCCGAGGTCCACGAGCTGCCGGCGGCGGGCCCGGACCAGTACAAGTACGCCCAGGTCAGCGAGCCGCTGGAGGAAGACCTGTGGATCCGCGGGATCCGGCTGAAGCTGAACTTGGAAGTCACCCACCATGTCAACGTGATCCTGTTGGACAAGCCGCTGGCAGAGGCCACGGACGACTGGTTCCGCCGGGGGAGCAGCGACATGTTGCGGCTGCGCAAGACCAAGGGCGACCACCACCACTACGAGGCCGACGAGCGCGACGAGCGCTTCCTGTGGGCCCGCGAGCTGAGCGAGGAGCGGGTGTTGATGACCTATGGCCGCTCCAAGCGCACGGTGGACTTCACCCCCGGCATGGCGCTGAAGGTGCCCGCGGGCTCGGTGCTGGTGCTGGAGATCCACTACGGCCTGACCGGCAAGGAGGAGACCAGCGAGATCAAAGTGCTGATGTACGAGCACGACGACGCCTTGCCCCGGACCGAGGTCAAGCGGGCGAGCTTCTACCGGACCGGGTTCAAGATCCCCCCGGGCAAGAAGAACCACCGGGTGCGCACCGGGATCGAGCTGGACCGGGACATCACCCTGCTCGAGGTGGTGCCCCACATGCACCGTCGCGGTCGCAGCGCTCGCTACATCGCGGTGTACCCGGATGGCCGCGAGGAGGTGCTCGTGTCGGTGCCCTTCTTCCAGTACAAGTTCCAGCCCCACTGGGTGCTCGCCGAGCCCAAGCCGCTGCCGGCCGGCACCCGGCTGGTCACGGAGATGATCTACGACAACTCGGCCCAGAACCCGATCAACCCAGACCCCGACGCTTGGGTCGAGAACGGCAACCAGCGCATCGAGGAGATGCACCTGCCCCGGTTCTACTTCCTGGAGGGGCTGCACGGGGGCTCTGGGTGATCGGGCTGTGGCTGATGGCCTGTGGCCAGCCGGTGGCCGTGGCGCCGCCGGATCCGTCGCCGGTCGATGCGCCTGCCTCGGTGGCGGTCCCGCTGTCGTCCTGGGCCCGGCCGGGGGTCGACGGGCAGACCGTGGCTCTGGCACACCATGCGGACAGCCCGGCGATCGTGCTGATCGCCCAGGGCAATGCGTGTCCTGTGTTCCAGCAGTACGCCCCGACGATCGCCGCCGTGGCCGCGGACCTGGTCCCGCGGGGTGTGCCGTTGATGCTGATCAATGCCAGCCCCCAGGACGACGCCGCGACCATCGCGGCGGATCTCGCGGCCTACGGTCTGACGGGGCTGCCGGTCTTCGTCGACCGGGATCAACAGATGGCCCGGTCCCTGGAGATCGTCTCGACCACGGAGACCCTGGTCATCGACCCGCGGACCTGGACCATCGTGTACCGCGGCGCCATCGACGACCAGATCTCCTACGACGGGCGCAAGGACGCGCCGACCCGCAACTACCTGCGGGACGCCGTGGCCGACGTGTTCGCTGGCACGCCGGTACGCACGCCGAAGACCCGCAGCTACGGGTGTGCGATCAGCTATCGGCGCTGAGTGGGCCAGACAGCGACGATTTCAAGCCCCCGTTGATCCGCCTTGAGCATCCCGCCGTAGCCACCGCTGCACTCAAGGAGGAAGCTCATGAAGCTCCGGAAGATCAGCACCTCGGCCGCACTGGCTGGGCTCATCACACTCACCCTCGGCGCGAACGTGTTCGCGGCGGATCACGCTGAAGCGCCAATCGCGGGAGCCGATCCGGCAGCCGACATCGCGGACCTGTTCGCGTGGCACGACGAGGGCACCCTGACCACCATCCTGACGGTGGCCGGTCTGGGCATGCCCGGCGACGCTGCGGTCTACGACGCCGATGTGGCCTACGCCATCCACATCGACAACGACGGCGACAACGAGTCCGACATCGACATCATCGTCAAGTTCGGGACGGACAGCCAGGGCGAGTGGGGCGTTCAGGTCTCGAACCTGCCGGGCACCGGCGCCGCGGTTGTCGGTCCGGTCGAGCAAGTCGTCCAGGCCGCTGGCGGCAAGGTCTGGGTCGGTCTTCGGGACGATCCCTTCTTCTTCGACCTCGAGGGCTACCAGAACACCCTCGCCACGGGCGCCCTGGACTTCGACAGCACCCGCGACTCCCTGGCTGGTACCAACGTGACCACCATCGCTCTCGAAATGGACCTCGGGGTCGCGCTGGACGGCGCGGACACGATCCAGGTCTGGGCCACCAGCGGCCGCATCTAAGGAGACGGACACCATGAAGCTCAACACACTCTTCGCGATCTCCCTCTTCGCTCCTCTGGCCCTGATGGGCTGCGAAGGACCCGCTGGCTCCGATGGCTCCGATGGCGCTGATGGGGTCGATGGCATCGACGGCATGGATGGCGCCGACGGCGCTGATGGTGCCAATGGCGCTGACGGCAACGACGGCAACGACGGCAACGACGGCAACGCTGGCAATGACGGCAACGACGGGGCTGACGGCAACGACGGCAACGACGGCATCGACGGCGACGACGGCATCGACGGCAACGACGGGGCCGACGGTTCGGACGGCGCCGATGGGTCTGACGGTGCGGATGGCGCCGACGGCTCGGACGGCTCGGACGGCTCCAACGCGGGCGACTTCGCCTTCCTGAATGACGACTACGCCGACTACGAGCGGATCGACCGCATCGGCATGCCCGCCATCGCGACTGCCGTGATCAGCAGCAAGGACGACTACAACGACAGCGATCCCATCGACGATGCCGCCGGCGACTTCGTGACCGAGATCGTGGACAGCGTGACGGCCCTGCACAGCGCCCTGGACGATGATCTGGCCAGCGTGGGCTTCGACGCCTGTGCCGCGTCGGACTGTGTGACGACCGCCGCACCGCTGGTCGTGCCCGACACGCTCAAGATCGACACCACCGCCGACGCCGGCTTCCCCAACGGTCGCCTGCTCGAGGATCCCGTCATCGACGTGACCCTGGCTGTGGTGCTGCTCGACCTGGCGACCCCGGGCACCTGTGGCGGCGAAGACTGCTCCGCCCTCTCCCTGGCTGCGCTCCCGCTCAATCCGCCAGAGAACGACCTGAGCTTCCTGTACAGCTTCCCCTACGTGGCGCCGCCCCACGAGTAGTCGGCACACGCCTTCCCCTCGGCCCGCCCCGCTTCAAACGGGGCGGGCCGTCGTGCTCTGGCACGGAGGGCGCGACCGAATAGGCAGATCGGCACGGAGGATTTGTGCTCACCCTGATGCTGATGGCCTGTGTGCGACACACCCCGACCGAGACCCCGCCCACCTTGGACACCCTGGCCCCAGGCGACGTGCTCTCGGGCTTCGAGGCCCAGGCGCTCTACACCGACGACCAGGACCGGGTCCTGGGCGCACGATTCGATCACCCGCACACAGGCTTCGTGCTGGACCTGCTCCAGCTGGAGACCGCGCCCCAAGGCTTCGTCGCCGTGCACACGCCCCCGGTCAGCGACCGGGGGGAGCCTCACACCCAGGAGCACCTGTTGTTGGGCAAGGGCAACAAGGGGCGCGGCGTGGCTACCCGGGGCGAGATGGCCCTGGTGGAGTCCAGCGCCTACACCTCTCAGCTCACCACCGTCTACCACCTGCACACCACCGCCGGCCCCCAGGTCTTCCTCGAGGTGCTGCACGACCGGCTCGATGCGCTGCTGAACCCGGACTACGCCGACGAGGAGATCGCCCGCGAGGTGCACAACTTCGGGGTCAGCGCCGACGTCGAGGGCCAGCTGCGCCTAGAGGAGAAAGGCACCGTCTACAACGAGATGGTCAGCAGCTACAACCGGCCCTGGGGACGGTTCTGGCGAGCGCTGAACCAGGTCGCCTACGGCACGGACCACCCGATGAGCCGCAACGCGGGGGGCCTTCCGGCGGCCATTCGCGAGATGACGCCGACCCACATCCGGGACTTCCATGCCGCGACCCACCATCTGGGCAACATGAGCATGATCGCGGTGTTGCCGCCAGAGCTCACCCTGGACCAGGTCCTGGGGCCCATCGGGGCTTCGCTGGTGGCGCTTCAGCCCACGGCGACGGACCGAGACTTTTCCACCGAAGCCGACGTGGAGCCGCCGCGGCCCGAGCTGCCCGCTGGGCCGACGCCGGTGCCCTACCCGTCGGCGGATGCCCAGCAGCCCACCGATGTCGTGTTGGTCTGGCCGGCGGGGCGGACCCTGGATCTGGACAGCCGGGTGCGGCTGGAGCTGTTCCTGGACACCCTGGCCGGCGCCGAGAACAGCAACCTGTATCGCCGGCTGGTGGACAGCGAGACCCGGGTCGCCGACGTGGGCGCCACCGACGTCTACGCCTGGGTTCGGGACCTGGTCCAGGACCCGATCTTCCTGGGCTTCGGCGGGATCCCGGGCGCGGCGGTCGACGCCGCCGCCGCGGCGAACCTGCGTGCCCACGTGCTCGACGAGCTGCAGACCATCGCCAGCTGGGCGCCCGGCGACCCGGGGCTCCTGGACTTCAACCGCAGGGCCGAGAGCCGGCTGACGGCCCAGGCCCGGTCCCTTCGCAAGTGGGTCGGCTCCCCGCCGCGCTTCGGCGTGCGGGGCACAGGCTCGGCCTGGTTCGACCACCTGAGGCACCTGCACGAACAGGACGGCGTGCGCCTGGTCCTGACCATGGCGCCTCAGCTCGATGCTGCGCGGGCCGCGCTCCAGGGCGAGGGCAACGTGTGGGCCGGCTGGCTCGAGGACTGGGGGCTGGTGGGCTCGGAGCCGGCGGTGCTGTGGCGCCAGGCCGACGATGGGCTGCTCGACCAGCTGGACCAGGCTCGGCAGGCCCGGCTCGATGCCGAGACCGAGCGACTGGTGGCGGCGTCTGGCTCCGACGACGCCCAGGTGGCGCTGGCGGCCTACCAGACCCAGGTCGACGCGGCCACCGCGGTGCTCGAAGCGGCAGCCTCGACCCAGGTTCCGCCGCTGGTCGATGCCCCGCCACTGACCGCCGACGACCCCCTGGACTGGCGCCAGGACACCCTGGCCGGCGGGGTGCCGTGGGTGCGAAGCCACTTCAGCGCCATGAGCGGTGCGGCAGTGGGCCTGGCCCTGGATCTTCGCGCGGTCAGCGACGAGCAGCGGGTCCTGGTCGGGCTGCTGCCGTCGCTGCTGACCGACGTTGGCGTGACCGTCGCAGGCGTTGCGCTGGGCTACGACACGGTCCTGGAGCGGGTCCAGAATGAGATCCTGTCCCTGAGTGCCTGGCTCGACACCACCCCGCGCACCGGGCGGGTCGAGCTGGCCATCGAGGCCTCTGGCACCAGTCCCCTGGAGACCGCCTTGGCCCTGGGCTGGCTTCGCGACACCCTGCTGGGCGCGACCTGGACGCTGGACAACCTGCCCCGGATCCGCGACGTGGTCGACGAGCGGGTCGAGGCACTGGCGCTGACACGAACGCGGTCCGAGGAGTCCTGGGTCCAGGGGCCCCCCATCGCCTGGCGCCACCAGGACGACTGGCTCCTGCTCAGCGCCGACAGCTTCCAGACCCGAAGCCACGATGCCCACCGGGTCCAGTGGATGCTGCGGGACGCCGGGGACGAGCTGTCCGAGGTCCAGGGGGCTCTGACCGCCCTGGCGGACTTGCCAGAGCGGCTGGATCGCGGGGGGCTGACCGAAGCGCTGGCAGGCTTGCAAGGCCGGGGCGAGCTGCCGGCGGGCGTGGCGACTCCTTCAGCGGGCGTCGCCCCGTGGCTGGCCGAGGCCGCCCTGTCCCTGGAGCGGGTGCTGCCCGGGCTGCCAGACGCGGCGCTGACCCAGGACTGGGCCTACCTGTGCCGCCAGATGGCCCAGGACCTGGCCCGGCCACCGGTCCAGGTGCTCGACGACCTGACCGCCCTGCGGGACAGCCTCCTGGTCACCGGCGGGGCCCGGCTGTGGGGGATCGGGTCCCCGGGCACCCTGGACGGGCTGGACCTGGCGCCCCTGCTGTCCGTGTTGTCCGAGGGACCGGTCGCCCCTTCCGCCCTGCCGGACCAGCCCTTGATCCGGACGCGCCTGGCCGAGCGCGGTGAGGACCCGGACGCCCTCTTCGTGGGGCTGGTCCACGCCGCGGGACAGGGCGGGGTGCACCTCCACTCGGCCCCCGGCGCCACCGAGTCCGACCGGGACCGGGACGTGTTGCTGGACTACCTGACGGGGCTGCGATTCGCCGGACACGGCAGCCACACCCTGTTCATGAAGACCTGGGCGGCCGGTCTGGCCTACAGCAACGGGGCTCGCCCCAGCGCCCAGGCCGGCCTGCTGCGCTACTACGCCGAGCGCACCCCGGAGCTGCCTCGGACCCTGCAGTTCGTCATCGACGAGCTCTCCGCCGCGACCGCCGACGAGGGCCAGACTCGCTACGCCCTGGCCCAGGCCTTCAACAGCCGCGCGGCGGTGGCCTACGAGACCCGGGGCCGGGCCATCGCCCGGGACCTGGTCGACGGCCGGGATCCCGAGACCATCGCCGGGTTCCGCCAGGCGCTCTTGGCGCTGGCCGATGAACCGGGCCTGTCCGACGAGCTCCAGGCCCGCCACGAGGGGGTCTACGGGCGCGTCCTGCCCGGCTATGGGGCGCCGTCAGCCCAGGTGGCGGGCGGTGTGTTCTATGTGATCGGGCCCGAAGACCAGCTCGACGCCTGGGAGCAATACCTGGTCCGGGTCGAGGGGGAGGGGAGTGCCCTGGTCCGCCTGACGGACCGCGACTACTGGGTGCCGGCGCCGGGCCCTCGGTAGTCCCCTGTCTCACAAGTTCTCGGGCGATTCGCTTGCCCTCGACGCCGCTGGCGGCGTTCCGGCTCCTGGACGTGACTCGGCCACGACGGCGTCGCCGCGCCTTGCCAGCGGCGCCGATTGCGGCGCGACTCACCTCGCGAACTTGTGAGACAGGGGACTGGCGACGGAGCTGGTCCCGCAGGACCAGGGCAGGCCACCTGAAGCGATCACAGGCCCAGGCGCTGAAATTGCTCCGGCGGGGCCGCGGTGGCGGCCATGAGTTCCCGCAGTGCGGTGACCATGCGGGCCTCCCCCGCTCCATCGTCGAGCGGGTGTTCCTGGGCGGGATCGGTGGCCAGGTCGTAGAGCCGGGTGGTCAGGTCGTGAAAGGCGAGCTGGCCGCGCCCGGGGATCTTCATCACCGGGCAGCCCTTGGTGAAGGGGAAGCCCGGGTGCACGGTCATCTGGCGCAGCTCTTCGACCGAGAAGAGCGCGTTCATGTGGGTCGGCATGTGGGTGTAGTGGAACAGCGGTCCGTTCTCGCCCGGCGGGGCCCGCATGTAGACCCGGTGTCCGTCGGTGATGTTCGCGTGGCCGCCGAAGATGCCGAACAGCCCGAAGTCGCGGACGGGGTGATCGGCTGCGACGGCCGGCCCCAGGGGGCGGCCTTGCATGTGCTCGGGGAGCGGCTGGCCGAACACCTCGAGCAGGGTCGCCGGCAGGTCGATGGTCTGGGTCAGGTGGTCGAAGCGCGTGCCCTTGCGGCCGCTGCGGGGGTCCCAGATGAACAGCGGGATGTGGGCGATCTCGTTGTACCAGGGGCACGCGGTCTTGGCCCACCAGTCGTGCTCCCCCAGCAGGAAGCCGTGATCGGTGTTCACCACCAGCACGGTGTCCTGCCACAGGTCCAGCTCGTCCATCACGTCGAGCACCCGGCCCAGGCTGTGGTCGCACTGGGTCAACAGGGCGGCGTACTCGAAGCGCATGTGCTCGACCGCGGCCCGGGACTCCCGGACCCGGTCGTAGTTGGGCCAGTCGAACAGCGGCCCGTCCCAGCGGTGGGGGTAGTGGGCCTTCCAGCCGTGCAGGGTGAAGAAGGGCTCGTGGGGGTCGAAGGTCTCGATCTGGAGCAGCCAGTCGTCGGCGGTGTGGTTCTGGCGGATGAAGTCCAGCCCCAGCTGGAAGGTCCGGGCCTGAGGGGTGTCCTCCTCGCGCTGCATCCAGCGGCGGTTGACCGCTTGGTTGGGGCACCAGCTGCCCAGGTGCTCCGGTCGCTCCGGGCCATCGACCACGCCCTTCCAGCGGTCGTGTTCCTGGCCGCGCACGTTCTCCCAGGACGAGTAGCGGTGGTGGTAGGTGGCGCCGCCGTCCTCCCAGTAGTGGTAGTGGTCGCTGACCAGGTGGCTGTAGACCCCGGCGTCCCGCAGCTGCTCATGGATCGAGTCGTCGAAGGGCTCGAAGGGCCCCCACGAGCGATGCAGGAAGTTGTAGCGCCCGGTGTGCAGCTCCCGGCGGGCCGGCATGCAGGGCATGGAGCCGACGTAGTGGCGGTCAAAGGTGACCGCTCGCTCGGCGAGGCGCCGGAAGTTGGGGGTGACCGTCCAGTCGCACCCGTAGGGCCCCAGGTGGTGCCGGTTCAGGGAGTCGAACATGACGTGGATGACGCGCATGTCCGATCAGCCTAGCACTACGAGCAGGTGATGCGTCCCTGCTGGTCCGTGAGGCGGCCGATGGGCTGGGTGTGGTCTGCCAGACCGGCGTCGGCCAGGACCTGGACCACCGCGTCCCGGGCGTCGGGTGCGGCGGCGATCAACAGGCCGCCGCTGGTCTGGGGATCGAACAGGAGCGCCTGTTCGGTCGGGCTCAGGTCGCTCACCCAGCTGGCATAGCTGGCGGCGTTGCGGCGGGTGCCCCCAGGGATGGTGCCGGCGTCCAGGTAGGGCTGCAGGTCGGTGACACGGGGCAGGGCGTCGAATTCGACGGCCGCGCCCAGGGCGTCGCCGCACATCTCGCTCAAATGCCCCGCCAGGCCGAAGCCCGTGACGTCGGTCAGCGCGTGCACGCCGGTCAGGCCAGCGAGGGCGGGCCCCACGCTGTTCAGGGCGGTCATGACCTGGGTGGCCCGGCCGCGGTCCGCGTCCACGAGCTTGCCGCGCTTCTCGGCGGTGGTCAGCATCCCGAGCCCCAGGGGCTTGGTGAGCCAGAGCAGGTCGCCAGCTCGGCCCCCGGCGTTTCGCTGAAGGTGGGCCAGCGGGACCAGGCCGTTGACCGCCAGGCCGAAGACCGGCTCCGGGTTGTCGATGCTGTGGCCGCCGGCCAGCGTGATGCCGGCTTGGGCACAGGTCGCTCGGCCCCCCGCGATGACCCGGTTGGCGACCTGGGGGGGGAGCTTGTCGACCGGCCAGCCCAGGATCGCGATGGCGACCAGGGGGGTGCCGCCCATGGCGTAGACGTCGCTCAGGGCATTGGCCGCGGCGATGCGTCCGAAGTCGAAGGCGTCGTCGACGATGGGCATGAAGAAGTCGGTGGTGCTGACCAGTCCGCGGCCATCGCCCAGGTCGACCACGGCGGCGTCGTCGCGGGTGTCGTTGCCCACGACCAGGCGCGCGTCTGCGGGGCCAGCGAGCTGACCCTCCAGGATGGACCCGAGGACCTCGGGTGCGAGCTTGCAGCCTCAGCCAGCGCCGTGGCTGTACTGGGTCAGGCGGACGTCGTCGGACATGGGGTGGACATAGCCCGTTGACCCACGGCGAACAGCGGGTGCACAACGGGGTGCTGGAGCGGGTGCTGGCGGCGATCGTCGCGCCCTGAGGGTACCCTCTCCGGAATCCAGCCCGGAGCCTGGGATGCCCGAGTCCGACGGACCCTCGCCACCGCTGACTCGCCGGGAACTGCTCGGCAGTCTGTCTGCCACGCTGGCCCTGCCGCTACCCCTCGGGCTCGGCGGCTGCGGTCTGCCCACACGGGCCACGGGGAGCTTTGCCCAGGAGGGCGTGCTGGTGGGTCGGTTCGACAGCGACGGCGAGACCGCGGTGCGCTCCGCCCTGGCCGAGCTCGACCTGAACTGGCTCGTGCCCGGTGACAGCGTCTTTGTGAAGCTGGCATCGAACTCCGGCAACGTGCATCCCGCGACCACGGCGCCGGCCGCGGTGCGGGGTCTGGTGGGTGCGCTGTTCGATGCGGGCGCTGGCCGGGTGGTGGTGGGCGATCAGGGCGGCGTCGAGGCCGTGCGGCTGGCGCCGGGCGATGCGCGCTTCGGCTCCACGCGGGCGCTGATGACGCAGAACGGGCTCTTGGCCGCCATCGAGGACAGCGGCGCCACACCGGAGTTCTTCGACGAGCGGACCTATGACGACGGGTACTTCGCGGGCACGCTGCCCGCGGACACCTGGTGGACCGAGCCGATGATGCTGGCCAAGGTCATCCGCGAGGTCGACCACGTGGTCTACCTGCCTCGGCTCTCGTCCCACGTGCTCGCTGGCTACACCCACGGTCTCAAGCTCGGCGTGGGCTGGCTGCGCGACGACAGCCGCTACGATTTCCACCACCACGCGGAGCACTTCCACGAGAAGTACGTCGACGTGAACTACTGCGCCGAGCTGGCCGATCGGCTGCGTCTGACCCTGACCCTCGCGGAGTCGATCCTGCTCCACGACGGTCCGGACCACGGCACGGTGTTGGACCTGGATCAGCCCCTGGTGATCGCGTCCCCGCATCTGGCCAACCACGACGCGGTCACGGTGGCTCTCCTGGCGCACTACAACGACGTCACGGACCGGGATGGGGACAGCGAAGGCACGCCCTATGGTCGGCTCGCGAGCGTCTGGAACCGCGCCTTCGTGAGCCTGGTCGAGGGCTGGACCGGCCTTCCCTGGGGCGACGGCGTGGGGCCCTACGAGGGGTACACGCCCCACCGCTTCGCTCGCGGCGTGGACCAGGACCGAGCGCTGCGGCGGGCCTACGAGCTCGAGGGGGGTGTGCCCGAGTCGATCCCGGTGGCCCTGGCGGGCAACGCCTTGCCGGCGGATGTGTTGGCGTCGCTCCAGGCGTGGAGCGCCGGGCAGCTCGCGACGGGATGAACGAGGGCCTGGACCGCTCAAGTCGCGTTGAATTTCCGGTGCCCGCTCTCAAGTCCGGTTGAGTTTCCTGTCGTTGCCTCCAGACGGCCCAAACCTGCCCTTTTTGGGGCTGATCTGAGCTCTCCGCGGTCCAGATCGTCCAGAAAGCGGAAGTACGAAGGGACTTGACCGACAGGTGTCGAAGCGATCGCCGCTGCAGCAGGCGACCCGCGTTTCCCCGGGCTGTTGTCCGGAGATCTGCGGCAGACCCTGGGCTGGCAGCGCTACCGCTGGCGTCCCTGATCTACAGACTCTCCCGCGCCGTCGGCAGCGACCGACCCACCTCCTGCTCGTCCAGCACCCGCCCCACGTGGTGGAAGACGTCCTTGCTGAACAGGATGTCCAGGTGGCCCTTGCCCTCCAGCAGGACCTCCTCGCCGAAGCCCAGCGCGTTCGTGCCGGGCAGGACCATCAGATCGTCGGTGGCCGCGAAGCTCACACAGCGCACGCCCTGGGGCGCGGGCAGCCCATTCAGGTGGGCCAGGAAGGGCCCGTCGGGCTTGAGCTGCCTCACCAGGGGCGTGGGCATCCACTGGGCGGCGTGGCTGCCCAGGTGGGGCGTGCCCAGGGTGACGAGGGTGTCGACCCGCCGATCGCCGCCGAGCATCTGCAGGTAGACCCGACTCACGAGACCGCCCATGGAGTGGGCGATGAGGGTGATCCGGCCGCCCTTGACGTGCTCGTCCAGGTGCCGCTTCAGCTCCACGCCCTTTTCCTCGATGGAGCCCTTGGAGCGGTAGTTGTAGCTGTACTGGCGGCCGTGGCCCTGCCAGCGCAGGTAGCCCTGGAGCGGGAAGAACTGGGCCCGGTTCCCCGCCAGGCCGTGCACGAACACCACGGTGTGGATGTCCCGAGCCCGTCGGGACTTGTGCCGGGTGGGTAGGAAGCCGAAGCCGAACATCAAGCCATGGCCGACGGTGGCGGCCGCTTCGCGCAAGAGGCCCTTGCGGGCCTGGGTCGGATCCAGATCGGTTCGCATGGGTGACCCTATGCACACCCCCCACGACGCCGTGGGTCAGGTCGGTGTCACTCTTGCGGTGGTGCACCGTCCTGCAACACTCTGCACAATGGCGCACCGGTGGGCAGGGTTTCCACTGCTACGGTCCGCCCATGGCCCTGGACTCCAAGACCCGCCGCTGGACCGATGCGGGCCTGATCACCCAGGACCAGGCCGACGCCATCGCGGACTTCGAGGCCGGGCGCAATCGACCGACCTTCCTGTACGCCGTCGCCGGGCTGGGCGGCCTGGCCATCGCCATCGGGCTGGTCAGCATCGTGGCGTCCAACTGGGATGCGATCCCGGGGCGGCTCAAGGTGGCGGTGGCCGTGGCGTTGGTGGGCGCAGCGGGCGCAGGGGTCGTGCGCCTGGAGCGCACCGGTCCGGCATGGCTCAAGGAGACCCTGGTGCTGGTGGCCCACGGGCTCATCCTGGCCACGATCGCTCTGGTCGGGCAGGTCTACCAGCTGGGGGGCCAGGCCCACACGGCGCTGGCGCTGTGGCTGGTCCTCTCGGGTCTGCTCCTGACCCGGGCCCGGGGTGGGGTGGCCGCCTGGGTCGCGATCCTCTCGGTCGAGGTCACCTGGTTCGCCTGGCTCGTCTACGGGGTCGATGACGCGGGCCTGGAAGAGCTGCTGGGCGTCGGCGCCGCGCCCTGGATCGCCCTGGCCTGCGTCGCCGCGGGCCGCTGGCCCTGGCTCCAGCAGGCGCGGCCGGCCCTGGCCCGGGCCTGCGACGCGGCCGGCTGGGCCCAGCTCGTGTTCGTGGCCAGCGCCTGCACTGGCTTCTTCTACGACGGGCTGAACGAGACCGAGCTGGGCGGGCTGTGGATGGCGGCCGGTGTGAGCCTCGCCGCCGCCGCGATCCTGGTCGCGACACGCTTCCAGGGCACCCCAGCCCTGCGCACGGGCGGCGCTCTGCTCATCGCCACGGTGGCCCTCACCTACCTGCCGCCGCTGCTGTCCGGCGGGGACCTGGACCTGGTCGGGGCCCTGGTCTTCCTGGCGCTGTGGGTCGGCGTGGCCTTTGCCGCCTACCGCGCCGGGCGTCTGTGGCTGCTCAACGGGGCCACCGCGGTCATCGGGATCCGCCTGCTGGTCGTCTACTTCGAGGTCTTCGGCTCCTTGCTGAGCACCGGCGTCGGGCTGGTGTCCGGCGGCCTGTTGACGGTCGGCCTGGCGTGGCTCTGGGCCCGCAAGCGCCAGGACTTCGGCGCCGAGCTGGCCCAGGAGGCCCCGTGAAGCGCATCGTCGTGATCGCTGCCGTCGTGCCGGTCGTGGGGCTGTCGCTCCTGGTCGCCAAGGCCGAGCTGGCCACCCGGACCGGGCCCAGCTGGACCGTGCCCATCCAGGGGTACGACCCCCGCGATCTGCTCCACGGTCACTACCTGCGCTACGCCTTCGACTTCGACTGGCAGGACAGCGGGACCTGTGGCGCCAAGGACCTCCCGGAGCCCGGCTGTTGCCTGTGCCTGAGCGGAACCGGGGGTGCCCCTCAGGTGCGCCAGGTCACCTGTGACGACGCCCCCAGCTGCGACGGCTGGCTGCGGTCCGACGAAGTGGCGCCGCCCCTGCGCTACTACGTGCCCGAGACGTCGGCCCTGGACCTCGAGGACGCCCTACGAGACCACGACGCGGCGGTCGCCTTCACGTCCGGCCGCACAGGGGGAGCGGCCATCGGTGCCCTGACCCTGGACGGGAGGCCCTGGCAGGAGGTGCTGGACGGCCCCTGAAGGGGTGTTCCTCTCAGATGGCGGACGAGAGCGTTCGTCGGCTCAGCCCCGCCGCCCCATCTCCCGCAAGAGCCCGTCCCCCGCCCGCCAGTCCGCAGGGTCGGCGCTCGGGTAGCTCGGCACCGGCCACTGCCGCTCCCGGAGCCGGTCGAAGCTGGTCGCGCCCGCGCTGACCACCGGCAGGTGCCGGAAGCTCGTGGTGGCGTAGAAGATGCGGTAGTGGAAGAAGTTCTTCTGCACGATGGCGTCGGCCCGGCGCGGGTTCACGCCCAGGGCCCGCCAGAACCGGGGATGGATCGGCAGCGGCGGCCGCTCGGTGATGGCCACGTGGAAGGCGCCGGTGTCGAAGCGCACCACCCGGCCAAAGTCGCCTTCGTCGCGGCAGACCACCCGCCCGGTCAGGGCCACGCCGGGTTGGCCATAGCCCGGGGTCCCGGTGATCTGGAGGGTGGTCTCGGACCCGTCGGCGAGCGCCCACGCGGCTTCCAGCGCAGCCGGATCGTGCACTGGGATCAGCGTGCGCAGCCCCCGGTCATCCCGCGCCAGGGTCTGCAGGAGGCGCGTGTTCCCTCCGGGTGCCCCCGCTCCCACGATGTCGTCCATGTCCACCAGCGTCAGCGGCCCGGCCTTGCGCCAGGCACTCTCCCGGACCTCGTCCAGGGCCTCGTCCATCGAGCGGGTCGGCGGCAGCGGCGCGTGGCGCTGGGCCCACGCCCGATCGGCCAGCTGGTCCGCCAGCTCCGCCGCCAGCACAGGGTCCCCGTCGGTGCACACGTGGGCGGCCCAGCCCAGGTTGTCCGCCGACGTGAACGGGTGGACCATGAACAGGCTGGCGCTGATGACCCGAGGGTCTCGCTCCAGCCGCCGCATCCAGCGGAACACCGCCCGCATGGGCTTCATGAAGTGGA
>CAZFLE010000108.1:0-24359 GCA_964519895.1 uncultured Enterobacterales bacterium | reverse complement strand
GAGACATCTACCAGGACATCGTCTACTGGGGCGTCTTTGCCGGCGACCTGGACGGCGAGCCTGGCGAAGAGCTGCTGGCCCAGACGTGGCACAGCTACGACGACGGGGTCTCGGCCTATGGCGCTGTGGCCGTGGTCTCGCGCCTGCCGGACGCCCCTGGCACCTCGATCACCGACCTGGCCGACCACATCTTCACCCGCTCTTGGGGCGGCTTCGGTGAGTGGCAAGGCGTCGACGACTTCAACGGTGACGGACACGACGACTTCATCGTGATCGAGGGGGCCGCAGGCGTGGCCGGAGTCATTGACCTCTTCCTGGGCCCAAGCAGCGACTGGCCGGCTGTGGCCTTCATGTACGACGCAGCCAGCGTGGTGTGGGAGGACCCGGACCCGGACAAGACGGAGTCGATCGGGGACTTCGTCGACGGGCAGGGGGACGTCAACGGTGACGGCTACTCGGAAATCTTGGTGGAGGCGCACAACGACGACTACCAGAACGTGCTGATCATGGGTCGGGCGGAGACCCCGGCAGGCGGCGAGACTCTGCTGGAGGAGACCCTGAACACCACCCGGGACGGGCGAGACTACGCCATCGGACCGGATCTGGATGGCGACGGGACGAACGACATCCTGGGTCTGTACGCTGGTTTCCACTACCTGCCGGGCGCGTCGATTCAGCCTGGCGCGTCTTCTGTCTGGGAAGAACTCGGTTCGTGGGTAGCCTACGACATCTATGGGGGGGACAACTGCCAACTGTCCGCTGATTATGATGACGCGCTGCTTGCGGCAGGCGACTTCACCGGAGACGGTGTGGAAGACCTCGGCTTCCACTGCGACGAGGACCTTGGCACTGCCTCTGGTACTGAACCGACCCTCTATTTGATCGACGGCGCTGCATTGGCTGCGGCCGACCCGGGCTTTGGCCTGATGGACCTGGCGCATGGGCCATGGCTGATGACCCCTGATGAGATCGACAAAGGAGGAACGGCGCTCCCGCTTGCAGACGTAGACAAGGACGGTCAGGGCGACCTGTGGTTCCGCGCGTGCGGGAACAGGTCCGACGCCACCGGATGCAGAATCTACTTGCTGCAAAGCACCTTGGGAGTTCCGGGCCCGTACACGGACCCACGGGACGTTGGCTACGCGCTCAGCCTCACCGACGAATTCGTCACTGCCGACAGCCAAGCCTACATCACCAGCTCAGGCGACATCGACGGCGACACCTTCCCTGAGCTGGCCTTCAGCCACCACTACGACATCGGCTACGACCAAGACGGCGTGTACTCCACTCAGTCGGCGCTTCGCATCGTCCCCGGCTGGGACATCCCCTGGGACGACCCCTTCTACTGGTGATCGCCAAGACACCCTCCTCCCGGAACTGAAGCACCCCCGCGAGGCACACCAAGCCCAGGCCGGACCGCCTGGAACGGCCCAAACGCCACCCGGGATCACCTCCCCTGGGATCCCCTGGATCCCCTCGAATCAGCGATCCCCCGCCTCCAACCCTGGACTCGTCAAGATTCCCCTTGCCCGCTGATCCACCAGCGTGGTACACGCTTGACAGGTCAAGCCATCTCCCCGTTGGCTTCCACACTCCCCCCGGGCACTCCCCTCGCCCACCCCGCGCGTCCTGCGCATCCTCTCTCCCCGCACCTCCCCCCACATGGCCACACCCGTCCCGACCTCACAAGAGGGCACGAGCGTGCTTCGCCTGAGCGCCATGGATGGCGTGCTGGTGCTGACCCTCGACCCCCGCGCTTCCTTTGACGCGCTCCGGCTCGCCGTCCGGGAGACGTTCTCCCAGAGTCCCGACCGCTTCCGTGGGGCCGATGGCCGCCTGGATCTCGGTCCGCGGGCCATCGATCTCTTCGACCTGCGCCGCCTGATCCACGTCCTCAAGGACGAGTTCGGCGTGACGGTGGCAGGCCTGTATTGCGACGCAGACAAGCTCCAGCGCTTCGCCGAGCGCGAGCTGAAGCTCAAGGTCTACACCCGCAAGCCCGCTCCTCCCGCCCCTTCCCCCTCCTCCCAGGCAATCGAGGTGAATCGCGCGGTGGTGGCCGCGTCCGAGGAAGCGGCGGAGCCTTCCCAGACCAAGCCGGACATCGAGCAGCTCGACGACGGCCAGGCCAACAAGCTGATGACCGTGGAGCGCAGCCTGCGCTCGGGCCAGATCGTGCGCTTTGGCGGCGACGTGGTCATGTACGGAGACCTGAACCCCGGCGCCGAGATCATCGCCGGGGGCAACATCCTGGTCTTCGGGGCGGTCAAGGGCATGGCCCACGCCGGAGCCCGCGGCAACGACGGTGCACACATCGTGGCCTTCGACTTTCGCCCGACCCAGCTCCGCATCGGTCGCAAGATCGCCATCCCGCCCGAGTCCCGCACCCGAAGCGGCGGTCGCCAGTGGACCCCCGAGGTCGCGTGGGTCCAGGGCGGCGAGATCGTGATCGACCCCTACCAGGGGCGGCTGCCTTCGTAGCAGTCCCCCACCCCGCAGCAGCAGCAGTTGAGGATCAAGGAGAGCAGCATGAGTGAATGCATCGTCGTCACCTCCGGAAAGGGAGGCGTTGGGAAGACCACCACGACCGCCAACCTGGGCGTCGCCATCGCCCAGGCCGGCCACAGGATCTGCGTCGTCGACGCGGACATCGGCTTGCGGAACCTGGACGTCATCCTGGGTCTCGAGAATCGCATCGTCTATGACCTGGTGCACGTGGTCGAGGGGGAGTGCCGGATGAAGCAAGCCCTGATCAAGCACAAGGCCTGCGAGAACCTGTTCCTGCTTCCGGCAGCACAGACCCGGGACAAGAACGCGGTCAGCCCCGAGCAGATGAAGGACCTGGTCGAGCAGATCAAGAAGGAGTTCGACTACGTGCTCATCGACTGCCCGGCGGGCATCGAGCAGGGCTTCAAGAACAGCATCGCCGGCGCGGACAAGGCGGTCATCGTGACCACCCCCGAGGTCTCCGCCATCCGCGACGCCGACCGCATCATCGGCCTGGTCGAAGCGGCCGAGCTGCCCGAGCCCAAGCTGATCATCAACCGCTTCCGCCAGAAGATGGTGGACCGCGGCGACATGATGAACACCGACGACATCATGGAGATCCTGGCGATTCCGATCATCGGCATCGTGCCGGACCACGAGGACGTCATCACGTCGTCGAACCGCGGCGTGCCCGCGGCCTTCAAGGACGACAGCGTGGTCGGCGAAGCCTACCGCCGCATCGCCCGCCGCCTGAATGGCGAGATGGACGTGCCCTACATCGCCCTGACCCCCAGTGGTTTCTGGACCAAGGTCAGCCGGTGGATGGGCCTGACCGCCGGAGGGGCGGCCTGATGCGGGACCTGCTCAACAAGTTCTTCCGGCCTCGGGACGCGTCCAAGAACGACGCCAAGGCTCGCCTGAAGTTCCTGCTGATCCACGACCAGGTGGACCTGACCCCCGTGCAGCTCGAGTCGATGAAGACCGAGATCCTCGAGGTCATCGCCCGCTACATGGACGTCGACAAGAACGAAGCCGAGGTCCGCCTGGAGCGGGAGAGCGGCACCGTGGCGCTGGTCAGCAATTTCCCGGTACGCCGGGTCACGGCCCGCGCCGTCTGATCCTCATGCTGCGAGGATGCCCCTCTCGGGTTCCGGCCCGGGGGGGGTCTTCGTGCTCTGGCGATAGACTCCGGCACCGATGAGCGACAGCAACCCGAAGACCCTGAGCTACGTCGCGGCCTTCATCCTGGTCATCTTGATGGTGAGTGCGCTGTACGAGGCCCGTCGGCGGGGGCGCTTTCGAAAGACCGAAGCCGAGCTGGTCGCCGAGCTCAAGAAGACCACCGAAGCGCCCCAGGCGGAGCAGGGCCAGGACGAGTTTCCCCAGGAACGCTGGGACCCGATGCTGCACGCCCAGCTGGGTCGGGTGACCGCCAGGCTGCAGGAGGGCATTCGGGACTGTCTGGAGCGGGAGTGGCCGGAGCACCCCATGGAGACCCGGGTCCGGATCAACACCGACCCCGCTGGCCGGCTGGAGACCCTGTCCGTCCAGCACGCCAGCGACGAGGCCGAAGCCTGCCTGGTGACCGTGCTGGCTCGTGGCCAGTACCCGCGCAAGACCGACGGCGTGGCGACCCTGGTGCTCAGCTACCGCTGACGGGGGCCGACCCGGTCAGCCGGGCGACTACCCACGGCAGCACGGTGTCGAACCGGCTGTTCAGCTTGAAGTGGCCACCCCGGTGCTCCACGTACTCGTGGGCGGCTCCGACGCCGAGCAGGGCCTGGTGCAGCAGCCGGGCGCCGACCTGGAGCCGGAATTCGTCCCGGGTGCCGACCTCGATCCACAAGCCGTCGAGCCCACAGAGCACAGCGGCGTGTTCGGGCACCATACGCACCGGGTCGTGGTCCGCCCAGCGGGCCATCACGGCGGGCAGGGTGGCGCCGGTCTCCAGATCGACGGGCAGCTCGCACCCCAGCGGACCGGCGTCTGGGTCCGGGGAGTAGGCACAGGCCATCGCCAGCAGGTTGATCACGCTGTGGTCCGAGCCCCGCAGCCCCTCTGAGCGCTGCTGGAAGTCCTGCCACCAGGCCGCGACGCCGCCGGCGTCCCGCAGGGTCTCCACGGCGCCCGGGAAGTCCGGGGGGTAGCAGACGTCAAAAGCCGCGTCGCCCGAGAGCCAGGCCACGGTCCCGATGCGATCGGGCGCGGCCAGCGCGAGCCGAAAGGCCCCATAGGCCCCCGACGACTTGCCGACGGCCGCCCAGCGGCCCCGCAGGGGCAAGCGCTCTTCGCACCAGGGCAGGAGCTCGTCCAGCAGCCAGGTGGCGTAGGACCCGATGGCCGGCGAGTCCACGTACTGGCTCCCCCCCACCGCGGTCATGGTGTCGGGCATCACCACCGCCACCGACGGGAGCCCCTGGGCGGTCAGGCGGTCCAGGCGTTCGGGCAGCGAAGGCGCGCGCCAGGAGCGGTTCAGGAAGCTCCAGGTGCTCCCGGTGAAGGCGGGCAGCATGAGCACGCCCGGCAGAGGCGTGATGCCGTTCCATCCGGCCGGGGTCCACACGTGCACGTCGCGCTGGTGGGGGTCGCCGAGCGGATTGTCCGCCAGGACCCGGCTCTCGTGGGTCCAGCACTGGAGCCTGCCCGCAGCGGCCACCGTCAGAGGCCCAGCCGAGCCTGGGCCTGGGCGACGTGCTCACCCTTGGCGCCCGCCCGGTCCAGGTAGGCGCGCCAGGTCTGCTCTGCCGCCTGGGTGTCACCGGCCAGGTCCTGGCCTTGGGCCAGGAGCCACAGGAGCTCGGCCGGCGGCTTCTTGCGCTTGGCCAGCACCGCCCGGACCCTGGCCACGGCCTGGGCGCCCAGTCCGCTCGCCAGCTCGATCCGCGCCGCTGCCTTGTGCCCGGCGGCGTTGTCGGGCAGCAGGGGCAACAGGACCTCTCCCATGCTGCGGCAGTCGTCGACGCTGTTGTCGTGGACGGCGCTGAGCCAGTCCAGAGCCAGGGCCACCGACGCAGCCGGATCCGCCGCGTACCAGGTGTCACCCCCGGTCTGGAAGGCGTGGACCGGTTCGGCGCCCGGCAGAGCCAGCCACATGCGCCGGAGCTTCTGGGGGGCCCCACCGTCCAGCACCAGGGCGCCGCTGTCGTCCAGCGACCAGGTCTTGGGGGTGTAGCTCTTGGCGCGCACGCCGTGGATGGCCACGCCGGGGGCCAGCACCAGCACCCGCTCGGCCTTGGCCTTGGCCTTGACCTCGCCTGCGTCGAGGCCCAGGTACGTCCAGGCCCCCAGCAGCGTCTGGGGGTCCTGCTGCGCGTCCAGGATCGCCAGACACTCCTCGGCGGCCTTGCCGACCTGGTCCCCTCGATCCAGGTACTGCTCGATGGCCGGGCGCGCCTGTTGCCAGCCGCAAGCGACGCAGACCCGCATGATCCCCGCGAGCACGTCGGCTCGGATGCGCTTGTCCCCCAACAGAGCGATGACCTTGGGGGGGATCCGGTTGTTGTTGGCCACGCTGCCCGACGTGCAGTACCGCAACAGGCCCACCGTGGCGCCCTGGCGAACGTCGTAGCGGGGGTCCCGAAGGCCGATGACGATCCGGTCCAGGGACCGGGGCAGGTCCAGGGTCGCCAGGACCGCGAACAGGCCGGGGTTCACCCCCGGGTCCAGCGCTCGAAACTGGGCCAGGATGGCTTCGCGATCGGGCAGGGTCAGCTTGCGACGTGCGTGGCCGGTGCGGTGGCGGGACAGGATGTCCGCCGCAGCGCCTGCGCAGCCCAGACGGACGGCCGGGCTCTTGTCGGTCTGGGCGATCTGCATCAGCTGGCCCACGTGCTCGGTGGTGCCGATCAGGGCGAGCTGACGAGCGCCTTCGGCCCGGTCGTGGATGCTCTTGTGCGTGAGGAGCTCGAAGCACGCCTCGGGTGTCACCTTGTCTGCCACATGGACCTCCATCCGGGGCAACCCTAGTCGGATCAGCCCCCCTCGGCAAAAGGGATAGAGTGCCCTTGTTGAGCGCACCCAGCCGAATCCTGAGGGGCCGCAGCGGTCGCCGCGTTCGGCGAGCGCTCGGAGGCCTCGCCGTCGCGTCGCTGGCGTTGATCGTTCTGGATCTCGCAGTGGGCGCACTGTTCGCCCAGGATCTCGCCAGCGCGGACCAGCCTCTGCCCGCAGCGACCGAGTCCTGGTCGCCGACCATGCGCGGCAACCCCTACCTGTTGTGGGAGTACGCCCCCGGCATGCGCGACGAATTCGGCATCCCGGTGCACATCAACAGCCTGGGACTGCGGGGGCCAGAACCCCCCGAGACCCGGGGACCCCGGACCCGGCGGCTCCTGGCCACCGGCGACTCGTCGGTCTACGGCTTCGGCATCGAGGACGGCCAGGCCTATGTACACGTGGCCGCGGACCTGCTCGGGTCGGACGTCGAGGGCTGGAACGCCGCCATCCCGGGCTACTCCACCTTTCAGACCTTGAACCTGCTCGAGCTGCGGGCGCTGTCCCTGGAACCCGACGTCCTGGTCATCGGCAACCTGTGGTCGGACAACAACTTCGACAGCTTCGTCGACCGCGATCTGCTCGACGCCTACAGCTCCTTCGACGGCGGCTGGACCGCCCGCGGTCGCCGGGCACTCAATCGCTCCAGCCTGTTCCGCCTGCTGGACTACCGCCTGCGGGTCGAAGGCGGCGCCCGGGCCCAGGCCCGCAAGGTCGGCTGGACCGTGGGCAAGGGCCAACAACAGGGGGCGCGGCGCGTCGAGGCCAACGACTACGCCCGAAACCTGCAGGCGCTGGTGGACCTGGCACACAGCCACGGCGCCCAGGTCGTCTTCGTGATGCTCTCGTCCCAGGACGACCTGGCCGAAGCACACGGCGAGCCGCCAGCGTGGGCGCTCTACCGTCGGATCATGCAGGACACGGCCGCGCGCAACGGGGCCCCGCTGGTCGAAGTCCCGACGCTGTTCCAGGAGAGCGGGCTCGAACGGGACGCCCTGTTCCTGGACGAGATGCACCCCACCGCTACCGGCCACCGCCTCATCGGTGAGGCGCTGGCCCAGGCCCTGGCCGGCTGGGCCGAAGGCGCACCCCTCGAGGGCCCAGGCACCGGCGGCGCGGCGCCGGACTACCAGGACCCCTTCGTCTTTGGCGGCACCGGCCCGGCCAAGGTCTCACCGACCACCGCCCAGGGGCCCGCCCTGGCCATCGAAGGCACCGTCGCCCTGGCGGACTTCCGGGGTGGCACGCTCCAGGTCGACGCCGTGGTGACCGACGCCAGCGGCAAGTCCCAGGTCGTGGGCAGCTCGCGCCTCGAGCGCCCCGGCCCGTTCAAGTTGTTGTTGCGCACAGGCACCCAGACCGTCGGCTTCGTGGTCTACGAAGACGCCGACAGCGACGGTCCGAGCGCCGGCGATCGCCGCTTCGACCTGGCCAGCGAGCGCTGGGCGGTGCCGGAGCAGGGACTAGCGGGTGTCGCCTTGACCCTCGGCGAGACCCCCTGAGCCCGCTTCCGCTACCCTCGCTCCATGCTGCTGCTGCGGAAGATCTACCCGAACGGGGTCCCCCGGAAGCGCCACCTGTTCATCGAGGGCGTCTGGGTCGCCCTGTTCGGCACGGGCTTTGCCTGGTGGCTCTTTCCGAACGAGGTCTCCCTCATCTCGGTGTTCCTGGCGTCCATCATCACGACCGACAGCATCGAGCGCGTGCTGGAGTGGAATCGGGTCGCCATCTTCGAACGGGACGAGGTGCCCCTCGACGTCAACCTGACCCTGGCCAACAAGCTCCTGATGATGTTCCTGGGCTGCGTGGTGGGCTTCTCGGCCCTGAGCCTGACCCTGCCGCTGGACACCGTCGAGCACTTGTTCAGCCACCAGCTCCTGGCGTCCTATGGGCAGACCTTTCCCACCATGCACTTCGGCAGCGTGGACGGGGTGCTGCTGAACAACTTCTACGTGATGCTGTTCTTCTTCGCGATCGCACTGCCGTTCGAGAAGGGCGGCGTCATGCTGGCCATCGCGTGGAACGCGTCGGTCTGGGGCAGCACTTTTTCAGTGCTCGCCCGGCGGTGGTCCCTCGACGGCGGTCCGGGTGTGTACGAGGCCTGGGCCCGGGTCATGGCGGCCTGCACGACCCACATGGCACTGGAGGCCGCGGCCTACGTCCTGGCGGGGCTGGCCGGGGTGTTCCTGAGCAAGGCCTTCCACAAGCACGCCATCGACTCGGATCCCATGGTCTCGATCCTGTTCAGCGCTGCCACGATGCTCGGGCTGGCGCTTGCCCTGCTTGTGCTGGGTGCGTTCTGGGAGGGCCACCTGGCCACCCAGCTGGTGGTCGTGCTGAGCTGATCTGAGCTCTCGGGCGCCCCGCTACTTGCTGCAGGACAGCAGGGCTTCCTTGCAGGTGATCGTGATGGTGCTGCCCGGCAGGATCTGCACGGTGCCCGCGTCGACGACCCCGTCCCAGCTCTGAAAGCGGGCCTTGACCGTGTAGGTGCCTGCCGGGAGCTGCTGCCCCGCGGAGTACTTCTTGCCGTCCTTGCCCAGCAACCAGACCGCCATGGCGTCACCCTTGAGGCGGTAGCTGGACTTGACCGACTGGCGGAGCTGGTCCACCAGCCGAGGGCGCTCTTCTTCCTGGGCGGGCGGCGTCTCGGGCTCGGGCTCGGGCTCGGGCTCGGGCTCGGGCTCGGGCTCGGGCTCGGGCTCGGGGGGAGGTGGCGTCGCAGGCTTGGGGGCGGAGGTCCGGCTGGTCGTGGACTTGCGAGACGCCTTGGGGGTCGAGCGCTTCGTGGGTGTCGCCGCGGCCGGAGGCGCCGGATCCGGCACGGGGGCAGCTGGCACGAAGTCGGCGGGGGCCTTGAGCACTTCGGGCTCGGCGGGCTCCCGTGGGTCATCCGGCCCTCCCAGCAGGACCACCGCCGCGAGACCCAGACCCGCCAGGCCCAGGGCTGCGGCGACGAAGGGCCCCCGGCGCCAGGGCGCCGAGGGGGGGTCGACCTGTGCCGGTGGCGCGTTGCCGGGCACGAGGCTCGACGCCGGCTCGATGTCGGGCAGGAGCGAGACCTGGGACCCAGAGAACGCGGGCTGGGCATAGGGGTCCATGGTGCGCTGGCTGGCACCCCGAGGACTGGGGGATGTCGGGCCGCCAGAAAGGCCTCCTGCCATCGCGGCCGGCGCAGCGCCGGGGTTCAGGGTCGGCGGCGGAGGCGCCGTGGCGCCGTCGTAGGCCGCGCTCCAGGCGCCCCCGTCCAGCACAGCGATCAGCACATCGCAGGAGGGAATGCGCTGGTCGCGGTCGACCTGGAGGCAGCCCTGAATGGCGACCTCGAGGTGGGGGCTGACCGCGACGCGCTCGGCCGCGCTGACGTACCGGCCCTCGCAGACCGAGTTGAAGATGGACAGGACATCGGGCCCCTCGAACGGGGCCTGGCCTACGACCAGCTCGTAGAGGATGCAGCCGAGGGAGAAGATGTCCGCCCGCCCGTCCACGTTCTTGGCGTCGCGGATCTGCTCGGGCGCCATGTACGCCGGCGTGCCCATGGCAATGCCCGTGCGGGTGCGGTTCATGCCCCCGCCGGCCTCGAGGGCCTTGGCCAGGCCGAAGTCCGCCACCTTGGGGATGACGCCCTCCTCGGTGAACTCGAGCAGCACGTTGCCGGGCTTGAGGTCCCGATGCACCAGACCCTCGCGGTGGGCCCGCCGGACCCCTGCCAGCACCCCGCGAAAGAGCCGCTCGGCAGTGCCCAGGTCGGGCTTGTTCTCCAGGAGCCAGGCCTCGAGACTGGGTCCCTCGACGTACTCCATCACCAGGCCCGGTGACCCGTCAACGTCGATCACGTCGGTGACGGCGACGATGTTGGGGTGGCGCAGGCCCGCCTGGACCCGGCCTTCCTGGACCAGACGCTCGCGGATGGATGCCCCGTGCAGGGTCAGGATCTTGAGGGCGTGCTCGCTGCCCAGGGCGTTGTGGCGCACCCGATACACCACCGCCATGCCGCCACGGCCGAGCTCGTCGATGACCGTGTACCGATCCAGGACGGTGCCGGTCTCGAGCATGGTCAGAAGCGCCTGGAGATGAAGGCGCCCACGCCGCTTCCGACCGCCACCACGCCGAACGCCGCCGCACCGACGGTCAGACCATTGGTGGCCAGGAAGAGTCGGTCCAGCTCTTGGTCGGTGTGGCCGGGCTGGTTGTACGACCGCAGCGCCAGCCAGGAGCCGACGTAGGCCCCGCCTGCGGCCATGGTGCTCAGCAGCGCCACCCGCCGCAGGGTGCGGCCCCCACCGTCCCGGGTCACGTCGGCCTCGCTGCTGGTCAGCGGCGGGTCGGACGGGGTCGCAACAGGCAGGGGCGCGGGCGTGGCCGCGGTGGTCGCCGGCAGCAGGGTGTCCGGCAGGGGGTCCTCGGGCCACAGGTAGACCGTGGTGACGACCCGGCCGCCCCCGTCGACGACCTGGGCCAGGGTCGGCCAGCTCAGCGGGCGCTGGGTGGACGGGACGCCGTCCAGGCGCAGCACGAAGCCCACGGGGGCGCCGACCGGCTGGGAGGTCCCGGCGTCGAGGGGCAGCGCCGTGTAGTAGGTGCGCAGCGGATGGCCTTGGGGCACGACGTCCCGGGGAAAGTCGAACTGGGGATCGGCTGAGCGGGCTGCGGCAAAAGCCCGGGTCGCGACGTCGCGCTGTTGCTCGCTGAAGGCGCTCAGCCCCACCACCCTGTGCAGCCGGGCGGCGTCCCGTCGCCCCACGGTGTCGTCGCTGCACGGCACGGCGTCGATGGCGGCCTGGGCGCCGTCCTGGAGCTCGGCCACGTCGAGGTCGGCGTGGGCCTGTTCCGCCCGCCGCACGGCGGCCATCAGATCCTCGCCGTCGGCGTCCTCGCACGCAGCGAGGGCCGGTCCGGTCAGCCAAGCGACAGCGAGCAGCAGGGTGGTCATGGATCCGCCGACAGAGACCTTGTCACAAGCGAGCTGCGTCCGCCATTCACCCGCCCGGGTCGCCGGGTCAACCCGCGACCTCGGACAGGGCATCCCGGGTCGCCCAGACCGCCGCCAGCACGATGCCCAGGGCGATCAGGTCCAGGGTCCAGGTCGTGAGCTCGCCGGTGTGTCCGCGCCGAACCAGGACCCACCAGATCCCGTTGTTCAGGGCGTGCGCACACAGCGCGGCGAACAGGCTCCCGGTCACCACCCGGAGCCAGCCCAGGTAGAGACCGAGCACCGCGGCCCCGACGATGTGGATCGGATCGAAGTGGAACAGTCCGAACAGGAGCGCGGTGAGCACGATCGCCCGGCTGGGGCTGCCGTCGGCCCGCAGGCCCTGCAGGATGAAGCCGCGGAACAAGACCTCCTCGGACAGGGGGCCGATCACCACCAGCCCGAGGGCGAGCACGGCCCCCAGGGCGCCCACGGTCGGGGGGAGCAGGGCCAGCTCCTCCAGGCCGGCGCCGCCACTGTGGGGAAAGAACCGCTGCAGGAGGGCCACGGCACGATCGGCGCACAGTCCCGCGGGGAGCACCAACGCCACCGTCCACCAGCGGTGCCCCCGCACCAGCCCCAGAGTGTCGGTCGCGGACAGACCCAGCCGTTGGAGTCGGCCTGCGACGAGCCACAGGATCAGCCCCGCCTGCAGGGGCAGCGCCCAGCCGATCAGCCAGCCATCGAAGATCGGATCCTGACCTGCGTCGAGGGTGGCCGGGTCCACGCCCAGGGTCACCCCGGCCAGGATCGCCCCGCCCAGGGACGCGACGAAGAGCGCACAGCACGCCAGGACGCCGACCAGGACGGCGTCGACAGTGTTCGGCCTAGATGACCTCGGCACGAGTAGCAAGCCGTTGCGCGGGGCCCTCCAAGGGCCGAGGCTATCACCACCAGCGGGCCTGTGGGATAGACCCGAGGCGTGGCCGCACCCCCTGCAGAGACGCTCCCGCGCGGGGTCCGACTGACCACCGCGGAGCTGCTGCGACTGGCCATCCCGAGCGCGGTCTTCGCGGTCCTCACCAACGCCTTCCGGGCGGTGGACCAGTACTGGATCCAGGGCGTCGGCACCGAGGCCCAGGCGGCCATCGGCGCCTCGACCTTTGTGGTGATCCTGTTCTACGCCGCGTTCGTGCTCATCGCCGCCGGCGCCGGTCCACTGGTCGCCAGGGCAGAGGGCGCCGGCGACGCCCTGGGGGTTCGCCGCGTGCTGGGCGCGAGTACCGGGGGGGCGCTGGGGGTCGCTGCAGTGGTCTCGGCCGCCGGCGTGCTCGGCGCGGACTGGATCGCGTGGCTCGTCGGCCTGGACGGGCCCACGGCCCAGGAATTCGCGACCTATCTGCGGGTGCTGTCCTGGACGCTGCTGCCCCTGGTCTTCACCCCGCTGGTCGACCAGTGCTTCATCTCTCTGGGCAACGCCCGGATGCCCATGCTGCTGCACGCCGTCAGCCTGGCGCTGAACATCGTGCTCACCCCGGTGCTGATCTTCGAGCTGGACCTGGGCATCGCCGGGGCGGCGCTGGCAAGCAACCTGTCCCGCGCCGTGACCACGTCGGTGGGGCTGTGGCTGCTCACCCGGCGCACGGGCCTGACCCGGCAGGACGTCGACCTGGGCCCCCACCTGCGCAAGGTGCTGCGGATCGGTGCCCCGGCTGCGATGGGCATCGCCACCTACACCCTGGTCTACTGGGCCATGCTCAAGACCTCGATCTCACCGCTGGGTCCCGAGGTGAACGCCGCCCTGGGCATCGGCTTCAACGCCCTGGAGGGGTTCACCTGGCCGGCGTTCACCGGTGTGTCGATGGCGGTCGGCAGCCTGGTGGGGCGCAGCCTGGGCGCCGGGCGCCCTGATCAGGCCTGGGCGGCCGTGCGCCTGGCCCTGCCCTTCTCGACCGGCCTGGGCGTGCTCGCGACCGCGGTGTTCTGGTTCGGCGGAGAGACGCTCACCGGCCTGTTCACCCAGGACCCCTCGGTGCATGCCCACGCCACCACCTACACCCTGATCCTGGCGTGGTCCCAGGTGTTCGTCGCCTGGGAGGCGCTGGCCGAGGGCGTCCTGGGCGGCGCCGGGGACACCCGCGCGGTCTTCTGGGCGTCGTTCCCTCTCAACGCACTCCGCGTGCCGCTGGCTTGGGTCTTGGCCTTTCCACTCGGCCTGGCCGCTCCCGGGATCTGGTGGGCCATCAACGGCACGACCATGGCCAAGGCCCTGCTCAAGGGCTGGCTGGTCCGCCGGGGCCGCTGGGCGACCCTGGAGATCTGACGTGCAGCCCGCCCGCCCGATCGTGCTCCAGGGGGCCTGCACCCACAACCTCAAGGCCCTGGACCTGACCCTGCAGCCGGGCACCTTCACGGTGCTCACCGGGGTGAGCGGCTCGGGCAAGTCGTCGCTGGCCTTCGACACGCTGCACGTGGAGTCCCAGCGGCGCTACGCAGAGGTGTTCTCGCCGGCCCTGCGGGCTCTGTTGGACCAGCGGCCGCGGCCGCCCTTCACGCGGCTCGAAGGCCTGCCGCCCAGCCTGGCGGTGGCCCAGCGCGGCGGACCACGCCCCGGCGCCCGCAGCACCCTGGGCACGGTCACCGACGCCGCGTCGCTGCTGGCCCTGCTCTTCGCTCGCCGGGGCGTGCCCCACTGTCCGACCTGTGCCCGGGTCCTCCACCACACCGAGCCCCAGGCCATCACCCGCGCCCTGCTGGCCCTGGAGACAGGCACCCGTCTCCTGGTGATGGCGCCTCTGACGGCGGCGCCGGAGAGCGACCCCCGCAGCCTGCTGGACGCGGTCGCGACCGCCGGCTTCGCCCGCGTCCGGGCCGACGGTGTCGTCACCCGCGTCGAGGACGTCACAGGCCGGCCCCAACGACTGGCGATCGTGGTCGATCGCATCAAGGTCGCTCCGGACCGCAAGGACCGCATCGGCGAGGCCGTCCGTCTAGGCCTCCAGGCAGGCGGTGGGCGCCTGCTGACCGACGCCGCGGGCCACGAGACCGCGTGGGCCGAGCGCCCCTGGTGCGGGCACTGTCAGGCCTTCTGGCCCGCGCCGAGTCCCCGGCGGCTGTCGCCCCGCTCCCCCCTGGGGGCCTGTGAGACCTGCGGCGGGCGCGGTGCCGTGGACGGGGCGCGCTGCACGGCCTGCGAAGGCGAGCGCCTGAAGCCGGCGGCCCGCGCCATCCGGCTCGGCGGCCGTCGGCTCCCGGAGCTCTCGGCGGGGCCCTGCGGGGCGCTGTCCCAGTGGCTCGCGGCGCTTCCGGCGGACCCGGGCACCGCACCGGTGGTCGAGGAGCTCGGGCGGCGCCTGGGGGTCCTGGACCAGGTCGGGCTGGGGTACCTGGCCCTGGGGCGCAGCGCCACCTCCCTGTCCAGCGGGGAGCTCCAGCGGGCCCGGCTGGCCGCCGCGGTCGGGAGTCGCCTGGCCGGGTTGCTGGTGGTGCTGGACGAACCCACGGCGGGCCTGCACCCCTCGGACACCGCTTGTCTGGTCCAGGTCCTCGCGGCGCTTCGGGCCCAGGGCAACACCCTGCTGGTGGTCGAGCACGACCCCCAGGTGATCGGCGCCGCGGATCGGGTGCTCGACTTCGGCCCCGGACCCGGTGCCCAGGGCGGCCAGGTGGTGTTCGACGGCTCGCCGGACGCCCTGGCCCGGGCGGACACGGCCACGGGTCGGGCGCTGGTCAGCGGGCCCCCCAGCCACGGTCGGCCGAGGCGCGAACTGGGGCCCCCGGTCCGGGTCCGGGGCGCTCGGGGCCGAACCCTTCAGGACCTGGATCTGGACCTGCCGACCCGGGCGCTGGTGGCGTTCACCGGGCCCTCGGGCGCCGGCAAGAGCACCCTGGTGCTGGACACCCTGGTGCCCGCCCTCCGTGACGAGGGCAGTCCCCTGCCCTGCCAGACGGTGGCGCCTCCCGCCGCCTTTCGCCGCGTGGTCCAGGTCGACGCGGCCCCTCTTGGGCGCAGCCGTCACTCCACACCCGCGACCTACACCCGCCTCTGGGACCGCATTCGCAAAGCCTACGCCAACACCAAGGAAGCCCGCATTCGGGGGTGGAAGGCCAGCCGCTTCACCCTGACGCGCAAGGGCGGCCGCTGCGAAGCCTGCGGGGGCGAAGGCGTCCGACGCATCGATCTGACCTGGCTGGCGCCGGTCGAGGTGACCTGCGAGACCTGTCTGGGGCGACGCTTCGACGAGACAACGCTCAGCGTGCGAGTCCGGGGCAAGGATCTGGCGGAGCTGCTGGCTCTGTCCGTGTCCGACGCCCGCCGCCACCTGGCCGGACTGCCGGGCATGGAAGCCCCGCTGCTCGCACTGGAGACCGTGGGCCTGGGGTATCTGGCGCTGGGACAGCCCACGGCGACCCTGTCCGGGGGCGAAGCCCACCGACTCCGCCTGGCCCGAGAGCTCGCCGGTGTCGACGGCGGCGCCGACGGCGTGCTCTACGTGCTGGACGAGCCCTGCACAGGACTCCACCCGGTCGACGTGGCGCGTCTGGTGGACCTGCTCCACACCCTGGTCGACGACGGCGGCACGGTGTGGGTGGTGGAGCACGATCCCCTGCTGGTGGCGGCGGCGGACCACGTGGTGGAGCTGGGTCCCGGGGCCGGCCCCGACGGCGGTCGCCTGATCGCCCAGGGCACCCCGGCCGAGCTTCGGGGCAGCCCTGACAGCTTGACCGGGCCATGGATCTGACCCCATGTGCGGGGCCCGGCGCCGTGTAGGATTCCCGCCATGCGCATCCTGGACTCCGCCGCTCGCACCGACGTCGGGCGACGCCGAACCCACAATGAAGACAGCGTCCTGCACCTCCAGGACGTCCCGATGTTCGCCATCGCCGATGGGGTCGGCGGAGAGGCCGCCGGCGAGGTAGCGTCGGCGGTGGCGGTCGAGGTGATGACCGCCGACGCCAGCCTGCTGAGGGCCCAGGCCAACGCCATCGAGCAGGACAACTCCAGGAACAACCGCATCCGCCTGGCCCAGCTGATGGAGACGACCTTTCTGCGGGCCCACCAAGAGGTCCACCGCGAGGCCGGACACCGCGGTCGCGCCGGCATGGCGACCACCCTGGTCACCGCCGTCGTCGCCGGAGACAGCGCCTACATCGCCCACGTGGGGGACAGCCGAGCCTACCTGCTCCGAGGGGGCCGCCTGCGCCGGCTGACCGACGACCACAGCCTGGCGATGCTCCGGTACCGCCGCGGTGAGATGGCCCTGGAAGACGTGGCCACGTCCCGGGACCGCAACACGCTGTACCAGGCCCTGGGCGTGGGTGCCCGCCTGGACGTCGACACGGCCGAGGTCGCTCTGGCCGACGGCGACGTGGTGCTGCTGTGCTCGGACGGACTGTCGGACCTTGTCGACGAGGCACACATCGCATCGGTCCTGGCCCGGGGCCGCCTCGACGTCGCCGCCCAGCGCCTGATCGACCTGGCCAACGAGGCCGGCGGCCGGGACAACATCAGCGTGGTCGCGTTCCGGCTGGGCTCCGAGCGCGACGCCGCGGCGGTCGACGAGATCGCCCGGGTCCTGAGCGGGGTCTTCCTGTTCCGGGACCTGACCGAGGCCGAGCGCACCCTGATCGCCCCCTTCATGGAGCACCGCACGCTGCAAGCCGGGGCGGTGCTGTTCCGCGAAGGGGACATGGCCGAGGAATTCTACGTGGTGCTCGAAGGCGAGATGCGCATCTCCCGGGGCAAGACCCGGCTGACCGACGTGGGCCCCGGCGGGGTCTTCGGCGAGCTGGCCCTGGCTCGCCCCATTCAGCGTTCGGCCACGGTCAAGGCGCTGGTCGCGACGAAGCTCTACCAGCTCAGCAGGGACGACTTCCACCAGGTCCTCAAGCAGAAGCCGGACCTGGCAGCGCGACTGTGCCTGGCTTTCGTCGACGTGGTGGGCGACCGGCTGCGGGACCTGACCGACCGGCTGGCGATGATCGAGCGGGTGGCCAGCGGCGAGGTCTGGGTGCCGGTCGAAGCCCCGCCGACCTTTACCCCGAACGAGTGAGCAGGCTCAGCGCTCGGGGCTCTCGGCACCCGGGTCGGCCATGGCGGCGAGGGCTTGTTCGATGAGGGGTCCGAGCTCGCCGCTGGTGTGCATCTCGGCCACGATGTCGGAGCCCCCGACCAGCTCCCCGCCGACGAAGAGCTGCGGAATCGTGGGCCAGTTGCTGTAGCTCTTGACCTTTTCTCGCACGTCGGGATCGATGAGCACGTCGACGGTGTGGTAGTCGCGCAGGTACCCGGCCAACAGCCCCGACGCGTTGGCGCTGAAGCCGCAGGCCGGGGCCATCGGGGAGCCCTTCATGAACAGCAGCACCGGCCGCGTCTTGACCAGCTCGTCGATGTAGGCGAGCGGGTCCTGGTCGCCGCGGGGGCTCTCGGGTTCGGGCTCGGGCTCATAGCTGGGACGGGTCGCGCGGGGTTGGGGCGAGGGTGTGGCCCGAATGGGCTTGGCGGCACTGCCGGACCCCACGATGGGGATGAGGTTGCGGATGCGCTTGCGGATGCCCAAGTGACCTCCAGGGAGAGCACCCACCTTAACCTGCAGCCGCCGGCGGCTGGGTGATTCACCGAATCCGCTACCCTGCCGCTGCTGATGCCCATCGCCCTCACGCTGCTCTCGGCCGCTTTTGCCATGATCCCGCTGGTGGGCTTCCTGGGCGTCATGTGGTGGCTGGACCGCTACGACCGCGAGCCCCTGTGGCTGGTCGCTGGCACGTTCCTGTGGGGGGCCATCGGCGGCACGGCGCTGGCGGTGGTGGGCTCCGGGGTCGCGCTGGACTTCCTGACCGCCTCACTGCCCGAAGACCAGGTCGTGTTCGCGACCACCGTGATCGTCGCCCCGCTGATCGAGGAGCCCACCAAGGCCCTGGTGCTCATCGCCGTCGCCCTGTCGCGCCACTTCGACAACACGACCGACGGGTTCGTCTACGGGGCCGCCACCGGCCTGGGCTTCGGCATGACCGAGAACCTGCTCTACTTCCTCCAGGTGGCCGCCGAAGGCGACGTGGGCGCCTGGATGGCCACCATCGCCGTGCGCACGCTGTACTCGGCGTTGATGCACGCGTCGGCCAGCTCGGTCATCGGAGCGGCTCTGGGGTGGGCCCGCTTCCGAGGGGTCCGGGCCATGGTGCAGGCAGTGCCTCTGGGAATGCTCGGGGCCATCGGCATCCACGCCCTGTGGAACGGCCTGCTGGCGATGGAGACCACCGCGGGCAGCGGCGGCGTGCTGGCCGCCGTGAACCTGGTGCTCTTCCCGCTGGAGTTCCTGGCGCTGTTCGTGGTGTTCCAGCTGTGCCTGCTCGAGGAGCGCCGCATGATCCGCCGCGAGCTGGGCGAAGAGGTCGCCCGGGGCCTGCTGCCCGAAGCGCACCTGGGCCACCTGTGCTCCTACCTGGGCCGAATGCGCAAGGGCTGGTTGCCGGAGTCCATGGACCACGACACCTACGTCGAGACGGCCACCCGCCTGGCCTTTCGCAAGCACCAGACCCGGCTCCAGGGCAGCGCCCACCAACAGGAGCTCGACGGCTACCGGGACGACCTGGTGCAGCTGCTCGAAGCCGCAGCCCACGCCCGCCCGATCGACGCATAGACGGCCTCCAGCCGCTCGTGGAGCGCCTGGGTCGGCGGACGCTGGCGCACGCTGCGCCATGCCTCGCGCCCCACCCCCGCCGCCTGGGCGCTGTCCCGGTCGAGGTCTTGGAGCGCCTGCGCCAGGGCGGTCTCGTCCCCCCGGTCCACCCAGACGCAGCCGTCCCGGGCCCAGTCCACCATGCCACCGGTGGGCCACCCGACCACCGGCGTGCCTTCGGCCAGGGCTTCCAGCCCCGCGATGCCGAAGGGCTCCTGCCAGTGGGGGGTCTGGATCAGCGCCCGCGACCCGCGGAGAGCGCGGCGCCAAGCCGTTCGGTCGAGCCAGCCGAGCTGTTCCACGCCGACCAGCGACGACGCCAGGGGCCCCTCCCCGGCCGCGGCCAGCCCGCCCTCGCACCCCGCTGCTTGCCAGGCTCGCCAGCCGGCCTGCACGCCCTTGTGGGACACCAGGCGACCGCCCAATAGGAAGCCGTGTCCCACCGGACTCGGGGCCTCGGCCGCCTGGACGGGCGGCGGGATGACGCGAGCCCCCGGCAGGCCGGCCTGGGCACACTCGTCGGCCATGTACCTGGACAGGACCACCAGCTGGGCCCCAGCGACGGCGTCTCGACGGGCCCGGGTCAGAGCGAGGGTCCTGTCCCGGTACTCGGGATCGGGCAGACACTCGGCACAGCCCGTCGAAGACATGGGCCGGGCGCAGTGCGCCCCGTCCGGCAGGGAGCGACCGGGTCCCGGACAGAACATCCGGTGGTCCTGGAGCGTGACCACCGCGCGGCCCGTCTCTGTGACCCTGGCCAGCACGTCCGGGTTCATCACATTGTGCAGGTGGAGCACGTCGGCTTGGTCCAGCAGGGGGGACAGCTGGGCGAGACCGCGGCGGCTCGGCACGGCGCTCGCCAGCGCCCGACAGCGCGCCAGTCGCACCCCGTCCGGGGCCCGGACCCCCGGTTCGACCCGTCCGACCACCAGGGTGACGGGCCCTCGTCGGGCCTGCCAGCACAACAGGTCGCGCAGGTGCAGATCCGCCCCGCTTCGCAGGGCCAGGCGATCGGCCAGGTGCAGGCGCCTGAGCGCCAAGGACTACTCGGAGTCGGCGACGGCCACGACCCGCTGGGTGACCTCGACCTTGGTGATCACGATCTCCACGGCCTGGGGTCCAGGGGTCACGGTGAAGCTGTGGCCGGACAAGACGTAGTCGCCAGCGGGCAACATGCCCGTGAAGCTGCCGGTCTCGGTCACCAGGAGCTGGGCTCGCTGGACCGCAGCCCGCTGGTCGGGGACCATGGGGAGCTGCGCGACTTCGAGGGTCGGGCGCTTGACCTCGGACCGCAGGGTGACGCGCCCGAACTGGGTGTCCAGGGACCAGAGCCAGTCCACGACCTCGTGGTTGCCCTCGAGCTTCGCGGCCTCGGTGAGCCGCTCATAGGCCGCGGCCGTGTCGCCCAGGTTGCGGGCCGCCATGGCGCCAGCCAGCCAGTGGTCGTAGGTCAGGGGGAGCTCCAAGCTGCTCAGCTCGGCGAACCGGCGGGCAGCCCCGCCCCAGTGCTGACGCCCGGCGAGCTTCTTGAGCTCGTCGCTCAGGCGGTAGTACTCGGCCTGGACCAGCTCCGGGGCTTCGGAGAGGTCCGGGTAGTCCCCGGCGTGAAGCATGGGGGTCAGCAGAGTCCAAGCGAAGATCAGCACGACCCCCTTCTAAACCAGAAGGGGGTCGCTTGGGGTCACGTTGCGTCAGGGGTTCGTCGAATTGTCCCCTCCCGAGGTGTTCTCGACGATTCCCGGGCTGTCCGGCGCCACTTCGGCGACCGACTCCCCTTCGATCAGCGGCTCGTCGTCCATCGCGACCGTGTCGCCGAGCATCGGCAGGTTCAGCTCCTGGCCGATGCGCAGGCGGTCCAGGTTCCGGTCCCGGTTGAAGGACGCCAGCACCCACAGCGGAAGCTCCCCGTGGTCGCGCCCGATCTGCCAGGCGGTCTCCCCGGTCCCGACCGTGTGTGTGGTCACCCCGACCAGCGTGCCCCGTCGCGCCAGGTAGCGATCCAGCCGGACGTCCTCGAAGTTGTCCCGGCTGTCCTGCATCGCCGCAAAGGTCTCGCTGTCGACGTTGAGCTCCAGCAGCTGTCCCGGGTAGAGCGTCGCGCCGGTCCGGATGCCGTTGTCGCTGGCGATGACCTCGACGGACAGCCCCGACCACCCAGCCAGGAGCACCAGCGACTCGCCAGCCCGGACCTCGATCTCGAGCAAGGGGTCGCCTTCCCCGTCGACCAGGTCCTCGACCGAGCCGGGTGGGACAGCCACCAGCCCGGTGTCGACGATCTCGGCGACGGTCTCTGGGGCGGGGGCGGGACCGATCTCCGGTGTGGGCGCGGCGACGTCGGCCGAGGACGCGATGAACGGCACCGAAGTGGCGGTGTTGGCGCGGCCCTGGTCGCTGACCATCACGTCGGCGGCGGGGTCGGTGCTGCAGGCCACCAGGGCCAGGGCGAGGAGGGCGTTGAGGGCGTGCTTGGACATGGGGTCCTCCGGGTCAGGTGCCGCGTGCTTGCGGTCGGTCCCAGGGAGAGCACGGACCGTGCCAAGGGCGGCAACTACCTGAACTTACTGATGATCGACGCTCAGAGGTCTCAGATCGCGGGGCCCGGATCGCGCCTGGATTGCAGCGCTTCTCGGATTCGTGGACCGCCTCAGAATCGCGGAACAGGTCGAGGGCGCTGTGGTGTCCGCCACGGGGGCCAGGGTTTTCCCTGGCAGGCCCGTCAGCCGCCTTCCACCCACCGCCGCCGAATCCCGAAGTCCAAGCCCACAGCCCACGCCGGCGGGCGTCCCCACCAGGGTTGCACGTGGGTCGAGAAGCTGATGCCCCAGAATCCCGCCTGGCCCCAGTGCTCCAGCCGGGTGCCGCCGCCGGCGAACAGCTCCAGCTGTCCAAAGTCCCCGGTGAAGCCATCCGACCGCGACCGGCCAAAGGTGTCGCGCACGATGGTGCCGGCTTCTACGGTCCAGTTCCACTTGCCGGACTGCCCCAGGTCCCGCTGGGCCCGCACGGGCACGTGCAGGTCCATGGTGCCCAGCTGGTAGCCGGGGATCGCCAGCCAGTAGCCGCCAACTCCGGGGGCGATGGCCAGGTCCCAGGCCCCGTGCTGGGCGAAGCGGTACCGGGCATCGGTGTAGAAGCCCCACAGGTAGAGCTTCATGCCGATGTCCAGGTCGGGTGCGACCCCCCAGCGCAGGCCGAGCTCCACCATCGGCAGCGGGATGCCCAGCCCGCTGGAGGAGGTGGTGGTGCCCCGCTGGAGCGACATGCCCAGGTTTACGGCCTTCTGCCCTGGCTCCAGGGTCCGAGCGCCATCGACCACAGCGCTGGTGCTGCACGCGGTCAGGGCCAAGGCACCCAGGAGGACTTGGACGCGGCCGCTCACAGGCTGCGCCCCAGGCCCAACCCAGTCTCGGCGTCGGCGGTCAGGCCCCGGCTGGCGAGCCCGAAGTGCCACCGCAGGGTCCAGGCCTCGCCCACGGGAACGTCGACCCCGATGCGGGCCTTGAGGCCGGGCCGCGCCTGGACCACCAGGGTGTCGAGCCCGCCGGTGTAGAGGCTCAGACAGACCCCCGCGCTGCCCAAGACCTGGGCCCGCCGGGTGCCGGTGGACCACGACAGGCTCACGGCTGGACGGACCAGGTGGGTGCGGATGCGCACGTCCAGGAAGTCCTCGCGGGCGGTGCCCCAGGCGAGCTCGGCCTCGACGTCGAAGCTGCGGTCCGTGCTGAACCGGGCCCAGCCGATCAGACCGCGGTGGAGGGGTCGATGGCCGCTGGAGCTGCGCACGCCGATCAGCGACAGGCTGGCCCCCGCATCGGTCGCCAGTGCCGGGCCCGCCAGCGCCGCCAGGAGCAGCATCGTCACGGGCACTGCTCCACGACCCACACGTCGGCGAAGCGGGTCTCGATGCTGCGGCACAGGTCGTCCTCGAGAGACGGGCTGTCCCGCGCCACCACCGCCACCAGGGCGTCGAGCCAGCGGTAGACGGTCAGATCTTCGCCGACCGCCCAGTCCTGGACGGCCTCGGCGTCCCACTGGAGCGTGCGGCCCGGATCGTCGCTGGCGATCCGCAGGTCCCACGACACCGACGCGAACACCGTGCCCAAGGGGTACGGGTCATAGGTGGCCAGGACCCCGCCGTCGGTGAACTCCCCCGGCAGCACCTCGACCCCCGCCGCCGTGTGGTCACCGGTCACGTCGCGCTCGGGCAACACGATGGAGCGGCTGATGAACGCCGGGTCGTCGGTCAACAGGGTGCCGAGCATGTCGGCGAAGCCCTCGTCCAGGGAGCCGGCGCCATCTGTGAGCTCCGCGGGCTGGTCCAGATCGAGGAGCCTGTCGCCGTAGACGTCGCCAGAGGTCAGGTAGTGGAACAGACCGTGGCCGAATTCGTGGAACACGACCCCGGTGTTGGCGGCCAAGGGCAGCTCCGAGGTCAGGTCCGGCAGCACGATCATCGTGTTCGTGCCCGGCACGTAGGCCTCGTTGTCCGCCGGGAACGCGCCCATCGTGGGATCCGGGAGGGCCGGACTGACGGCGATGTTCATCGGGAAGAGCTCGCCGATGTCGATGTCCAGGTCGCCCAGACGGTCCCTGGCGTCCTGGAGGTTGCCGTACAGGCTGAAGAGGATCAGCGCCTCCATGTCCAGGGGTTCGCCCACGTCGTCCTGGACCGCGTAGTTCACGGTCAGGGGCTTGCCCTCGTCGTAGATGGCCCGCCCGCTCGACCAGTCGATGCCGACCGTGCCGCCCGCGCGTCCGGTGCCCAGCTCGCCGTCGAGCCGGTAGGGGTCACTCAAGGCCGAGATGGCCCGGGGCTCCGCCGCGAAGTCACCGTCCCCCTGGTGCACGAAGGCCTGGTAGCGGCCGGCGGTGCCCGGGTCGCAGGCCAGCAGGGTCAGGAGGAGCGGGGACACGCCCGGCGAGCGTACCCTACGAGCTTGGTGGGAATTGGGGGCCTCGGCTCCCAGGGGTGGCGAGGGGTGCCTGGTGGGACGGCAACCGGGAACCTTCGATCGGGATCGCCAAGCATGCGCTGGCGTCTGGTTGAGCGGATTCGGGAAGGCTGACGCTGGGTGCTTTCATGTTCCCTCCCCGGGTGTCACCGTTAGGCGTCGAGGCGGGCAGGGTGCCAATTGGCGGCGGATTCTGTGCCGACTTGGGACGATGAGTCCGTACCGCGTAGCGAGCCCGCCTCGACGCCTCCCGTTCCACGATGACCCGTCACGGCTGCCGCAGGCCAGGGCCTGGGGTCTACAAGCCGCCCAGGTCCAGGCCCACGTCGTCGCCAT
>CAZFLE010000107.1:0-24877 GCA_964519895.1 uncultured Enterobacterales bacterium | reverse complement strand
ACCTCGATGTCGGCCACGTCGATGCCCTCGGAGCCGGCGATCTCGACGCAGCTAGGGGTGCTCCCGCAGCTGGGATCGCCACCAAAGGTGCAGCGGAACAGGGCGGACTCGCCGGTCGTGGTGCTCATGTCCCGCTGACGGTACCCGGCCAGGACCATGCTCGACGCGCCGCTGTTGTGTTCGTCGGGCATCCAGGCGATGGCGGAGATCACGTTGTCGGGCGTCTTCTGGTACACGCCGGTGCTCGAGTCGTAGTAGTCGGTGGTCTTGGGCAGCACCGTGTCCCCCACAGTGCACAGGGCCGCGGTGCTGTCGAGCAGAGCGAGGGAGGGCTGCTCGCCCACCTGGCTGCCGACAAAGGCCTGGCCCGATCCGGTCGGCTGGATCAGACGCCCGCCGGGCCGATCCTTGTTGCCCCACGGCCCCAGGCGACGGCTTGCCGCCAACGAGGGGTCCCCACCCGCGTCGCTGCGGGCGTTGGCCAGCGGGGTCCAGCTGTCACCGCCGTCGCTGCTGGCCAGCAGCTGGCCACGCAGGCCACGGTCGGTCTCGTCCTGGGCCGGGACCCCGGTGAGCACCAGCAACAGGCCGTCGGCGCTGCCGTCGTCGACCCAGGCGATGTCGTGGGCGCCGATGTCCACGTCCTGGTGCAGGAAGCTGGCGCCGCTGGGGTCTCCGTTGGCGGACCGCCACTGGGACGCCGACGCGTCCCAGATGCCCACACCGGCTGTGTCACTCGCCCCCAGGAGCGTGGCGTAGACCGGGTCGGGACAGGTGTCGCACAGCTTGCCGCCGCGCAGGGTCAGGTGGCTGTCGAAGCCCCCTTCGGGCATGTCGGTGTCTGACCTCACAACCAGTACCACCCCAGCCGATAGACCCCCCTCTGCTTCAACCTCTGCCAGAACCCCTGGCGCTCCAGCTCCGCGCGGTACACCCGGTCCACCGAGTCCCGGGACAGGTCGTCGTCGAACATCGCGTCAAAGGCCACCCGCAGCCCGGGGTCGGTGATCATGACCACCGACTCGGAGTTGTGTTCGCTGGACTGGGCGTCCAGGTTCGCCGAGCCGATGATGACGGGGCCACAGGTGCCGAAGCTCGCGACCTTGGAGTGCAGGGTGGCCTCGCCCTCGGCCGCGTTGACCCGCCACAGGTACAGCGCCAGGTCCGGGCGGATCCGGAGCAGACGCCGGTACTCGAACAAGCTCGCGTCGACGATGAACGGGGCGTCGACGCTCTCCTTGCTGTTGGTGATGACCGCCAGGCGTCGATCCCGCCGCGCGGCCTTGCGCAGCCGCCGGCCGACCCGGAACCCGGGGGCGAAGTACGCCGCCTCCAGCCGGATCACCTGGTCCTGAGGGGTCGCCGAGATGAGCGCCTGGTACAGCCGCTCGATGCTGCGGCGATTGCCGTGCCGCGGCTGGTTCCAGACGAAGCGCACCCTGGCGTCGCCGGTCACCTGCTGGGGCGGGTTCAGGCGCTCGCGCAGGCCGTCCTCGAGGGCGTGGTCCAGGTGGTACTCGAGCACGTCGAAGTAGCGGTCCACGATGTCGTTGACGACAGGCCCGGTCAGCAGCACGTCGGTGTCCCGCCAGCCCCCGCGCCCGGTGCCCTCGTCGACCGCGATGGTGCCGCCGTAGCCGTACTCGCTGGCGATGTTCATGCCCCCCAGGATGGCCTGGAGCGCCAGGCCGCCCTGTGGCGTCCGGGTGCCCGTGATCCAGTACTTCTCGTGGTCCAGGTGATCGACCAGGTCCAGGACCTTCCAGAGCCGCTCCAGGGCGTTGTCGGGGTCCACCTCGGCCCCCGCGAGCCAGGCGCCGTAGCCCTCGAGCTCGTCGGCCGTGAGCACGGTGTTGGTGGGTACGACCACCACGCCGGCGTCGCGCATCTCCTTGAACAGCGGGAGCTCGCCCAGCAAGCCGTTGAGCGACGCGTCGGCCAGCAGAGCGCCCACGTCGTCGGCCCCGGTGATGCTGCCCCGCAGGTCGTATTGCACGACCACGAAGGCGCCGGCCTGGGCTCGCTCGGACAGAATGCGCGCAGCTTCACGCCCAAGCTCGTCGCCGGCGAAGATGAAGGTCTTCACCAGGATCACGTCGGCGGTCGCGGCGTTCTCGAAGCGCCGGGTGAAGGCCGCATCGCCATTCACAAGTAATTCCGAGTAGTTACCGCTGCGTTCGGTCGAGTGCGTGCGGCGGTCCAGAGTCGCCGCGAGCCCTGGGTCAGCCCAGGCCTCGCAGTCACTGGCCGGCCCCAGAGCGGCGTCTGCAGGGCCCGGAAGCACCCGGGCTTCGCGCACGGCCACGCACCCGGTGGCCAGGAGCACCGCGGACAGCAACAGGAGCAAGCGGTGTGACAAGTCTCAGTCCTGGCAGGCGCCGTAGACGACGACCCGCTCATAGGGCTCGTTGCTGAAGGACCAGGGGGCATAGGTCTCGACCGGTGGCTCTCCGGCCACCAGGTAGGCGTGCAGGTTCGCCCCCCCCTGGGCGGTGTGCACCCGGGGTCCCCACCAGTGGTCCTCGATCTCGAATTCGAGGACCCGGCGCAGGCAGGCGCCAGCTTCCGGGGACTGGGGCCACGGCGACTCGGCGACGGCAAAGGGCAGCTGCACCGGCCCGTCGTCCTCGATGGCCTGCCAGCCCCCGGCCTCGAGATAGTGCTGCCAGCCCCAGTGACCGGCGAAGGACCCGGTCGGGCCCAGGGCCACCACGGTCCGGGCGGCGTCTCGCTGGGCACGGGCCAGGGCCTGGTCGTCGATGGAGAGACCCAGAGACAGCGTGGCCGCCAGCGCCACGTGCAGGGTCAGCTGGCGCCGAGACGGCCCTAGCCGCAGGGCGGCCACGGCAAAGGCCGGCAGGAAGGGCAGCCAGTACCGGGTCGCCGAGAACCGGAGCACCAGGAGAAAGGCCAGCCCGCCGACGGCCCACAGCGCCAGGAGCAGGTCGTCCCGGGTGTGCTGGCGCAGGGTGCTGAACACCACGCCGCCGGCCGCGCAGCTGGTCAGGGTCGCCACCAACGGCAGGCCGGTCTGACCGCTCACCTCGGCAGCCCCGGCGCCCAGGACCAGGCCGGCGGCCAGTCCCCCGGTCCCGCGGGCATTCCAGGCCACCACGGGCAGCAGTCCGGCAGCCCCGAGCATGGCGATGCTCGCCACAGCCTTGCGACCCAGGTCCACCCCGGAGCCCGACACGGCCTGGAAGCCGACCATCGCCGCAGCGTGGATCTCGCCATAGGCCGACAGGTCGTGGAGCACGAGCAGGGTCGGCGCCACGAGCACCGCCAGCGACTGTCGGAGCCTGCCCCGCTGCCAGCCGGCGAACAGCAGCAGCGGCACCAGGCACAGCCCGGAGTAGCGGAACAGAAAGGCGCAGCCCGCCAGCAGGGCCCAGGCCCACCCGTGCCGCCGGGCCCCCAGGAACCCGGCGACCCCGGCGACCGTACAGGCGAAGAGCGGCAGGTCCGGCGTCAGGGACTGGGCCCCCAGCAGCACAACCGGCGCGGTCCCCAGCACCAGCAAGGTGGCCTGCCCACCCCCCGACGCTGCCGGCACCAGGACCTGGCCCAGCCGCCAGCAGCCCCAGAGAGCCAGCAGGAGCCAGGGCCACATCCACAGGTGCAGCACCACCTCGCTGGCGTCGTGCACAGGGGCCAGCCACCAGGCGATCCCGGGGGGATTGGACAGCACGTCGAAGGCCCGCTCGGTGGTGCCCTGCCAGTTGATCGCCACGTCGTGGGGTCGCCAGGGGTCCTGGGCCGCGCCCTGGGCCAGGCGCAGGAAATTGGCGTCGTCCACGTGGACTGGCTTGGAGACGAAGGGCAACACCAGTCCGATCACCAGCACCGCCGCGGTCCACATGCGCGTCACCGGCGCAGCCTAAGGGATAGGAGGAGGCACCGTGAACACACCCTGGGACATCGTGGTGGTGGGTGCCGGGCACGCGGGCTGCGAGGCCGCGGCAGCAGCGGCACGGCTCGGCCGACGCGTGGCTATGGTCACCCTGCGGGCAGACCACGTGGGGCGCCTGTCGTGCAACCCGGCGGTGGGCGGGCTCGCCAAGGGGCAGCTGGTGCGCGAGCTCGACGCCTTGGGGGGCCTGATGGCGCGGGTCACCGACGCCACAACCCTGCAATTCCGCCGGCTCAACACCCGCAAAGGCCTGGCCGTCCGGTCCAGCCGGGCCCAGGTCGACGTGCGCCGCTACCCCGCGGTGCTGCGGTCCCTGCTAGAGGACATCGACGGCCTGACCCTGCTCGAGGGCGAAGTCGCCGGCCTGGTGCGCACCGGCGAGCGGGTGCACGGGGTCCGCCTGGCCGATGGCCGGGTGCTACACGCTGGGGCCGTGGTGCTCACGACCGGGACCTTCCTGGGCGGGCTGCTCCACTGCGGTTCCCAGCGCACGGAGGGGGGACGCCTGGGCGATGCCGCGGCCCACGCGCTGTCCCGGGACCTCGCCGCGCTGGGCGTCCGCCTGGGCCGCCTCAAGACCGGCACCACCCCACGGCTGGCGGCCGACTCCATCCGGTGGGACGTCCTGCGCGAGCAGCCCGACGAGCCCGGCCGCTTCTCATTCCGACCGCCGACCGCCCAGCTTCCCCGGGTGGTGTGTCACCTGGGCTACACCAACCCCCGCGCCCACGCGCTGGTTCGGGCCAGCCTGGACCAGGCCCCGGTGTACTCCGGTCAGATCCACGGCACCGGTCCCCGCTACTGCCCGTCGATCGAGGACAAGATCGTGCGCTTCCCCCAGCGGGAGCGTCACCTGCTGTTCCTGGAGCCCGAGAGCCTGGAGACCGACCGGGTCTACGTGAACGGCCTGTCCACCTCGCTGCCCCCCGACGTCCAGGAGCGCGTCCTGCACGCCATCGAGGGCCTGGAGCACGCCCGGGTGCTCCAGCACGGCTACGCGGTGGCGTACGACTTCGCCGATCCCCGGGACCTGGACCACGGGCTCCAGCACAGGTCGCTCCCGGGCCTGTTCCTGGCGGGCCAGGTCAACGGTACCTCGGGCTACGAAGAGGCCGCGGTCCAGGGCTTCGTGGCCGGGGTCAGCGCGGCCACCGGCGAGCCATTCGTGCTGGGCCGAGAGGACGCCTACATCGGCGTGCTGATCGACGACCTGGTCACCCGCGGGGTCGGTGGGGAGCCCTACCGCATGTTCACCAGCCGGGCCGAGCACCGGCTGTTGCTGCGCGAGGACAACGCCGACCGCCGGCTGATGCCTCGGGGACGGGCCCTGGGGCTTGTGGAGGACCAGGACTGGCGGGCCTTCGAGGACCGCCAGGCCCAGGCCGGTCGGGCTCGCCGGGCGCTCGCCGCCCCGGTGCATCCTTCGGGCGCCGTGCTCGCAGCGCTGGCCGATCAGGGCCTGGGCGGTCTCAAGAAGCCGTCCACGGGCGAGGGGCTGCTGCGGCGCCCCCAGGTGTCCTACGACGCCCTGGCTCGGGCCCTGGGGCTGCCCCCGGTCTCGGCCGGCGTGGCCACGTGGCTCGAGACCGACGCCAAGTATGCCGGGTACCTGCGCCAAGCCCGCGCCCGTGCGGGCGAGACCCGGCGCCTGGCCCGGCTGTCCCTGCAGGGCGTGGACTTCAGCCGGGTGCCTGGGCTCTCCACCGAGGTCCAGCTGCGCCTGGGCGACGCTCAGCCAGCGGACCTGGGTGCCGCCGGCCGCCTGCCGGGGGTCACACCCGCGGCCGTCTCTGCGCTGGCGGTGTGGGTGGCGCGCCAGCGGGCAGACCCGTGATCCCGCTGCTGCCGGCCGAACAGGCCCACCACGACCTGCTGGCCAAGTGGCGCAAGGCGATGGACCTGGTGGGCCCGGGTCCTCTGGGGCCGCACTTCCAGGACGCCGCCAGGGCGGTGTCCTGGCTCCCCGCGACGGGCGCCTGGGCCGACCTGGGCAGTGGCGCCGGCTTCCCCGGGATCGCCCTGGCAGCGCGGCACCCGGACGCCCAGGTCACCCTGGTCGAGTCCCGCCAGCGCCGGGCCTCCTTCCTGGGCCAGGTGGTGCTGCGCGCGGCCCTGCCCGCGCTGACGGTGTTCCACGGGCGCACGGAGTCCCTCCCCGGCGGGGTCTGGGACGGGGTCGTGAGTCGCGCCTATCGCCCGCCCCTCGACTACCTGGCCGATGCCCGCCGCCTGCTCCGGCCGGGGGGCGTGGCGCTGCTGATGGCCGCCCGAGAGGCCCCCCCCGCGGTGACCGGGCTCGAGGTGTTCCACGTGGAACACTACGCCCTGGGGGACCGCCCGCGGCAGGCCGTGGGTTACCGCAAGACCGCCTCTTAGACTCGCGTGTTCCCTTGATCCTCTCCCTGATGACCCTGGTCGGCTGCGGTGGGCCCAGCGTGGCGTCGATCCAGGTCTCCGAACCCTTGGTCGCCCACACAGCGGGCCGGGTCCCGCTGGACGCTCGGGCGCTCGACCAAGACGGAGACGTGCTGGCCGACGTGGCGGTCGCGGTGGTCGCCGTGGCCGAGACCGCGATCGCCCGTCTGGGACACGACGGCAGCGTGCGCTGCGAAGCCAACGGCACCACGGCCATCACGCTCGGTGCGGGCGACCACCAGACCCAGGTGGACCTGCGCTGCCTGCTCATCTCCGCCATCGAGCCGGCCCACGCTTCCCTGACCCTGGAGGCGGCCAGCGATCAAGGGCGCACCCTGGCGTGGCGGGTGCTGGACCTGGCTGGCGAACCCGTCGAAGGGGTCCCGGTGGCGCTCAGTGTGGCGGATCCATCGGTCGCTCGGGTCGAAGGCACCCGGGTCTTCGGTGTGACCCCAGGGCGCACCACGCTGACCTGGACCGCCGGCGACGTCACGGCCCAGGTGTCCGTGCGCGTGGGCAAGCCCCGGCTGGTGCGCGAAGGCATGACCGTGCCCAAGGGCGGGATCGACCTCCCCCTGGAGCCCGGGGAGTGGGGCATCACGGTCAGCGCCTTGGCGCCCGTGACCGTCGAGAGCCGCGGCGGCCGGTGCTCCGACACCGACGCCGGGCTGGTGCACCACCTGATCTGCGACCCCACCGAGCCGACCCAGCTCCACATCGAACCGACCGGCCTGCTGCGGGACCCCACCACCGCCCACGTGCGCGGCGTGTACTTCCCTCCGAGCTGACCGCGCCGAGCTGACCGCGCCGAGCTGACCGCGCCGATCAGACCTGGCCGTGCCGCCCCCCGGCCCAGCGGGTGATGACGATGGTGACCAGGGTGCCGACGAACGCCAGGATCAGGGCCAGGGGCAGGCCGGTGGTGCTCAGGACGAGCTGCAGCCGCCCCCACAGCGAAGGCTGTCCCACCACCACCCGCTCGGCCAGGGCGTGGGTGGCGATGGCACCGTCGGACTCCACGAATGCTGCGCTCCCGTCGAGCTGGCGCAGGGTGTCGGGCTCGCCAAGGGCTGCGGCCAGCCGGAGCAGCGCCTCTGGGGTGCCAGCCTGGAGGACCAGCGCCGTGCGCACGGGCTCCAGCTGGTAGATGACCTGTTCGAGGGTGGTGGCGGACTGGCTCAGCTCAGCGTCGACCAGCACGGTGCCGTCCGCCCCGGTCAGCTGCCGCACGGTGCCTCCCCGGGCCTTCAGCGAGCCGGTGAGCTCCACCACGCGCAGGGGCTCGTTGGCGGTGCCGTCCGAGAGCACCACCAGCTCCCGCCCGTTCACCTTGCCCAGGGCATCGGGGCCGCCTGCGGACAGGACCAGGTCCGGAAGCGGCCCCTTGCTCACGCGGCCGAGCTCGGCAGCGGCCTGGAACGCCGCACTGGCCGCTGACCATGTGGGGGTGTCCGGCAACAGGATGGCCACGCCTTCCTGGTCCAGCGCCGGTCCCAAGGGCCACAGCCCGTGACGCAGCAGGGACAGGTCCGGAAGCTCTGCGGTGTGCCTCCGGTCGATCTCGAACCGGGTCGTCTCGAACAGGGAGGCCCACAGCTGCCGGTGGCGGTGCAGGGTGCACTCCTCCTGTTTGGCAGGCTCCAGGTGGAAGACCACGGTGACGTCGCTGGCCGCGTGCAGCAAGCCATCCCGCAGGTCGATCTCCAGGCTGGCGTCGGGGTCTCCCCCCGACCGGGACAGGGCCACGCTGCGCAGGGTCACCCCGTTCAGGAGCACCTCGAGGGTGGAGCGATCGGGGTCCAGCTGGGCGCCATAGGCGTAGTCCAGCCGCAGGGAGGCCCCGTTTGGCCGGATCCGACTGTCGGCCTGGAGCCGGAGCGGCACCGTGATGGCTCGGGGTGAGGTGCCTCGGACCGTCTGATCCGGGATGCCCAGGTCGCTGAGGGTGAAGCTCAGGGCGTTGGGCACGCTCCTGGGCACCTCGTCGCGCTCGGGGGCCGCCAGCGCCCGGGACTCCTCGATCACGACCCGGGAGCCGCTCAGGAGCTCCTGGACCTCGCCGCTGGCCAGCGCACTCGCGGCCTTGGCCAGGCCCACCGGATCGGCGCCGCTGACCACGAGCACCGCCAGGGCCGGGTCGGCCGGGTGGGGCACGGCCTGGACCAGGCCCTGACCAGGCCCCAGATCGTCGACCGGCACCAGCTGCCGCACCAACGGGTTGTCTCCCACCGTTCCCACGACCAACGTGTGGGTCGTCGCGCCCAGCAGATCACCGACCGACTCGGTCACGACCAGGCCGCGATAGCCGGCGTGGCGGCCCAGGCTCAGGCCAAGCTGGCCGAGCGCACCCAGGGTGCCGTCGGAGGGGGGCCCCTGCCCCGCCAGGGTCACCGCCAGGGGGCCCAGGCCGGTGGGGTCCAGCAGCAGGTCGGGAAAGTTCGACAGGGACGCCTCGGTCGGCCGCCGCGTCCGCTCGAACACGATGCTGGAGTCATTCAGGATCCGGGTCCAGAGGGCCGGGTCGTACGGGTCCTCGCAGTCCCTGGCGATGTGCTGGCTGGCCTCGAACTGGATCCGGTTGTGGTCCTCGAGCACCCGCCGGGGCATGGGGATGACCAGGGTGCCGTCGACGGCGTTCGCCCGGTCCAGAACCACGGTGTGCAGGGCCACGTCGTTGACCTTGACCGTCAGCGTGCTTCGCTCCGGGTCCAGCATGGCCGAGTGGTCGATGCGGAGGTGCAGGACCGGGTCGCTGGTCAGCACCCAGGCCGAAGGCCGCGGGAAGTGGACCGTGCTGATGGCGTCCAGGCCCAGCAAGGTCAGGTCCTGTTCCTGGTACAGGTGCTCCCCAAAGGTGATCGTCTCGGTCTGGGGCGGGACCTGCGCGTCTTCGACGGGGGCGGGCTCGACGGGGGCGGGCTCGACGGGGGCGGGCTCGACGGGGGCGGGCTCGCCGATGGAGGGAGCGGGCTCGACCTGCGGATCCAGTGGCGTCTGGGCCAGCGCGGCCACGACGAGGAGGACCCCGATCATCGGCGGATCTCCAGCTCGCGGCCCGCTGCGTCGAGCGAGTCGTCGACCGTGGTCAGGCGAGCCTGCAGGTGCTGCTGGCCGACGCCCTGTTCCAGCTCATAGGCGGCCGACGCCAGCGCCCGGCTGGCCTGGACCAGGTGCTGGCCGCAGCGGTCGGTCTGCAGCCGCCGGGTCAGCGAGGCCTGGGTCGCTTCCTGGAGCCTGTGGGGCCAGTCGGCTGCCTGGGGTGTGTGGCCGTCCACGCTCGCCGCCAGCTCGTGCCGCAGCGACGTCAGCACGGCGTGGGTCGCGTCCAGCCCGGCCTGTTCTTCGACCGGATCGGGCAGCTCCATGGGCAGCCACAGCGACATCGCCGACGTGACCGGGGCCCACCCGATGGCCAGCGCCACGGCGGCGGCGGCCAATAGGCCCGGGGCCAGCGCGGTCTGGAGGCCCTTGCGGGGAGCCGGTCGCGGCAGGGGTGCCGAGGCGCCGAAGGAGTGCAGGGTGTCCGTGCTGCAGTGCATGCAGCACAGGTCGCCCGGCTCCAGGGGACTCTGGCAGACGTGGCAGTGGCTCGGGGTGCTGCGAGGCACGATGTGTTGGGTGGGTTCTTCGGCCAGGAGGCGGGCCAGGATCCGTCCCGGACCCCGGCGATAGGCCGTGACCGGTGCGATGAGCACGGTCCAGGCCGAGATCAACAGCCTGTCAGGGCGATAGCGATCGTCGAGCCAGCTGCGAGGCTCTGAGAAGAGCAGGCGCGAGAGCTCCCGCTGCCGCCGCGGATCCACGTCGACGAAGCTGCAGTGGAGCAGCTGCTTGTCACCGTCCATGCGACGACGCAGCACCGACGCGGGCAGGGTGACCGGGCGCCGGCCGTCGCCGTAGAGCTCGATGTAGAAGAGGTCCGGTGCGAGCCAGTCGCCCTCGAGGGTCAGCTGCACCCCGCCCATGCTCAGGTCCGTCGAGAAGGCCGGGGCCGAGTCCCAGGGGTTCACCCCGTCGCTGGACGGCCACAGCAGTCGTGCCACGCCCAGCCGGTTGATCCGATGGTGCTGGCGTCGCTGGGGCTGCTCCAGGGCCGTGGCCAGTGCGGCGGTCAGGATGACCAGGTTGTAGACGCACCACAGCGCCGCGACGATGATGGCCTCGCCATGCACGGGGTCCAGGAACCCTCGGGCCGGGGCCGCCAGGAGCGCGAAGAGGGTGCCCACGTAGAGCACCACCAGCGGCCAGGCGTGGCGCAGGTCAAAGGTCGTGCCCGATCGGGTGTTGCCCTTGGCCGTCACGTTGAAGCGACCGAAGCGAGGCGCGATCATGGCCAGCGCCGTGACCATGGCGGTGTAGGGTGCCACCGCCAGCTCGTAGACCTCGGGCCAGATGCTGTGCCGCACGTTGCGGTGCATGGTGGCGGCGCCGAGCGCCCCCAGCAACAGGTGCGGGAACGCGTACAGCAGCAGCTCGCGCACGTTGGCGTCGACCGGGTGCAGGTCGAACACCAGATAGGCGACCGGCACCACGATGAACGCCAGCCGCGGCAGCCCGTGGAAGAAGTGCCAGTTGGCGTTGAAGTAGTTGATGCGCTGGGCCAGGGTCAGCCCGCGCTTGGTGAGGGGGTTGTCCAGCCGGAAGATCTGCGCCATGCCTCGGGCCCAGCGAATCCGCTGGGAGATGTGGTCTGCCAGGGACTCCGTGGCCAGGCCCGCCGCCAGGGGGATGTCCAGGAACACGCTGTCCCAGCCACGAGCGAGCATGTTCAGGGACGTGTGGGCGTCCTCGGTGACCGTCGCTTCGCAGATGCCGCCCACCTCGTCCAGGGCCTCTCGTCGCAGCACGGCGCAGGTGCCGCAGAACAAGACGCTGTTCCAGAAGTCGTTGCCCAGCTGGATGGAGTGGTAGAAGAAGTGCTGCTCGGGCGGCACGTGCCCAGCCAGCCCCAGGTTCCGCTCGAAGGGGTCCGGGTTGTAGAAGTGGTGGGGGGTCTGGACCAGGCCCACCCGGCGATTCTCCAGGAAGAACCCGACCGTCTTGGTCAGGAAGGTCCGGACCGGGATGTGGTCGGCGTCGAAGATGGCGACCAGCTCGCCCCGGGTGCGAGCCAGCGCGGCGTTGATGTTGCCGGCCTTGGCGCCGCGGTTGTCCGACCGGGTCATGTAGTCGCAGCCCAGCTCGTGACAGAGCTGGCGGATCTCCTCGCGGCGGCCGTCGTCCAGCACGACCACGCGCACGTGGGGGTAGTCCTGGGCCAGGGCGCCCAGGATGGTGGGCCGGACCACGTCCAGGGGCTCGTTGTAGGTCGGGATGAGCAGGTCGACCGTAGGGAGCACGTCGGCGTAGGGCCCCAGGTCCACCGGCTCTCGGCGGCGCATGATGGCGGTCTGGAAGTACCCGCCGAGCAGCGAGATGAGCGCGTAGAGCTCGGCACCGAACAGGGCCAGGCTCAAGGCGGTGTCGCCGAAGGACCCCCAGGACAGGCTCTCGGTGGCGCGCCAGGCCATGTAGCGGAGCGAAGCACTGACCGACAGGAACACCAGCAGCAACCGCAGCTGCTGGGCGCGCTGGGCGATCAACAGGCCGGCGGCCACCATCGCCAGGGACAGTGCCACGTGGGCGCGCAGGCTCAGCTCCATCCACACGGCCAGACCGAGGCACCCCCCGACGAGCGCGATCATCGCTGCGCTCATCAGGCGCTGGGGGGTGAGCGTCCTGCCTGCCCTCACCCGGCCGTCCTGGCGGGTCTGAGACGTCATCGTCCTGTCGGATCTACCACGGCCGGGCCCCTCGGTTCACGTCCGAACCAGACTTCCTGCTGGTTCAGCGCCACCACCCACCGGTGTGCCCTGAGCCCACCCGCTCAGCCCGGCAAGCAAGCTTAGCTGCGCAAGGGCTGATCGATCAATCGAAAAACTTTCTGCGGCCGGCATGAATGCGCCAGCCATGCGGATCGACAGTCAGGGTCCTTCGACGCGGAAGAGCAGCACCTCCGCTCGATCCCCGGCCAACAGGGGCCCTGGTGTGTCGGCCCCGTCGATGCTGACCCGATGCCCTGCCAGGTGGCCGTCCGCCACGAGGACCTGGCGGACCGCGCCCGCCCTGGCCAGCCCGAGCGATGTGCCGTCATTCAGGAGCACCAGGTGGACGTCGGGGTGGCTCCTCAGGAGCTTGACCAGGGCCCGGAGTCCGGGGTCGTCGGGGTCTTGGAGCGCGGGGTCGGTGGCGGCGAAGGCCAGGGGTTCGCCCAGGCTCACCTGGGCCCCGGCGAGCCGCAGCAGGGCCGGGCAGCCATCGGACACCGCGGCGACTGCATCCGGGCCCGCAGCCTGCCTGGGACACAGGTCTCGCGGATCGGGCACGCCGTCGGTGTCCCAGTCCGGGCAGCCGAGGGCCTCGGGTGTGCCCTTGCGGGCCGGGCAGGCGTCCACCCCGTCCACGACGTGGTCGCCGTCGCCATCTGGGCAGCCCCCCAGGGCTGGCCTGCCCGGGGCGTTCGGGCACTGGTCTTCGGGCTCCAGCACGCCGTCCTGGTCGTTGTCAGGGTCTGGGCAGCCGTCGTCGTCCGCGTGGCCGTCCAGGTCTTCGGCTTCGGTGGGGCACTGGTCCACCCGGTCCGCCAGGCCGTCCCGGTCGTCGTCCAGCTCCGGGCAACCGTCCAGGTCCTCGGTGCCGTCGACGTCCTCGGGGGTGCGGGTGCAGTCGTCCTTGCGGTTGCTGACGTGGTCGCGATCCAGGTCCGGCGGCAGGCCGGTGCGGCGGGCGCGGATGCCCAAGCCCAGGCGCCACTCCCAGGCCAGGGTCTGGGGGTCGATCCCCACTTGGGTGAACACCAGGGCCGTGGCGTGGGGCGACGTCCGGGTGGTCAGGGCCAGGGCGGTCTCGATCGGCGCCAGTCCGGCGGGCTGGCCGACGAGACCGAACCCACCTCGGACTTCGCCGATCAGCCAGACCTGGGAGAACACACGGGCCCGCAACACCGCCCCTGCCTCGGCCCGGACGTCCTGGCCCGTGTCGGCCACGCCGGTGGCGACCAGGTTCCAGCCCAGGGTGGGTGTCCTGCCCCCCAGCGCCACGCCCAAGCGGGCCTCGAGGGACTGCACACTGCCGAGCCTGGGCACCCACGTGAGCTCCGGCACGAGGGCCAGGTCCACCCCTTGTCGTGGGGCTTGGAGGAGAGCGAGGGTGCCACCCAGGGTCAGGTCGCTGGCCGCCCAGGTCGGTGTCGAGGTCGTCAGGCCAGAGGCGTGCAGGCGCAAGCGGCGAGTGGGTGTCCACGCCAGGCTGGCAGCGAGCTGGGCGCGGTCGGCGGTAGCGAGGGTCCAGGCGGACACGGCTTGCCCCCCCGGCGCTTCGAGCGCAGGGGAGACCACGGTCACGGTCGGGCCGGTCTCCTGGAGGGCGGGCACCGGCCGGGCGTCATCGGCCCACGCCTGGGGCAGGGCCGCCGTCAGTGACAGCAGGGTCAGCAGGGCCTGGATCATCGGGGCCCCCAGGGCACGGTCCCGCAGGGCCGATGGGGCACCAAGGGGGGACTGTGGACGGGAGACGAGAACGGCGCCGCGGCCGGGAGTACCGTGCGCACGGGGCCCAGGCGTCGAATGGACACCCAGACGACCTCCTGGTGCCAGCGGGTCGACGTGGCCTGGCCCCAGGCGCGACCCTCGAGCAGCCAGTGCTCGGCCACCCGCCACTGGGCGGCCAGGGTGCCGTCTCCGGTGATCGCCCAGCCCGGGTCCTGGAAGCGCAGGGTCTCCCCGTCCTGGTATTGCGGCCCCGCACCGACCGATCCACACACGCGAAGGCTCTGTTCGGGGTGGGTCCAGGTGCCTTCGAGCCGGGCGGCGAGCTGGCCGAAGCGGGTCGGGGTGAAGGCCGCTGCTTCGCCGCCGGTGAAGCCATCGCTCCGGCGGTCGTGGGTGAAGGCCAGGCCCTCCAGGCCCACGCGGATCCGGTCGTCGGCGGACAGGAGCGCCCGGTGGCCCCAGAACACCAGCTGTTGCCACCCGATGGGGGCCACGTGGTCGCCGGCCATGGCCCCTGCGCGCACCAACAGTCCCAGGTCGGTGGCCGGCCGCCAACGAAGTGCGCCGAGGCCGGAGACCCACGTGTCTGCCACCCCGCCGTAGGGCCGGTCCAGCGCATCGACGGCCCCTGACCAGGACGCCAGGCTCTCCATCACCGGCGCCCGGTGCACGCCCAGCGAGACCTCGCCGCGCTGTCCCAAGGAGGTCGTCAGGAGGCCGTCCCAGGTCCAGTGCGCCGGGTCGCGCGGATCCAGCGGTCCGGTCCCGATCCGTGCCTGCAGGGTGAGGGGGTCGCCGATCCGCGTCGAGACACCCAGGCCCAGGGCGGCGTGGCGCGTCACTTCGGCCGCGTTGGAGAGCTGATAGGGCACCGCCTGAAGGTCCAGCTGCCAGCGCCCGGGGAGCGCGACGGCGGCTGCCACCGGGACGAGCCAGCCCGTCAGGGCCGACGTGCCCGCTTCCCCCGGGCGAGACAGCCAGGTGACCCCGCCGGCGCCGGTCAACGCCTGGGCGGTTCTGGCGGCATCGGGGGTCTGGCCGGTTCCTCCCGCCCCGGTCTCCGCGGCGGTGGACAGCACCTGGGCACGGGTCCGTGCCGCCTGGCGCAACAGGCCCCGCCGCTCCTGCAGTTCGGCCAGGGCCACGCCGACCCGGGGGTCGCGCCAGTCCTGCCACGCCCGCTCCAGCACCCGCTCGGCGTGACCCGACCGACCGCTGGCCTCCAGGCAGCCCGCCAGCCGCTGCACGGCCAGGGCGTCCGACGGCCCGTGGGCCAGGGCCAGTTCATAGGCCGCCCACGCCTGGTCCACGTCTCCCAGGGCTGCCCATGCGTCGCCAACGGCCAGCCACGCCTGGCCGTCGCCGCCAGCCAGCTCCCGGCTGGACCGGGCGATCAGCTCCCGGGCGCTCGCGACCAGTGAGCGGGACGCCATCTCCTCGGCTCGCTCCAGCTCGATGGCCAGCCGCAGGGCGGGCAGGGCGCGCGACACCTCTGGCCCGGCGCCGGCGTCGGCGGCGTCCTGCCAGGATCGGTGGACTGCCGCGGCCCGGCCACGCCCCACCGTGCGCAGCAGGTGCAGCGCGTCCCGGTGGGTGGGGTCCAGCACCAGGACCTCCCGGGCCCGCCACCAGGCGTCGTCCAAGCGCCCCTGCTGTTCGTAGAGCCAGCCCAGGGCCAAGAGGAGTTCCGGATCCTGGTGCGCGTTGGACAGCCCTGCCAGCAACAGGGCCTCCGCTTGCTCGGGTTGCTGGCCAAAGCGCAGCAGCAGCGCCTCTTGGAGCAGGTCTTGGCGTCGCACGTGCGCCAGCAGGTTGTCGTTGGCGGGGTCCCGGTCTCGGGCAACCAGCGCTTCGGCCTGGGCTTCGGCCTCCACGATGCGGCCCTGGCCCAGCAGGGCCCAGACCCGACCCCGCGCCGCGACGGGGTTGTCCGGATCCAGGCTCAGGGCCTGGTCATAGGCTGCGAGGGCATCGTCGTGGCGCTCGGCCGCCAAGTACAGGGCGCCAGCCCCGGTCAGGGTCCAGGCATCCGGCGTGCCTGCGAGCAGGGCGTCGTAGCGAGCCCAGGCCGCCGACCAGTTCCCCGAGGCCCGCAGGGCGTCCCCTTCGCTCCGCAGCAGGCTCTCGCGCAGGTGGTTCGCCACCGCCAGGACGTCGGCCGGCAGCGCTGTGCCCAAGCCCTCGATCAGCTGGTGGGCCGGCGTCCAGAGTCCGAGCTGGCCCAGAGCGCGGGCTTCTCCGAGGGCGTGCCAGGGGTTCTCCGGGTCTTGGCGCCGAGCCCGCTCGAAGGCAGCGGCCGCCGGGCCTGGCTCGCCAGATGCCAGCAACACCTCGCCGTGCAGTGCCTGGACCCTTGGCCACTCCTCGTGGTCCTGCCGGAGCCGGTCGACGCTGACTCGCGCACCCGTCACGTCACCGGCCTGGAGCTGCGCCGCCGTGGAGCGCAGGGAGACCTCGAGCGACAGCTCCTGGCGCAGGGCCTGGGCCCGGACGTCGTCCCGGGGCAGCCCCTCCAGGAGCTGCCCGGCTTCGTCCAGGCGGTCCAGCTGCACCAGCAGGCGGAACCGGGCCTCCTGGACGCTGGGGTCCGTGCTGCCCAGCTCGGCCGCGGCCGCGTAGGCCTCGAGCGCCGCCAGGGGCTGGTCGAGCTGCCAGGAGACCCCGCCCAGGCTGGTCAGGATGCTCGGGTCCATCGGCAACAGGGCGTGGGCCAGGTGGAGTGCCTGGAGCGCCCGGTGGGGATCGCCTGTGGACTTCCACGTCTCTGCCGCTGCGGCCGTGACGCGACCCAGGTCGCGGAGCATTCGGGTCCAGTCGTCGGGTCCACGAACCGCCTCCAGCGCGGCCTGGAGGAGAGCGACCGCCACCTCCGGCTGGCCCAGCTCGAAGGCCAGCCCCAACGCCGGGCCCAGGACCTCCCACGCCGCCGGGTCGACGGCACAGGCCTCTTGCCAGAGGACCAGGGCCGCGACCGCGTTTCCACCCTCCTGGACGGCGCTGGCCGCGGCGGCTCGCTGGAGCGTCTCTGGGCGAGGGCGCCCGTAGTACAGGCCTTCGGCCCGCTCGATGAGCGCGTCCAGGCCCTCCCGGTCTCCGCCCCGGGCCAGGCCCAGGCGGGCCCGGTGCACCGCGGCCTTGGGCCAGCCCAGGGACAGCAGCAATTCGCTGCAGCGCCGATCGTCGTTGCTCTCCAGGCACGGCTGGGCCTCCGGTGCGGTGAGGGTGCCCAGGGCCAGGCCCGCGTCTCCCTGGGCCACCAGGCCCCACGCACGGTGGAGGGGGGAGACCAGGTCCGTGGTCGCGACGGCCGCCACGCGCCCGTGGAACAACAAGGCCTCGCCCCAGTGGCGTCGCGCCTGAGGCGCGTCTTCCTGGACCAGGGTCTCCAGGGCCGTCCACGGCTCTGGGCCCGGCTCCGGGAGCTGTAGCGCCGCGACCGCGGCGGCCAGCTGGAGCGCAGGCTCAGGCTCCGCTCCGTCCAGGGCGGCGCCATAGGCAGGAGCCCACGCGGAACGGGGCGGGGCGTCCAGCACGATCTGGCGGATCCGGGCCCGGGCCTCGGCCCGGTGCTCGGGGTGCTCCAGGGCGCGCAGCAACACGCCCAGGCGCTCGTCGACGCGGTCCTCGCCCGACGAGAGGGCGGCTTCGACCGCCAGGACCGGAACGGGACCCGGGCTCGCGGCCCAGCCCGTGCCGGACGCGCACCAGAGCCAGGCCAGGCTGGCCAGGGGCGCTCGACGGACAAGGGCCAGGGGCATCGCGGTCATCATCCCCCAGAGGCCTCTCCGGTCGATGTTCCACGTGGAACACTCAGGGAGGACCTGGAGGCAGCTCTTGCATCGTCAAGACCTGTTGGGTAGGCTGCACTCCCCCCTGCGGACCCGTCCGGGCACGCGAACCCTCCCCACATCCAGCCCGTCGAAGGCCATGCCGCGCATCCTTGCGATCTCGAATCAGAAGGGAGGCGTGGGCAAGACCACGACCTCGATCAACCTGGCCGCTTCGCTGGCCCACCTGGGGCAGCCGACGCTGATCGTCGACCTCGATCCTCAAGGAAATGCCAGTTCCGGACTTGGTTTTCCAAAGGACGACGTCGGCCAGGGCACCCTGGACATGCTCCTGGACTTCGCCACCTTGCCGTCGGTCCTGGTGCCCACGGCGGTCGAAGACCTGCACCTGGTGCCCGCCACCCACCAGCTGGTCGGGGCCGAAGTCGAGCTGATGCAGTGCTACGGGCGCGAGATGCGACTCCACAAGGCCCTGGCCGACGTGCCCGACACAACCCAGTGGGTGGTCTTGGACTGCCCGCCGTCCCTGGGTTTTCTGACGGTGAATGCGCTGGCCGCCGCCGACAGCGTGCTCATCCCGGTCCAGGCGGAGTATTACGCCATGGAAGGACTGGGAGAGCTGCTGCGCACCATGAGCGAGGTCCGCAAGGCCCTGAACCCGCGGCTCGCCCGAGAAGGCGTGCTGGCCACGCTCTTCGACCGGCGCACGAACCTGTGCCGGGACGTGGTCGAGGAGCTCCGTTCGGTGTTCGGCGCCGAAGTCTTCGACACCGTGATCCCCCGCAATGTCAAGCTGGGCGAAGCCCCGTCCTTTGGTCGGCCCGCCCTGTCCCATGCCCCTGTCAGCGCCGGTGCTCAGGCCTATCTGGACCTGGCCCGTGAGCTGATCGCCCGCCACGCCTCCTCTTCCTCCCAGCGACGGACCGCCTGATGAACACCACTCCGAATCCTCGCCGTCGCAACCTGGGCCGCGGCCTGAGCGCGCTGATCCCCGACCAGATCCTGGACGACGCCGGCCACGCCGTGAGCGGCGTCCTGCGCACGGTGGGCCTGGACACCATCCAGCCCAACCCCGAGCAGCCCCGCCGGCACTTCGACAAGTCCGCCCTCGAAGAGCTGGCCGCGTCCCTGCGGGAGCACGGCCTGCTGACCCCCCTCGTCGTCCGTCCCGCGGGACCCGGGCGCTACGTGCTGATCGCCGGGGAGCGGCGCTGGCGAGCGGCCGGCCTGGCCGGGCTGCACGAGCTTCCGGTGGTCGTGCGCCACGACGCCGACGACGAGGCCGTGCAGCTGGCCTTGGCCCTGGTCGAGAACCTGCAGCGCGAGGACCTGGACCCCATCGAGTGCGCCTGGGGCTACCGACGCCTGGTCGACGACCACGGCTACACCCAGGAACAGGTCGCCCGCAAGGTCGGCAAGACCCGGACCACCATCGCCAATGCCCTGCGGCTGCTGCGGCTGCCCGAAGGCGTCCAGAACCTGCTGCGAGAGGGGCGCATCTCCACGGGGCACGCCAAGGCACTGCTGGCCGTCGACGACCCCGAGACCCTGCGGGAGATCTTGAGCCAGGTGCTCGCCAAGGACCTGTCGGTGCGGGCCACCGAGCGGCTGGTGCGAGCCCAGGCCGGCGTGAAGCGGAGCGTCGTGGTCAAGGAGCGCCGGGAGCGGGTCCTGGACTATGCCTCCCAGCTCTTGACCCGTGCCCTCAACACAGCGGTGGCCATCCACCCGCGCAAGCGCGGCGGCGGGGGACGGATCACGATCGACTACTACTCCAACGAGGACCTGGAGCGGCTGATCGGAGCCCTCCGCGGCAACGAGTGAGCGCCGACGCGCGGCCCCTCAACGCCTTCCTGGGGCGGGGAGCGACCTACCAGGGCGACCTGAGCTTCGAGGGCCGTGTGCGCGTGGACGGGCTCTTCCTGGGGCGCATCTACAGCGATGAACTCCTGGAGGTCGGGGTCGAGGGACGCATCGAGGGCCAGGTCGATGCCCAGGAGGTGGTGCTCTCGGGCCGGGTCGACGGCCAGCTGAGGGTCCGTGGCTTGCTGCGGGTCACCGCCACCGGGCGCGCCACGGGGCAGATCGACGCGGCTGCGGTCGTGATGGAGCCCGGGGCGATCCTGCGGGCCGAGGTCCGCATCGGCGATGTGGCTGCGCTGGGGTCGGTGGCCGGGCCACCCGACGAGGACGGGCCCGACGCGAGGTAGGCTCGCGCGGCTTCGGAGGCCCGATGTCGCAGAGAGCCTTGATATGGACCCTGCTGGGCCTGAGCCCCTTGGGGGTCGGCTGCGCTGGGGGCGAACAACCGCCTGCCGACCAGTCCCCCGCCGTGGCGGAGACGCCCAAGCAGACCACCCCGGAGCCGCCGCCGCTGCCCAAGCCTCTGATGCGGCAGGCCATGCACTGCTGCAAGAACCTCACCATGGAGCCGGTGGTGCGTGCCTACCTGGACCTGGGCGTGGCCCTGGCCGACAAGGACGCAGCAGCGATCGGCACCCAGCGGGCGGCCCTGACCGACGCACTGAGCGCGTCGAACCTGGCCCAGGCCGACAAGGACGCGCTCGGCGCCGCGATCGCTGGCGTCGACGACGCCGAGCTCGTCGCGGCCCGCAAGGCCTACGCCGAGACCTCGGAGCTCCTGGTCCAGACGGTCCAGGCCGGGCAGGCCGGGGCTCTGGACCTGGCGGTGGCCTACTCCCGCCAGGCCGATGCCCACTGGCTCCAAGAGGGCGTCGAGCCCAAGAGCCCCTACGGCGACGGCATCAACAGCTACAGCTGGGGCACCCGCGACGAGGTCAAGACGGCCGACGCCGCACGGGAGAAGGAGCTTGGCAACCGTCCCTGAGGCGCCCCTGGTCGTGGGAATCGGCGGGGGCACGGCGTCGGGCAAGACCACGCTGGCCCGGCGGGCCGCAGCGGCCTTGGGCGACGACTGCCTGTGGATCCAGCACGACCGCTACTACTTCGACGTGCCGGAGCCGTCGGTCCACAACTACGACCACCCCGCCGCCTTGGACACCCCCCGCCTGGTCGCCGATCTGGACCTGTTGCGGGCCGGGCAGCCGGCCGAGCTCCCGGTCTATGACTTCAAGTCCCACACCCGCGGGCCGGTCGGTGACCGCGTGACCCCCTGTGCGGTGGTCTTGGTCGAGGGCATCCTGGTCCTGGCCGACCCGGCGCTGCGGGCGCGCTTCGACCTGATGGTGTGGGTCCAGGCCGACGACGACCTGCGGCTGGCTCGTCGGCTGTCCCGGGACATCGCCGAGCGCGGCCGCAGCCCCGACGACGTGTTGCGGCAGTACCTGGAGACGGTGCGACCGATGCACCGTCGCCACGTCCAGCCCTCCCGGGTCCACGCCAAGCTGGCGCTCGACGGCGAAGGAGACCTGGAGACCGAGCTGGCCCGCTTGCTGGACGGCATCGCCCACCACCGGAGTCGGGGCGGGCGGGTGTGATCAACCGTCGTCTTGCGCTTCGTCCGTGATCTTGGGGGTGTAGCGCTTGGTGGGGGGCTTGGCAGGGTTCAGGGTCAGCGTGAGCTCCCAGATGGCCTGTTCGGTGTCCGAGTCCTCGGCGATGATGCGCGTCGTGTAGGTCGTGGTCTCGGTGATGTCGTCGCTGCCGGAGAAGTGCAGCACGCCCTCTTGATCGATGCTCAGGCCAGGCGGGGCCCCGCTCAGGGAGAAGCGGATCTCGTCGTCGTCGGGGTCCGTGACGTCAACGCGCATGCCGTCCAGGTTCGCGGTGCCCTTGGGCGGCTTCATGGTGGGCGGGGAGTTCTGGATCGTCACCGGCTCCGACACGTACACGGTGTCGTTGGGACCGTCGGTCACGGTCACCTCGACCGCCACGGTGTCGCCCTTTTCATAGGCCCCCGGCGTCAGGCGCTTGCTCGCGGCGCCCGAGAGGGGCTTGTCGTTGAGCAGCCAGCGGTAGGTGGTGCGGAGCAGGTCGCCGTCCTTGTCAAAGGTGTCGACGATGATCTGCAGGGGGTCGCCGCGCTTGGGCTTCTGAGGATCGATGCGGGCCTGGCGGACCACGGGCTTGTTGTTGCCACCGCGCAGCACGACCTCGTCTTCCTCTTCGTACAGAGGCTCGACCGCGGTGTCGATCTGGGTCGCCATGAACGTCGCCGCGTCGGGCCGTGCGGGCCGCTCGACCTGTTCACAGGCCACCAGGCCCAACACTGTCAGTCCGACGAGCACCATGTCCTGCGCAGCTTGAACCCCAGATCGACGGGATTATACGAGTCGAGAGCTTGGCCGGGGCAGCGATGAACCTGGAGATCACGGTCCGACCCGGGGCCCCGTCGTCGCAGGGACTGCCCGTGGCGCTACGCCTTTCCGCCCGGAACAAGGTCCTGCTGGAGACGATCACGGTCGTCGGTCTGTGTCCCCAGGGCCAGGAGCTGGGCCCCAGGGTGCTGGTTCCTCTGCCGGTGCGCCTGGTCGGCGAGCGCACGCTGAACGTGCAGCTGCGGATCGGCGAGATCACACCGGCCAAGGTGTGCTGTCGTGCGTGGCTCAAGGACGCTGCCGAACCCCTGGTCTTCACAGCCCGTGTGCGGTGCGAGGTGAGCTATCCGGGCCTGTCCCCCGAGCTCGCAGCATGTCTGGACGACCTCTGCATCGACCACGACGAGCAGGCCTTCCAGATGTTCGTGGGGGACTTCTGCCAGGGTGTCGATCCCGACGAGCTGGGGCACGACGACGTGGCCGGGGCGCTCCGGGCGCTCATGTTCGAGGAGTGAGCGGCCCGCGGGGGCTCAGTGCTGGGTCTGGCTGCCGTCTTCCCACACGTCGGCGGGGGGCGGCGCCTGGGCGCCCATGCGCTGTTGGCGTTGCCAGGCCTGGACCCGATGCAGGCGCAGGAGCAGCGCCTCGAGCTCTTCTTCCTTGCGCCAGCGAGCGCGGACGCGGGTGTTGCGCCGGCGCACGCTGAAGACCGCCGCGAGCAGGCCCAGCACCGCCACGCCCCACCAGACGCCGTCGCCGGTCAGGGGTTCCACCCACATCCACGACGTGTTCAGGCGACCGCGCCAGCGTGCGTCCAGGTCCTCGGGGTACTCGCCGGTGGCCTTGCGAAAGGCCGCGGTGAAGGGGCTGCCGGTGGCCAGGGCGTGGGTCAGCGTGTTCACCGAGGACAGGCCGTGCTCAGACACCAGCCAGCCGATCAGGTCGGCGCTCTGGGCATAGGCCAGGCGCGCCCGCAAGGGGTCCTCGGGGAAGCCGTGGCCCAGGTCTTCCAGGCTGAGCAGGCCGCGGCCGAGCATCCCGCTGGCGATCTGCCGGGTGGTCTCGGGGCCGTACTCGCCCGCGACCCATTGGGCCAGGCCCTCTTGGAGCCAGGTGGGAACGGGGCGGGGGCCAAAGGCCTGGCCCAACAGCACGTGGGTGATCTCGTGATCGAGGACCTGTTCGATGGGCTTGGCCACCCCGCCGCGAGTCTGGCCGTCTCGCAGGAACACCAGGGAGCGGTGGGGCCAGGCCGTGGCGTCTGCCCAGGAGGGCACCGGACCGGGCTGCAGGCTGCGGAAGGTCGCGTCGCTGTCGGCCAGGAACACCGTGATCGTGCGGCCTGCGGGCAGGGCCAGACGCTCGGCGATCTCGGGCACGGCGCGGGCGGCGTGGTTGGCCAGGCGCTGGGCAGCGTTGTCGTGAGACGCCGGGGCGTGCACGCGGGCGTAGACCCCGTGGACCGTGATCCAGCCCTCGGGCACGGGCGGGGGCGGCTCCAGGCTCGATGCGAAGGCGTCGTTGGCCGGGGGCAGGGTCCACTCGGCGGCGTGGACGGGGCCGGCCATGAACAGGCTGCCCAGCAGGACCAGGGTCAGGAGGAGACGGTGGAGCACCCGCACAAGGTAGACCCGGAACATCCTGTGACAAGCGCAGACCTCAGGCCGGGGGGGGAGCGATCCGATGGAGGAGGGTGGAGGCGCCATGCGTTGGAGAGCAGTCCTGGTCGCAGCTCTGTGGGTCGCCACCCTCGCCGGGTGTGCCCCCTCCAAGATCCGCCCGGTCCAGAGCTTCGTGGACCCGCCGACCAGTGGCGAGATCCTGGTCTCGGACGTGTCCTCCTGGCGCCTGGTCGCGCTGGCGGGGCACCAGCTCACTCGCGCCGACGACGGCCGGCTCGAGGTCCAGGTCAACCTGCGCAACCTGTCCGGGCTGGACCTGCCGGTGGAGATCCTGACCGTCTTCCACGGGGCCGACGGCCTGGCCTTCGAGGACCAGTTGGCCTGGAGCAGCGTGGTGATCCCGGGCCACAGCGAGCACCGGCACGCGGCCAGCTCGACCAACGCCTTTGCCACCAGCTTTCGGGTGTTCGTCCGCACGCCGTGATGGGAGCCGGGGCGATCCCCGCGCGATAGGATCGGGCCGTCGGAGGCTGCGATGCTGTTGGCGATGCTGGTGATGGGCTGTGAGGACGCCACCCCCAACTGGGACCTGCTGGAGCCCTTTGGTGTGGTCGAGTCGGCCCAGGCGTCGCCTCTGACACCGTCGCCCCCGCCCAGGCTGGCGAGCCAGCTCCGTGACGCCGAGGACGCGCTCGAGGGCAGCTTGGCAGCGGATGGCGACGCGGATGACGCGGGCGACGGCCAGGCCGACGCCAGCGACAGCTTCGACAACCCCTGGGGGCCGAACGCCGGAGACGAGCCCGCGCTGGAGCCGGTCGACGAGCCAGAACCGGCCCTGGAGCCCGAGCCGGCCGAGCAGCCCGAGACGAGTGCCCCGGCGATGGTCGACCCCTTCGGACTGCCAAGCAGCGCCGCGTGGGGTGTGCGCCTGTTGGGCACCCTGCACAACGCCCAACCTCCCAGGGCGGCCCTGGGCCTCCCGGACGGCACAGAGGTCGTGGTGGCGCCAGGCTCGATGCTGCCGTCGGTGGGCATGGTGGTGATCACCGTCGGCCAGGACACAGTCCAGGTGGCCCGGGTGAGCCCCGCGGGGGACCACGCCGAGGTGGAGATGGTGAACCTGGTGGCCCAGTACGCGCGGACGGCTGCGGTGCCTTGAGTGGGTTGGGGGGGACGAACGTCCGAAGTACGGACGTTGAGGGCGTCCACCTGAGTTGGGAGGGACGAACGTCCGAAGTACGGACGTTCGTCGGCTGGCGGCACGGCGGAGGGGACGAACGTCCGTACTTCGGACGTTGAGGGCGTCCACCTGAGTTGGGAGGGACGAACGTCCGAAGTACGGACGTTCGTCGGCTGGCGGCACGGCGGAGGGGAC